>JAZQAN010000080.1:0-28645 GCA_045545235.1 Clostridia bacterium | reverse complement strand
AATGACTTAATAATTATGTTTGAATGTAGGGCAAGGGTTTACTCTTGCCGAAAAATAAAAACAACTATAAAACCGCAAGGAAAACATCGAATTTTCCTTGCGGTTATTTGCTTTTTGCCAATTTGAACTCTACCGTACCCTTGTACGCCGACGAATTCAAATTGACAAAATATACCTTCCTTTTTCGCAATCTGTCAGCGTGTCGATAGGTTTATCGACACGCTGAAAAGTACAAGGTAAATTTCTACCTTGTACTTTAAAAATCAATTATTTTACAGGCTTTGTGTGCCATATATTTTCCGCATAATCCGTTACACTACGGTCTGCAGCAAACATACCTGCATTTGCAATGTTTTTAAGTGACATCTTTGTAAATGCATCTTTATCTGCATAAACTCTGTCAATTTCATTATGAATTTCGCAATATGAAGCAAAATCAGCAAAGCACATATAAGGGTCTTTGTTCATCAAGCTATCATATATAGCATCAAACTTCTGCCCGTTGATACCGCCGTTTTTAATAAATTCCATAACGTCACGGATGTCTTTGTTTGAATCATAATAGGTGCGTGGATTGTATCCTTTTTCATAAAGCTCGTTAACCTGTGGTGTTGTAAGACCGAAAATGAAAATGTTTTCAGGACCTACAGATTCAAAAATTTCCACATTTGCACCGTCCATAGTACCGCAAGTTACGGCACCGTTAATCATAAGCTTCATGTTACCTGTACCTGATGCTTCCTTACCTGCCTGAGAAATCTGTTCGGAAATATCCGCAGCAGGGATAATAATTTCAGCAAGAGACACACGGTAGTCTGCAATAAATACAACCTTAATATAGTCACGTACATCAGGGTCTTTTTCAATCATATCGGAAAGGGCACAAATCATACGGATTGTTTCCTTTGCCATATAGTAACCCTTTGAAGCCTTTGCTGCAAATATAAATGTCTTTGGTTGTGGCTTTAAACCTTCAAACTTAATCTTTCTGTACATATAAATAATGTGAAGAACATTAAGCATCTGGCGTTTATATTCGTGAAGACGTTTTACCTGAATATCAAAAATAGAATCACAGTTTACAGTAATACCGTTAGCCTTTGCAATGTAGTCTGCAAGGCGTTTTTTGTTTGCATATTTAATTTCACGAAGTTTTTCCAAAACTTCAGGGTCATCTGCAAATTCATTGAATTTTGCAATCTGCGGAAGGTCCTTTTCAAAGCCTTTTCCTATTTTTTCTTCCAAAAGTGCCATCAAAAGCGGGTTAGACTGACAAAGCCATCTTCTGTGTGCAATACCGTTTGTTACATTTGTAAGCTTATCGGGGAATACCTGATGGAATTCCTTGAAAGTATCATCCTTAAGAATTTCAGAATGAAGCTTTGAAACACCGTTTACACTGTAACAACAAGCCATACAAAGGTTTGCCATTTTAACCATACCGTCAGAAATAATTGACATCTGGTTAAGAGCACCTGCAAAATTGTTGAACTTTTCAAAAATCATTGTACAGAAACGTCTGTTTATTTCCTCAATAATTGTGTAAATTCGAGGAAGGTGTGACTTTATAAGGTCAACAGGCCATTTTTCCAAAGCCTCGCTCATAACCGTGTGGTTAGTATAAGCAAGAGTTTTACAACAAATATCCCACGACTTATCCCATACATAGCCGTAATCATCCATAAGAATTCTCATAAGTTCAGGGATACAAAGTGATGGATGAGTATCGTTAATGTGAATAACCACCTTGTCTGCAAGGTTATCGAATGTGCCGTATTTTGCATAGTGCTTCTTTGTAATCTGCTGCAACGATGCACTTACAAAGAAATACTGTTGTTTAACACGAAGAGATTTACCGTTATAATGTTCATCTGCAGGATAAAGTACCTTTGAAATAGAGCTTGCAATAGCTTCTTTTTCAGATGCCTTGCCGTGTTCACCCTGTGCAAAAAGGTCCATATCAAAGCCCTGCTTGCTGTTTGCACCCCATAGACGAAGTGTGTTTACTGCATCAGTGTCATAACCTGAAATCAAAAGGTCATAAGGTGTTGCAGTAATGGGAACATAATTAACGTGTTCTGTTGTAAGCCCGTTATCAGTCCAGTTTTCATTAACCTCACCAAAGAAGCGTACTTCTACCGCCTCGTCGTGTCTTGGAATCAACCAGTTACCGCCCATTTCAATCCAGTCATCCGGAAATTCCATCTGCCATCCATCAACGATAACCTGCTTGAAAATACCAAATTCATAACGTATAGAAAAACCTGTTGCAGGATAGCCAAGACTTGTAAGTGAATCCATATAACAAGATGCAAGACGGCCCAAACCACCGTTGCCCAAGCCTGCGTCAGGTTCCATTTCGTATAATTCTTCAATATCAAAGCCGTTTGCAAGAAGCATTTCACGAACATCTTTTTCAATACCCATATTCCATAGGTTGTTGCGAAGTGAAGTACCTACAAGGAATTCCATAGACATATAGTAAACCTGTTTAGCCTCCTGCTTCTTAACCTTTTTGTTGTATTCGTACTTCTTTTCAGCAAGCAAACTGTTTGTAACACCCAAAACAGCCTGATAAACCTGACGTTTACTACCTGTTTCAAGGTCGCTGCCAAAGTTAAGCTCCATATATTTCTGAATTCTTTCTTTAAATTCTTTTGCTGTAATTTTCGCCATAATTTCACTCCTATATTGTAATTTATCTTTCAAAACATAATTAAGATATGCGCATTTTTCACATTTCCAACAAGGAAACAGGAAAAAATGTTGCAGATTGGACAAACTGAACCGAAGGGTTACCCGAAGCTGTATTTTTATACAGCGAGAGGTGAAGTTTGTTCAAAGCAAAAAGAACATTCCAAAAGAAAAGCCGTCAGGATTTTCTACAATAACAACCCCTCAGTCAAATCCTCGATTTGCCAGTTCCCTCTTACACAGGGGAGTCGATATGATATTCTTCTTTTTGCGGTATGCGCATTTTTTACATTTCCTTAAACAAGTTCGTTGTACATTGCAATGTACTCTTCAGCCGGTATATTCCAGCTAACATCCTTGCTCATTGCATTTTTACGAATCTGCAACCAGTTTTTCTTATCATAATAAAGGTCAACTGCACGTTTAATTGCATCAAGCATATCGTAAGAATTGTAGCTTTGGAAAGTGATGCCTGTACCCTGTTTTGTCTGTGGGTTATAAGGCTCAACAGTATCCACAAGACCACCAACCGTATGAACAATCGGAATTGTTCCATAACGCATAGCAATCATCTGTGAAAGACCGCAAGGTTCAGATTTTGAAGGCATCAGGAATAAATCGGCACCTGCATAAATCTGTGAAGCAATCTCTGATGAAAACTTGATAATGCCTCGTACTTTGTCATGACGTCTGTGTTCCCAGCCACGCATCATATCTTCATATTCAGTAGCACCTGTACCAAGTACAACAATCTGTACGGGCAGGTCTGCAATCTGGTCAATCACATCATAGAAAAGGTCAAAGCCCTTTTGTTTTGTAAGACGTGTAACCATACCTATAACAGGTACATCTGCCTCTGTATCAAGTGCCATACTCTTCTGAAGCGCAACCTTGTTGTGCTTTTTATTACGAAGTGTTGAAATACTGTAATTTGTCTTTATGCTTTTATCTGTTTCAGGGTTAAACACTTCTGTATCAAGTCCGTTTATAATACCTCTTAACTTTCCTCGTCTTGCATTCAATATGTTGTGCAAACCAAAGGAATGTTCAGGCTGAAGTATTTCATTAACATAGTTTTTACTTACTGTCGAAACAATATCAGCAGATTCTATACCGCCCTTTAAAACATTGACGTCGCCGTCATACATCATAACAGGCTTGTGACAAACATCAAGACCAAAAAGTCCGCCTAAAATGTAAGGGTCATATTTACCCTGAAATTCAATATTGTGAATAGAAAGAACAGTCTTTATAAACTTGTACTCATCTCTGTGTCTGTAGTAAGCATTAAGGTAAACAGGCAACATAGCTGTGTGCCAGTCATTTACATTTATAATATCAGGAATAAAGTCTATTACAGGTAAAACCTCTAAAACTGCACGTGAAAAAAATGCAAAGATTTCACCATCATCATATGAACCGTAAACAACATCTCTTTTAAAATACTGTTCATTATCAATAAAATAATAAGTAACACCTTCATGTTCGGCAGTAAAAATACCGCAATAACTGCTTCTCCAGCTGTTATTTACATAACAATTGGTTACATATTTTATTTTTTCCCTGAGTTCAGGCTTTATAGCAGAATAAAGCGGCAGAATAACTCTTGCATCAATACCCTTGCTGACAAGCTCCTTGGGCAAACCGCCCATAACATCGCCAAGCCCACCAACCTTTATAAATGGTGAAGCTTCAGCTGCAGCAAACAAAACTTTCATATATTATCCTCCTTAGCCGAAAGAGAATAATCCGAACCTCGATTTTCAAAGGTGAATTTCCGCTTTCGTTTTGTTAATATACTCGGCAATCCATCAAGGATTACCTGCGTTTTTGCCTTACGCAACCAAAAATTCTCTCTTTGAAAATTCCATAACCTTAAACAGATGGAATTTCGAGTAAATTTGGACGCGGAAGATGAAGCAAGGCTGACGCCTTGCGAAGATGACAAGCCTGAAGATACCGAAATTACGCTGTTTAAGGCGGGTTCGGGTTATTATCTTTCGGCTAAGGTTTTATTTGCAATAAAGCAGGCTAGTACAACCCCACTTACGCCCGAAACAAGCTTGCCCACTATTACAGGTACAAGCATTGTAGAATCAAAGCCTGCAGTAAAGCCAAGGTGGTCACCAAACACAAAGGCGGCGGAAACTGCAAAGGCAAAATTTACTATTTTACCCTTGTTATCCATATCCTTTATCATACCAAATGTAGGTATGGAATTGGCAAGTGTTGCAACAAGACCTGCCGCCGCAACATCGTTCATACCAACAAGCTTACCAAGCTTTAAAAGAGGCTTGTTAAACACCCTTGTAATTACATATACAAGTGGAAATGCACCTGCTAAAACTATTGCTATATCCGCTACAATTTCAAAGCCTTCAGAAAGTGGATTCATACCCGGTATAACCACAAAGCCTGTAAGTGACTCCACTATCCCTGCCACAAGACCTACTGTAATTACGGCTATAATAAATTTACCGAACCAAGTAAAGCCTTTTATAAGTGCGTTTTCAAATTTCCACAGACCAAGTGCGATAAGTGCTGCTATAATGATTATGGGTACGAGGTTTCTTATAACCATCATAAAGGGAAAACCTGCCACAAGCCCCGCTACGAAAGAACCTATGGGAATGGTGATAACACCTGCAAGCACACCTGTTGCAAGGTATTTGCGGTCTTCCTCCTTTATAATGCCAAGTGCTATGGGAATTGTAAAGACAATTGTAACACCCATCATAGCACCTACTATAAGTCCGCCGAATTGCCCTGCCTGAAGGGAACCTGCAAGCTCCTTTGCAAGAGGTGCACCGCCC
Organism: Clostridia bacterium; assembly: GCA_045545235.1. Taxonomy (GTDB): domain Bacteria; phylum Bacillota; class Clostridia; order Monoglobales; family Firm-18; genus CAZNKU01. The sequence continues at coordinate 23,138 of JAZQAN010000080.1, read as the reverse complement.
ATATCGTTTGCAAGTATCATACCTGCAAACATAGCAGGGTCTGCACCGAGAAAATTAAAAACAGGTACTACAACAGGCTTCAGCAAATTTGCAATTACAGGTGCAAGGGCAATAATACCAACCATTGAAAGTGCAAGAGCACCTATTGCCATAATACCCTCTTCAAACTTTTCGCCAAGTCCGAATTTGTTGCCGATTATACGGTCAACTGCCCCTAAAACTGCAAATGCCACCATTATATAAATTATTATTTTGTCTACACTCAAATTAATTCCTCACTTTCAAGTGAATCTATTATGCCCACTATTGCCGTATCTACAGGTGCATTTTTACTGATGTGTGCAGAACTGCCAAAGCTGAGTAAAACTCTGTCACCTACACCTGCGCCCACTTCATCTGTTGCAACAACAAGGCTTTTTTCTGTTTTGACAAGCATAAGCTTACTGCCGTTTAACCGCTCATCCTTTTTTGTTGCCCACACACTTCCCTTTACAGTACCTATTATCATAATTTTATTTCCTCTGTTGAATTTATAAATTTAACACCGAAATTTTTAAGACGTTGTGCATAGGTACAGTACATCTGATGAATAATTTTATCACATATTTTTTTATACTGCAACCCATCACTCAACACGTATACAGGCTTATTTTCAAAAAACGCCCTGCACAAATGCTCGTTTATTCCAAGTGCACATTCCCCAAGGGTTTTTAAGGGCATATATGAAAATAAAAGAACGTCATAATCCTCATATTCAGAAACAAGCTCAAGGGGGTATGAAAGGTAATTTGTGCCTCCTACAACAGCAACCCTTATCATTGCACTATTATGCCCACGTTTCCGTTTTTAAAGCCACAGGCATTTGCCTCGTCATAATCAATATGCACCGAGGTTGAAAACTTTTCGCTTATTCTTGCAACAGTATCGTCGAATATAAGCGGACGCTCACCAAAAACCTTTATTTTTAAAACCTCATTGTTTTTTATATTAAACCGTACGGCATCCTCAGGGGTTACATGAATATGCCTTTTGGCAATTATAACACCCTCGTCTATTTCAATTGCTTTGTCACCTGCGGTTATTTTGCAACCGGGTGAATTTTTAACATCACCGCTTAAACGTACAGGTGCGTCAATACCTATAGCACGGGCATCGGTCATTGAAAGTTCTACCTGAGTTGTGCTTCGGCATGGTCCTAAAATTGCAACATTTTTCATAGTACCCTTTGGTCCGTGAAGGTCAACACGCTCTTTATACGCATACTGCCCGGGCTGTGAAAGCTCTTTTAAAATCTGAAACTGATAGTTTGTGCCGAACAAAATGTCTGCATCCTCTTTTGAAAGATGCACGTGTCTGCCCGATGCCTCTACCATTACTCCTGCCCTTTTCTTTATTTCATCTGTTATTTTATCTATTAAAGTTTCTATTTCATATCAACTCTTTTCGGCTATATGTTTACACATCATAATCCAGAAAGCCGATGACATTCTGTTAAGTGCCTTTATAATATCGTCACGGCTTACGTTTTTGTTTTCATCCTTAAAAGCATCGTATGCCACAAGCTCTGTTTTACGGGTAAGCGTGCGAAGTTCATTAAGCTTTGCGACAATTTCACCATACTTATATGACGGCAGAAAGTGGCTTACACCGTAATATTTTGTGGAATGATGTGAATGTTCACGAAGCTCTGCCCATGAAAGTCCCACAAGCTTATAGTCACCAACAGGCTCACCCGTTATCTGCACACGTATTAACCTGCGTACAAGACCTATAATTTCCTCAAGGTCTGAAACTATGTCACCAAAGCCCTCTTTTTCTGCGGTTATCTGGGCACATATTATTTTTGACTCAAGATAGTCAAGTGCACCACGGTATTTTATAACAGGGTGGTCTTTAAAAACAAGTGTATTTCCACGAAGGTGAGTCATATGCTCGGGCTTATTTGTTAAAACACCGCCAAAAACCGTATTGTAGCTTCCTGAACTTACAACTTCTTCCACTATTTTTCTTATATTTTCTTCATTATATTCCATATAAGCCACCTGTTATTTTGAAGAGTGTGGCAAAATGTTATCTACCTCTGTGTGTGGACGTGGTATAACGTGTACTGCAATAAGCTCGCCTACTCTTTCTGCCGCTGATGCACCTGCATCTGTTGCCGCCTTTACCGCACCCACATCACCACGCACCATTACTGTTACAAGTCCGCTTCCTATATGCTCTTTACCTACAAGCGTTACATTTGCCGCTTTTACCATAGCATCTGCCGCCTCTATTGCACCAACAAGTCCTTTTGTTTCTACCATACCAAGTGAATTTGTATTAGCCATTTTTTATACCTCCGTTTAAATCAGTTTTTTCATTACTGCATTTACAATATACTCAATCATATCAGGTGTTACTTCGCTTTTTTGTTTTTGTATTTCTGAAAGCTCTCTTGTGCCGAAAGCTACTCTTTTTACATTTATAAGGTCAAGAGGGCCTATGTTGTTGGAGCTTGAGCCTCCGCCTTCAGAGCCGCACCCAAGAGTAAGTGCAGGAAAAAGATTTGTAGTTGCACCTACACCGCCCAAAGAGCCGTATGAATTTACTATAATTCTTGATGCAGGTATTACCATGGCAAAGCGGTTTACAAGTTCTGCATCGGTACAATGCATCATAAAGCTGTGACCTGCACCTTCAAAACGCAGAATGTCAACACATTTTTCCAGAGCCTTATCAACATTTTCCTCTACATAAAGTGCAAGGACAGGTGTTAATTTTTCCTGTGAATATGGGGCATTTATACCTACACCCTTTTCCCTTGCAACAAGTACACGCACACCCTCGTCAACTTTTATGCCTGCCTGTTTTGCGACGTAGTATGCGGTTTTGCCTACTATCTGTGCATTCATTTTGCCATTTTTAAAAAGTATTTTTGCAACCTTTGACGACTCATCCTCATCCATAATATATGCACCGTGTTTTAAAAGAGCCTTTACAACTGCATCTTCCATTGCCTTTTCAATTACTATTGATTGTTCTGATGCACAAATTGTGCCGTTATCAAAGGTTTTTGATGCAATTATACGCTCAACTGCCTTGTCAACATCGGCAGATTTATCTATAAAAGCAGGTCCGTTACCTGCACCTACACCAATGGCTGGTGTGCCTGAAGAATATGCCGCCTTTACCATACCGGGACCGCCTGTTGCAAGAATGAGGTTTGTATATTTATGCTTCATAAGCTCATCCGTTGCCTGAATTGTAGGTATGGTTATGCAACCTATTGCACCTCCGGGCAAGCCTGCCTCTGTACCTGCCCTGTACAGTATCTTTACAGTTTCCAAAATACAGTTAAGTGCCTTCGGATGAGGCGAAAACACAATGGCATTGCCGCTTTTTATTGCAATAAGTGACTTATAAATTACCGTTGATGTGGGGTTTGTGGATGGTACAAGTGCACCTATTACACCAACAGGGCAGGCATATTTTTTTATACCCTTTTCGTCATCTGATTCAATAAGCCCAGTTGTTTTTAAATCCTTTATTTTTTCGTACAGGGTCTTTGATGCAAAAAGGTTTTTCACCTCTTTATCACAGACATTTCCAAAGCCTGTTTCCTCTGCTGCAAGCTTTGCAAGATGTGGGGCATTTTTCACCGCTGCATCACACATTGCTCCCACTATTTTGTCAAGCTGTTGCTGTGACATTTTCGCCAGTTGTTTTTTTGCCTCATTGGCGTTTGAAAGCAAGGTGCGTACCTGTTCTATAGAGGCAAGGTCTTTATCCTTCAGTTCCATTTTTTACCTCCTTTTTTACAGGCTTTTTAACTTCATCTTCCTTTTTTGGCGGTGTTACAACACCGTTCATAAGTTGGGTATCACAACGCGGTATAACGTGAACTGCACGTAGCTTGCCTACCCGCTTTGCCTCCTCGCCACCTGTATCCACCGCCGAACGTACCGCCGCAACGTCACCTGTTAACTGCACGGTCATAATTCCGCTTCCTACCTTTGTTAAGGTTATAAGATGAACATCTGCAGATTTTAACGCCGCATCTGCCGCCGCTATTGCAGTGGGATATCCTATAACCTCAATTAAACCTAACGCCTGTGACAAATCATTCATAATATTTATTAACCTCCGCTACATTTTCTACTGCCTTTGAAAAAGCCGCACACGCCGCCAGACAAGCGGATTGTGTACCTGTAAGAAGTGCTCCGCCGAAATTCGTTTCCGTAGGCGGTGCAAACATTACCGAAAGCCTGACATCTGCTGATTTTAATGCCTCATCCACACCGTAAACTGCCTCAAGAGGTGGTGCAACAAGGTATGCAAGAGCTTCGCCCTCCGCTACACCTGCAACCTTTGAAAGATATGAGCCTGTACGTGAAACTGTGTGCGCATAGTAGCATATACTGTCATCCTCATTGGCACTTAAAAAACAGTCACCATCTTTAAAATACTGTTCTGCCGCAGTTATACCGCTTCGCACCTGTGCAGGGGTTGTGGCTCCAAGTATTCCTACAACCTCTCCTGCAAGCCTTGTGGAAGCATTAAGGGCACCTGCATAAAGGGACTTTCCGTACAAAACATCAACCTCTGCCGCCTTTGTTGCCTCGTCAAGTGCGGTGTATAAAACATCGTCAGAATCGGCAGTTATAATGCCTATACTCTTATATTTTTCATCAAATCCAAGTCCATATGCAAGGTCTTTGCTTAAATTGGGAATAAGGCGTATGCCAAGTATATTTGCCCGAAGTTTGTCACCCTTCATAGCTTCAAATCAACTCCTGATGCTTTTTCATCAAGCATTTTTTTAATAATACGGGCAGTATGTGCCCCCGCTTCAACAGGTGTTGTACCGCCACGGTGGATGTTGGATATAACTGTTCTTTTTGATTCTGCAATTCCTATTTTCGGTCTGTAGGTTATATATGCAGACATTGACTCTGCCGTTACAAGCCCCGGACGTTCACCTATTAAAATACATATAACTTCTGCATCTGTAACCTCACCTATGGCATCCATAGCACCTACTCTTGAATGCTTTACAAACAATATATCGGGAACTGTTATTCCGTAATTTGAAAGCCCCTGTTTAATGGCAGGTATCATATCCTCAACATTTGCCTCTATTGCCGCTGATGACAAACCGTCACCCACAACTAACAGAACCTTTGGATTTTGTCCGCAGGTTTTTTTAATAATTTCCTGTTGTGAGCCGTCAAAGCGTCTGCCAAGGTCGGGGCGTGTTAAATATTCGTCCTTATCCTTACAAAGAGTGTGCACGGGTACAAAATTGTTTTTCTTCACAAATTCTTCGTCAACGTAGTTAAAAACTGTATCCTGTGCCGCACCGTGGTCTGCACGCATACGAAGGTTACTTATAGTTTTATAACGTGCACCTGCCCTTCCTGCACCAAGTCTTGCAGGTGTTTTTGACTTCATTTCAAGATATAGTTCTTTGTTTTTCGGCTTTTCAACAAGTAAAAGCTTTTTTAAATTTATTTCCGTTATATCATCAATACAACCCTTTTCGCCTTCGTCTTTTTTCGGCTCCAAAACCGGTTCTGTATTTAAGTTTTTGGTAACGTGCGGCTTTGTTGGGTTTTCCTTTGCAACCATTTCGGTCACCATATTTTCAATTAACTTTCTTATTTCTGTTTCTACCATAAAAGCACCCCCTTAAAGTAAAACTGTGGCATCGCCTGCAAGGTCGGTAAGCTTGCCCTCTTCTGTTACAAACCCTTTATTTACAAGCCATCTGTGGAACGGCTTAATTGCAGTAAGACCGAATATTTCACGTAGTGACGCAGTTTCGTGATAACCTGTTGTCTGGTAGTTGAGCATTACGTCATCACCGTGGGGAATACCCATAAAGTAGTTACAACCTGCCGTAGTCAGAAGAACAGATAAATCCTCTATTGTGTTCTGATCTGCCTTCATATGGTTTGTATAGCAGGCATCACACCCCATTGGTATGCCCGAAAGCTTACCCATAAAATGGTCCTCAAGACCTGCACGGTTTACCTGCCTGCCGTCGTAGAGATATTCAGGCCCTATAAAGCCTACAACTGTGTTTACAAGGAACGGTTTGTAGTGTCTTGCAAAACCGTAGCATCTTGCCTCCATTGTAACCTGGTCGGTATCAAAATGTGCTTCTGATGAAAGTTCTGACCCCTGACCTGTTTCAAAATAAAGAACATTTGGGCCTTCTGCAGTACCCTCTGTAAGGGCTATATGCTGAGCCTCGTCAATTGTGGCGGCATTAAAGCCAAAGGCAGTGTTGCCCTTTTCGCTTCCTGCAATTGACTGAAATATAAGGTCGGCAGGAGCACCACGTTTTATTGCCTCTATCTGTGTTGTAACGTGGGCAAGTACGCATGTTTGTGTAGGTATTTTATGCTTATTCTTAACCTCTTCAAACCTTCCTAAAATTCTCGATACACTTTCAACAGAATCATCAACGGGGTTAAGACCTAAAACTGCATCACCTATACCGAAGGAAAGACCTTCTAAAAGTGAAGCCATAATGCCGTCGGGGTCGTCTGTTGGATGGTTGGGCTGAAGCCTTGCGGAAAGTGTTCCCTCTTCGCCTATTGTGGTGTTACAATGTGCGGTTACACGTATTTTTTTAGCACCGTATACAAGGTCCATATTTGACATAAGCTTTGCAACTGCCGCAACCATTTCCGAAGTTAAACCCCGTGAAATACGGCGTATATCTGCCCCGCTTGTGTTAATATCAAGTATCCATTCACGAAGCTCGCTTACAGTCCAGTCCTGTATCTGCCTGTATATGGCTTTGTTTACATCGTCAATTATAATTCTTGTAACCTCATCCTGTTCATAGGGTACAGACGGATTTTCGTACAAATCCTTAAGCTTAATGTTTGAAAGCACTACCTTTGCGGCTACTCTTTCTTCAGCACTTTCAGCAGCTACACCTGCTAAAATATCACCCGACTTTTCCTCATTTGCCTTTGCCATAACCTCTTTTAAACTTTTAAATTCATAAGTATGCCCAAAAAGCTTTGTTCTTAAAATCATCAAATCACCTCAATTAAATACTAATGTCTTTATTACAACAGGTACTGCAATTCCCTTTGCAACAGGTTTTCCTATATCAATATAATCACCGCCTGAAAGCTCAACCGAATCTATGCACACCACTTTTTTATCAGTAAGGCTGTTTAAGCTTTGACCAAGTGCATTTGCAACATCCCTTTCGGTTACAATCACTATGTTTTTTCTGCCCTTTGTACATTCAATAATATTCCTTGCATAATCTTCCACTTCAGCAAAGTGCGGCTCTTTTACAAAGGAAAAGGCTATTGCAACATTTTCATCCTCATACCACTTAAGCTTTTTTGAAACTGCGTTTTTGAAATCTGCCTCTTCTTCCGCCGTAAGCTTTAAAACAGGCATATTTTTAAGGGGCAGAATTTCTTCGCAACAGCTTATTGTGCTTCCGCTTATTTCCGTTGTGTGGCTTCCTGCACCTACTACTGTGGCACGTATTGTTTCAGCACCTTTTACAAGCTGATATTCCTTTGCAAGGGCGGAATTTTTAATGCACTCTCCAAGGTTTATTCCTATATCACCAAATTCAAATGGCTTGTAATTTTTCGTATTATACACAATGTCGGACACACCGCCTGAAAAGCTTATACAATCTATGTGGCAATTTTCGGATATTCCCTTATTTGTAACAAAATGCTCAAAAAGGCGGTCACGCTTTTTTATATTTGCACCCTGCATAAGTGCCTCGGTCATTACAGATGTTATTTCCTCTGCAACCTGATTAGTCAGCATATTGCCGGGGGACAAATTATTAAAAAAGCCTGAAAGTACAGGTGAAACGTAGGTTATTATGCGTGACTCATCCACCTTTAAAAGTCTGCCCCCTACATTCATACAGCCTGTATCCGCAACCTCACCCTTGCAAAAAAGTGCAAAGTTGCTTGTGCCGCCACCTATGTCTATGTTAAGAACAGATTTGTTGTGAAGCTTTGAATACTCCGCCGCACCTGCACCCTTGCCTGATATAATACTTTCAAGGTCGGGTCCTGCCGTTGCCACAACAAAGTCACCTGCAAAGCCGCTTAAGGTTGACAAAACCTCTTTTGCATTTTCCTTTCTTGCAGTTTCACCTGTTATAATTACGGCACCTGTATTAATATGCTCCTTTTTAACGTCTGCATTTTCATATTCCTTTAAAATTATATCCTTTATGCCCTCACAGTTTATGGTACGGCTGTCTGTAAGGGGGGTGAAGTATATTTTGCTTTTGTACACAATTTCCTTTTCCGTAATACACACCCTTGGAATGTTAAATGAAGATGCCGTATTTTTAACGGTAAGCCTTGAAAAAATAAGCTGGGTTGTGCTTGTGCCTATATCTATGCCTACACTTAAAAGCTTTTCCATAAATTCACCTTAGTTTTTTTAAAATTTCCGTAACATCCTGCTTTGTTACACTGCGTGGATTGGTATTTATGCAATCATCCATCAACGTACCCTGTGCCACAAGCTCCTCTTCATCACAAGTCAGTTTAACCTCACACTCTTTAAAATCGAGAGGCAAAGACAGTTTTTTTATTAATTTTTCCGTTTCGCAAATAAGCTTGCGTACAAGAATTTTAGTGCCTGTACCTTCAAAACCAAGCATTTTTGCAATTTCGGCATATTTTTTTGCACAGGGATTAATATCTGTACAGGAAAAGGACACTACACCTGAATTGAACTCTATTACATGTGGCAGTAAAATGGCATTTATTCTGCCGTGGGGCAGGTGAAGCTTTGCACCCAGATTATGCGCAAGGGCGTGGTTAAGCCCCAAAGATGCGTGGTTAAAAGCAAGCCCTGCCATAAGGGATGCCTTATGCATTTTATCCTTTGCCTCTGTGTTATCAGGCTGTGAATATGACTTATACAGATTTTCCCAGGTAAGCTTTATTGCCTTTTCGGCAAATGCGTCGGAAAATTCGTCCGATGCAGTAGAAACATATGCCTCTATTGAATGTACAAGAACATCCATACCTGTATCTGCAACTATTTTAGGTGGTACACTTTTGACAAAATCAGTATCTAAAATTGCAACATCCGGTATAAGCCTGCTGTCTACAATGGGGTATTTTACACCCTTTTGTTCATCGGTAATTACAGAAAATGCAGTCACCTCGGACCCCGTTCCGCTTGTTGTGGGGATGGCTACAAATTTAAGGTCTGTACACCTTCCGTAATACAAAACTGCCTTTGCAGTATCTATTGCCGAACCTCCTCCTACTGCCACTACACAGTCGGGCTTGAATTTGCGAAGCTCATTTATACCCTTTGCAACGGCTTGGGCAGGTGGGTCGGGCACAATATCTGAATATACCTTATATTCCCGTTCACCTATTTCATAAGTAACTCTGTTTATACCTTTATTTTCAGTTAAAAAAGGGTCTGCAAATATAAAAAAACGTTTTTCATCCATTGTACGCAAAAAAGTAAGTGGTGTTTTATCAAATACTATACGCGGTTTTATTGTAAATTTTTTCATATCCTTTTTCCTCCGTAAATCTATATTTTGCGTTATTTTAAAAAATATTCGTATTTGGTTGTAAAAAATATCTTTTGGTGATATAATCTTTATGGGTGATAAAAATGATTGAAAAAGTATTCGATTTTTTTAAAGAGTTTTCAAAAATTCCTCACGGAAGCGGAAACACCAAACAAATCAGCGATTATCTTGTTAATTTTGCAAAGGAAAGAAATTTAGAACATTATCAGGATGAGCTTAACAACGTTATAATTATAAAAGAAGCAGGCAGGGGATTTGAAAATGCTCCTGCGGTTATAATTCAGGGACATATGGATATGGTGTGTGCAAAAGACCCGGACTGTGAAAAGGATATGTCAAAGGAAGGTATAGACATTGAAACAGACGGTGAGTTTTTGTTTGCAAAAGGCACAACTCTGGGCGGTGACGACGGTATTGCTGTTGCATATGCTCTTGCACTTTTAGACAGCGACGAGGCTTACCCCAGAATTGAGGTGGTTATTACCGTTGATGAGGAAATTGGTCTTATAGGTGCAAACCACATTGACCTTTCAATGTTAAAGGGAAAAACTATGCTCAACATCGACAGTGAGGCTGAAGGTATTTTCACCGCAGGCTGTGCAGGCGGTTTAAGATGTGACTGTAGGTTTGACGTAAAAAGAGATGATTTTCATAAAACACCTTACAAAATAACCCTTTCAGGCTTAAAGGGCGGACATTCGGGAATTGATATAAACAAAAACCGCCTTAATGCAAACAAGGTTATGGGTGAAATTTTATCTGCTATGGAAAATATCCGTTTGGTTACCGTAAAGGGTGGTAGTGCAGATAACGTTATAACATCCTCCTGCGTTGCGGTTGTTGCAGGCGACGTGGCTGATATTAATGTTGATAAATACAAAGACATTGAGCCTGACATTAAAATTGAAATTGAAAATGCTGATTGCCATATGCAACCTATGGACGTGGTATCAACAAAAAAAGTTATTGACATTTTAAATGAAATGCCAAACGGTGTTCAGGCTATGCATACAGACATTGAGGGTCTTGTTAAAACCTCTCTTAATATGGGCATTACCGATACAAATGAGGCTTCATTCAATGTATCATTCAGCGTACGAAGCAGTTCTGACAATGAAAAATATTCTCTTACAGACAATTTAAAAACTATTACCGAAAAGTACAATGGTAAAACCTCTGTGCAGGGTGACTACTGCGGATGGGATTATAAAAAAGAATCTCCTCTTCGTGACCTTATGTGCGACATATACCGCAGACAGTATGGTAAAGACCCCGTTATAGACATAATACACGCAGGGCTTGAGTGTGGTATAATTTCTTCCAAAATCAAAGACCTTGATTGCATCTCCATTGGTCCTAATCTCTTTGACATCCATACTCCAAAGGAAAGGCTTAACATTAAGTCGGCAGAACGTGTATGGAATTTTATAAAGGCAATTTTAAAGGAGATTAAGTAATGAACATTTTAGTCAGTGCCTGTCTTTTAGGCGTGGCGTGCAGATATGACGGTAAAAGCAAGCCAAATAATGATGTTACGGCACTTATGGATAAATACAACCTTATACCCTTTTGCCCTGAAGTTACAGGCGGGTTGCCTACACCACGCCATCCCTCGGAAATTGTTGGAAACAGGGTTTTAAACGACATAGGCGAGGACGTAACCGCACAGTATAAAAAAGGTGCCGAAGAAGCACTTAGAATTGCTAAAATGTACAACTGCAAATATGCCATATTAAAAGAAAAAAGCCCTTCCTGCGGAAAGGGCAAAATACATAACGGAAAATTTGACAACGGTTATATTGAAGGAAACGGTATTACTGCAAAATTGTTTATGGAAAACGGAATAACTGTACTCGGTGAAAGCGAGGTAAATAATTTATAGGTGTGTTTTTTACAAAATCAAGGGGGATTTTTTATTAAACCAATATATTTATTGACAATATTTAATACAAAAAAATATAATTTATTTAACAATAACAGAAAGGTTGATTTATATGGCTAAAATGTACGAGCTTGCGAAAGAAGCATACGCAGCATTTGGTGTTGACACAGAAGCTGCTATTGAAAAATTGAAAAATGTACCCCTTTCCATCCACTGCTGGCAGGGTGATGACGTTAAGGGATTTGACCAGGACGGTCCGCTTACAGGCGGTATTCAGACAACAGGTAACTACCCCGGCAAGGCTATGACACCTGATGAGCTTATGGCAGATATGGATAAGGCTATGTCTCTTTGCCCCGGTGCAAAGAAAATAAATGTTCACGCTTGCTATGCAATTTTTGAAAACGGTGAATTTGCTGACCGTGATAAATTAGAACCAAAGCATTTTGCAAAATGGGTTGAATTTGCAAAGGCAAGAGGAATGGGTATTGACTTTAACCCTACCTTCTTCTCTCATCCTATGGTAAAGGACGGTCTTACTCTTTCAAGCCCTGATGAGGCTACAAGAAAATTCTGGATTGACCACGGCAAGGCTTGTATCCGCATTTCTCAGTACTTTGCTGAAGAAACAGGCATACCTTGTGTTATGAACATCTGGACAGGTGACGGTTACAAGGACATTCCTGCCGACAGAATGGGCCCGAGAATGAGATATAAGGAATCCATCGAAGCAATTTTGGCTGAACCTTTTGATACAAACAAGGTTAAGCCCTGTGTGGAATCAAAGGTATTTGGCATAGGCGTTGAATCATTTACAGCAGGCTCTGCAGAATTTTCACTTACATTTGCAGCTACTCACGAGGGTTGTCTTCCTCTTATGGATAACGGTCATTACCATCCTACTGAAGTTGTTTCAGATAAAATTTCTGCACTTTTATGCTTCTTCCCTGAAATTGCACTTCACATTACAAGAGGTGTAAGATGGGATAGTGACCACGTTTTGCTTTTAGACGATGAAACAAAGGAAATTGCAAAGGAAATTATAAGAAATGACGCTATGGACAAGGTTTATATGGCATTAGACTTTTTCGATGCAAGTGTAAACAGAATTGCCGCATGGGCTGTTGGTATAAGAAGCTGGCAAAAGGCTATGCTTTCGGCTTTATGTACACCAAATGCCAAGCTTAAGGCTTTGCAGGATGAATGCAAGCTTACAGAGCTTTTGGTTATGCAGGAAGAAGTTAAAACTCTTCCATTCGGCGCAGTATGGGAAGAATACTGCGAAAGATGCGGTGTTCCTGCAGGCAAGGAATGGTTTGATGAAGTTGTAAAATACGAAAATGAAGTTTTATTAAAAAGATAATTTAATATTCATCACAAAAGGAATTGTAAAAACAATTTTTTATAGATAATAAAAGACCAATGAAGCAAAACACTTCATTGGTCTTAAATTTTTTATTTATCTGCTTCGATAAATCTTTGAAGAATAGCGGCAATTTCTGCTCTTGTTGCATTATCTTTTGGTGCAAGTTTTGTTTCAGACTTACCGTTTATAAGTCCTTTACCTACTGCCCAGTTCATTGCTGAGATTGCATACTCTGAAATTTCATTGTTATCTGCAAAATGAAGATTTTCTTCAAGTGTCAAAGCATCATTTCCCTTATAGATTGCATAACGCATCATAATAGCCGCAATCTGTTCACGGGTGATATTTGCATCAGGTGCAAATTCGGTTTCGTTAATACCGTTTACGATACCATTTTGTTTTGCCCACAAAACTGCATTTGCATAATATGAACCCATATCAACATCAGCAAAAGGTATGCTTCTGTTTACGGCAGGTTCACCTGCATTACGATAAAGCACAGTTACAAGCATTGCTCTTGTAAGTGTATCGTTTGGTGCAAACTTGTCTGCAGACACACCATTCATAAGCTTATTTTCCACAACAAACTTAACGTTTGAGAAGAACCAGTCTGTTTCCTTAACATCATTAAAGGAAATTTCAACTTCAGGTTTTTCTTCTTCAGGTTTCTTTTCAACCTCTGCCCACTTTGCATAAAGTGTGAAGTTCTTTGTAACCTTTGTATCAAAGTTATATTCATTTGAAAGCTTTTCGTCTGTATACCAGCCTTTAAACTCAAAACCGTCTTTTACAGGTGTTGCAGGCTTTTCAAGAGTTTTATTCTTGTTTACTTCAACTGCTTTAACTTCACTGCCACCATTTGTTTCAAATTTTACAGTATAGGTTGCAGGAACGGCACCGCCGCCTCCTCCACCGCCACCGCTTCCTCCTGATGGCTTTTTAGGTATTGTTTCATCCTTTGTTTCTTTGCATAGTTCACAAGTATAACGTTTTACACCTGTTGATGATGTTGTTGCAGGAGTAACCACTACGCCATTATCCCACTGATGCGGACAAGGTATTGCCATAATTACAAAGTGTGAGAAGTGAGTTGTAGTGAAGTTTACAAAACCATCATCGTATTTTGCAAATGCAAAGTTCATTGAACCGTCATCTGCAACATAGCACACATAAATCCACTTGCCTATCATATCGTCAGGCAATTCATATGCAGCACGCACATTAACCTCACCGTTAAGCTGATGAACCTGTTCGTTTACAGGCTCGCCATTTTCATAGCTTGTTACAACAAGGTTAAGCTGAAGAATTATCATATCATCGCCGCCACCGACAGAATCAAGTGCTTTTTGCTGACTTTCGTTAAGCTCATCCTTTTCAACAGCATCAATACGAATGCTTACCTTATCTGTTTCAGTAACCTTATCTGCAACAGTTGCAAGAACATCTGTACCCATTGTAATTTCAGCATCGTCAGCAAGAACTGTAAAGCTGTTTACATCGTCACTTTCATTTAGTGCATCAATGATATTTGAAGGAAGTGTAAGCTCTTTTACACCTTCTGTGCTACCCTTTGCATCAATAACAACTTCACCTGATGACGGAACATTGTCTATAATCTTGGAAACATCTTCATCAGACATTTTAAATTCAGCATTTTCGCCGTCAACCACTGTATCTATCTGTATGCTTGTATTACCATCAAGGTCAATCATTGCACCTGCTTTTACAGTTAAAACAGCTTCTCCGTAGTAACCGTCTTTAGGTGTAATATTATCTGCAGATACAAGTGATGCTCTTACATTATACTCACCAATTTCTGTAGGAACTTCTTCCTTCCATTCATCTGCAATTTTATATTCAACCTTAATAACTGCAGTTTCATCCTTTGGTGTTATGGATGTTGTAACTGCTTCTGTTTTATCTGCACGCTGTGTAAGATTGCCTATTTCAATAGTATAATCCACAGCCTTTTTAACAGTAAGTGTACCCTTTTCAAAGGTGATGTTATAGTTTTTAGCAGTAAGCCCGGAAACTGTAATTTCATATGTTCCCACTTTGTCAAACTGCTTGTAATTTGTTACATAAACAGCCTCACCGCCAAGGACTGAAGCATCTTCATCATACACAAAGCCTGTTGCGTTAAAATCTTTAAGTTCAGGTGTTTCACCATAGAATATTTCCACATTTGCAGCAGTAATTGTAAGGCTTGCAGGAGTAACAATAAGCTTGTAGCTTGCTGATGATTCCGCATAACCTTCTGTAGCCGCTGCTGTTGCAGTTATAACAGTTTCGCCTACGCCTACAATAGTTGCTCTGCCGTTTTCATCAACAGTTGCAACCTCTGTATTGCTGCTTGAATAAGAAAGTGTGCTTCCCCCCTCTGTAAAGTTCATCGCCTTATTTTCAACATATTTACGTTCACCGTATACAACTGTTATATCCTTACTTACAGGGAACATAATCTGCTGTTTTACAAGCTTTGGCAGGGTTTCTGTCTTTTTATCACCACATTCAGTACAAGTGTGTGTCTTTTCGCCTTCACTGTCTTCAGTAGGCTGTTTTGTAATTGTTCCTTCATCCCACTTATGACCGCTTGTAGGAATTGGTTCTGTTTCATAGTAATCGCAATTATCACAATCACGGCGTTTTTCACCATCAGTTGTACATGTTGGTGCAACAGTTTCACTCCATGTACTCATAGTATGACCGTTTTCAGGAATTTCTGTTACATCCTTTTTGTCATCACAACGTGTACAATGAATTGACTTTGAACCTTTTTCTGTACAGGTTGGGTCTTTATCAATTGTAAATTCAACTTCCCAATTGTGACCAAGTGCAGTTATTACCCCTGTTTCAAAGTAGTCACAATTATCACAATCACGACGTTTTGCGCCATCATCCGTACAATTTGGTGCAGCAGTTTCAACCCATGTACTCATAGCATGACCGTTTTCAGGAATTTCTGTTACATCCTTCTTGTCATCACAACGTGTACAATGAATTGACTTTGAACCTTTTTCTGTACAGGTTGGGTCTTTATCAATTGTAAATTCAACTTCCCAGTTATGACCAAGTGCAGGTATCACAAGTTCTACTGAATGGTCGCAACCTTCATTTTCACATCTGCTTACCTTTGAGCCTTCCAGAGTACAGGTTGGTTCAACTGTAGCAAAGCTACCCATTTTGTGACCTGTTGCAGGAATTTTATCCTCGTAGTATGCATCACAACCTACATCTGTACATCTATATGTAATTACACCATCTTCTGTACAGTTTGCATTTTTTGTTACCTCACCATTATCCCAGGTGTGTTCAGCAATGTCATCTACCCAGGTAATTGTTGTAGGAATAGAAGTTGTGCTTCCTTTACCTGCAACAACGAATGATTCTTTTAAGATATAACCTTCACCAAGTGAAAGGTCAAGACCTTCACCGAATATTATTTCAAATACGCCCGATACTTTATCGCCCGGTTTGAATTCTTCTGTTTTAAAGCTGAAGCCCTTACCATCAAGATTTTCTATACCTTCAGGACCGTATTCTTTTGTATATTTTGCTTCTGTTACGCCATAATCGTCGAAGAATTTTCCGCCAAGCATATCAAATGCAAGGTCGTAAATTGTTTTTTCAGAAACATTTGTAAGCGTATATCTCATACGGTAAGGTCTGCCTGCGATTGCCCCCGTAGGCGCTTCTATATTCAACGACATTGCAGAGCCTGCAAGAACATTTATAGAGTCCTTAACACCAAAATTGATGTTAATATCTTCTGAAATACCACCACCTGTACGTGTACCTGTAAGGTTACCGTTAAGGTTGTATTCGCCTTCCTCGTCACCGCATACATACCATTTGTGTGAAAGGGTTTCTTTTGGCTTTATTTCTCCCATAACCGCCTGTGAAGACTGTTCGCCATTTGTCATAATTGCAAATGAAAGTCCTTCAGGAAGGTTAAGGTTAGCAACAAAATTTTCTACAGTTTCAACTACTGATGTGTTAGTGAATATAAGCTGAACCTCAAATGTTTCCTTAAGCCATGAAACTGAAGATTTTACAACAAGGTAAACGTCTCTTGCAACAGGTGTTACGGTTATATTACCGCTTACAAAGGTTGGCGGATCAATTACCGCACCGTCTTCTGTATAGTTGTAGCTTATTTTAACATCAGGCATAAATGAAAGAACAGCACTGCAGTTGTAAACATGTCTGTTACCTTCTGCATCAGGGTCTATTCCTGCGTCTATCATTTCATCACGTGTAAGCTCTCTTACTGTTGAATCAACATCAATAATATCGTCCTTGTTAAGGTAACATGTAAAGTCAAGATTAAGGTCTAAAACGTCAAGCTTAAAGTTTCTTGTCTGATAATTTTCAGCAATTACGGTTGTGTTATATGTACCGTCGTCAAGCTTTACTGTTGCCTTACCACGTGAATCGGTTTCAACTACAACCTTTTTACCGTCTTTATCTTCAATTATAACGGTAGCATCCGAAATTGCAGGAGTACCCTCAACGTCACCGTCTTTTACATAAATAACAACGTCCTTGCCGGTGACTTCTTCTTTTTCAAGTTCAATTACAAATTCACGTTCTTCATTTGTAACTTCTATTGTTTCTGTTTTAGTTTTATAGCCTTTGGAAGCTACTTTTACAATATATTTTCCGTTTTCAAGCTGTTCAACAAAAGTTCCGTCATCAGTTGTCGCATAGCATTTTACAACAAACTCTGCTGTTTCGGCATCCTGTATTTCATAATTAAACATACATACAGGGTTACGTGTAGCTTTATCAACTACCTTAAAATCAACTCTTTTGTTAACCACCTTCGGCTCAAGAGGAATGTATATTGTTTTTGACTCATCACTTACATCAACCATAGCCGAGTATACATTGTAGCCCTCTTTTGAAGCTTCAACTGTGTATTCACCGTCAGCAAGTGAAACCTTCAACTTACCGTTTGCATCACTTATACGCTTATAGCTGAATGTTTTGCCATCTGTAATGGTAACTTCTGCACCTGCAACAGGAACAACATTAGCTGAAGCTATTGAAGCATCATATACAACAAATGTATATTCGCTTTTTTCTTCCTGCCCTGCTATAACAGGCTGTATATCTGTAATGGCAAAGCCATAGTCTTTGTAATATTCCGCCCTGGAGTCTGTACAGAAATCAATCTGGAATTTTGAACCTTCTATAAAAATTGTTTCACCTGATACATTTGCATTAAAGTCATCCTGCTTGTATGAAACAGTTGTGCCGTTTGCATCTGAAATCGAAAAATCCGCATATCGTCCGTACAGCCATGACAATGGTGAAAATGTTACATTGAATCCTGAAATATCTTCGCTTCCGCTATAATGATGTGTCAAAGAAACTGTCTGATTGCTTCCATAAGGATGTGCACTTTCATATGCCTCACCATAGGATGATACTACAGTTTCAGGAATTTCAACATCCTCAAATTCAGCAAGCTCAAATTCAACTGTAATTTCCTCATCTGTTGAATATGTATCTGCCTCACTTCTTAAGCCTGTAATACTACCGTCCGCATTAATATACGCCTTACCCGTGTAAAGAGAAGGGTACTCACCATACGCATCGTAATCTATTTTATACATAAGGTGTACTTCATCATACATTTTCGGAACTACAAGCTGTGCACAGCTTACTGATTTATCAGGCATTACACGGTCCTGAACACTTTTTACAAATCCTCCATCGGAGGATACTGCATACAAGGTATACCATATGTACTGACCTGCAACACTTTCCGGTGCAGTCATTTCAAAGTTATAAACATTACCTGTCTGCAGTTCAAATACAATGTCGTCAACGTCTGAATCTATTGTAATTAATTTTGCATCATTGGCATCCAATGAAGATTTATTACCGTCGTAATAGTAGGATGCATTCACAACCACATTTGAATATGACGACGGCATCAGCATATCATCAGCTGTATTTCCATAAGCATATAGTTCAAATACACTTGTTACAGGTGATCCTTTATCTACAGCAAACATAAACGGAACACTTCTTCTGTTTTCGCTGAAAGGTGCTCTTGTTATAAGCCCTGTAACATGATATATCTCGTTATTAAAAAGAATCTGACTTGTTATATCATAATTTTCCAGAACAGCATCTTCAGGAAGTATAACCTCACCTGAAATTGCATATCCTGTTCTGACCGTAAAGTTAAGATTTGTTATATCCTCCGAGTGATTAACATCAACATAATTATCAGCATGATACATAGTATCTACGAGAATATTTGATGTTGCGTTTTCCATGGAGGTTTCAACATATGGTCTATATGATCCTTCCGGAATATCATAAGGCATTACTGCTGTATATTCGTGAGTTTCAGGATCAATGAATGCCCTTGTCCAATAGAAGTGATCAAAGCATAGTGTTAAATTTGCATCCTCTACAAATTGCAGATTAATTCCATTAATTTTACCGCTTACTGTTTTACCACAAGGCATAACAACATCCATATCAGCAAGTCTGTCAATATCTATATAGTGAAAATCATAGGTATCAACCATACTTCCGTCTTCTGTAAGTGTAAAATCAAGGTTTGATGATGTTTCGGTATAAAGATTTGTCTTTGCTCCCGTTAAATTACGGAGCATTACTCTTGTACTTACCGCTGTTTCATTGGCAGGAAACCAAAATTCAAAATCAACATCCTCAAGGGAGTCAATTTTATATTCGTTTTTAAGGTATTCACCTGTATCCCTACCCATCGTCCAAACATCTACCAAAAGGCTTCCGCCCTCAAGATATGCATCATCGGGAAAAGAGATTGTACCTGTTACCAACTTATCGTCAGCAACCCCGACATCTGCATTTGCCGCCATAACCGATGCAGGAAACATTGTAAAAAGCATAGTTACAGCAAGCAGAAAAGTTAAAATTCTTTTCATCCAAATCGCCCTTTCATAAAATTAATTTGCAATTTTAATAAAATTGCATCGTTAAGAAGCATTTTACCATATTATGGATAAAAAATCAAGAAAAACAAAACATTAATCTTACACTTGCACCCATCATAAAAAAGTGATATAATAATCAGATAATAATCAATAAAGGAGCGTAAATATGAAAAAACTGATTTGTTTACTTTTAGCAATAAGTATGCTGATACCTTCAGTTGCTTTTGCATTTACATTCCCTGAACCTGACTGGGGCGCACTCTACAAGGAAAAGGAAAGAATGGTTACAACACCTGATTTTGAGCTTTATGCAGAGGGTGATATATATTCAGGCCCTTACTTTTGGGAAAAGTTTGAGCCACGTGGAACCTACATAGGCTCAATTGTAGACACAGCCGAAAAACTTCTTCCACTAAGCTCTTACCTTACAACATTAAGTGCTATGGACAGAACAGACCTTTATTACCCTGCAAATGTAAGAATAAAAGAGGACAAAGTTATAGGTATGATTGGTTGGGTTATATATGACCTTAACACAATAAACTATGACACAATAAGAACAACTCTTGAAACATTAAACAGCTATAACAAGCCTATGCTTATAAGGTTTGCAAATGAAATGAATGTTTCTTCACTTGGTGACGACCCTGAAAAATACAAGCAGATTTTCAGAAAAGTGGCAAATATGGTACACGAATATCCAAACCTTGCTATGGTATGGGCACCAAACGACCTTGGCGGACTTGACAGACCATTTGATTATTACTACCCCGGAGATGAATATGTTGACTGGGTTGGCGTAAGTATGTATATGGTAAAATACTTTATGGGCAAAAAGGACACTCTTGCAAGAGACAAGGTATTCTTTATGACAGACGAATATTCATGGGCAACAAACAGACTAAAGCCTATTGTTGAATTTATGCAGAAAAATAAAATTTACAAGCCTATTATGATAAGTGAATGCGGTGTTACAACTGCAAACAGCTATGGTGAGGATATGACAGCCTGGGCAACACCACGTCTTAACAACCTTTTCTGGTATGTTAATATGAAATTCCCTCAGGTTAAGATGATTAACTACTTTGATATGAATATGAAAAACGAAGTGGAAACCTTTGACATTTCAAAATATCAGTATGCAGTTGATATTTTTAACAAGGCTAAAAACAATGGCTCTTACGTAAAGGAATACGGCAAAAATGCTGACTTTATCTTCCAGCCTGCCAATAATGCAGGTACACTTGTTGCAAAGGATGGCAAAGTAAACCTTTACACACTTGCCTACTTCCCGAATCAGCCAAATATAACTGTCAACTACTTTGTAGACGGCAAATGGAAGGGTGCTTCAAACACAATTCCATATATGTTTAAGCTTGATATTTCAGCTATGGCAGACGGAAAACACACTCTTAAAATTTCTTCAGTTGCAAATAAAGAATACACATTCTACAAAAGAGGCTCCTGCATATGCTTTGGCAAAGAGCCTGACCCTGCAATTGTTGCAAAGGCGGATAAAATAACTGTAACCGTAAACGGAAAAGAAGTTACATTTGACCAGCCACCTGTACTTAAAGATGGCAGAACTCTTGTTCCCGTACGTGCTATTTTTGAACATATGGGTGCAAAAGTAGAATGGAACAATGCCGAGCAAAAAGCCATTATCACAAAAGGCGGCATCACCGTAACACTTGCAATTGGCAACAAAAATATGAATGTTAACGGAGCTGTTAAAATTCTTGACGTTCCTGCACAGCTTATAGGTGGCAGAACTCTTGTTCCTGCAAGAGCAATTGCAGAAAGCATCGGTGCAAAGGTTGAATGGAATAATGCATCTAAAACTGTTATAATAACACATTGATGCAATGAAATTCTAAAAGGAGATATTTAATGGATAAATCAGCGATATACCAAGAACTTGGAATTTGCAAGGAAGTTTTTGACTTTGGTGAAAAAATAGCCGAAAGTTTAAAGGAAAGATTTGAAGAAATTGATGCAAATGCAGAATATAATCAACTAAAAGTAGTTTTGGCAATGCAGAAAAACAGGGTAAGTGCAACACACTTTATGGCTACAACAGGCTATGGCTACAACGATGAAGGCCGCGACAACCTTGAAAAGGTTTATGCCGACTGTTTCCATACTGAAGCCGCTTTAGTACGTCCGCAGATTACCTGCGGTACACATGCTCTTGCAGTTGCACTTAGTGCTAACCTTCGTCCCGGTGATGAACTTTTATCACCTGTTGGCAGACCATACGACACATTGGAAGAGGTTATAGGTATACGTGAATCTGTAGGTTCACTTAAAGAATACGGTGTAACATACCGTCAGGTTGACCTTTTGGAGAATGATGCCTTTGACTATGAGGGGATTAAAAATGCAATCAATGAAAAAACAAAGCTTGTAACAATTCAACGTTCAAAGGGCTATCAGCCAAGAAAAACTTTTTCTGTTACTGAAATTGGTGAGCTTATTGCATTTATCAAAAAGATAAAGCCTGATGTTAAATGTATGGTTGACAACTGCTACGGCGAATTTGTTGAAACAATCGAGCCTTCCGACGTTGGTGCGGATATGATTGTAGGCTCACTTATTAAAAATCCCGGTGGCGGACTTGCCCCAATCGGCGGTTATATATGCGGTACAAAGGAATGTGTTGAACAATGTGCATACAGACTTTCTGCCCCCGGTCTTGGCCAGGAGGTTGGTGCAAACCTTGGCATAATACAGTCTATGTATCAGGGATTTTTCCTTGCTCCTACAGTTGTTGCAGGTGCTCTTAAAGGTGCAGTATTTGCCGCAAATATTTACGAAAAGCTTGGCTTTAAGGTTGTACCAAACGGCAATGAAAGCCGTCACGACATCATACAGGCAGTTGAGCTTGGCTCACCTGAGAGAATAATTGCATTCTGCAAGGGTATTCAGGCTGCGGCACCTGTAGACAGTCACCTTTCACCTGAACCATGGCCAATGCCCGGTTATGAAAATGACGTTATTATGGCGGCAGGTGCTTTTATACAAGGCTCTTCCATTGAGCTTAGTGCAGACGGTCCTATTCGCCCACCTTATGCAGTTTATTTTCAGGGTGGCTTAACATGGGAACACGCAAAGCTTGGTATTTTAATGTCACTTCAAAAATTATATGAAAACAAGCTTGTTAATTTAGATGAAAATAATTAAGTTGATTTTTAAAAATATCAGAAAGTAATAAAAAAGGGACTGTAAAAAAACTTGTTTTTTTACAGTCCCTTGCAGCGTGTCGATAAACCTATCGACACGCTGACAGATTGCGAAAAAGGAAGGTATATTTTGTCAATTTGAATTCGTCGGCGTACGAGGGTACGGTAGAGTTCAAATTGGCAAAAAGCAAATAACCGCAAGGAAAATTCGATG
>JAZQAN010000079.1:0-65868 GCA_045545235.1 Clostridia bacterium | reverse complement strand
ACACGCACTTAGTGAATTTGATATACCGGGCATTGATGTAATATGGCATCAGATAAGAATTCCGGAAGAAAACATTCCAACGGTTCCCGAAGGAGCACCTTTCTTTCCGAGACTTGCCTCCTCTGCTGCTCATCAAAAAGGAAATAATCTTGCTTTAACAGAATCCTTTGCAGTATACGGTGATGCAGTAACACCTGATGAATTTCGATATGTACTTAATTATCAGGCAATAAGAGGTATAAATGTTTTTAACATAATGCTTGCGGCATCGGGTTATTCAAAAACATCATCACTTGTTGAACGACCTGTTTTTTCTTCAAGAAAACCCGGTTTTTACAACCTTGAACATCTAAATACATATTTTAAAAGATTATCATACCTTTTAAAACTTGGCGATCCTCAAATTGACACGGCACTATATATGCCATGTGCAGATTTTTGGACAAATGAAGAAAAATCCAAAAAAGCCTCAGAAAGTTATATTAAAGAAGGCAACTTATTAGAAAACAAAAACATTGAGTTTGATATAATTGATGACTATGCAATATCAGATGCAGAAGCAACAGACGGCGGACTAAAAATCGGTACTATGATATATAGCAAAATAGTAGTGCCAAAATGCGAGTTTATGCCTGATGAAATACGCAACAAAATTTCTCCGTATATAATCAACAACGAAGATTTAAACATAACCTCAAATATACGAACAATGAAAAGAAAAACTCAATCAGGTATGTTATATTTTATTTACAACGAAGGTCAGAATGAAGAGCCCTACAGTCTTGAAACATCCATGGACACTCCTCTTTACAAATTAGACATTGCAAGCGGAGAAATATACAAAGTTGAAAATTATGATATAACATTAAAATGCGGTGATATGGCTGTATTTTACTCTACAGACAACGAATTGAAAACAGCAAGTCAAGAAATTGAATACTCGACAGAAATAAAAGATTTTAAAATTATTAATACAAAACAATTTGTTATTACCCCTGATGGAATATCTATGGAACAAGTATCTAATTCTACTGTTAAAGACAAGGAATTTTCCGGTGAAGTCACATACAAAGCAAACTATCAATTACCAAATATTCCACAAGCAGATGAACGATACAAAATCACATTAGAAAACACCTCTGCAAGTGCGAGAATTGCCATAGACGGCAAACAAGTTGCAACTGTAGGAATTACGCCTATGGAGGCAATAATTAAAGGTGCAGACTTAAAACAAGATGGGGTTATAGAAATTACAGTAGCAAATACATCAGGAAATGAAATTGTAGCAAAAAAAGATTATTTTGCTTCCCTTCCAAAAGAAATTGTTGGTCCATACCACGCAAAAAGCATCCTATTTGAAGAATTTGCGCCACAATTAAAGTTTGGTACAGCAAAAATATCAAAACTAAAATAAGGAGAATAACTATGAAAACACTTTTATTAGGTGATTTATCACCTACAGCTTCAACAAATCCATTATTTGAAAAACATGATTTACAAACACTATTCACTGATACTCTTCCTCTTTTCGAGGGCAATGACATTAACTTTGTAAATATGGAATGTGTTCTTACTGATAGTGAAAAATCAATAGAAAAATTTGGACCTCCACTAAAAGCAACATCGGAAACCGCAAAAGTCATGAAAGAACTTAACTTTGATTATTGTACCGTATGCAACAACCACTTTTTTGATTTTGGTATAAAAGGGGTAAAGGATTCCTTTAAAGTTCTTGATGAAACAGGCATTACATACACAGGTTTTGGTAAAAACTATGAAGATTCCAGGAAAAATCTTATTATAGAAAAAAGCGGAGAAAAAATATGTTTTATTACTGTATGTGAACACGAATACTCATATGCATTGGAAGACAGAATGGGGTGTCGTCCTTACGATGAATACGACACTATGGAAGACATTAGAAATGCACGAAAAGATAATGACAGAGTTATTGTAATTTATCACGGTGGCAAGGAACATTGCAGATATCCTTCTCCAAGACTTTACAAACTATGTCATGCTATGGCAAAAAATGGTGCAGATGTTGTACTGTGTCAGCATAGCCATTGTATAGGATGTTATGAAAAATATGACAATTGCCACATCGTTTACGGACAGGGTAATTTCCACTTTGTTCGTCCAAAAGAAATGACGGTTCCTGAAACATGGAACACTTCACTGATGGTTAAATATGATACTATAACACACGAAATAGAATTTATACCTACAATTAATTATGATTTCGTAGGAATTACTCTTGCAAAAGGGAAAGAAAAAGATGAAATCATGTGTGAATTTGAAAAGCGAAACAAAGAACTTTTGACAGGCGAATGGAAAAAAGGTTGGCATGCTTTTTGTGAAAGTATGAGAGATTATTACACAACTCCAATCAAAAATGCATACAAAGAAAACTCATCATATACTGATAATCACTATTTTGCACATTTTCTTGATTGTGAAGCACATACCGACGTATGGCGAGAACTTTTCCCAACAGCAAATCAAACAAATGAAAAATAACTATGTTTATTAAATCATTTAAAAAAACAATTAATAAATTTATGTAATAAAAAAAGAACCCGATTTTTATCATATAAAATCGGGTTCTTTAACGCCTTAAACTCAAGTATAATCAAGAATTTAAAAATTATTTAATAGCGTCTTTGAAAGCTTTACCAGCTTTGAAAGCAGGAGCTTTTGAAGCAGCAATCTTGATTTCCTTACCAGTCTGTGGGTTTCTACCTGTACGAGCAGCTTTGCTACGTACTTCAAATGTACCAAAACCAACCAACTGTACCTTATCACCAGCCTTAAGAGCTTCTGTAATAACCTCAAGTGTAGCACTCAAAGCCAAATCAGCATCTTTCTTAGTCATTGAAGCTTTTTCTGCAATAGCTGCAACTAAATCTGTTCTTTTCATTATTTTTACCTCCTAAATTTACATCATGCACAAGGCATGTTTAATCTTAAGTCATAATAATTTTACCACTTGAAACCTACAAATACAATAGAATTTTTAATTTAAAAGTGATTTTTAGTTATTTTTGATAAAAATAACCATATTTTATTGTTTAAAAAAATAATATTCTGTGGTTTTTTAGTAAAAAACACCAATAAAAACACAATATAAAGTATTATAAAACATAAAAAGCACATAATAATTGTGAGGTGATTACAATTATTAATAACGAAAACAAGCAGATAGAACCAACAACTCCTATAATTAATGCTCCGCATAATATTCACTGTCTTAACATTATTGGACAAATAGAAGGCCATAATATGTTATCACAAGGCAACAAAGCCACAAAATACGAAGATGTTCTTCCCAAATTAATTAACATAGAAGAAAACAGAGATATTGAAGGTTTGCTTATACTCCTTAACACTGTAGGCGGAGATGTTGAAGCAGGCCTTGCCATTGCTGAATTAATTTCAAGTATGTCAAAACCAACAGTATCTATTGTATTGGGTGGTGGTCACAGTATTGGTGTTCCACTTGCTGTATCTTCAAAAAAATCTTTTATAGTTCCAAGTGCTACAATGACAATACACCCAATAAGAACAAACGGCATTGTAATTGGTGCAATACAAACTTATGAATATTTTAACAAAGTACAAGACCGTGTTGTATCATTTGTCGAAAAAAACAGTAAAATTTCAAAAGAAAAATTTTTGTCGCTTATGTTGGCTACGGGAATTATTGCAAACGATGTAGGTACAATATTATTTGGTGAAGAAACGGTCAAATGCGGTCTTATTGATTCAGTAGGTGGAATTTCAGACGCATTATCATCTTTATACAGCATGATTGAAAATAAACATACTTAATATTTCAAAAAGTATGTTTATTTTTGCAAAATTCATTGCTTTTTTTTAAATAATTATATATAATATAAATAAGTATAGTTTCATAAAGAAAGGATTTGACATACAAGATGGAAAAAAACAAAATAACCATAACAATTAATAACAGAGATTATACATTGGTGTCTTCCGACACTAAAGAGCATATGGAAATGGTTGCAGAATATATTGATAAAAAAATTGGTGAAATTACATTTGCAAGTGGCGGAAGTTTAACAATACAGGATACTTCTATTCTTGCTGCCATTAACGTCGCTGACGATTACTTCAAAAGCGAAGAAACAGCCGATAACCTTCGCTCGCAAATAAAACAATACATAGATGAAGCATCTGCTGCATCATTTAAAAA
Organism: Clostridia bacterium; assembly: GCA_045545235.1. Taxonomy (GTDB): domain Bacteria; phylum Bacillota; class Clostridia; order Monoglobales; family Firm-18; genus CAZNKU01. The sequence continues at coordinate 61,652 of JAZQAN010000079.1, read as the reverse complement.
CAGTCAGCTTGAAACAGAAATTGCTAGACTTAAAGCAGAAATAAAAGTTCTTAAAGGTTAATAATATGATAAATTGTGAATTATTATCTCCTGCAGGAAGTATGCAGTCACTTATAGCTGCCGTAAACAGTGGTACAGATGCAGTTTACCTTGGTGGCAGTTTATTTAATGCACGTGCTTCTGCCACAAATTTTGATTATTTTGAACTCAAAGAAGCAGTAGACTTTTGTCATTTAAGAAAAGTTAAAGTTTATGTAACTGTCAATATATTAATTACTGACAAAGAATTTTCTGAGCTTGATAGATTTATAAGATACATAAATAAAATTGGTGTAGATGGTGTTATCGTACAGGACATCGGAGTAGCAATGTATATAAAAGAAATTGCTCCAAAACTTAATCTTCATGCAAGTACACAAATGACCGTATATGACCTTGAGGGAGCAATATTTTTAAAAGAATTAGGGTTTAAAAGAGTGGTTCTCGCAAGAGAATTACCCTTAGAAAAAATCAGAAACATATCTCAAAATTCAGGAATTGAAACTGAAATATTCATTCACGGCGCAATGTGTCTATGCTATTCCGGGCAATGTCTTATGTCATCTTTAATTGGGGGACGAAGCGGCAACCGCGGAAAATGTGCACAACCTTGCAGACTTGAATATAATATAGATAACAAAAAAGGCTATCTTATGAGCCTGAAAGATATGTGTTTAATTAAACATTTGAAAGAAATTGAAAATTCAGGTGTTACTTCTCTTAAAATAGAAGGCAGAATGAAAGGTCCGGAATATGTTTCAACTGTAGTTTCAATATACAGAAAATATTTAGATAACGAATCCAGGGTATCGGAAACAGATTACAAAACACTTGAAAATATTTTCTACAGAGGTGGTTTTTCTGACGGATATTTCAAAAAAGAAAAAGGAAAGAATATGTTCTGTCACACAAAACCCGATAATCCATATCTACGTCAGGAAGATTTTTTAAAGAATACTGAAAATTTCAAAAAAACAAATTTATCACTTTATTTCAGTGGAATAAAAGGGCAAAGTTTAAAGCTTACTGCAATTGATGAATATGGAAATTCTGCAGAATATATTTCAGAATGTATTATGGAAAAAGCGAAAAAAACTACAGCATCAAGCGATAAAATAGTTGGAAATTTAAACAAGCTTGGTGACACAATATTCAAAACAGACAAAATAGAAATTGACATAGATAAAGATGTTTTTATTCCTACGTCTGAAATTAACAAATCACGCCGCCATATTACTGAAATACTTGAAGAGAAAATCAAAAAGATGTATGAACGTTCAGATAGTATAATAAAATATTATAATACTTCCGACATAAAAACAAAAAAACAATTCCAACTAAGTATTGCTGTTTCAACAAAAGAGCAATTACACGCTATGAGAGAAACGGATTGTGCCCGAATTTATGTCCCGATTGAGCTTAATGAATATAATGAAAACGAAATACTGATACTACCAAGAATATCACCTGATAATCTTGAAGAAATGATTTCAAAAGTTCCTAACAAAGCTGTTTTGGTGCGTAACATCGGTCAGATAAACATAGCTAAAAGGCAAAATAAAACTATTTATCTTGATTTTACAATGAATATATTTAATAAAATATCTTGTGAATTCTACAAAAATGCAAACATTACAGGTATTACACTTTCAACTGAACTTATGTTGAAACAAATAAAACACCTTTCTCAAACAATTGAATGTGAATGTGTTATATATGGTAAATTACCAATGATGATTACAGAAAATTGTTTATTAAAAACATCGTCAGGCTGTAAACACGGTGGATATATATCCGACCGTACAAACGAAGGTTTTTTAATAAAATGTCTCCCTGAATGCAGAAATGAAATATTTAATTCAAAACCAATCGTAATGTCTGACAAGCTTGACGAAATAATACAAACCGGAATTGACTACGGAAGATTAAACTTTGTTGATGAAACACCTGAGCGATGTATTGAAATATATAATTCATATAAAGAAGGTAGAAAAATCAACATTGACTTCACAAGAGGTAAATTTTACAAAGGAGTATAATTATATGGAATTAAAAATAAAATTTGAATCAAATAAAATAGGCAATGAAATTCCCGCCCCTTATTATGCAAGTTCGGGTGCAGCAGGTATGGATCTTGCTGCATGTATTGATGAAAGCATTACAATTCCTGCCGGAAAACACCAGATAATACCAACAGGAATATCTATTGCTCTTCCATCCAACGAATATGTTGCACTTGTATATGTAAGAAGCTCCTTAGGTTTTAAAAAAGGAGTAACACTATCAAATTCTGTTGGAGTTATTGATAGTGACTACCGGGGCGAAATCAAAGTATCACTTGCAAATTTATCTGATAAAGATTTTACAGTTAATCCGGGTGACCGAGTTGCACAATTAGTAATCACACCGGTATCTATACCCGAAATTAAAATTGTTGATGTATTACCTTCAACAGACAGAGGTGAAGGCGGTTTTGGCTCAACCGGTAAATAAACCAACAAAATATGATATTTTAACAATATTAATAATAATTGTTATTTCTTTCTCTTGTATTATTTTACTGTTTATAACAAACAAACAAAAGGCAACAGGATTTGATATATTTGTTGATGGCAAACTATATTCATCATATGAATTTTCAAACTTAAAGAATGGTGAAATTATAGAAGTACATACCGATTACGGATACAATAAATTTTTATATACAGACAAATCAATAAAATGCATTGAAACAAACTGCAAAGATCAATTAGAATTACAAGTTGGTTCAATAAAAAAAGTAAATCAAATACTTGTATGTATGCCTCATAAATTAACCGTTCAAATAACAGGAAAAAATAATATTGACGGAATATCTTATTAGGTGAATATATGAAAACAAAAAACTTAACTTTACACGCAATATTGTTGTCACTGGGAATAATGCTTCAGATATTCGAAAATTTTCTTCCTTCGATACCGGGTATCCCGGGAGGAAAAATAGGACTTGCAAATATAATTACAATTTTATGTATTGATTTTTTAAATATAAAATCCACTCTGATTTTAAGCATATTGCGTCCATTAATATCATCTATGTTATATGGAGGCATTACTCAGTTGCCATATAGTTTATCAGGTAGCTTACTATCCTTTGTGATAATGGCAATACTAATAAAACACAACAACAAATTATCATATATAGGTGTAGCTGTTATCGGAGCAGCATCTCATAATTTTGCCCAAGTAACAACAGCTGTTTTAATGTATTCAAATCAATTGTTATACTCATATCTTCCTCCTCTTTTGATTATATCTGTAATCAGTGGATATTTTACAGGATTTTGTTCAACAATAATTATACAAAAATACAAAAAAAGAAAGAATGTCTGATTATGAAAATAATATTAGCGTCAGCTTCACCAAGACGAAAAAAATTGATGGAAGTTCTTGGTGTTGATTTTGAAATAAAAGTAAGTGATTGTGAAGAATTTATAGACAAAACACAATCTGTTGAAAATATTGTAATGTCACTTTCTTTGCAAAAAGCAAGAGATATTGCCAACAAAATAACAAAAGACCACATTATAATTGGTGCAGACACAGTAGTTGCATACAAAAAGGAAATCTTAGGAAAACCGTCCAATATCGAGGATGCAAAAAGAATGTTAACTATGCTAAGTGGTAAAACTCATAGCGTTTATACAGGCTTTACATTAATTAATACAACTGATAACTCAGTTATTACTGATTTTGAAAAATCTAACGTAACTTTTAGAGAACTTACTGAAAAAGAAATTGAAGAATACATATCTTCAGATGACCCTATGGACAAAGCAGGTGCATACAGTATTCAGGGTATTGCCTCTTCCTTTGTTGAAAAACTTGATGGAGATTATAATAATGTAGTTGGGTTACCAATATTCAAATTAAGCAAATATCTATATAGGATGATCTAAAAGGAGCGTATAAATGAAAGGTTTCGGCAAAGACTTAGGAATCGATTTAGGAACAGCAAATACACTTGTATATGTAAAAGGCAAAGGTATTGTTGTAAGAGAACCTTCCGTTATAGCAGTAAATAAAGACACAAATGAAATTTTAGCAGTAGGTGATGAAGCAAAATTAATGCTTGGCAAAACACCGGGTAATGTGGTTGCAATACGCCCAATGAAGGATGGCGTTATTGCTGACTACACTTATACTCAACATATGCTGAAATATTTTATAAAAAAAGCTTGTGAGAAGAAAAACTTTGCAAAACCAAAAATAATTGTATGTACTCCATCATGTATAACAGAAGTTGAAAAAAGAGCTATTGAAGATTCTGTTATGCATGCAGGTGCTAAAGAAGCCTATTTAATTGAGGAGCCAATGGCTGCCTCTATAGGTGCAGGCTTGGCTGTTGAAGAGCCCTATGGAATTATGGTTGTTGATATAGGCGGCGGAACAACTGAGGTTGCCGTAATTTCCCTTGGAGGAATAGTTACCAGCATTTCTCTGCGTATTGCCGGAGATCATTTTGATAATATGATAGTTCAATATGTTAAAAAAAGTCAAAATGTTATGATTGGTGAAAGAACTGCCGAAAAAATCAAAATCAACATTGGCTCTGCATATAAACTTGATGAAGAAAAAGCAATAGAAATAAACGGCAGACACCTTGTAACCGGTTTACCAAAAAAAATAGTTGTTACATCTGAACAAATAAGAGAAGCACTATACGAATCGGTTATGACAATAGTAGAAAGTATAAAAACAACTTTGGAAAAAACTCCTCCGGAACTTTCAGCAGATATTATGGAACGTGGAATAATGCTTACCGGGGGCGGTGCATTACTAAAAGGTTTAGACAATTTAATAACTGAAGAAACCGGAATTAAAACTAACATTGCTGAAAATCCACTTGATTGTGTTACACTTGGAACCGCACATGTACTGGATGAAATCAACTCATTAAGAAAGGTGTTGTTAACTACAAAAAAATGATTAAGAAATTATTCAACAATAAATATTTCATTATTTTATTGGTTGTAACACTTATTTTACTAATTGGAATGATTTTTACAATTAATAAATCATATGAAACAAAGACAACAGACAATATAATAATACGTTTAACAATGCCAATACAAAAGGTTGTTCACGGCATTTCAACAAAAACAAGAAGTTTCTTTTCTCATTTTGGCGATATATCAGAACTTAATCAAGAAAATCAAAAATTAAAAAACAAAGTCTCCCAACTTGAAGAAAAAGTTCAGAAAAACAATATGTATAAGGTAGAAAATGAACGTTTAAGAGGTATGCTTGATTTGAAAGATACGTATAAAGAATTCGAACTTGTAGCAGCAAACGTTACAGGTAAAGATTCGAGTACGTGGTTTTTATCACTAACTCTTGATAAAGGAAAAAATGATGGTATCGAAATGGCTGATACCGTAATCGCACCTAATGGTCTTGTAGGACATATTACAGATATAGGCCCTGATTGGTCTCGTGTAACAACTATTATAGATTCACAGAGTACTGTAGCGGTAATTGTAGAAAGAACAGAAGACCTTGCAACTATAGACGGAGATATTGATTTAGCCTCAAACGGACTATGTAAAATGACATACATTTCTAAAGATTCATCAATTACTGTAGGAGACATTGCAAAAACATCAGGTCTCGGTGGCGTATACCCCAAGGGCATATCGGTAGGCAAAATTTTGAAAATACACCCTGAAAACAAAGGTGTTTCTCAATATGCAGAAGTTGAACCATTTGTAAATTTCAATCACATATATGAAGTATTTGTTATAACCAATTAAAGGAGATCAGGTATGAAAAATTTTTTAAAGATACTTAAATATGCAGTTGTCATTATAATACTATGCGCTCTTCAAGTGTCTTTATGTAATTACCTTGAAATTGGAAACATAAAACCTAATCTTGTTTTTGCATTTGTAGTTTCAATATCAATAATTAATGGACCTGTTACAGGAGGTATTATTGGTTTAATATGTGGTTTTTTTATGGACTCACTAAGCAGCGGTACAGACATAATAAACAGTATTACATATATGTATCTTGCCGTAATATTCGGAATTTTAAATATTAATTACCTTAGGAATAACATTGGTGTTGCAATAATTTTTACATTTATAGGAATATTAATAACAGAATTAAGCATACATTTTATTCACTTCTCTATATGGGGTGTTTCAAATTCATTATATGCATTTATAAATCCCATACTTTTTATTGCAATATACACTGTTATTTTTTCAATACCAGTATATTATCTTTCAGTTAAATTATTTCATCATAACAAAAGGGAGGTATAACAAAATTGTTTAAAAACAAAATAAACAGATTTAATACTGTATCTGTAATTGTAATTCTCCTTATTGTTATAATATTTATTAAACTATTTAATCTTCAGATAGTAAATGGTGTTACATACAAGGAACAATCAGAACGCAGATTGTTAAAAGCTACTCCTGTAACGGCCACAAGAGGAGAAATAACCGACAGATTCGGTCGCCCTCTCGTAACAAGTAGAATGGGCTTTAACCTTGTGGCGTACAAAGAATATATAGATACAGAAAACATAAACAAACTGATTTTAGATATTGTCAATACTTTAGATAAATATGATGTTTCCTATTATGATACTCTTCCTATAGATGAAAACGGTGAATTTAATTTTACAAGTCCGGACTATACGAATGAGTCTGTAGAAAAAAACATCAAAAACTTCAAAAAAGCAAATGGATTTGATGAGCAAATGTCAGGAAAAGAAATCCTGAGTTCATTAATAGATAAATATGAAATTAATAACAAATATACCGCAAAGCAAAAAAGAAAGATTGCAGGCGTAAGATTTGAAATGGAATTACGTTCATTTAATTCAAGTACCCCTTACACTATTGCATCTGATGTTCCAATGGAAGTTGTCTCGGTAATAAGAGAACAAAACCATAAATTTCAAGGAATAAATGTATCTGTTGAACCGTTGAGAATCAATGTTAACGGTTCAATTGCATCACATGTTTTAGGACGCGTTGGAAGAATTTACAAAGAAGAATATGATGTGCTAAAAGATAAAGGTTATGGAATGAACGACATTCTTGGTAAAGACGGTATAGAAAAAATCATGGAAGAATATTTAAAAGGTTCTGATGGCACGCAAAATATAGAACAAAGCATAGATGGCAGAACAATGAAAGTTTTAGAAACACAAGAACCTATTCCGGGAAACAATGTTATTTTAACCCTAGATTTAAATATGCAAAAAATTGCTGAAGATTCTTTGGCTGAAACAATACAAAATATGAGCAACAATCCCGAAAGTTTAGGTGCTTCAGCAGGAGCTGTTTGTGTTATTGATGTAAATAATGGAGAAATTCTTGCCACTGCCTCCTACCCTACTTTTAACCAAAATACTTTTAATGACGATTACAAATCACTGTTGGAAAACGATGCCAAACCAATGTGGAACAGGGCAATTTCCGGAACATACGCTCCGGGTTCAACATTTAAAATGCTTACGGCAGTTGCAGCACTTGAATCAGGTGTTACAACTCCCAGTGAAATTATAAATGATTTAGGTATTTATCGTTATTATGAATCATCAAATTATACACCTGCGTGTTGGATTTATACTGATACCGGAAGACCACATGGTAACCAAAATGTCGTACAAGCTATTGAAAATTCCTGCAACTATTACTTTTATGAAGTCGGAAGACGAATGGGAATTGATACACTTACAAGCTACGGAAAAAAATTTGGTTTAGGTGAATACACCGGTATTGAATTACCGGGAGAATCAAAAGGTATTTTCGCCTCTAAAGAATACAGAAAAAAAATTGATGCAGTTTGGTACCCGGGTGATACATTGCAAGCATCTATAGGACAGTCAGATCATCTTTTTACCCCTCTGCAACTTGCTAATTATGTTGCTACACTTGCAAATGGCGGTACAAGATATAAAGTTCATCTAATAAAAGAAATAAAAAGCGGTATAGACTCTAAAATAATATACAAAAACGAACCTGAAATTATCGATCAAGTTGAAATTGATAAAACTAATTACAAAGCTATCATTGATGGTATGAGAGCTGTTTCTGAAACAGGTACCGCTAGTAATGTTTTTGCTGATTTTCCAATAGCTGTTGGTGGTAAAACAGGTACAGCTTCTGTTCCAAATGGAACGGCAAATGCCTTATTTGTTGCTGTTGCACCCCTTGATAACCCTCAAATTGCTATTGCAATCGTTATTGAACACGGTGGGCACGGAAACTATGCAGCTCCAATTGCTAAAAACATTATTTCATACTATATGCAGTTGGATTTTGAACAAGAGGTAATTGTTCCTCAAAATACTTTAATACCTTAAAAAACCGACCATAAGAAAGGACAATGTAAAATGGCAGAAATTATAGCAGTTGTATCAGGAAAAGGCGGTGTTGGTAAAACAACAACCACTGCAAATATAAGTACCGCTCTTGCGATGATGGGGAAGAAAGTCCTTATGATTGACGGAGATATCGGACTTAGAAATCTTGATTTGGTTCTTGGTATGCAGAACTCAATAACATATGATTTTAACGATATTTTAAACAACAGATGTACCGAAGAACAAGCAATTGTTCAGGATGATAAATATCCGGGATTACATCTTCTTCCTGCACCACAGAATTCATCTATTGATGATATTGACAAATCAAAATTTGATGATTTAATTGATAAATTAAGTCCTTATTATGATTTTATATTTATTGATTGTCCAGCAGGAATACACGATGGTTTTATGCTGATGTCTTCCAAGGCGACAAAAGCACTTATTATTGCAACACCCGAGCTAATTTCAGTAAGAGATGCTGATATGACAATTTCCAAACTTGAGGACTTGCAATTTGAAGAAATTTATCTTATAATAAATAAAGTAAGGGTTGAAATGGTAAAATCCGGTGAGATGATGTCTATCGATGATATCATAAACATTATAGCTGTTCCCCTTATAGGGGCTATACCGGATGAAAAAGATGTTATTCACTCAAATAATATAGGTAAGCCAATAATTTTAAAGAGTCGTTCACGTGCCGGGATGGCATATGGTAATATAGCAAAAAGACTACTGGGTATTAAAGTTCCAATATTAAAAGACGAAAAGAAAAGATTATTTGGCTTTATTGGCAAGAAATAAATAAGGAGATGACAAAATGAACGTAGCACTAATAGCACATGACAAAAAGAAAGAACTTATGGTAGAATTTTGTATAGCATACTCGGGTATACTTTCTAAACACACATTGATAGCAACAGGTACAACAGGTTCTTTAGTATCAGAAGCTACGGGACTTAAAATACAAAAATTTCTTACAGGACCACAAGGTGGCGACCAACAGATAGGTGCAAGAATAGCATATAATGAAATTGACCTTGTTTTATTTTTCAGAGACCCTCTTACACCTCTTCCACACGAACCTGAAATAGGCACACTTTTAAAACTATGTGATGTACATAACATTCCAATTGCTACAAATGTAGCTACTGCCGAAGTTTTAATACACGGACTTGAACGAGGCGACCTTGATTGGCGAAATATTGTACGTAACAACTAGCTAAAACAAATAACTACAAAAGCTCTCGCAAAATTGCGAGAGCTTTTTCATTGCCTGTACAAGAAAAGACAGAAACGAAATAAATCATTTCTGTCTTTTAGAGTATATTCCATAATGAATATTTTTTATTCCTTTTCTAAAGCAAGTGTTCTTGTTGTCAAATCACATACTTCTGTAGGTCCATAATACTGAATAGCACCAGGATATACATATGATGTTTCAATAGCCCACAATTCTCTGTTTGCCTCAAAGAATTTAAATGGTTTGCCATCTAACTCAACAAGAGCTTTTTTAATAACCGGTTTATCTTCCCCGTGTCTTCTTTCGATATTCATCATCTTCGTAATAGGCATTCCACCTGCAACCCATTCTGTAGCAGGTTTTGAAAGATTAGAAATCTTTGACAAATAACCATTATAACCATACTGTATAAGCATAAACGCATTATAACCAAGTGAGTAACAGTAATCAGCATCAAAGTTTGATGGGAATGCACATCTTCCTTCGTAGCCCAAGAAATGGTGCAGTGCTGAAAATTTACCTTTAAAAACACCTTCTTTTTTCTTAGCAGCTAATTTATCTGCAACAAGTGCAGAGAAAAGCTTTTCAGATTCTATTAATGAAACCTGAACATTGCCATGAGGATCTCTTTCAAGGAATAACTGCTGCTGAATACCCTGTGGAAGGATAGCAAATACAGACATTGATTCCTTTGTAAGTCCTTTTTCTATAAATGCATATTTATCATTCCATGTTGGAAGTGCATTAAATTCTTCAGCTTTGCTTCCTGCAAGAAGCTCATTTATTTCCGCAATAAGAACAGCAAATTCAGGAACAAATTCAACAACACCTTCTGGAATAATTGCAACACCAAAATTCATACCCTTAGCTGATCTTGCCATAACAGAATCAGCAATATAGTCTGCAATCTGTGAAAGAGACATTTTCTTTGCTGCAACTTCTTCTGAAATCAAACAGATGTTTGGTTGTGTTTCAAGAGCACATTCCAAAGCAACGTGAGATGCTGAACGCCCCATAACCTTAACAAAATGCCAGTATTTTTTTGCTGAATTAGCATCTCTTTCGATATTACCGATAAGCTCACTATATGTCTTTGTAGCTGTATCGAAACCAAATGAACATTCGATATCTTCATTTTTAAGGTCACCGTCAATAGTTTTAGGACAACCAATTACCTGTACACCTGTATTATTAGCCGCAAAATATTCAGCCAAAACAGCAGCATTTGTATTAGAATCGTCACCACCGATGATGACAACCGCTGTTATACCGTGTTTTTTGCAAACCTCTGCAACAATAGCAAACTGCTCATTAGTTTCAAGCTTTGTTCTTCCTGAACCAATAATATCAAAACCACCGGTGTTTCTGTACTGATTAATGTATTCATCATCAAAAACTATGAAATCATCATCAATCAAACCACTTGGGCCATTTTTGAATCCATATAGCTCATTTTCAGGATTTGTAGACTTTAAAGCATCATACAAACCACAAATAACGTTATGTCCACCAGGAGCCTGTCCACCTGAAAGAATAACGCCAACAATCTGTTTTTTATCTGCAGATGTATTTTTTCCCTTTTGGAATGTAATTTCCTTTTTACCATATGTATTTGGGAAAAGAGCCTGGATTTTATCACAATCCGCTACACTTTTAGTTTCAGCACCTTCTAAAACACTTATTTCAGCTATACCATTTCTAAGCATCAAAGGAAGTTTTGGTGTATACTCATATCTAGCTTTTTGTAATGGTGAAATTTTCATAATATATCTCCTCTACTAATTAATTTAAACAATTGTTAATATTGTAACACATAAGATTTAAAAAGTAAAGAGAAAATAGCAAAACCAAAATATTTTTATGTTTTTAATACAATTTAATTTTATAAATAAAATTATTTATATAAAATTTCAAAAAAATATTATTGAACGAAACAAAAAAATATGATATAATTTTTATGTTTTAAAAAAACTTTGTATTTTTTATTTGGAGGAATAACATATGAGTATTAAAATAGGAATTTTTGGCTATGGTAATCTTGGTCGTGGTGTCGAAAATGCAATTAAACAAAATGATGATATGGAATTGGTTGCAGTATTCACAAGACGTGACCCATCTTCTGTAAAAATACAGACAGAAGGAGTAAAGGTTTACCATACCAATGAAGCTTATAATATGACAGATAAAATAGATGTAATGATTTTGTGCGGAGGTAGTGCAAAGGATCTTCCGACACAAACACCAGAACTTGCAAAACTCTATAATGTTATAGACAGTTTTGACACACATGCTAAAATACCTGAACATTTTGAAAACGTAAACAATTCAGCTTCAGAATCAAATAAAGTTGCAATCATATCTGTAGGTTGGGACCCTGGTTTATTCTCACTTAACAGAATGTATGCAGGCGCTATACTACCTAACGGAAAAGATTACACTTTTTGGGGAAAAGGTGTAAGTCAGGGACATTCTGATGCCATAAGAAGAATTGATGGTGTTGCTGACGCTAAACAATATACTATTCCTGTAGAAAGTGCACTTGAAGCTGTAAGAAGCGGATCTGCTCCCGAACTTTCAACAAGAGAAAAGCACACAAGAGAATGTTTCGTCGTTGCAAAAGATGGGGCTGACAAAGAAAAAATAGAAAAAGAAATAAAAACAATGCCAAATTATTTTTCCGATTACGATACAACTGTTCATTTTATATCACAGGAAGAACTTGACAAAAACCACAGTGGTATTGCACATGGCGGTTTTGTAATACGCAGTGGTAAAACTGGTGCAAATCTTGAAAATACACATATAATAGAATATTCTCTCAAGCTTGATTCAAATCCTGAATTCACATCTTCAGTTCTTGTAGCATACGCAAGAGCAGCTTATAGAATGAACAATGAAGGTTTTAAGGGTTGTAAATCAGTTTTAGATGTTCCTCCATCATATTTAAGTGCAAAATCAGGAGCTGAACTTAGAAAAGAACTTCTCTAAAAAATAAAAGAGTTATCTTTTGATAACTCTTAAATTATTCTTCGAGGTTATTATGAAAAAACAAGAATTTATACAAGGAATAAAAGATGGCATTCCAATATGTCTTGGTTACTTTTCAGTATCATTGGCATTTGGTCTTACCGCTGTACTTTCAGGCTTACCTATATGGTCAGCAATTATTATGTCCTTGTCAAACATTACAAGTGCAGGTCAGTTTGCAGGAACAAAAATTCTCGTAGAAAACGGTACATTCATCGAATTGATAATTACAACATTAATCATTAATATTAGATATTTTTTGATGTCATTATCTGTATCGCAAAAAATTGACCCACGAATTAAATTAAAAGAAAGATTTTTGATTGCCTTCGGCATTACTGACGAAATTTTTGCTGTTTCAATGCAAAGAAACAAATTACTGTCAACAGCTTATATGGCAGGTCTTATTATAACCCCAGTTATAGGATGGACAGCAGGAACTACCGTAGGTGCAATAGCAAGTCAGTTTATGCCTGTAATATTAACTAATGCTATGGGTATAGCACTTTACGGAATGTTTATTGCCATCATTGTAACACCTGCAAGAACCAACAAAAACATATTCTTTGTAATATTACTATCAATAACAGCAAGTCTTGTTTTTAATTACCTACCTCTACTTTCAAACATATCTGAAGGATGGGCAATTATTATAATCACTGTTTTTATCAGTGCGGTTGCTGCAACAATTTTCCCTGTCAATAATGTTAAGGAGGAAAATATATGAGCATAAAATATATCCTTACAGGCATAGTAATTATGGCAATAACCACATACTTAATACGCATGCTCCCAATAGTAATATTCAGGAAACGAATTTCAAACAAATGGATACAGTCATTTTTATTCTATGTTCCATATACAGTATTATCTGCCATGACTTTTCCTGCTATATTTTATAGCACAGGTTCGATGCCAAGTGCAGTATTTGGTTGTATAATAGCAATAATACTCGCATATTTTAAACGCAGTTTACTTACTGTAGCTCTATGCGCATCTTTAGGAGTTTTTATAATTCAGATTATAGGTTATTAAAACATTACTCGGTGACAAAATTTATTTTTTTATCAAAAACACCGAGTAATGTTTTTTTGAAATCAGCATTAATGTAATTTTTATTCTGATTAAAAATTATCTTATCAGGTGCAATTGTTATCAAAGAGTTTAATAAAAAATCATCTATGGTATCACAATGTACAAAATCTTCATCAAAACACTCTATACATTCTTTGGTAATGTCCTTGCCATCACCAAAAATAAAAATACCATCAGAAAAACTCACTTCAACTATACTGTATTTACTTTTTTGTACAGAAACAAAAAAACGCAACATTCTTATAAATTCTGCATATTCAATTTCCAGTAAATAATCCTGTACAATTTCTTCCATTATTTCTTCAAGTTCATCTTCAAGGTCATTTAATCTAAAATTAACAAAACCTTGTACATTTACTGTATCGGAATGTTTTAAAAATTCTTTAAGCTTATCTTTAACAAAATCTAACCTATATTTATTGTCTGTCTTATCATTCCTGATATATTTTAAAGTAAGCTTAAAAATCTCATATTTATCAGTTTTATTAAAATAATCATAACATTTATTTATTAAACGCAAAAGTGTTTTTGTAATAAATTCTTCTAGAATATTAGCAGAAACTATATTGTAAACAAAATCCTCTTTATCATCAGAAAATTCAAAAGAAACAAATTCGTCACAAGAACTTGCCGGAGAAATTTCTCCACCTAGTTCGTTACACAAATTACTTACAAGTCTGGTTTTATTCATTACTCCATTAACCAATAAAGTAAAACGCCTCACAAATTCACACTCCGGATATATAATTATAAAACTGGAATAATACTTCCTATATCAGTAAGTACATCTTTAGAAGAACATAATATATTAACACCATACTTTGAAGTAAATTTTAAAATTTCAGAATATGATTTATGTAAAGTAATATTGCCACAAACCAAAAGTTTATTACAATCAATCATTCCACAGCACCCACCAAAAAAACCATCATTACGTTCACCAAGTTTTATCTCATCATTTTCAATCAACAAACAATCTATCCCATTTAACTCACACGTTCTATGAATTCCAACATCAGATGTAATTATTGCATTGCTGTTAATTACACAACTTGCACATTTAGTATAACCTTGTTTAACATTGTATATACTAATACCTGAATTAACTGCATGATTTTTTATTTCTTTTTCAGTATAATCAGTATTATGCATCAAAAAATTTTCTGTTATAACAACATTATATGCAATATCATATGGATAGGTACTTCTTACATTAGAAATACCCTTTATAATTTTTACATTATATTCTTTAAGCATTTCGGTATAATAAGCATATAACGTAGGTTCACAAACAAAAGTCTTTTCATCAATTTTGCAAATTTGCATATCCGGATGCGTTGATACAGCATCAATAATGTTTTCCAAAAATATACTTCTAATGTATTTTATATCATTTATACGTAAATATTCAAAAAAAGATTCAGGTGCATTTCTGTCAACTATTACACAGTTAACTTTGGATTTTGGAATTATTTTCATAGATATTCACTCACCTCTCGAATAAAAGAAACATAAAATAATATTGAGTTTGCAATCAACCAACCCCATTGGTTGTTCATATAGAGTATGATAATTAATACAATTAATTATTATACTCAGTTTTACACAAAACAATGGCGTTGCATATGCAACGCCATTGCTCTATTCTTCAGATAAAATATCTGTAAGCCAATATTCACCAAGATCAAGTGCCGCATAAAGACCATCTCTCTCAGCTTTTTTCAAAACTTTAGCTTTTCCTGATGCATCATTTGTCTGCAACTGTACATTTACATGAGTTGCAATTTCCAAACCCATAAGTTCGGTATTCTCGTCAATTTCTAAATATATTCTGTATTTATCATCGACATTACCATAGTAAATCTCGTTACCCTTCCTCATAAGTGGCTTACCCTTATATGTTAATATCTTCTGTTCCTTATTTTTTTCAGCCATCATAAGCCTCCTAAAAAATATAAAATTACTCTTCGATTAATGCATTTATCTTTTCAATTAAAGCATCACAGTCTGCACCGTGTACCATACAAGCTTGTTCAACAGATTCACCACTTGCAGATGGACATCCCAAACAATGCATTCCAATTTCCAAAAATAAGTTTGCAGATTCAGGAACCATTCTAAGTACATCCATAATTATCATATCTTTTGTTATTTTAGCCATATTATTTTACCTCCAAATATTCTTATACTATATAGTATAACTCATTTTTTATAATAAATCAATAGATTAACATTAAAAAATTATTAATTTAGTACACAATAATAACACCGTGAGTAAAATAACGGTTTTTCATTTTCGAACATTGCACTAAACATTACTTCTAAACATATTTTTCAATGAATTATTTATGATTATCAAAAGTTATGTAAACTGAATATAATGTTATTGTAATAAAAAGGAGGTAAAATTTATGCTATATCAAGAATATGAAACACAACTTGCTCATGCATACATTCCACATCAAGAATGGAAAAAAAATATATATGACAAAGAAACTGCACTAATGATCGGAACAATATTCCCTTGTCTTAATCAACCTATTTGTGAATATGAGTGGGGTGAAACCAAATGACACGAAATAAAAATATATTGTTGAAAGAAATACAACAACTTGCATTTAAATTGTATGATCTTGCATTGTTTTTGGATACTCACCCAACAGAACAATCAGCGTTAAAAGAATACAACGAAACACTAAATAAGCATAAATCTATGGTAAATAATTTCGAAAAGCTATACGGACCTTTAACTATGAAGGGTATAGATGAAAATGCATCCCATTGGCAATGGATAAACGGTCCGTGGCCATGGGAAAATTGTAAATGTGAGGAGGAAAATAAATAATGTGGAGTTATACAAAAAAATTACAATACCCAGTTAATATAAAAAATCCCAACCCCAAAATAGCAAAATTAATAATAAGTCAATATGGTGGACCAGATGGTGAACTTGGTGCATCACTACGCTATTTATCGCAAAGATTTTCAATGCCAACTGATATGGCCAAAGGAACACTTACAGATATAGGTCTATCAGCGATGATTTTGCTCCTTTATATCAGAATAGGCAAAGCCTACTGTTTTCAGTATGCTTTGCCCTTTTCTTTATACCACTTCAAGACTTAAAATCTCTGTCCTATATGTATCTAGTTTACCTGTTGACTTGTATGCTACCTTAAAATTAAAAGGTATGTCTTTAAGCCTTACCACAACTGTATGACCTTCATATACTGTGATACTTTGTGTAACTGTTCCTAAAAGGTGGTCTAAATCTTCATCCTTTAAGGTCAGCACTCTATCAATTTCAGCAATAATACTATTCATTCTATCTTGTTGCTTTTGCTTAATATTTTCTAACTCTTTTAACCTATCTAATTCTGCATATAATTTTGTAATATCATCTTCAATCTCTTTTTTCTTTTTTAGAAAATCAGCCTGTGAAATTTCATCTGCTAATCTTATATCAATAAGTATAAGTTTCTTCCTGTCCAACTTGTCTATCTTTTCCTGTATATCATCAGCAGATTTTCTCTTTTCTTCAATGCTTAATTCTGCAATATCTTTGATAATTTCTTTCTTTAATTCTTCTTTGTTATCAACAAGTACATTGAGTATGTGCAAAACTATATTTTTTAAACTCCTATCATTTGCCCACTCACTCATAGAACACTCAGCATTTCTAAAGGGTGCAGCTTTAACGTGATTTAAGCAATTCCACGCCCTTGAACTACCCACAGATGTCTTTTTAATCTTGTTTACAAACCTTTCTCCACATACCCCACAAAAAACCTTGCCAGATGCCCAATACCTGTTACTATGCTTGGACTTTTGCTCTGCAGTAGTAGTACGTCTTTCTAACTCTTTCTGCGTTGCATCCCAAATTTTCCTTGATATAATTGCTATCTCTGGATGATGGTCTCTTAAGTATATCTTTTCTTCTGCACCACGATTATAACGTTTTTTGTGGTCTAAAAAGTTCTTTGTATATGTCTTCTTTTGACAAAGGTCACCTACATATTTCTCATTGCGCAACACCCTTAATATTTGAGTGTTTGACCAATCATTCTTATACTTTGCTCTACCATCTGGGTCATAAGGCTTAATACCTTCTTCTTTGAGTTCTCTTGCAATAATGTGGGTACCCTTGCCCTCTATAAGATACTTATGAAATATCTTCTTGACAATTTCAGCCTCATCTTCAACAAGATACAACTTACCCTCTTTAACTTTATATCCCAACAAATTACGACCAAAAACAACACCCTTTTCCATCTGTCTTTTTTGTCCCCACTTGACACGTTCTGATGTCTTTCTGCTTTCTTCTTGTGCAAGTGATGCCATAAGCGTCAAACGCAGTTCACCATCTTCGTCAAGTGTGTTAATGTTATCTAACATAAAATAAACACCAACACCTATTTCTTTCAAATTTCTTGTTACTTGCAAGGTATCAACTGTATTTCTTGCAAAACGTGATACCTCTTTTGTTATAATAAAATCAATCTTACCAGACATAACATCATCAATCATATAATTAAAGCCATCACGTTTGTGGGTGCTAGTACCTGTAATAGCATCATCACTATAAACCTTAACCAACTGCCAATTTTCCTGCTTTTCTATAAACTCTTTAAAATACTTTACTTGACTTTCAAAAGAATTTGCTTGGTCATCCTTATCTGTACTAACCCTTGTATAAGCAGCAACACGCAATTCTCTTACTGCACTATCACTCATAACATTGACAGGAATACCTGACACATTTAAATTATTTAATATATTTCTCATTATCTTATACCTCACTTATCTATTTTTCTTTGGGTTGGTCAACGCATTCTAATGTGACCAACCCCTTAAGTCAACTAATTTTTGAAATTTTTATTCTTTTCTTTTTCTAATAGAAAAGAAAGTTGAACATTAGATAAGAGAGATTTGCTATTTAATTCTTTATATATACCAATCTTTATATCACTATTTAATCTTTTCTTTTCATCAGTAGAAAGAACAAAATTCTTTTTTGAATCAAGCATAACATCACCATTATAAGGATATGATGCCATTGCTTGTCTAAATGAATCATTTACCATCAAAGGATAACCCCCTATCACTAATTATTTGAGTTTCCTTTTCCTCGATTTTTAAATTCTGTTCTTTTAATTTTCCTGATTTTTTATAAAATGTCTTGAAAGATTGTTATATCAACGATTTACACTTGCCATCATTTTCAAAATGAAAAATGTTGATTTGACAATGTTCTCGACATATCAAAATTAAATATTTTCATATTTTTTCAATCTTATTTAATTTTGACCATCATTAACTCATCCGGATGCAATTAGATGCAAATTATCTTAATTTTTTATCATACGATAATACGTACTATAACTAATACCACATAATTTCATAATTTCATCCCTTGGGAAATCTGCTGCTTTCAACCTCAAAACTCTTTCCTTAATTTCCTTATTAGATTTTCTACCCATACGACCTTCCAATTTTGCCTTATCTATACCCAAACGTCTTTTCTTTTCTGTCAATTCTGCTGACATACCCATAATATCTGTAACCAAATTATAATTTTTTGCATAATCATAGTCAGGCTCGTATGTTGATACAATCTCTATACCACGACTACCAAACCACTCAAGCAAATTTACAATTTCAATAGGCGTATCAGCAATATCCATAATACTACGAATCATCAATGTATCACGACTAGCAATAATTGACTGCAACTCCTTAAATTCTGTTCTATCTGCACCCATTGAATCAATGAAGATACGTTCATCCTTTAAGTGACAATCTCTTATCAACTCGAATAATGGTCTATTATTGATTTCATAAATTCTCTTAGTATTTTCAAGTAAATAAGCATATAACATCTCATTTCACCCCCTTATCTCATATAGTCTGGAATATACGAATTCCATAAAATCATAAATATCTTCAACTGACTTGTCATGACACTTACAAGATAAATTCATAAAAATCTCTTGTACGACCTGACACTTTTATCCCATAACTACATTAAATTAATTAGGTTGAAAAAATTTACATCTTATTTAACACTGATGTTCAACGCTAACACAAATCTCAAAAGGTCTTATATTTAGCACTCTGCCATAGACCACCCCCTGAACAAAATATTATTTATCTATATTAAAGCACAAAAAATGTGCCTAACTAAATGTAAGGCACATTTCAAACAAACCCCATAGGGCATTATTCTATTATACTTATCATATAACTTGCTGACCTATCAGCAAGACCACCACCAAACCATCAACCACCTTATATAACAACTATAAGTGTGCCGATGTCGTACTCATACGACTAATAACAACGCTGTTATGATTATATTATACTACATCTTTTATGATTTGGCAATAAGTAGAAACGAAAAAAAGTGACGAAATTTTTTAATGGTGTAATCTCAATGTTAAATTAAATGTTGATTGTTAAAAATAATTAAATTTGATTAAAATTACATAAAATTTCGTTATTTTTAACAAATTTCTCTACTACAAAACGGACTTTAAGCCTATAATGACGCAAGAAAAAAAATATTTATTCTCACTATTATTTTTCTTAATTTTTTATCGACATCACTTATTGCTTTTTGACAAATGAACCGCAATAAGCAGGGTCTCCACCACATGGCCAATTTTTACATTGCCAACAATTTGGCGCACCTCTTCTTCGTGCTTCTTCCTGCTGTTTTACTGCATCTGCCTGACGTCTCGCCTGTTGTTCCATTTCCCTGTTGTGTCTTTGTGCATCCCACATTTGTTGTTCTGCAATTCTATTACTCTCTTGTTGAGCTTTAACCAAATCCTTTTGTCGGCTATCAGATACAAAAATATTCAATGCTTCTTTTAATGAATCGGCTCTGCCATCTTCTATAATAGTGACAATATCATTAATGTTATTGTAAAATTTGGGAGAAATAATCCCATCGTAATTAGCAATTTCTTTTTCAACTGTATCTAATTTTTCTCTACACTCAACACATTTTTGTGCAAAACTTTCTTTACATCTTAAAAACTCTTCATTATATTTTTTTAATAATTCAGGATACTCATCACTATTATATTTATCTGTATTCAAATTCTTTTCTAAAGTTTCTTTATATTTCTGTAAATCTTCTTTATATCCTTTTATCTTATCATAATATAACCAAGCACCACAAGCAATAGGCAAAAGAATCATAAGCAGATAAAGGGAAAACATTATTATGTCAAAATATGCTCCTAACATCGCATAACCCATAATTATACTTAACGGAATATCAATTATCGCTGTTGTTATTATATACTTCAAGCTATTAGGCTTTATCGGTTCTATTGTGGTTTCAATCTGTTTTAATACGGGTTTCTCTATCATGAGACTATTTTTTATGTAACCTTCTTCAGTCTGCCTCAAAAATGCTTCGCATTCTTTTTTTACTCTTAACCCATTAGAAAGTTTCCTTAAATTTTTGCAAGTTTCTTTTAATGTCAAATCCATATTTTAATACTCCTTTAAATAACGTACATAATAGATTATATCATATTTCACCAGAAAACACAATATATTTCACATAAAATACATATTCCAACCTTCTTTTTGTTATTATTTACTAGTGCTAGTACTCAATATTGCTATCATATAACCAATGTTGAATGTTTTTTCATCAATAATTAAATTACTCCTATTAATATACATGTAAGATGAATCGATTTATGCCCAAACTAGACAAAATAACCTTAAAATCATCTTTTTCTTACCTTGTATTTTAACTTTTACACGTGATTACTAAATAAAAAAGATTCAGAAAATGTAAAGAAGCATTATCATCGCGGATTCAGGTACAGAGGAGCTTGCACATCTTGAAATGGTTGGAAGTATGGTTCATCAACTTACAAGAAACCTTTCAATGAAACAAATTAACGAAATGGGTTTTGGTGACTATTACACTGACCATGGAGTTGGAGTATATCCACAAAGTGCAGCTGGGACACCATGGTGCGCATCGACAATAGCCGTAAAAGGTGATGTAATAGCAGATCTAAACGAAGATTTAGCAGCAGAGCAAAAAGCTCGTGCAACATATGAAAATTTAATAAAATTAATTGATGATCCCGATGTTTTAGAGCCATTGAAATTTTTGAGAACTCGCGAAATTGTACACTATCAAAGATTTGGAGAAATTTTAAATGACGTTCAATTTAAAATGGCTTCTAAACAAAAATTTTTTTATAATAATTAAAAAAACAAATATTTAAAACTAAATTATAAAATTTTTTTAATTATTAATAAAAAGTGTTTTAAAAACATCAATCCACCTCACTAAAATGTGAAATTAACTTACACTTTTATATAGTTTCCTATAAGCAAAAAGAACCCGATTTTGCCTTAATGCAAAATCGGGTTTTCCACAATTATAATACTAAAATTCAAACAAAGAATTTTTAAAAACATTCCATACATCTTTTGTATAACTTCATAAGTTCTTTCTTTTCAAATTCTGACAAAACCACACCCGGTTTTCTTACGGTATCGCTTTTTATTACACCAAGTTCTTTCAGTACATATTTTTCACATGCAATATAAAATTCCAATGACTGATCTTCATACCATGTTAGTGGCAAAAGCTTTTCAAACATATCTCTAGCCTTGTCAATTTCGCCATTTTCGAAGCATTTTGTCATCTTATTAAATTCTCCTGCCAAAAGTACACCTGGCATTATACCTGAAGCACCACTTAGGAAAGCATCAATAGCAAAAATACCACCATTACCACTATAACATTTAAGTTCTCCGTTTGTTTTTTCAACAATTGCTCTCATTTTACGCATAGGGATAGGACATTCAACTTTAATATACTTAAATTGTTCTATGTCATCAAATGCATCGATTAACATATCAAGACTCATTGTAACACCTGTTGAACGTGGATTATCCTGAATCATTACAGGCAAATCTACTGCATCTGCAATTGTTTTAAAATATTCTACTAAAGCATCACCTTGTGGTGTAGAAAGTGCCGGTGGATACAAAATCATCCCATCTGCACCATTTTCTTTGGCACACTTTCCAAGTTCAATACAATCTGCCATTGAATTTTCCACAATACCTATTAATGTTTCAATTCTTTTATCAACATCATTCAAAAACGCCTTTATTGTATCAAGTTTTTCTGAAAAGGACATCTTATAAGGTTCACTGTTAAAAGCAAACAAGCAAATACTTTTACAACCCTTGTCAACAATAAAATCAACTATATTTTTTAGTCCTTCAAAGTCGATTGAATAATCCTCATTAAAAGGAACATTAACTACCGGACAAACACCATTATACATATATAAACTCTCCCTTTTAAAATACTGTTTTAGCACCATCAATTACAATTTCGGCACCGCTTATATAGGAAGCTTCATCACTTGCAAGCATAACAACCGCACCTGCTATATCCTGCGGCTTTCCTATTCTTCTCATAGGTATCCCATTAATGCAATTTTGATAATACTCTTTATTGTTAAGAACATCATCATTAAAATCCGTATGAATACTGCCGGGCAGAACTTCATTTGCCGTTATGCCAAATTCCGCGAGTTCCAGAGCAAGCCCTTTTGTAATCATACCAATAGCTGCTTTTGATGCACAGTAATGCATACGTCCCGGTGCCGCTTCAAATTGTGATATAGAGGAAACATTTATTATTCTTCCATAATTATTTTCCTTCATAATTTTTGCAGCACATTGCGAACACAAAAAGTACCCTCTTGAATTAGTATTCATAAGCCTGTCCCATTCAGAAAGTTCAAGTTCTAAAAAAGGTTGTCGGCTTAGAACTGCCGCATTATTTACCAATATATCAAGATTTCCTATTTCATTCTTGATTTTTTCAAACATAGCGTAAATCTGTTCTGGTACGGCTGTATCTGCAAATACGTAGTATACTTTATTGCCCATAGCCTCAATTTCTGATACTGTTTCTTTAAGAGCATCACTTTGTGTTCTACCGTGAATAATAATATCTGCACCCGCTTTTGCAAGTCCCATTGCTATAGCCTTACCTATACCACGGCTCGAACCCGTTACAAGAGCTATTTTCCCTTTTAAATCAAACATTTATATCACCTCATTAATGTCATGACTTGTTATAATTCTGCCCTTATATTCTAGGTATTCGTTAAAAAGAGCATCAGCAATATCTCTGTCAATAACAAAACCTGTTGGAATATTTTTTTTAAGATTATCCTGAAGGTAAACCGTATCCCCAACGAACATTGTGTTTTCAACCTCAATGCTCATACTGCCCTCTGTATGTGCACCACGACGTTTAAGTTTTATTCCGTCAACATCTAGTTCTTCATCAAAAAGCACAAGATTGTCCTTTGTCAAAAATGCTATAACATCATGCAACAAATCTTTGAATTTGTTATCTTCGGAGCAAAGTGATTCATACTCTTTTACAGTCATATAAAACTTTGCATTTTTAAAATGAATCGCACCTGAAATATGATCATAATGCGCATGAGTAATAAACACCTTACTTATTTTATTGCAATCCACGCCCAGTTTATCAAGATTTTCCTTTACTGAAAATTCGCCTTTACCTCGTTTCCAGTCATCTACACTTGATTTTGTCTTATTTACTGTGTAAATATCTTCAATACCGGTATCTACAAGATAATACTCATCGCCGTTTTGCAACAAAAAGCAATGACATCCTATTGTAGTTACAGTATTAAAATCTCCATCTTTATAAAGAACGCTATTTGCACATTCAATCTGTGCGGTTTTTAATATATTAATCTTATACATTTTCTACTTTAAACCTCTGTTCTGTACCCGGCATATAAGGATATTTTTCAATAATATCATCTGTAAGATGAATACCAAGACCAGGTTCGTCAGGCACCATAATTTCACCATTAACCATCTTAAGAGGCTGATTTAAAAGTTCTTCGCGAAGTGGGTTTGCAATCTGCTGGAATTCGCAAATCAACGCATTAGGAATTGCAGATAACAAGTGTAAGTGTGCAGCAAATGATGCACCCGAACGAAATACGTGAGGAGCAACAGTAATACCATTTAGAGCGGCATATTCTGCAGCCTTTTTAACCTCACCGATACCACCTGCATGTGTAACGTCGGGCTGAATAATATCAAGACATCTGTTGTCAATAAGTTGTTTATATTCAAAGATTGAGCAACCGTTCTCACCGCCAGCAATTGGTGTTGTACCGCTTGCTTCTCTAACTGCGGCATATACATCAAGTTCGTCTGTACGGCAAGGTTCTTCAATAAACATAAGTTTATATTCTTCTAAAGCAGATACAACCTGTATCGCTTCCTTTGCAGACCACGCAAAAGGAACATACCCCTGTCCGCAGTCAATAGCCAAATCAAAATTATAACCAAGAGCGTCTCTTAGTGCTTTTACCTTTTCAACATCTCTTTTAGCATTATATCCGCCACGGATTTTAACAGCCGTAAAACCTCTTTCAAGGTAACTGTTAACTTCTCTTATCAAAGAATCGTTCGGCTGTTCCATACCGCCACTTGCATATGCACGAATAGACTTTCTGAACTTACCACCTAAAAGAGAGTGAACAGGAACCCCAAGCGCCTTACCCTTTAAATCCCAAAGTGCATTTTCTATACCACTTATAACACCCATGGCTATACCACGTCTGCCCCAGTTCGCTCCAAGCTTGTACATTTTGTCAAACAAAACATTTATTTCGAATGGATCCTGACCAATAAGAGTATTGGCAAGAAAGTTACAGATTGCCTTTGCGGCTTCAGGTATGTAGTGCCCTGTACCCATTTCACCAAGACCATACATTCCTTCATCTGTCCATACTCTTACTAAAGAAGTGTGCCATACCTTTACTTCTCCACCTGACCACCCCCACTGCTCGTCGGGTTTGTACTCATAAGATAATAAAATTGGTTCTACTTTTGTAATTTTCATCTTTAATTCTCCTTATTTTGTATATTCAAAAATCAATTTTTCGTAAATGTTACGCATTTCCTTTTTGGCGCTGTATGCCGCATTTTTAATACTTAGAGGAACTGCTTCTCTTCCTTCACCAAGGCTTCTTCCCAGCGCTTCACTCAAAACTCTGTATCCATATGGAAAAGTAAAACGATTAACAATATTTATAAGCTTGATAAGGTCGCACTGACACTTGAATGCTCTTTCGTTTTTACCAAAGTTACTTTGAATAAAGTACATAATATCAGGCATAAGGTATGATATCGCAGAGAATATACCATCACCACCAAGAGCAAATGTTCCGTAAAGGCAGGCATCAAGACCAGTAAGCATTGATACATCAGGTCTTTTTTCATCCCTTAGTGCAATCTCTGTTGTAATTTCCTGCATATCGTTCCAACTGTTTTTAAACCCTTTAAATGAATCAAATTGCAACAATCTTTCGAAATTTGAAACCGACAAAGTATTGGTACACTGTGGAATATTATACCCAACAACGGGTATTTTTGCACTGTTATTTTTTATTACATCACTATAATATTCAAAAATTTCATCATCTGTAAGCTTAAAGTAATACGGGGGTGCAAGTAAAACACCGTCAACATTAAAATCAGACACCTGTTCAAGATATTTATTGGCAGTATAACTGTCACCTGCAGTTATTCCACACACGAATTGTTTATTATTGCCCATAGCTTCTTTGACAAACTGTATTAGCCTTATATTTTCATAAAAGCTCATACGTGAAAATTCTCCTGTCGAGCCACATACAACAAGCCCTGCAAGTCCATCAGACTTCATAGACATTTCAACATGTTTTTCCAAGGCTTTGTAATCTACCTCACCATTATCTTTAAATGGTGTTAGAACTATTCCATAAATGCCTTTAAAAAATCTTTCCATTTTACCACTCTCCCTATGAATTACTTTAAAATCCAATTAAATTCATTAAAGCCAAACATAGTTTTGTAATTTGGCTGTACCGAATGAGTTCCGCTTTCCCTGTTTATAAGTACCTCATCATAGTATTTTAAATCCCCAAAAATTGGTGCAATACTTGAATGTTGAACAATTTTTATATCAACTGTTTTATTACACAAAGTGCTATCCAAATCAAAAAAATAAGGATAACATATTTTTTCACCAATCAAATTACCATTTATATACATAGATGTAAATAAATCAGTTCCTTCTATTTCAATAGCCTTCGCATTTTCGGGCACTGCAACCTTTGCAGTAAACTCAACTGTACCAAAATCAACAAATTCCTCGCCTGTATTGGCATATTTTTTCCTTTTTTTCAAAATCATCCCACATATATCATCTGATTTTAACGTTACAGAAAAATCACCAATAACAAATATACTCGGCATATATTTAATATCTTCTTCAGATTCTAAAATATATGTCCCCTTTTTGAGCAAAAGTTTATCAGAAGTAGCATACAAATTTCTAAAGCCTGTTGAAAGGGAAGCATTATTTGCTCCTGTGCAGGTAATTTCATTACCATCTAAATATGCCCTACCACCATTACGTACTGCAAATGCAACCTCTACATCATCCTCGCAACAAATCTCTGCCTTGGTTTGAGAATTAACATACATAGCACGGATAATATTATCATTGTTATAACTTAAATCAAATTTTATATCTGCTCTTGATTTTGGTACATTTAAAGTATATTTTTCAACATCATCACAAGTAAGTACCTGGTACTCCTCCATCCATACTTTTTTCCCAAGCACATTATAATAACCAGCTTCCGCAAAAATATTAAGTATAAGATAACTTCCGTCATCAAATTTGCGTACAAAGAAGCCTTCGGGAACATTTCCGTTTAAATCCAAAATCAATTTATTAGTATTAATTTTTTCGATAAGTATGTCAGCATCTGTATAAAGTTCATCCTTGTATATAAATTCAAAGTCATCTGTAAATTCAACAACAGGAATATTTCCTCCGTCTTCATCCGTATCCAAAAACTTCCATTGTACCTGATTAAACACAAGCTTGTCTATAAAATTGATATATGGCTTAATATTAATTCCATTGCCAATATTCCTTGTACATATTTCTGTAGGATATCTTACATAAACATCAGGAATGTAGTCCTTATTTGCATATTCAACAGCAACCTCCGCCTCTTTTGCCAGAAGCCTTGTACCTGCAAAATTCGGTTGGTCATCGGTAAAGTCATTAAAGTAATTTTTAATTTTCGTATTACCGCGAAAATCCATATGAGATACAGCAAGAAAATAATTATTTATTTTATGACAAGCGGCAAAATAAAGCATACACTTTTTCTTTGCAAAGGTCATATCACACGGACCTAACGCAAAAAGTTCCGCCATTGTACCGTTTTCACCACAGGCATACTCTATAACTCCAAAAAGATTAAACAGAGTTTCAAACTTAAAGTTTGTACGTATCTCGTCAATACCAGGCATACCAAATGAAGACAAGTTTTTAAGAAGATTTCCACTTTGACGGGTTGAACCTACAGGGTCATTATCCTCCATAAGATGTCCTGTCATTAAAACTCCGTGTGCATGGCACCAATCCGCTATTTTACTAATATAACATTTATTAAATCTTTCGGATATAATACGGGTTGTATTTTCATACAGTTTATCATAGCTACCGTAAACATCTTCTAAAAAATCGCGTTTGTAATTTTTTTTATAATCATCCACAATTTCCTTACAGTAAGGAAGTGCATTGTCAGGCTTCCAATATGAAAGTCCCGGTTCATCTGTAAATATCCCCCTGATTATATTTCCAAAGTACTGCCCGAATTTTTCGTAATACTTTTCGTGGGTTTCTTTAATAAACAAATCTACTGCTTCGTCACATATCAGATTGGGGAAATACTTTTCACCAAAAACGTGACCTTTGTTTGATACTGCATACACAACCTCACCTATATTGTCTCCCGAGGTATATATGTATTTAAGACGGTAATCCTCATTTTCCGTTACTTTGCCGTTTGCATTACCTGACGGAAAGTTAAATTCATCATAAAGCCATATTTTCATATCAAGCTGTTCTGCTGACTTTATAAAATTACCAATAGTTTCAAACCATTCGTCACTTAAATAATCAAGCTCACAACCAGCTCTAGGATATAGCATAGCCTGGGAAATACCATTTGATTTAAGCATTTTCATATAACCGAAAATTTGTTCACAATCTGGTTTACCCGTAATAGCTGACATTACTATAAGTGGATTTTTCATATTAAATTCATTTCCTTTTCTTTTATTTTTTTATGTAATTAATAAATTCTAAAACGACCTTTGCAGCTTCTGCTCTGGTAAGGTTATCTAAAGGTCTGTACAGATTATTATATCCTGTTATCAATCCAACAGATTTCATAAACATGACTGCCTCCTTTGCATAATCTGAAAATTCGTCCATATCTGCAAAATCGGAAGTATGTATTTTTTCAGCACTTATTCCAAGTTTACCAACTGTGCGTTCTATCATAACTGCCATATCCTGACGTGTTATATTTGTACCAATACCAAACTCCGTTTCGGAAACGCCGTTTACAATACCAAGTTTTTTTTGCAGTCAAAACATAATCCTTATACCACGCGTCATCTGAAACGTCAGAGAAGGTTTTTTCACCATTGTCTGTTTCGATATCGGCAGCCATAATAATCATTTTTAAAAATTGTTCACGTGTTACATTACCATCAGGATTAAAATATCCCGTACCGTCACCTGAAACAATGCCCGATTCCGAAAGGTTTTTGACATATTCATAATACCAATCGGTAACCCTTACATCCTTATATTCAGGTGATTTTAACAATGGCTTTTCTTCAACAACTTTATCCTCTTTTTCAGTATCCTCGGACTTAGTTGTGTCCTCAGGTTTTGGTGCAACAGCACCGCCTCCGTAACCTCCTCCACCGCCTGAGGAACCTCCGGAACTACCACTACTGCTTCCTCCGCCGACGAAATCATCAAAATCGTCTTCGTCACCGGAATCTTCAGGCGCTGTTTCCGTACACTCAACAATCTGATCATCTCCGAAGTAAATATATGTACCTTCTTTTTTTGTTTCAATAATTCTTTTACCATTAAAAGAGGCATAAGAAACATCAAAGCCTGTACGTACAGTTATATCATCTAACTTTGATACATCATGATTTTCAGAAGAAATCTCAGAAATGTTACCATTACTTATATCTATAATAACACATAATTTAGTAAATATTATTGTATTATCCTATACAAAAATATGAAAATCCTATACAAGAAAAAAGAAGAATTTATTGACTTTTATATATGTGCATGTTAATATTTCTTTAGTAATTATTTTATTTATTCTAAAAAAGAGGATAGAAATTATGCAAATTGATAAAAAAATTAATTTTTTTGATAATAGCACAATTACAGTAAAATATTATGAAACCGAACATTTTTTACAAGACAGTACGGTATACAGATACGATGACTATAAAATAAGCCTACGTCTTACTGATGGTTTATTTGGTGTGTTGGGAACTAAAGTGATGGGTGGAAAAAAAGGGGATATTTATTTATATGCTCCTGACGAAATACATTTTGGAAGATTTACAAATCCCGATCTGTATCGGTATATGCATATATTTATACCTATGAAATTGTGTGGTACTTTACAAAAAATATATCCATCTTTAGAAAAAATTTTTGACTCAAGTAATCCTAACAGAATAAATTGCATCAGAGGTACAGGAAGTATAAAAGAAAAAATAATTGAACTTGGTGAAAACATAGTCACTAATCTAAAAAAACATGAAGATAAAAGATTAGATATAAGTATAGATATACTCCAAATTCTTTTAATTTCTGAACAACTTTACAACAGAGAAAATACTGATGAACCAGCATCATTCTCACCAATCACGCAACAAGCCATCGATTATATAAATGAGCACTTTAGTGAAAAAATAACAGCAGAACAAATTGCAAAAGAAATTGGATATAGTACAATATATTTGTCAAAAAGTTTTAAAAAAGATACAGGTAAACCTATATATACATATATTACAGAATACAGAATTAGTAAAAGTACCATTTTATTGAAAGAAGGATATAACGTAACAGAAGCAGGTTATTCTGTTGGATTTGGTGATTGTTCAAATTTTATACGCACATTCAAAAAAATCAATGGAATTTCACCATACAAATACAAAAAAGCTGAAACAATGTATTAGTACCAACAAACACAAAATTCATTTTAATAAAAATTTAATATAAATTCTGCGTCGTTTTCCTAAAAACAGAAATCCTGAATATATTTTTATAAGGAGTGAGCTAAATAATGGACACACATATACTGTGGATAATTGATCACATAGCAAACCCAGTTATACCACACACGCATGATTTTTACCAGATGATATTTTGCCAAAAAAAAGGCGGTAGTTTTACTATTGGAGAGAATTTCTATGAGGCAAAACAGGCCTATGCGTATTTTATAAAACCCGGTATCACTCATTCTATAACACAAAACGGCAGTATGAAAACCATAGAACTAAAATTTTATATTCACGATGACGAATTATGTAATTATTTAAATAAAGTACCCGATGAATTTCAAATAAGTGATATCACATTTATGAAAATGATTTTCCTTTTCATTGCAAAAGAGACTCTACCGCCACGCCAAAAGATGTATTTTTGATCTTCATAAAATCACCTTAATCTTTATAAATTACACCTGCATTTGCACCGTATTCCGCTTCAAAAGCATAACCATCAAATTTATCGGTTTCATCAAGCATATCTATGGTAACATCTGCACCATTAAACTGTTCTTTAGACTTTTTGCCACAAAGCATAACTTCAGTACAATTTATAATCTTTTCCACATCGCAAAGTTTACTTTCTCCATCTGTCATCTGTTTGCATATTTCCCTTAACATAGGAACATAAAGACCATTTGGATCCACATCCAGAACATAAGTGTTTGTAGTTGTCATTATTGTAAAGTTAAACGGATACCATTTACCGGTTACAAACTTATAAATACCCTTTATACCGTTTTCAAAATCTACCGAGTACATTTGTGCATTCTTAGTTTCTCCAATAAACTTTGCGCCAGTCATATCGGACTGCGCCAGTGCAGAAAAACCTTCCAGAAGATGAACTGCATAGTTAAATTCATCAACTCCACAACAACCGTATATTGTAAGAATTTCTCCACGTTCCTCTACCTCAATATCTCTTGCAAGTGTTTTGCAGATACCCAACACACTCTTTACAGGCCCTACAAGATACTGCAGAATATCTATGCCGTGTATACCCTGATTCATAAGAGCACCACCGCCATCCATAGCCCAGGTGCCTCGCCAGCCTGAAGAGCTGTAATATTCCGGCGCACGATAATACTTCATATAAATATCGCCTATAATCAAATCACCAAGTTCACCGTTTTCGATAGCCTTTTTTACTTTTTGGATATTCTTGTCAAATCGAAGTTGTGATATAACGGACAATTTTACATTATTTTTTTCAACCGCCGCCACAATATCGTCAATCTGTTGTTGTGTAATTGCCACAGGCTTTTCCACAATAACATTTTTTCCGTGATTTGCCGCTTCTATGGCAAGTGGCGCGTGTGTACCGCTTGGGGTACATATGCTTACAACATCTATTTCACCACGGTTAAGCATTTCCTCGTATGTGTCAAAGACTCTGCAATTATTATTTTTTGCAAAATCTTCTGCATATCCTTTCGGAGTATTAAACACACCTACAAGCTTTGTATTTTCGATTTTTTCAATTGCCGCAACATGCCATTTGGAAATTGCACCACAACCAACAATGCCAAATCCGTATATTTTACCTATAAAAACACCTCCTCAGATGATTGTAAATCTTTGCTTACATTGTAACATCCAAGAAAGTTTTTGTATTTAGAAAAAATTATGCAAAAACTATAATATTTACAAAAAATTCTCTTCTAGTATCGATAAAAAAAATATAGTTAAAAAAATGCAATACATGTCTTCATTTATAATTTACACACTCAAAATTATAAATTAAACTAACATGTATTGCATTTATATTTACAAATTTGGATAAAAAAATTAAAAATTACCGAACAGAAAACATTATATAGGTTACATCCAAATGTATATTACTTATATATACTTAATTTTATTTTCTTCTTTCCGTTATATTATTTTGAGATTTTACAATACTATCTGCTGGGAAAACCCCTCTTAATGCATTAAGCGGATATACTGATGTATTTTTTCCTATTACTGTACCCGGATTTAAAACACAACCACATCCTACATCCGCGAAATCTGCTAAAATAGCACCAATTTTACGCAAACCTGTATAAATTTCTTCGTCTGCATGAATAACAATGGATTTTCCATCCGATTTTAAGTTTGAACAAATTGAACCGGCTCCCATATGAGTCATGTTACCAAGTATTGAATCACCCACATAGTTATAATGTGGTACCTGTACTTTTTCAAGTAAAACACAGTTTTTAAGTTCCGAAGAATTGCCAATAACACAGTTTGCACCGGTTATAACATTCCCTCTTATGAAAGCCCCCGGACGTATTTCAGTCCCTTCGCCTATAATGGCAGGTGGCTCAATTGTAGCAGTAGGATAAATTTTTACATTTTTACCAACATAAATATTATCAGAAATCAATTCAAAACCATCAATTCCCTCTTTTATAAGACTATATATATAATCCCTGATATTTGGCAATATTTCCCAAGGATATTTATATGCATTAAACAGTTTCTTCAGATACGGGGTTTTACATTCAAACAAATCTCTTGATTCTACAAGTTTATTCATCACCATATCCCCCTTTTATTATTGTATCTGCAATCATTTCTACATATTCAGCACATTTTTCTTCCGATTCACTTTCAACCATTACCCTTACAACCGGCTCGGTACCACTTGGACGAAGAAGTACTCTACCCTTACCGGCAATAAGCTTCTCAACTTCCTCTTTTATTTCTAAAACAGCTTTATCTTTAAGCAGACCTGTCTTATCATTAACTCTTATATTCTTTGTATATTGAGGATAAAGTTTAACAGGTGCCACAAGCTCTGCAAGAGAACGTTTTGAATCACAAATTTCTTCAGCGACCATAATTGCAGTTAAAATTCCATCACCGGTTGTTGCATATTTCTTTATTATAACGTGACCAGACTGCTCACCGCCAAGGTCATAACCTTTCTTTTGCATACACTCATAAACAAATCTATCTCCTACATTTGTCTGTTCACATTTTATGCCCGCTTCTTCAAGACTGGCAAAAAAACCACTGTTAGACATAATTGTAGCAACAACTGTATTATGATTAAGCATTCCTCTTAATTTTAATCTTTTGCCCAAAAGGTAAAGCATCTTGTCGCCATCAACCACTTCTCCGTTGCCATCTACTGCAATACATCTGTCTGCGTCTCCATCAAAGGCAAACCCTACATCAAGTCGCTTTTCCTTTACGAGCTTGCAAAGTTTTTCAATGTGTGTTGAACCACTATTCTCATTAACATTTAGCCCGTCAGGCTCTGCGCCAATTATTGTTACCTGAGCACCTAAAGCTGCAAACACTGACTTTGCAATCATCCAAGCAGCTCCGTTTGCGCAATCTAACCCTATTTTTAAATTTTTATATGAGTGGGATGCTAATGAAATAAGGTATCCTAAATACCTGTTTCTTCCGGAAGAATAGTCTATTATACATCCTATTCGTTCCCTTGTTGCTAATGGTAAATCCTCTCCTGTAACACCTAAAGCACTTAATTCACCATCTAAATATGCTTCAATGAGCGCTGTTGTTTTATCATCAAGCTTTTCTCCGTATTTATTTATAACTTTAATACCATTATCGTAAAACGGATTGTGTGAAGCAGTTATCATAATACCGCAGTCAAATTCATCCTGCCTTGCCACGTAAGAAACACTGGGCGTTGTCGTAACATGAAGCATATATGCATCTGCACCCGATGCTGTAATTCCTGCAACTATTGAGTATTCTAGCATATAGCTTGAACGTCTTGTGTCTTTACCAATTACGATTTTAGGACGATGATTTGCTCTGCATCCTGAAATTTCATTTGAATAATACCACCCCAAGAATCTTCCAACCTTATACGCTTGCATAGATGTTAACGTAACATTTGCTTCTCCTCTGAAACCATCAGTACCAAAATATTTATTTCCACCCATATTTGTTTTACTAATTTTAATTTTATCACAGAGTAACTGGTCGGTTGAAATCTTAAAAAAATCACACAACTGTATAACCTTGTCTAACTGGGGTAACGCCTGATCCATTTCCCATTTTGAAATGGATTGTCTTGATACATCTAAAATTCCCGCAAGTTCTTCCTGAGACATTTTTGATAAAATTCTAAGATTTGCTATTTTTTCTCCTATTTTCATTTATATAAACACTCCTTACTTATTACCCATACTATCAAAACTACCATATATTGTCAATCAACTTTGCTTTGAATTTTTAGCAACTTATGGTTGCTATTTTGTTTTATAAATAAATATTATTACAAAAAAGAAAAAAATATGCAAATTTATTGCATACTCTTATTTACATTTCAACATTTTATACAAAGTGCTTATATATAGATTTTACACTTTTCAACTCAATAATATACTCTTTATCACATACTACTTGACAAAATAAATGTAACCTCAATTTTAAAGCTACAGAAAGCATCATTACACAATAATTGATATAGTACTGATGTCCGAAAATGTTGCATATCATCTTCCTGTCATATGTTCACCCAAAAGTAATGTAAAGCTATATAAATTTAACATAAAATCTACTAAAAATATTGATTTTAAAAATTTGTTTTAGTGAAGTGACAAGGTAGAAAAAACCTTGTATTAATTATTCATACAAGGTTTTTTTAAATTCAAACATTTCAATACCAATTATTTTTATATAAAAATCGCAACAAGTTGCAAGTTGAATTTAGTTATATACAAAAGAAAAATTTTATTTTTTCAAAAAGAGTATCTGCCCAAAGTTTACACCCTTCTTCATTGGGGTGTCCTCCGTATATTGCATCCTGCGGCTTTTCCTTTTTACCAAGATATTGGGTATTATCAAATACTAAATCCACTTTTTCTTTCAATTCCGTAAGAATGTATTTATTTACTTCATTCCACTTTTTAGTGGTTTCCTCATTATAGTTGAAGGGAGGTATTGTTTGTAATACAACCTTTTTACCAAGATTTTTAAGTGACTCTACAATGTAAAGCAAATCGGCTTTTATTTGTTTTTCGGAAAAGCCTCTCAAAATATCGTTTGCACCAAAGCAAATAAATATTATATCGTTTTGCTTCGCCTTATAAAGCCACGCACCATCAGACGCCGCATCATTTGCCCTTCCGTAACCTATACCCAAATTCCAGTAAGAATATTCATTTCCAAGTTTTTCGGAAAGTAATGCATTCCAATGCAAATATGAATTTGGCTTTGTCCCTATTCCCTGAGTTATAGAATCACCAAAATAGGCGACTTTTGACTTTACCTTTCTGTCACAGCCTATCATACCGGCAAAAGGCATAAACTTTGAATACTTCCATACTCCGTTTTCTTCAACAAAAACAGGCAACAAGCTTTCTTCGTGATATGGGATTTTTGTTCCCGAAAAGATAATCTCAAGGCACAGATATTCACCTTTTCTAAAGCTTATTTTCACAGGATCAGAACAAAAGAATTCTCCACCAACAATCTCCTTACTACTTTTACCACCGAAGGTAATATCCGTAAAATCAAAAACCTCTATATCTGCACCTTCACATTCCATAGTAAGTTCCGCAAGTTCTTTTTCGTTATTAACATACTTGCATTTTCCGATTTTTGCACCGTGAATGGTCCAGTTGTCACAAATAAGATTTTTTTGACTTACAGTACCGTCTGCGTATGTACTGTCTATAATATTTGAAAACAACAGAGAATAATTATATTCTCCGCCTACTGATATTTTATATAATATACGCCCTTTGCGAACTTCATTTTCATCCATTTCAAAATATAATTGATTTCCGCTTCCGGCATAACTATTTGAATTATACTCTTCAAAATATTTCATCAAAACCCTCCGCAATTATTTTAGCATTTTCCCAAAAAAGACATCAGACTGTTTCTATATAAATTCTCTCGAAATTCTATAGATGCATTTTGTGAATCTAAAATTTCTTTTTCAAACGCAAGCCATTCCTTTACTGTATCTACAGGATAATCTTCAACATATGTATCGGTACCGAATATAATTCTTTCTCCTGTAGGATAATAAGAGCAAAGCTTTGAAAGAACGTCCTTCTTGTAAATTTTATTAGGTCCGGGGGCTATATCTACATAAAGCTCGGGCACACTACATATTCCATTTTCATCAATATGATTTTCAACCCACGGAAAATTCTTATAAACTGTATGTTCTCCACGAGCTGCACACTTTGCATGGTTTCCAATCCATCTGAATTTACCATAAAGCAATATACATTCATCTGACCACGGATGACTGCAATGTGCCATAACAAATTTAAGATTTTTATAATGCATAAAGCATTCCCAGTTTCCCGGTCTGTTATATTCACAATTAACATCAAAATCATAAAGAATACCCGAATGAAAAACAATAGGTTTACCAAGTTCCTCAATAAACTTAAATACCTTTGTAGGTATTTCTTCATTTACATAATAATTATTTGCAATAAACTTAAATGCACATACACCTCTGTCTGCACATTCCTTTACCTTGTCAAATATATTTTCTTCATATGGATGAAGCCATGCTACAGGGAATAATCTGTCCTCGTATCCCTTAACCCAGGAAAACAAATTATCTATTCGTTCTTCATAAGAAAAGGCTTTATCCTCAGGGTCAATTGAAAATATACTTCCACCATATACCCCACATTCTGCCATCTTTTCAAGTAAACCTGCAGGGTCAGGTTTTTTATATCCGCCTATATGCAAATGACCATCAAAAATTTTCATGTTAATTCTCCTTTTAAATGCAACTATATCCAATCATAATACTTAAAAGTAAGTTTATTATATTTTTCTTTAATATTCAAGTCTCCCAGATTATACATACAATTATCCCATGGAATTGTACAGGAATGAATTTTATTCTGATAAAATTCAATGTATTTTGGTGATTTTATTGAATTAAAAAGTACCATCTGTGTACTCGCACTACAAACTTCATCACCAAGCCCCGAAATAATGTATACAGGACATTTTAAATACTGTGCTGCAACCGCGGTGTCAAAATACGTTACACCATACCCCTTTGGCATTGTATTTGTTCTTCTTCCTCCAAGCTCAGGTCCGTAAACATCCGAAAGCCACGGTACATTCATAATCAAAGCAGTAGTTTTGTCAAAATGTGCCGCCATATTGCATGCCTGCATCCCACCCTGACTGCTTCCTACAAAAAAATAATCCCGTTTGTTCAAAAGCTCGTGATTTTCAAAATAACGCAAAGCCTGAAAATCTCTTGAAAGCATTTTTGCCCAATATGTAGTTTCAGGGCTTTCGTTTTCCACAGTATCATATCCGTAACCCTTAAGTACATTATCTCTTAAATTAGCATAGTATTCATTACTTTCCCCATTTGGCATACTATGTGCGTTAACAACAACAGTAAAATAACCTTCAATAAGTTCAGGTGTTGCACCTTCAACTCCGTATCCCTGAAAAAACATAGCAAATTTAAGACTATTTTTTTCAGCATTTTTCGGATACGATACAAAAACCGAAACATATTCACTTGTTACCGTCTTTATACGCATATCAAAAATTTCAAACCCGGGATGTTCAATATCTTCAATTTTTTCACAGAATAAAACCTCTGGCTTTATTGTTTCAACCTCTGTCTTTAACTTATTCCAAAAATCCAAATAATCTTTTGGTGTTTTTGTGGCACACAAAATATTTTTAACATCAGCTCCGGCACTTCCATTATAAGCAGCTATTCCTTCTATCAGTTGCTTGTTTTCATCGCAGGCTTTAGCCTGTACATATACAAACCCACTTTTTGATATGGAAGTTTCTATGTAAAACCAACCATCATCCGCCTTAGCTATATAGCCCTCACTATCTTGACCGTCATCACTTACTAAGTGATAGCATATATAAGGAATATCAATATACTCATCCATATGCGCAACACGAATCTTGAATATCATTTTTTCTCCAATTTCATATTGAAGTGGATTTTTTATAGTAGTACCTACAAAATATCTATATTCTTCCTTTTTTGTATTTGTCTTTTTTTGTAATTCCAAATTCCTGTATTTGTTCATATTAAAATCTCCTGCTAATACCAAACAGCACTATGGCATAAACCATAGTGCTGTTTTACTCAACTTACGCCACCAAGTGATTTAAATTATTTTTCCATAATTTTCAAAAGTCCTGAAATTATCTTTGCAGCTTCAGCTCTTGTAAGGTTATCAAGAGGCTTAAATTCATTGTTAAAGCCTTCGATTAAGCCTATTGCCTTCATATATGCAACAGAATCCTTTGCATAATCGGAAACTGCAGATGCATCTGCAAAATCTTCTGTTTCAGCCAAATCGGCTTTTATATTAAGCTTCTCAATTGTTCTTGTAATCATAACTGCCATATCCTGACGTGTTATGTTTTTGGCTATACCAAACTGTGTATCGGAAATACCGCCTGTTATACCTAATTTTTTAGCAGTAAGCACATATGGTTTATACCATAAATCCTTAACATCTTCAAAGGTATTTTCACTTTCGTCAGTTTCAATGTCTGCCGCTTCAATAAGCATTTTCAAGAACTGTTCACGAGTCACACTGTCACCCGGTTTGAATTCGCCTGTACCATCACCGGAAACAATACCTTTTTTGGTAAGTGTTTCAATGGCTTCAAAGTACCAGTCAGTTTCAGTAACGTCAGAATATGATGGCATTACGGGTTTAGGGGCAGCAGGTTTATCTTCTTCCTTTTCATCTTCTACAGGCGGTTTAACCTCGCTACCTGACGATGAGCCGCCACCCATTGAGCTACCTCCTGAAGATGAACCTCCGCTACCACCTGACGAACCGCTGCCGCCTGATGAACTGCCACCGGACATTGAACCGCCTCCGTTGAAATCTCCGAAATCTTCTTCCTCTTCAAAACCATCGGGAGCTTCCTCTGTACAATCAACTATCGGAGTATCACCGTAGTAAATATATGCACCATCTTTTTTGGTATCAAGTATTCTTTCGCCGTTAAAGCTTGATGCCGAAATATTAAAGCCCGCATATACTGTTATATTCTTAAGTTCTTCCTCGGCAAGTATATCTGACGCAATTTCAGCGAAATTACCTGCCGCAAAGTTTACAGCCAATGTCTTTTCACCATTATTTGACTTGTAAACATATTTATCCTTAATGTCACTTCTTTCAACATATGTAGCCTCATATACAAAGAAGTCGGAAAGCTTACCTGCCATATTTTCGTGAATAAGAACAGTTGTTGCATCTGTCTTATATTTACCTAAAGTAATTTCCTGCTTCTGTGCTTTGTCATACAGATGGAAATAATAATATGTATCTGTATAATTTGTTTTTGGGTCAGTAATTCTTATGCGGAAAGCATTTGCACCGTTTGCCGTTACAGGAGTTTCGATAACATCTGTTTCAATATTTTTATCGTTACCGCTTTCGTACGGATAGATTACTGTACCATATTTTACACTGTCAGTACTTTCTCTTTCAAATATACCTCTTTTATTATCAAGATAACTACCTGTAGCAGGGCAGAAATATGAATCTTTAAGATAAATGTCCGACATACCCTCCACATCTACGGGGGCAAGTATTATATTTGCGCCTGAATCAAAATTACTTCTGAATTCACCGCTTTCGGAAATATATATATTTGCGGCAGGAAGCATATGCCAGTTCTGTGTAAAGGTGTTTCTCTTTGTATTATCCGAAGCCATTATATAGTCAGAAACTATAAAGAATTTCTGATTTTTAGGGAACAGTACACTTCTTTCCATATGGGAAGCATTCTGTACGTAGTCATAGGTATAGGTTACATAATCATATAATTTGTTATGTTCTACACCTTTTACTATACTGTCCTGTCCTGTTGAACCGTAAATATTACCGCCATTTACGGTAATTGTGTTGTGATGGTCGCCACCCTTTACTATTTTATATTTATCATCAGTAAGAATACTTGCATAAGCAGGGTCTACCAACAGCTCTCTGCCATATGCAGTAACAACAACACTCATCTGGTCATTATGTCTGTGACTGGTGTTGTCTCCCTTTGCAATCATTGCAAGGGTTACTGCATTTTTTCCCCAGTCTGTTCTCATATAGGTTCTCTTTGCAACAGGGAATGATATTGAAGTAAAATCAGGCAATCTACCCTGTTCACCGTTGGTTGCAACATATTTTAGCTCTTCATCATCAATCCCCATATTTACCAATTGGTTATAACGGGTTTTGAATTCACTTACAAATGTTTTGCCGTGGTCAATGGAATCAGCAAAGCTATATCCTCCCCAACCCGGTGCTGTTGAATACAACCAGTTTTTAATCATTGCATAAAGTTTCTGTATAGCCCAATCATCATATGGCAATCCAAAATGTTTATCTTGAGTTTCGTTATAATAAGTAAGCTGTGTGGTAAACGGACCAATCTCTGTGCCTATGTAGTTAAATGCCGCAGTAAAGCAGGCACCGTCATCATACACAATGTGGTCAAGCATTCTCTTGTTGTGATACAAAACCAAATCATAATAATAGTTTGTCTGCTTTATTTCAGGGAACAAA
This sequence comes from Clostridia bacterium, assembly GCA_045545235.1. Lineage (GTDB taxonomy): Bacteria > Bacillota > Clostridia > Monoglobales > Firm-18 > CAZNKU01. The sequence continues at coordinate 20,071 of JAZQAN010000079.1, read as the reverse complement.
TTACACAAAAGATATAGCGATCTGTTCCCTGCTGTAGCCATATTACCTGTAATAACTTCTTTTTCTACAATATGTTCACACATATAGTCTGCTACTTCTATAAAATTTTTAAGTATTGCAGCAAATAGTGATGGATCATTTTCAAAAAGTTCGCTTTCCCATAATCTGGTAAAAGAGATAGGTAACTGTGTAAGATAACCAGCTATATCAAGATGGCTAAGACCTCTGTACGGGTCAGGGTTTTTATCGGAGTTATCATAATTGTTGTCCCTACCGCACTTATTTGCACCTACATGGTTGATACAGCTCATAAGTTGTCGCACAAAAGTATAGGCATGTCTTTCATCCCCGGTGTAAGCATATGTCTGCGCAACGCTGGCAGGAAGGGTGCCTCGCCACATATAGCAAAGCTTACCTTTTCTATCCGCAGAAGGATGACAATACCAGTCCCACGCCTCCTGGTCATTACAACTAAAGAACAACCAGTCGGTAAATGTATTCCATGTAATGGTACTTTCCTTCCAGGAAGCATCCTCCCAACCGTAAATCAAAAGTTCTTTTTCTTCCAGATCTCCACCGGGTGCAACACGGGCAGTAAAGCTAAATTCTGCCGATGCTACTGTATCAGTAGGTGAAAGTGATGAAATGTCAAATTTTATATATGCTCTTTTTGTATCTGACGACTCATCGCCCCAGGGGTTAAATGCACTTGCCCAATGGCCAACATAGCCATATTCCTGAGCATACATAATTTCTTCTGTACCATAGTTTGTATTTGCATTAACTCCGGCACTAATGGTAGCATCATCAGATGCGGTAAAGGTCTTTCCCACCTTGTTTACAACAAGGTTAAGTGTTGGAGGAGCATCAGATTCCCTTGACTTAATTTCCGCAGGGGTATTACTCTTATCCATTGACGCAACTACAAAGGAAACATAAGGGTTACCTGATGCTACTGCAGTTTTAACATGTGTAAGAACTTCTTTTGATGTCATAACCTTCCACTGTCCGTCAAGTCCATCTAAAATTTCAATAGGGGTACCTGTTGTTGTAGCCGCATACATATTTCTTGCCATAAGCTCAGCCTGCAGCCTTGGTGCACTACCCAAGGATGTAACATCCTGATGATACAAAAGATCTTTTCTTGAAAGATAGTATTTGCGAAGTTCATCCTTCGCCTTGTCATAGTCACCTTCTTTAACAGCATCTACAACATTACACATTTCAGGAAATTCATCATATTTAAACCATGATTCTGTGCTCCAGCTTTGACTTTCAGCATCCCATACACCGAAAAATTCTTCATCGGTAACGTCCATTGGGTCTCCCATCATTTCAAAATCATAAGTATTGGTTCTGTACACGTATTTTTCACCGCTTTCAGAGATTTCCTCTTCAGAGGCAAATGTAATTGCAGCAGATGAAACAAGCATTATAAACGTTAATAACAAACATATAATTTTTTTCATACGCCTACCTCCTTAGAGAATATTTAAAATTAAAGATATTACCTTAACTGCTTCTGCTCTTGTAAGGTTTCCTGAAGGTTTGAATGTGCCGTCTTCATAACCGTTCAAAACCCCAAGTGTCTTCATAGAATACACTGCGGTTTTTGCATATTCTGAAATTGAATTGTCATCAGCAAATTTATTCTTACTTACGCCGACATCCTTTTTCATAGTTATTACTTTATAAATCATTACAGACATATCCTGTCTTGAAACAGCATTTCCTGCGCCGAAGCTATTTTCGTCCATACCGTTTACAATATTAAGTTTCTTTGCAGTATATACATAAGGTGCATACCAGTCAGTTTCGGCAACATCATCAAAGTCACCTTTTGTTTCAGTAAGTTCAAAGCCTGCAACAGTTACAAGAAGTTTAATAAACTCTTCTCTTGTTATTGTTTTGTTCGGGTAGAAATTACCGTCTTCATAACCATCCACAATACCCTTGTTTTTAAGGTTCATAAGATATGTATAGAACCAGTCGGATGTTTTAACATCTTTAAATTCTGTCTTGATATTTTCTGTTAATGGTACCTGTTCAATTACATTGTCTTTAGGAAGTGCCGCAATGGTTGACCCGCCGGCATTTACACCTGCAGTGTTACCGCCAAACGAACCGCCTCCTCCACCGGAGCCGCCTGAAGAACCACCCTTTCCGTTACCGGAAACAAGATATTTAAAGCTCTTAACAGAAGTTTTGCCCTCAAAAGTAGCCTTTACTGTAAGAACAACTTCTTTAGCCTTTTTGCCATCGGGTTTTGTAATATTACCGTTTAGTGAAATGATTTTTTCGTCAGATGACTTCCAAACCATATCAGAGCCGTAAACAGAACCCTTTGAAGGTAGATTTATTGAATCTGCCTTTAGTTCATATTCAGTTGGCATATCAAGAGCCTCAATGTCTTTATACGCCTTATCGTCTGATGAATAACTAACATAACCCTTTACTTCATAAAGCTTAATTTTGCCGTTTGTAGTTACAATATTTGCAAGTCTTATGTATCTTGCATTCTGCAAATCAAATTTTATATTATTGCTCTTAAGGTCGCTGAAGTTTACGGATGCTACGGGTCTTTCGCTCCATTCTGTTCCGTTTTCAGAAACATAAACATCACATGAAACAAGTGTTGTATCATCAGCATCGCGGAACAGGTAGATGGAATTAATATCCTTTATTACACCCATATCAAAATCAATATAAGTTGTTTCATTAACCTTTGTAGCTTCAAAATATGTGTTAAAGTTGTTATCAACACCCTTTGTCGTATCGTTGTTGATATCTTCCTTTGCAGTAGTTATGATTGTACCTCCTGCCATAACGTTTTTAGCCTCTGCAGGAACAGCTACGCAATCTACAACATTTTCAAAATACGCACCGCTTTTGCTATTTGTAGTAAGCTTAGCGGTAACATTAAAGAAAGTAATTGCATTTTGAGGTGTATAAGCACCCTCTGCAGTTAAAATATCTGCATCAGATGTTGTCCAGGCTACATTTACTCCGCCTATTGAGTTTCTTTCAAACAAAACATCTGAATTAACATAACCTTCACCAAGGCTTGCAAAGTAATCAAACACTTTTACATTATAATCAAACAATGCATATTCATCAAATATTACCTTTTCATTGTTGATTGTAAGCCCGTTGTTTGCAACAGCCTTAAAGCCTTTAGCCTTTTCTGTATACGGAGCATAATCAACAACAAGATTATCATTAACAAATACACTAACCTTGCGGTCAACAGAATTCATAACCGCTTTAATTACAAAGGAATCTCCACTTACTGTATATTCTGTTCCGTTATCAAATGTAAGTTTTTTACCCGCTATTGTAAAGCCGACTATCTTATTATCCTCACCATCGTGAAGATACATTGAACCGTCTTTTACTGATACTGTTGCAGAATATGTTGTAAGTCCGTCTGCAACCGCCAAAAGGTCAGCCATAGCACATTCTACATCTGCACCTCTTTTATCAACAGTAAAAGGTATTTCCTTTGAAGCAGCCCCACTTGGTGCAATAACTGTTACCTTAAATGTAACCTTTGTATCTTTTGCAATGTTGATGTTTTTATTTATAACACCTTTGTCGCTTATTATATCGTCATTTAAAGAATCCCACTCTACATGATAGCCTTCTACTGTAATTTCAGGCAATGAAAGGTCTGAAACAATTGCATCAGGATTCTGATTTGTAAGGTTTTCAGGAACTATTTTCGCAAGGGCACCTTCAAGAAGATATGAAGGTTCATTTGTTCCAAGTACCTTAATGTTAAATTCCTTTAAAACCTTTGTGTCTGCCTTGTTACTTGGAGATATAACCGCAGAAATCACAATATTTGTATCTTTATCTGTGCGATATACTTTTCCATTTTCCAAATCTGCAAGAGAGTTATCTGATGTCCACTTAATATCATAACCTGAAACTGCAGGCAGACTTATTTTTCCATAAGCATCATCAGGATTTGAAACAAGCTGATAAACTCCAATGCTTTCTGCCGCATCAAGAGTATTTTCCAAAACATTATTTTCGGTTTTAACAAAACGTGTAAATGTAGCATCTTCAATTAAAATACTGTCATTTTCAGTTCCCTCTGCAAAACCTACTCTGTATGCATTCAAAATATTTTTATCTGCTGAATATGGATATGGAAGCTGAGAAATTTCTTTTGAATTCACGCTTATCCATATACCTTTTTCATCTGTATATGTTCTGAATTTGATGTCATAACTGTCGCCTGATGTATTTTCTGAAACTGCAACAACATCATCCTTTACATCACAGTAAACTACTTTATCAACAGTAATTTTAACTGTACCAAAAGGTGCAAAACCATTCGCCTCTGTATAATTACCAACTTCTACAAATGCCGCACCATCTTTAACATCAGGTTTTAATGATATTTCAAAATCAAATGCACCTGTGTGGTCATAGTAGTATGTATTTGTATAAGCATCATCAGCATCAAGAACCTTAAGCAAGCCTAAAACTTCTCCCTGCTGTTTGTTGTTTGTAAGCTTATATCCGTCAGCTGTTGCTGTGCCGTTTACCGTATTTACAAACTCCATATTGTCAGAAGCAAAGTTATAATCTGCAAGCTTTTCCTTCTTGGCACCTTCCATAGCTTTAACCGTAAAGCCGTATACTTTTTCGTAGTAAATACCATTTGTGCTTCCTGAAACAGTAAGCCCTGTTTTTGTATCTTCAAATCTGCGTGTTACAGTACCATCAGTTTTAACAAGGTCTGCATTCAAACTGCTTACAGTACCTGCTTTAGCCATAGCTTCAGGAATTACAATATTTTCAGTTACACTATCTGCATCATCTACAATTGTTGCAGGTAAGTCAGCAACAAATTTTTCATAGGCAACATTACCGCTGTATTCAATATTCTTTTCAAATTCATAAACCTTTACGTTTTTGAATGTTATTGCGTCGCCATCCTGAGAGTAACTTCTCGCTCTGTACCACAAGCAAGTAATTGCTTCCGGCAGATATTCTCCCGTACCAATTTCCTTGAAAGTACCGTCAGCAAGTTTATAATAACCTGTAATAGTTTTTGCCTTTGTATCAATAATGTATGCTACCGTATAATCTACACCGGACTCAAAATTCGGCATTGCATAAAGTTTTGTATTTCCTGAATATACAATATGATTTTCCGTACCGGCTGCAGGCTTAAATGGCAAACGGATGTTAATATTATTCTTTGTATTGTAGTTATCTGCTATGCCACCATCTATAAACAGGTCAGAACGTCCTGTTGATTTGTTAGTTTCCCAACCTTCACCACTTACAACGTTAATTGTATATTCCAAAGCATAAGTACCGTTATAGCCTGTTTTATAAAGCATATTTCCTTCAGCACTACCCATAAGCTCGGTAAAGTTAATACCGAAAGCATCAATAGTTGCACCGGCTTTTTTTGTTTCGCCGTCTGTGAATATAGGTTCACCCTTGTGGCTGATTTTAATTCCGTCATTTTCGTATGAAATTTCAGTATTGTATTTTTCAACACTGTCAAATCTGTCAATTATAACCTTTTTACCAAGCTCGGTTTCAGCAAACTTCTTGTTAAGATTATAATCTGCTAAAAGTGTACCGTTTTCGTATATATTTACACCTGTTTCCGGTTCAGGGTCCGGAGTTGGGTCCGGATCGGGTGTTGGGTCCGGATCGGGTTCAGTACCACCGTTATCTATAACAGGCTTATCATCAACAGAAAGTACCCTCATACATATATTATCTATGTATGTAGGCACGCTTGGCTGATGCCACAATGCTCTGTCAAGATAGACTGTGCTTGGATACAAAGTAGTACCCACACCGTAGAATATCTGTGTATCACCAACATAAACACCATATGTAAGCTTTGTTGTAGTTGCATCATAATATGCTCTTACTTCCACAGTTGTCCAACTGCCCGGAGTATAGCTTGCACTACCTGTAACAACCGTTGATTCATCCATTCCCACAATAGAATCAACACTAAATGTACCATTAGCATATTTGACTATAAATTCGCCATAATCAGTACTTCCCAATTCACCGCTTTTTCCGTTTACAGGTACAAATGACGGTGTAAATGTTCTTTCAACATTTGCATTTTCATCATTTGGTATCATAATGTCATACACAGTCGAAAATACAGGTTTATTCAATTTTGCATTGGTTACCTGTGCATAGAAATTAAAGTTTGTACTTGGGTCATATCTCAAGTCTTTGCTATAATCAATTAAATAGCAGTTATCACCGCCTGAGCGTTCAACGGTACTTATTCCTGCACCTGTTCCACCTTTTAAAACAGACATTGCATATTTTGTAGTAGTAATACCACCTGTAGGATACATACTTCCGGTGTTAACAGGTCCAATTGATGTAGCACCTTTATTGTCAACTGTAATAGTACCGTCCCATTTTACAATATCATAGGGTTCTGCTGTTGCTGTAGTTGCCCCGAAAATCGATGTTGTTCCCAAAGCAAAAAGCATTGTCATTATTAAAATAATTGAAATTATTCTCTTCATAACCATACCTCCCCTATCTTCTTACTATTATTGCTCGTACATTACCTACATTTACGGCAACAAATACCTTGTCACCAATCTGTATGTCGTCAAAGCTTAGTGTTTCTATTATATTATTACCTTCAAGCAGATATATCGGAGGTGTACCTGTCATAAATACTTCATATGTGGTTGTTAAACCGCCGTAATCAACTGTAATGTTATCTGTCCATCTGTTTTTGTGCTGTGAAACATAGTTGTACTTACAATCTACAACTGTTCCAAGACACACTTCGTTATTCTGGAATGCATTTAAAAGGAAGCTTCCCTTATAACCATTTGCATCCTGAATTTTTTCAAATCCGTTTACTTCGTCTTTACCGTCAATAAGTGAATAGGAAATAAGGTCACCTGAACCTATTGAAGAAAAACTGTTAAGATTAGGTATTAAATTTGAAACAAAGTAGTTCTTTTCACCATCTTTTGTAATAAGGTTTAAAACTATACGTTCTTCATCATTTTCAAAACGTTTGAAAATCTTTTTAACCATTGCAACATCACTTGATGCAGTTACGTTACCGGGAAGACCTGCCTTCATTTCTTCTGTAACAACAACAAGTCCTGCTATACTTGAAACTTCATCAACGTCATATGCTCTTATTTTATACTCTGTTGCATTTAAAAGCATTACAGGTACAAGCAAGTCATCATCGGATGCATCTGCAATATTGGATGGAATACAAATTGACATTGTCTTGCTGTCATCTATACCAAAACCGTATGTAGAACCAAGGCTGAACACCTTACCGTTTTCATTATATGTTTTACGAATATCTTCATCATAAGGCTTTATAATATCAACTTTTGTAATTTCATTTTTTGCATTAAGTGTATATGAAACTACCTGATTCATAATAAGCTCACTTGCTTTTTCAGCCTTGTATCTTTCACCGTCTACTGAAACATTTGATGCAAGAGTATAAATTGATTTTCCAGCATTTCTGAAGAACAATTTCTTTGATGTTGCAGACGAGCCGTCTTCAGCAATAGAATCCTTACTTGTTTCATTTATGTGTCCGGGTACCAAAAGTGCAACCTTTATGTTGCCAAAACCGTTAGATGGAACAGATTTCTGAACAACATATGCGTAGTTATCATATGAAACTGTTTCTTCAACAAATATAATTTCACCCATAAAGTTTATATATGCATCAAGGTGCATACCAACTTCAACAACAACATTTTCTGCACATTTATATACATCTGTGCCTATTGTTATGTAATCATCATCAATAATTGTAACTGAACCTGTAACTTTTTTGTCTGAAACAACTACTGTAAGCACTTTTTTATCATTGCTAAGCGCAATACTTACCACACTGTCAACAGGAATTTCATCAAAAGATATTTTAATTCCGTCTGCATTTACAATATTTACAATTATTTCTTCATCGTCAAGTGAAATATATCTTTTGCCGTTAACAGTCTGATTATTTGCAAAATATATCTGTTTTGTTTCTTTATAAACTCTTTCCACAACAGCATCTTTATAGTCATATATATAAATAACATCAACCACTTCGTCTTCGTTATTGTCTATTATACGAACTGTGCCGTTTTTATACTTGGCAATATCAGAAGGAGTCATATTCATTTCTCTTCTGTTATTTAGAATAACCTTTGTTGTTTCGTCATATTTGATTTTTACATCATTTTCTGAATGAATATATTTAAGTACACCTGAAGAGGCGCTTATAAAATCTTCAGCATTAAATTCTACCACTTTATTTTCAGCAGTAGGACGGATTGATGTTAAAACTCTGCCTCCATCGTTACTCTGTTCAACAAAATAGTCCACAGTCATACCTACAAGCCCCTGCGAAACATTGAAATTACACTTAAATCTTTCACCGTCTATTTCTATAATATCTGTTTTGTTTTTAGCAATTTCCTTATGCAGATATGTAATATAATCTGCAGTTACAACACCTGTATACTTAGTCAAGTGATTATGCTGTGCAGTCTGAAGATATGATTTTAACGTGTTTCCTTCTACAACCTCATAGCTTCCGGAACCGAACATACCAAAATTTTCTGTCATAATATCAACATTAAGACAATTGTTCATAATAACATAAGCATCACGATATGTAACATATTCTCCTGCCTGAAGGGCATCTTTATATATACCCAAAGCACCTGCCTGATAATAATACGCACCAAGATCATTGCCTTTTACAATGTTCGAATACCCAAGCACATTAACCATAATCTTACCAACCTGACCATAAGTTACATAAGCATCAGGACTGAAAGTACCCACACCTGTACCTGATAAAATTTTAAGTTCGTACAATAGGTTTATTGCACCAACATAAGGAGTTGCAGTTGCATCTGAAAAATACCCCTTATCTCTCATTGTGTCAGCAATTTCATTGTGCCCCATTGCATTTACAACAAGCTGAGCAAACTCCGCTCTTGTCATATAGCCATTCATATCTGAAGGTTTATCCATATCCTCCAAAACACCTAATGATTCCAGGTCAAACATAACGTCATCTACATCTGCAAATACTGAAGGTACAGCAAGTGCAAATATACACATTACGCAAACCAAAAGCTTAAAAATACTTTTCATCATTTTACACACTCCTTACATTTCTACTATTTTATTATAATTTACTGTAGTTTCTTTATCAAAGGTAATATCTTCCAAAACACCTACAAGCATCATAAGTGCTCTCGGTAAATGAAATGGGTCTTTTACGGGAAGTGCGGCAGTTTCTCCCACCTTACCGTCATTATCAAGCCAATTGTACCATTCACCATAACCGTTGGGATAATTTTTGTATGCAAACTCATTTACCGCTTTATGTACCTCCATAAACCACTCATCACCTGTATGCTTATAAGCATAAACTGTTGATACAAGTGTTTCAAGCTGTACCCACCAAGGCTTGTATGTAGGTTTACCCCAGAAACACGGGTTAATTCCGTCAATATCAAGTGCAAGTATCAAACCGCCTTTTTCTTTATCCAGAGCAAGTTCTATATGTCTTTTTATAAGTTTACAACAAGTCTGTATATTTTCTTTTTCATTACGGTCCTCAAAAATACTTATCAAAAACCACATACATTCTATGGCGTGACCGGGCACGCAGGCTCTTCCTTCAGGTGTATCAACAAACTTTCCGTCTGTTGTCACAAATTCCAAAATTGCGTCTTTTTCTTTAACATAAAAATGATTAAGAACTTCAATAGCAAGTCTGTAACCCTCGTTGCAGATATCTTCTCTGCCAAGTGCTTTGCCAAGTCCGTAATAAAAATAAGAAAAACACATATTGACACCGTGAGTTTTCATACCATCCTCAATTATGTACGGTGCAACCGAATACGACCCCGGATGATTTATTCTCCAAAGGGTATTTTCGTAGGTTTCCAAAGCAATCTGCATTGCCCTTTCGTCTCCTGTTGCTTTGTAGTATTCCGTCATGCCGACAAGCACAAAGCCATCAACATATATGCTTATGTCCCTGTCAAGAACATTTCCATACTCATCAAACCGGTAAAGCCATTTTCCATCATTATCTCTACCGGTTGTCAGCAAGTAATTAAACAAACCTGTGGCAACATCAAGATATTCCTTTTTCTTTTCAATTTTGTTATACATCGCAGAGAAAGTCCACAAAGCTCTTCCCTGAGACCATATGTACCTTTCCTTTGAAATTATACTTCCATCCTCATTGAGGCAGTTGTTTATTGCCCCTGACTCATCTATTGCATTTTTCAACCAATAGGGTATAATTTCATCTACAAGTGTTTTGTAATATTGATTTTTATATTTCAGCAACTCTGACCTATTCAAATTAAGCAACCTTTCTTTATTCACAATTATACTATACTACAGATAACATTATAGATTTTTTTCTTTAATTACACAATTGTATTTTATCACATTTTTCTAACATTTATATTGCAAAAAATACTATCATATGATACAATTAAATAAAGAGGTGTTTTATTATGCAAATACTTGTTCATTCTCAGTATGAAGACAGCACAATATTTTACGACCATTCAACAAAAAAAGACCAAAAGTCCGGTGATTATCACCCACATTTTCACGATGTTTGCGAACTTATTTTCTTTAAGTCAGGGGATATTTCATACATTACAGACGGCAGAAAATACAAACTCAAAAAAAACATGTTGGTTTTTTCAAGACCTACTGACAGACATTGCGTTTATATCGAGGGTGATTCCCCCTATGAAAGATATAATATTCTGGTTGATGAAAACATACTACCCTTTAACATTTATGATAAAATACCTCACGATATAAGTGTTATAGACTTTAGTGCAAACAAATCAGTAATTGACCTTTTCACTAAAATGGATTATTACTGCACCAAACTTGAAGGTGATGATTTAAGACGACTTTTATGCAATCTTATTGAAGAATTATTTTTTAATATTACAATAGAAGTAAATTCACTTATTGAAAATGATTATACGCAGATAAATCCTCTTGTTCATCGTGCAGTAAAATACATAGACGAAAATCTGCTTTCAATACAAAGTCTTGATGACATTTGCAACGAGCTTTTTATTACAAAAAGTCACCTACATCATCTGTTTATAAAGCACCTGCATATTTCACCAAAAAAATATATAACAACAAAACGGCTTGCCTACGCAAGACGAGAAATACATTCAGGTGAAAAGGCAATGGACGTGTGCACAAAATGCGGTTTTTCAGATTATTCCTCATTCTTCCGTGCATATAAAAACCACTATAATCATTCACCGTCAGATATTGAAAACAAAGAAATTATAAAAACTGCCACTGAAGACTTCATCAGAAGATATAAAAACTAAAAAGGCGTTCCTCAATAAGTGATTTTTCTTTCATCTAATTGAGGCAACGCCTTTCCCATTATTTTAACGCAATTATTTATTTTTCAACTCATTCAGCAAATCTATTGTACCATTTACTATAATATTATCTGCACCCTTTTTAAGACGTGAAGTTCTCGCCTCATAACCACCTTCCTCATAAGCACGGCTTGTAGGGAAATATGAATCTCCCCCATTAGTCAAACCACAAAGAATTGTTGTATCAAAAGCTGAACCCTCATATATTCTGTTAGCTAATTCTGTAAACGGTTCACCAGGAATCCCCGCAAAAACCACATCGCCAAGCCTAATGGCAGAAAGTGTAAAAGCATATGAATCAGGCCCGTTTTCAAGCTCAACTATACGTGTGGCCTCTGCAACAACAGTTGTAAGCTCCATAGCTTCGTACGGAATTTCATCGTCTCGACCTGTTTCGTGTAATTCAACAAGTCGTCTTGCGTCCTCAAGCTTATCATTTTCCTGATTTGACGGACAAACTACTGTTTTTACTGAATAATCTATGGTATCTACTTCAACTTTTTCAGCTTTACCGCAAATCTGTAAAACTGTACCAGCAATAACTCTTCCCATATGCTTGGTATGTTCATATCCTCTTGGGCAACCATCAAAAGTAATATGAAGTCCGTTACTTTCCCCTTTTTCAGGATTGGTGTTAATATGATTAACATCCCCTTGCGGTGCAATTAAAAACATACATTTTGTATCTTCAATTGCATCTTCAATTGTTGAACATACAAACCCGGGATAATCTGCACTTATGTATTCACCACCTACCGTATCAGGATGTACACCGAAATTCACAATGAAAATGTCATCTGCGTTTTCTCTTTCTATCTTCAAAAGTTTAACCGTCTCGTTAGGCTCACCAAGAGCATGGTCAATATCCTCATTGCCAACACCCGGATTAGTCTGCACACTTCCGTTCTTCATCCTGTATCGACGTATAAACGAAATATTTTTCGCCTCACCCTGTGCAACTGAAAACACTGATTCGCATACATCCTCAAGTGCAAGCTTTGCAGCATCACGCATTTGTAATCCCATAAACTCCTCGTATACAGGATTACCGCACAAATCAGATGCAAAATCCTTACCAATCATAGGACCTGTATGAGTATGTGAACAGTTTATAAAAACAGCTTCCATAGGCAAATCACAAAAATCTGAAATTATTTTTCTGTAACCATCACACTGTTTTTGTGAAAGCATAATTATGTCAACTGCAATAACAACCGCCTTTTTATCTCCGTTATCAAAAGCCACCGCCGATACATAAAGATCATCAAGCACACCCTTTGTAAAACGTGCCTCATAATATCCTGAAATAGGTGTTCCGAGAGGCGGTGTAATGCAAAGCCTTGAAAAACCTGCTTTTATTTTATTCATACTAAAATCCCCTTTATTTTTTCTATCTATTATACATTAAAAAACATCAGTTTTCAAGTGAAATATCAGATAAATCTGCAACAACTCCTGTTTTTTCAGCTTCATACATTTTCCACACAACACGAAGACCTGCAAGCGAAGACTTTGCATCAGTAAGAGGTTTTTTGCCGTTAATAATACAATCCACAAAATGATTGATTTCGTGCTGAGTTTCCTTTGAACAATCAGCACCTCTGTTCCATAGTTCCTTATATGTTCTTTGTTCTTCAAGTCCTGGTACGTGCTCTGCAGATGCATCATACAATCTTATTGTACCATTAATATGGTCATAATCAAGCATACCCTTTTCAGTTTGAATTTGAAAATCATATCCAAGTCTGGTACCTCTTGCACCCCATGTTGCACCGTGATAACCTACTGCACCGCTTTCAAACTGGAATATAGCTACGCTTGTCCCTTCCTTCATAAGCCAAGGTGTACCCACTCTTGATCCGAAATGCATACCTTTTACAGGTTTACCAAGGAACCAAAGCATAATGTCAACATAATGACATCCGTGGCTGAAGAACTGACCTCCACCAAGTCTAGAATCACTCTTCCAATGACCTTCTTCAGTAGTTGTAAGCTGTTCTGTCCACACAGACATTTGTATAACCTTACCGTATTCCCCTGAATCTATCATTTCCTTAAGTTTTACAACACCAGGCCAGTAACGAACAGGATATGCACACATAAGCACAACCCCTTCTTCTTCGCAGGTTTCCATAAGCTTTACACATTCTTCCTCCGAGTTACAAAGAGGCTTTTCCATAAGAATATGTTTTTTATGACGTGCAAAATACATACCGCATTCATAATGAAGGTGATGAGGAAGTACACATAAAATTGCATCAACCTTATCTACCATTGTTTTATAATCCGCAGTTACATATGGATCATTAAGAACAGATGCCACATCATTTGCTCTTTCAATTTCAACATCACATACAGCTGTAATTTCAACATTTTCAACAAGGTTTATTCCCTTTGCATGATTTTTCATCATACCACCACAGCCTATAAGACCAAGTCTGATTTTTTTCATTTTCTCATTCTTCCTTTCTTGACTTTAAAAAATATTTTTAATATAATTGTATTATAATTGATAAAACACAAAAAGTATTTATATAAAAAAAAGTTTTTTTTGCACAATTTGAACAAGCGTGGTGAGAATATGGCTGAGTATAACAAAAATATCTTTTCGGATATTATATCGGTGGAATCTATAATTACAGTTTTACACGTAGATTTAAAAGGTAAAAAAGCAATAGGAGAAGCTCATGATTTCTGGGAATTTTTATATGTTGACAAAGGTACTCATAAAGTAACTGTAGATAATACCGTATATGAAATTAACGAAGGTCAGCTTATAATGTATTCACCCCTTGCATTTCACTCAGTACCCGAACCAAGTGAAGCAAAAGTTAATATTGTAAGCTTTGAAACCTCATCACCATTAATGGAACACTTTAAAAATAATATTATAACCCTTTCGGGAAAACAACGAAGAATATTATCACAAATTATGGAAACAGGAGAAAAATGTCTTAAGGTAATATCTCCTAATTCAGGTCTTCTCGGTATGGTTCCAAGAGAAGGTACGCCCCCTGCAGAATTGCAGAATTTAAAAAACCAGCTTGAACTTTTGCTGATAGATATGTACGAAAAAAACGAAAGTACAAGCTCAAAACCCCAAAATTCCAATTACGAAAACCAAAACATTCGCATTTTTAACACCATAACACAGTATATGAAGGAAAACATAACCAAATCATTAACACTCGATGACATATGTCATAACTGTGCAATAAGCATTTCCCAATTAAAAAATGCATGTAGGAGTCAATGCGGAATGTCGCCGATTTCTTATTTTATATCACTAAAACTTGACGAAGCCAAAAATATGATAACGGATACAGATTTGAATTTTACCGAAATTTCCGAAAGATTAGGATTTGCAACCGTGCATTATTTTTCAAGACTTTTTAAAAACAAAACAGGGCTAACACCATCACAATATGCTAAATCGGTATACAAAAACAAGGGATTGTAAAAACAATTAGATTTTACAATCCCTTATTTTAATTTTATAAAGTTATAAATTTATGTGTCTGTGCAGATTCTCTTGCCATCATACAAATGTACGCACTACTTAAACCTTCATCCAAGCTTGAAACAGATTTATCACCATTCATAAGTGCAATAAAATCTCTTATAAGAGCATAGTCACCACCGCTATGTCCACCGCCTGTCTTAGGCTTAACGCAGTATTTATCCACTTTACATTCAGTATGACTGAATACCAAAAGTTCATTTGTATTCCAGTCAAATTCCATAGTTCCTGTATGTCCTATCATACGCATACCGCGTCTGCCTGCAAGATGTCTTGCAACAAAGTTCTGAGTATAAACTGCATGCATTCCGTTTTCGTAACGCATCATTATAGTTGCACTATCCTGATTACCGGTACTTTTTGCAAACGAACAATGATTACCACGAGGATTATCACCAAGTTTTTCCACAACAACCTTTGAACTTTCAAGACAAGTTTCATATTCAGGGCAATCAGGGCACTGCATATTTTCAGGCTTGTCACCTTTGAAAATCATTTTTGATTCCATTGCACAAACCTCAACAGGCTTCATACCAAGAACATAGTTTATGTAGTCAATATCATGTGTTGCCTTTTGGAGGAACAAACCACCTGTAATACTGTCATCGTGATACCAGTCTTTATAATAAACTCTGCCGTATGCTACATTGTTGTATGCCTGAATCTGTGATAATGTTCCAAGAACGCCACTATCGTAAACTTCTTTAGCTTTTTGCAAAAGAACTGTGATTCTAAGAGGAAATGAGGTTATACCTCCTGCTTCATTTTCATCAACGGCTTTTTTCAGCATTTCATAATCTTTCATATTAGTAACAACAGGTTTTTCAAGGAACAAAGGAATGTTTCTTTTTAAAACCTCAACAGCAAAACCTGCATGAAGATCACATCTTGTTGCAACAAATACCCCGTCAAGCTTCTCTTTATCAAGCATTTCAACTGCATCAGTATAAAAATGAATTTCATCAATATTCAACAACGGATTTTTCTTAGCTGTTTCTTTTGCCAGTTCCAAATCAACATCAGCAATAGCCGCAATTTTAAGTTCAGGGAAAAATTTTAACTCATTTTCCAAAACACCGCTTGCACGTTTACCGAACCCTATAATACCTATTTTTTTATTCATAGTAATTCTCCTTTCATTTTCCCATTTCACAGTAGAATAATTCTATAAAAATTCATAATAACGAAACTACAAAAATTAAAAATTTATTATTTTTGTGCTCCGCCTACGCTTTTAATTTCATTGAGTGCAAGCTCAGCTGATTTTACAGCTTCATCCAAAGGTGCTACAGTAAGTTCTTCACCTGCAGAAAGTTTTTCTACAAAATATTTAAGTTCATTATAATAACCGCCAAGACTTGAAAGGTTACCGCCTATATCATTATCACCTGTAAATTCCGAAATAATCTCAGGCTTTACAACACCCCCATCGTTCATATAAACATTAAGTCCGTTTGCATCATTAACAACCGTAGCCTTTTCAAATTTAACACGAAAACCTGCAGTAAATGGAAAATCAATGGGATAATCCCAACAAGCTTCAACAGTAACAACTGCACCATTAGCATAATTAAATGTTGTAAATATCTGTTCTATAATGCCGTTTTCATCTCTTGATGCGTTGGCAGTAAATGAAGCGGGTTCACCCATCATATAGCGCATAAAGTCAACATCGTGTATGTGCATATCAAGTGCAACCGAACCACTGCATTCTGCTTTATGTAACCAACCGTCCCAAGCCCATGTTGGGTAGTTACTCAAGCGTTTGAAAACTGCAGTTTTAACTTCACCGAATTCTTTTTTGTCATAAGCTTCCTTAAGCCATTTATATTCATCCCAGAAACGTATAACCTGACCAACCTGAATTTTTGCACCTGTTTCTTTTTGAGTTTCCAGTAAAATTTTACCCTCTTCAGCAGTAAGACATACAGGCTTTTCAACAAAAACTGCTCTTCCCTTTTTCATAGCCTTAACAGCATGTTGTGTGTGCAAATATGTAGGAAGGCAAATATCAATTATATCAACATCTGCATTTTCAATCAAATCATCACCACAGGCAAAAATCCTGGCATTGTGAACCTTTGCAACTTCTTCGGCTTTGTCACTTCTCACATCAGCAACAGCAACAATTTCAACTCCGTCTATTTCTTTATAGCATGCAGAATGCATACCACCCATAAAACCACAACCAATTAAACCAACTTTAAGCATATCTGTTACCTCCCAATAATTTTATCCATTGCATTTGATGTGTTATAAACAATAGTTTCAGGATAGTGTGTGTAAGGCGGAAGCATTTCCGCAGTTACCCAATTATCATATCCTATGTTTTTAAACTGCTTCATAACAGCAGGCCAGTTAACATCACCTGAAAGCAAGTCAACAAAGCCACAAAGGCTTCCTGCTTCCTTTCTGTAATCCTTAAAATGAACTTTTTTTATTCTATTGCCAAGAACCTTAATCCAATGTTCAGGATGACCAATGTACAAAACATTGCCTACATCAAAGTATGAGCCCACATAGTCACTGCCTACCTTGTCGATAAAGTCAGCCATTTCAATAGGTGAAAGCAAAAACTTATTCCATACATTTTCAACACCTATTGCAACCTTAAGTTCCTCAGCATAAGGAGCAAGCTCTTTAAGTGCAGATAACGCTCTGTCATATGCAACATCATATTCTACAATTTCACTTTCAGGTTCAAATGCAACATCTACTGCACCCGGAACAACCAAAATTGTGTCACAACCAAGCCATGAAGCAACCTCAAGCTGTTTTTTTGTAATTTCTTTAGCTTTATTTCTGTTATCTTCGTTTTCGGAAGTGTAGTTATAAGTCCAGTAAAGGCCGCTTGCAACACTGTATAGTTCTAAGCCGATTTTTTCAGCCATTGCCTTAATTTTCAATATATCTTCCTTTGTTGACTGCAGTGAAACTTCCCCTGTTTCATCCAAAGCAAGCTCAATACCATCAAAACCGGCATCCTTCGCAAGTTTCATATTTTCTTCCAATGTAGCACCTGCAAAAGACCAAATACTAATACCTTTTTTCATAAACATAACCCCTTTTTTATATATTGACATTCTATAGTAATATGATATAATTATCGTAAACAAAAGTAAATGTTTTTTTTTAGTCCAAAAGTACATTTTTGTAAACAAATATTTTTTCATCGAGGTACAATTATGAATCCACAAAAAAATCGCCCTGAATATATAAAACATAGGTTATCAAACGTAATAAGCATAAGCAAAATTGTCACCATACACTATCACGAATTTGATAAAAACTTCCATTTTTCAGGAGAAAGTCATAATTTTTGGGAACTTGTATATGTTGATAGTGGTGCAGTTCTTGTTACCGCATCAAAAAAAGACTATGTTCTTACAAAAGGTGACTTTATATTCCATAAACCAAACGAATTCCATACCATTTCCGCAAATAAAAAAAGTCCCGCAAATGTTTTTGTAATATCTTTTGTATCTACATCAAAAAATATGAATTATTTCAAAAACAAAAAGGGAACTTTACCCAATAACATAAGACCATATGTGGAAATTCTATTAAAAGAAGGAAAACAAACATTCAAATTACCATTTATGGATACTAATTTAAGAGAACTAAACTTAAACGAAAATCCTCCGTTTGGCAGTCAACAGATAATACGTACCACATTAGAACAACTTTTGATAATGCTTGTAAGGTCAGAAATAAATGATTCTAAAAACGTTAACATTTTCCCAACTAAAGAGGGAATGGATAATCATTTAGTAAATTCGGTAACAAAAATACTCCACGATAACGTATATAACAAAATAACCGTAGATGAAATATGCAGGCAACTTAATTACAGCAAAACCTATATATCAAAAATATTCAACAAAATATGTGGTTGCACAATTATTGAATATTACACAAATTTAAAAATAAGGGAAGCGAAACTGCTTATACGAAAAAAAATCTATACTATTGCGGAAATTTCCGATATACTATGCTTTAACAATCCACACTATTTTTCCAGAGTGTTCAAAAAAACAACCAATATGACACCAAAAGAATATTCAAAATCAATATTAGAATAACAATTATAAATCACTTTAGCATTCACTGCATTATTTTATTAAAAAATGGTAAAAGGAAAGAAAACTCAAAGTAGGAATTCATCGTTTGGTGAATTCCTACTTTATGAGTTGATTTATTTTAACTTTAGAAAGCAATGATTCCTGACGCTGAATTAAATGAAACAAATTAATTTCCGGATCATAAAACATCATAGCATACTTCCTATTAGAGGCAGGATAATTATATCTCTCTAAAATAGGATTAAATATATTTTAATATAATCATTGAAATATATTATTAAACCCAAATGAAACAGAATGTAATAAAGCAGTTAAAAAAACACTACTATTATCTTTTATATATGTCAAATGCGGATACCTCACCGTCTTCAACCATAACTATTCTCAATGGTAAAAATGGGCCTGTAATTCTCGTAATATTCCCTTCTTAATCGTGCATTCTGAAATCTAATTTTTTAGGTAACGGATATTTTTCGTCCGCCTCTTTTATAAGTTGCTTGTCGTTATGATTATATATCATTCCTTTTTCTTCTGCATAAAGCCTGCGGTAAAGTTCAAACCAAAAATGAGAAATGGAAAGTTCTCCTTCTTTAATATCACTCATTATAAAGTCAGGGTTTATGATTTCTGTTGCTTCTTTTAACCTTCCAAGATTTATAAGTGACACAGCCTTGTAAAGGCGTATTCTGCCTGAATTTTTTATTTCATCTGACAATGTATCATAAATCTCAAGCCATAATTCATCACCGTTGTCATTTGTAAGCTGTGCAGCAACCTCATTACAAAGTGCTATGCAATCCCTTTTAAGTTCAAATGCCTTTAAGATATATTCTCTGCCTTTATCCATATCTCCAAACTCATTTTTGTAAATCATTGAAAGATTACGCAGTGCCCATGGTGATGGTTTTAATTCTACTGACTTTTCCCAGGCTTTTTTTGCACCTTCTACATCGCCTTCGGCATATTTTACAACACCAATGTGCAACATACTGTACCAGCTTTGCTGTGGCAGTGCCAAAAGC
>JAZQAN010000078.1:0-52126 GCA_045545235.1 Clostridia bacterium | reverse complement strand
GAATTTTCCTTGCGGTTATTTGCTTTTTGCCAATTTGAACTCTACCGTACCCTTGTACGCCGACGAATTCAAATTGACAAAATATACCTTCCTTTTTCGCAATCTGTCAGCGTGTCGATAGGTTTATCGACACGCTGAGGGTTGTAATCTTTTACAACCCTTATTTATGTAATTGATACGGCTTCTGTGATAACGTATTTCGTCAAGGTGATGGTCAATATCAGTACGTAATCTTCCGCAAGGAAATGTACTATATATTCCTTTTCCGTTTCAAAAACAGAGATCAGGTAGCCTTTTGCAGACTGTATTTTTATAGGCATAGCCTTACAATATTTTTCACACAATTCGAACAAGTTCTTTGTCTAATCTGTCATAACACTTCTCCCTTCCATTAGTTACAGTTATATTATAACAAAAGCAAACTCTCTTTCCAACCGATATTTTAGAGAATGTTATTTTCAAACTCTCATATCAAGAGATAAAAGTACCACGAAAAATTCGTGATACTTTTAAGTAATTATACAATTTCCGGAACTATATAGTCATTACCGACCAATGCTCTTTCAATATTATCAAGTATTTCTTCAGACTCTGCTCGTACAGTATGGTAATGATAGCCTCCTGTTATATTCATAAGCTCTGTTGATTTTCCTGTTCTTACACCTTCTAAAAACTGTGAGATATGATATCTTGATGATATATTAAGGGGCGCACTCATTTTGCCGTACACCTTATGCCATACGTATACATCTGCCACAGTACCACCAAAATCCACAATTGTGTTAAGTTCGTTTTCTGTTTGTTCCTTTGTATGGAAAACTTTGAAAACTCTTTCACAAAGAGGTGTTCCCTGAACAACATATCCGTTGTGAGTTGATAAAATATCATAACCTTCTGCTTTAAGTGCAGAAATGTCACCAACAATAATCTGCCTTGAAACACCAAGTATTTCCGATAATTTTCCACCGGATACAGCCTGTTTTTCAGACATTATAATATTAATTATTTCTTTTCTTCTTTGTGCTGCTTTCATTAACACACCTCCATCAGATTGCGTGAAGATTTTTAAGTGAAAGGTCAAGAATTGGTGATGAATGTGTAAGTGCCCCGCTTGAAATATAATCTACGCCAATATCTACAAGTCTTGCAACATTTTCTTTTGTTACGTTACCGCTACATTCTGTTTCAGCCTTACCTGCAGTAAGTCTTACAGCCTCCTTCATATCCTCAATGCTCATATTATCAAGCATAATTATATCTGCACCTGCATCAAGAGCTTCTTTTAACATATCAAGATTTTCTACCTCAACTTCGATTTTTCTTACAAAAGGTGCATATTCCTTAGCCATTTTAACAGCTTCCTTAACTCCGCCTGCGGCACCAATGTGGTTATCTTTCAACAAAATACCGTCACTTAAATTAAAACGGTGGTTATATCCTCCGCCAACCTTAACGGCATATTTTTCAAACACACGCATATTAGGTGTTGTTTTTCTTGTATCAAGAAGTTTTGTATTTGAGCCTTCTAAAAGATCTGCAATCTTGCGTGTGTATGTTGCTATACCACTCATTCTCTGCAAATAGTTAAGTGCCGTGCGCTCACCTGAAAGAAGAACGCGGATATCACCACGAACAATTGCAAGTTTTTGACCTTTTTCTATTTTATCTCCGTCCATACAGAAAAACTCAAACTTTGTTTCTGCATCTAAAAGTTCAAATACTCTTTTAAATACATCAAGCCCTGCAATTATACCATCTTCTTTACAGATAAGTTCAACTTCACCTGCCTGATATTCACGCATTACGGAATTGGTTGTAATATCTTCACTTGTAATATCTTCTTTAAGTGCCGACAAAATCTGATCATCAGCATTTAGCTTCATTGTTATATTATTCATGGCTATTTTTCTCCTTTTCTATTGATTCCAAAATAAGTTTTTTATATTCTTCCTGATAATTTTTATATTTCGATACATCAACATATATTTCCTTCTTTTCTTTGATAATATCATAACTTAAATTTATATGCGATGCCGCCCTTTTTGCAAAAACCAAGCTTTCCAGAAGTGAGTTACTTGCAAGTCTGTTTTTGCCGTGTACTCCATTACAGGCAGTTTCTCCTATTGCATAGAGCCTTTCCATACTTGTTTTACTGAATTCATCAACATCTATTCCGCCCATAAAGTAATGCTGTGACGGAACTACCGGGATAGGTTCCTTTGTAACATCATACCCTTCCTTAAGACAATGTTGATATATGTTTGGAAAGTGTGATTTTATTTCATCTTCCGGAATCGGCGCAAATGATAACCACACGTGTTCTGTTCCTTCTTTTTTCATTTCTTCAAAAATTGCCTTTGATACAACATCACGAGGTTGAAGCTCGTTTGTGAATCTTTCACCCTTTGAATTGAGAAGAATTGCACCCTCACCCCGGACCGATTCGGAAATCAGAAATTCCCTGCCGTCTTTTTTTGTAAAAAGTGTTGTGGGGTGAATTTGTATGTAATCAATATGTTTAACTCTTATATCATACTTAAGTGCCATTGCAAGAGCATCACCCGTAAGGTGTCTGTAATTGGTAGAATGTTCAAAAAGACCACCTATACCACCTGTTGCAAGTACAGTATAATTTGCATTTATTACCTGATAATTTCCATCTTCGTCGTGACCGATTATTCCGTAGCACTTATTATTATCACAAATCAAATCTACCATTGTGAAATTTTCTATAAGTGTAATATTTTTACGGCTTATTGCAGTTTCAAGAAGATGAGATGTAATCTCCTTACCTGTTTCATCCTCGTGAAAAAGAATTCTCGGGGCAGAATGTGCTCCCTCTCTTGTATAAGTATACGCTTCACCGTTTTTTTCAAATCTTACTCCGAAAGAAATAAGGTCTTCTATAACCCCCTGTGAGGAGCGAATCATAATATCAACTGAATCGGGATTATTTTCATAGTGACCTGCCTTCATGGTATCTTCGTAAAAGGGCTTATAATCCTCTTCATCTCTTAAAACACAGATACCTCCCTGTGCAAGGTATGAATCACTTTTTTTTGCTATATTCTTTGTTACAACTAAAATATTTCTGTTTTCCGGAAAGTTAAGTGCGCAGTACAACCCTGCAACACCGCATCCCACTATTACAATATCTGTATTCATTTTATTTCGCACACTCCAACATTCTGTCAAGAGGCGCAAGCGCTCTCTTTATTGTTTCGTCGTCTAATGTAACTTCATTTGTTTCTTCCTTAAGTACCTTTAAAATATTTTCCAAGGTATTAAGCTTCATATCCATACAACACGGAACAGGTTCAACAAATACAAAAACTTTATCAGGGTTATCATTTACAAGCTGATAGTTAACACCCTGTTCGGTACAAATTATAAACTTATCACAATCACTTTTCTTTGCGTAATCTATTATTCCGGCAGTACTGCCGATATAGTCAGATATTTCAAGTATTTCCCTCTCACATTCAGGATGTGTAAGAACAAGTGCATCAGGATACTGTTCTTTTGCCTTTTTAAGTTGCTGTGCAGTGACAGCGGCATGTACAGGACAAAATCCGTCATTTAATATAATATTCTTTTCCGTAACCTGTTCTTTAACAAAACTACCAAGATTTTTATCGGGAATAAAGAATATATTTTTATTTGGTAGTGACTTAACTATCTTTATTGCATTTGAAGATGTTACACACACATCACTTAATTCTTTAAGCTTTGCAGTGGAATTTATGTAACACACTACTGCAAGATCATCGTACTTGTTTCGCATCATTTTTATTTTATCTTCAGATAACATATGTGCCATAGGGCAATCAGCAGATAAATCGGGCATCAACACCTTCTTTTCGGGATTTAAAATTTTAGCACTCTCACCCATAAAAGACACGCCACAAAACACTATTATATCTGCTGTACTTTGTTTTGCAACCTTTGCCAGATAAAAAGAATCACCAACAAAATCTGCCACCTCCTGTGCTTCCTCGGGTGCATAATAATGTGCAAGTATTACGGCATTCTTATCCTCTTTTAATTTTTGTATTTCACTTTTCATTTTTATTCCACCTCATAAATGTATTCATCATACAAGGATACATTAACACATCACTTTACATATGTCAAGTTAATCTGTAAACTTTTGGGGATTTACATAAAAAAAGAACTGTGAAAAAACAAATCACAGTTCTTTTTCATAAATATTATTCATTTATAAGGTTTCCCTTTTTAACATTTTCATCAATCAGTTGTTTTGTATAGTTCCATATATCCTCCGAACCTGCTTTTGAACTGATTTGTCTTTTTTCAACCTGAGATTTTTTAATGCCGTGGACTCTCCAGTCTTTTCCGTTATTTGAATCGTTTAATATAAGCGGTTGGAAGTTATCCATAACACGAGCAAATTTTGATTCGGGAGTCTTTCCTTCTTCGAATTCTTCAAACAACGCTCTTAGTTCATCTCTTTGTTCATCGGGAAGTAAGCCGTATATTCTGTCTGCCGCCTTCTCTTCACGCTCTTTTTGAGTTTCAAGGTTAACCTTGTCATAGGCATAAGTATCCCCTGCATCTATTTCAACAATATCGTGAATAAGAGCCATCATCATAGCTTTGGCAACATCAAACTTTTCGTTTGCATACTCTTTTAAAAGGTAAATCATAACTGCCATATGCCAGGCGTGTTCAGCATCATTTTCAGGTCTTTTATATTCTGTCAGGTGAGTCTGACGGTATATTTCTTTTTCTTTATCTATTTCAAGAATAAAATCAAGTTGTTTTTTTAATCTTTCATAATTCACCTTATTACACTTCCTCAAACATACACTTTATATTGATAAAAACTGTATTAAATAATAAATTCTTACCACTCGTAACCGTTATTCATAAAATCCGCCTCGTACACATAAAGTGTACCGTAACTCCAATTGTAATCCGATGCATTGTGACGGTCAAAAGTAATCCACATATACTTTGTACGTGTGCCGCAGGGTACAGGAATTATAGTTCCCCAACCGCGGAAACCTCCGTCGTCAAAGTCACATTTTATATGCTTACATTTGGTAAAATCAAGCCCATCATATATATTATACTGTGCACGTTTATCAAAATTAGCACCGCATACAAAATATCTTTTGCCACCTACTTTTGTAAACATTCCGCCTGTTACTGCATCACCAAAAGATTTAGATACAAATTTGTAGCCTGAAAATGGCTTTTCGGATTCAAATAGAAAATAACTGTATTTACCATCCTGAAGACTATCCCTTCTGCAGATGGACATATACCATTTTCCTTTTTCGCTATCAAAGTACATATCGGGATCTTCGTCACCTTCTAATGCGAAAAAGTCAGTATCTGCACTTCCGTCCTTTTTATCCATAAGTGTTACATCAATAACGTTTATACCAAAGCGGGGATCATTTTCAAATTGTGCATAACCTAAAATGTGACCGTGTGAAAAGCAAGCCATCCAAATTTTCCAGTTATTTTCGTTTCGGTCATAAATTAAAGACGATGCAACATCACCGCACCAGTCACCGTCACCTGCATCAAAGAACAAAACACCTTCAAGTTTAAAATCACAAGTAGACGGATTCCACGACAAAACAGACTGATACATCTCAAAACCAAGCCTTGATGTCATAGTCATATAAAGTCTGCCATTTTCCATTAATGGCTTCCCATCTTCATATCTTACAGGTTTCATATCCGCCTGAGACATACCTGCATCAATATACATCTGTGCATCAGATACCACAACCATTCCCTTGGCATCAAAACTAACATATAAGCCTGCAACAGCATTTTTGAACACACTTTCATTTTTCAAATGCAAAAGTGCGTCTACGGCAAAAAAATCCACTTTTTCAAAGTAATCCGTATAACGAATCAGCATGTCTATTCGGTTTCCATGGTGACTTGTTACAACAAGTGACATATTTTCTTTGTATGCAAACTCCTTATCTGTTATCCTTACAGATTTCCCGTCAAGTGTGTACATCGGAATAACCTTATTGCCAACACGCTTTATAAAAACATCAAGTTCATCAAGTTTATCACACTTTATTTTTACACCAACACAGCAACCGTCATCAATATTTTTTGAAGTTATTTCGTAGGTTGCAAAAGGTACATATTGACCAATAAGGCGACTAACCTTACTATTACCTTCTGACTTTGCAATATATGTATTACAATATACACTTTCATCTGTAATACCCGATGATGAAATGACAGGATATGAATTTCCGCGGTCTGTTGAAATCCAGTCTTTTGAAAAAGTCATTTTTGCAAGCGAAAGCTTTGTATTTTTAAAAAGATTTACGGAAAATTTTCTTTTAAAATTCATTTCATATAAAGAATTCATAACATTACTCCCTTAAACTCCACTTTCAATTTTAACATTATAAAGGCGGTTTATATTTTCACAACCTGTTACGCCTATATAAAATTTTTCGGGTAAATTATCAACACGAAGTTGTATTTCTCTGTCACCGGCTTTTATAATTACATACTTATCCTTTATTTCAAGGTACATTTCGTGTTTTTCATTTATTGCAAGTGAGAATTTATCACCAAGCATTTTATGCCATGTAAGCTTATTGTCCTTAATATAGAAATCATATGCATTAATACCATTTTCCCATATAATAAATTCCTGACCCACGCCATACCACAGATTGCCGTTTTCATCTTTTTTAAGTGTATCTGTCAAAGTAATAAGCGGAGCACCGTATTTTTCAAAGGAACTTGTAAACCATATTTTGGTGCCAACTCCGTACATTTCTTTAGTCATTATGGTTGTATAGTCAAAACCATCTCTCATTTTTGGATTTCTGACGTTTGAAACACAATCATCCTCCTGATAAAAATGCGGTGTGAACGGAAAGCGTGAATTATAAACATACCGAAAAAATTCTTCCCATTCACCTTTTCTGAAATTTATATCTATCATAATATTCTCCTATAAAGTAGTTAAATATATTTTATCATTATAACAATAAAAAAGCAAGGGACAAGCCCTTGCTTTTTGTTATTTAAAACTGATATTCTTCGTTAACGGAAGTGCTGAATTTAAATTTTCAAGCAAGAATACCTTAATTTTTGACGGATTATTCTTAACCTCATAGGTATAATCCGTAAGCTTTTCGCTGACAGGTTTAATGTGCATATCGCATATCTTACCTTTAGCGTCATAACCAACAATCATAAGAGGTGGCTGTAAACCATAATTTTCGTTCATTGAAGAAACAGATGCTTTAACAGTTGCACCTGTAGCTGTGGCACTAAGAGTCCATGTGCTTGGAGAAACAACTGTCATATTGTAAGTACGTTTATATGTAAACGTTCTTTTTGTTCCCTCTGTATCAGCAATTGTTGTTACACCTTCAAAGGTTATTGGTGTAGGTTCTGTCACCTTTTTCTTAAGTATACCATTTATGCCTATAAGTTCAGGATTGCTTGAAGTCCAGGTGATTTTTGAATTTTCAGGCATTGTAATGCTACCGTCTACAAGGTTTGGATTTCCCGCATACAGTTTTAGCGGCATACGGTTATACAAATCTTTAACACGAGGGTCTTCTGCTGCTCTTTCGATTTCATAAATCTTCATATTCTTAATCCATACATAAGAGCCAACGGTATTTGCCTGCATCATGGTAATCTGGAAATCAGGAAGATGGTTACCCGGTTTTTCTGTCCAGGTTACCTCGCCGGTTTCCTTATCCTTCTTTGCAACAACATTGTACGGGAAGTCCGTAGCACCGCGTGCAACATAGTCATTTACAAAAACAGTATATTTTTTATTTACTGTATCAAATACTACACGAAGTTTCCATTCCTTGTCAGCTTCAGGGTCCTGAAGAGCAACATTGTTAAGGTCTGCACGTATGTAATCTTTCTGAGTGCCTTCCGTTCTGATAATATTAAGCTGATCTGTATAAAGTCTGAAATCAATCAAACTATTCATTGAAGAAAGTTTATCATCCGACATACCAAAAATCATAGTTGAAAAAGTTTCTTTTACCTTTCCGTTTTCCATTCTTGCACTGTCAATTCTTTGCTGAATAGTAAATTCAACAGCATAAACACCTGACATAAGGTCGGTTACACCCTTGGATGCATTTTCCGCAACCTCATCAATAATACTGCTAAGTCTTAATCTGGCAACTGCATTTGATGTGCCGCTTGGAGCACCGTTTGCATCGTAAGGTATTGATTTTACGGTTTCAAACTTAATACCATCTTTACCAAGGTTTGTTGTAGTAAAACATTCAGGCTTTAACGGATTAAGCTTAATAAGTTCTGGATTAACTGCTGAATCATAAATTAACTTACCTGCATGAGGATCATAATTTGGTTCTTCAGGAAGAACTACATCAGTAAATATAATTTTTCCGTCCTCTATCTCAAATGCAAATTCATTTCCATCGTACATTACTTTATTTGCAAGCGATGCGTTGAACTGAATTTTTTCAAGTACATCTGCCTTTTGGTCTATAACAGAACAATCAAGCACCTTGTTATCAAGTGTAAAGGCAACTGACATTTCCTCTGTTGTACGGATTGAATCTCTTCCGTTTTTTGAAATAAATGTACCGTCTACCATATACATTGATTTGATAAAGCCTGTTTCATACTGTTCAACAAGCATTGTCTGTGCGTCTGTCTGATAGTTTCCAACCTGAACGGTCTGCTTAGTGCTTGTATCATTTGTATGGTAGTATATGAAATATCTTGTTTCGCCTGTATTTTTGTTTGTAACCTCAAAACTAAACATTACATAAACATCTTTATCAAGGTCACTTGTAATTCTTTCTGTTTTAACCTCATAATCTTCACCTGCATCCATTGGAAGAATAATTGTGTTAAATGAAGTGTTGCCTGTTTTTGTTTTCCAGTAAACCGCCTTTTCACTGTCTATAAATTGACCTGTATCTTCAGAGAACAAGGTTTTTACCTTTTTAACAGAATCAATTTCATCAGGTGCAACCGGAACAAGCATAACATTAGGCTCGTCAACAAAGTTTGTTCTTGTTACTTTATCAGAGTCAAAAGTCATTTTAGAGCCGGGATACAAATGCCAGTTTTGTGTATATTCGTTACTTGCAGTTGCATCATTCGGAATAATGTAATCTGTAATGATATACGCCTTTAAATCCTTTAAGAATGTTACACTACGCTGTGAAAGCTCTGTTGTAGTGAACGCTTCTGTTGAATATTCTACAAAGTCATAATGTAAGTTACTGTCAAATTTCTTTTGAACACCGTCTTTTGATTCAAGAGTTTTTATATTGGTTTTAACTGCAGGGTCAATTGCATTTGTTTCGGGATCAAGATAATTTTGGTTATCATTTACCGTTACCATATTATGCTGCTGAGGGCTTATCATATAATTACGGATATTACCTGTTAAAATAGCACCGTAACCAGGGTCAACAAGAAGGAATTTACCATAGGCATACATTGAAACTGAAAGTGCATCCTTATGACCGTGTGAGCCTACCATCTTATTTGTTATACCCATTGCAACTGCATCATCTTCCCAACTTGAACGCATAAATGTACGTTGACCTACAGGGAAGTTTGTTGTTGCATTTTCAGGTAACCATCCACCTGTTTTGCCTGCCATATAAGCTATAATAGGGTCGCCTTTAAACAGATTGTTGTACCATTTGTTAAACAATGATTTATGTGTAGCGTATGGGTTTGTACTGTCACCAAAGCCGAAACCGCCTCCACCGGGGGCAGTCTGTTTAAACAATGAAATACACAAATTATAAATTACATTTTCTGTATTTTCATTATATGGTGTTTCGCCACCATAATCCTGAATCAAAGAATATGGCGAATTAAATGTTGACAAAAGCGTTTCTGTATAGCCTTGTGAAAGTTCAAGGGACATACCATCTTCAAAGATGAAGTCGTTTGTAACACGCTCATTTTCAATACGTGTACATTCAAGCCAGTCATTGTATCTTGCAAATTCAGGATATCTTGCACAGGTCTGATATACGGCACCTGTTGAGTATGTAGCCCAGTTGTTGTAATGTACTCTGTATTCATCATAGTTCTTATGCTCTGTAGCAAGCCACAGGTGTTTTAAGAACGCAGTAAATCTGTTAGATGTCATATAGGGGCTATCAATAAGTCTTAACATATCAAGGGCAATTGTTGCTATGTGACCTGAATTATCAAGTGAGTTCATAACATCCGGTTCAACACCTATTGCATTTATAAGAGCCATATGCTGTCTTATAGTTGTATAGCCGTATTTATCATAATCGGCATCAAAATTTTCACTATCTGTCTTACCTGTTTTCTTAAGATAATTCATATAGGAATACAAGTCACAAAGTGAACCTACTTCGCCGCCTCGGTGATAACCGCAGGTTTTACCCTTTATCGATGTATTGTTTGATGTTACATAATCCCAGCAGTTCATATCATTTGCCGAGAAATAGAAATGTTCGCTGAATGTGTCAAAGCACACATAATCTTCATGCCAGCTACTATCACAATGCCAGTACAAAAGCATAAGCTTTTCAGCATCGGAGCCGTTATGTTCAGCTGTAATTTTTATATAAGCATTCTGAACTTTTTTACCTTTTTTAAATTTAGAAATATCAAAGCCTATATATGCACGTTTTGTTCTGTCATCGTGGTTTCTGTGAATACCTGATTCTTCAGCAAGTAACACAGGTTCACTACCGTAATTTGTCTTTGAATAACTGCCTGCCTGAATGTATGAGTCTTTTATAACAGGGCATGTGTGTTTAGTGCCATCTGTAAGTTCAACTATAAGTACAGGAGGCGTTGAAGATTCTTTTGAATAAATCTTTGCCTGATTTTTGTATTTATCAATTGATGCAATCATTGTTGAGAAGCAAGTAAATGAACCGATAGCTTCACTTAAACGGTTGGTAACATCAATTGTAATTTCACTTTTGTTCTTTGGAATAGTGAAAATATTAATAGGGAACGAGCTTATGTAAGATACGGGGTACGCATTTCTTGAGAGATATTCATACATTATTCTGTTGTATGAAAGATTTTTCGCATTAAGTGATGTCTGATAACTTGCTTTTTCTTCGAAATGACGTCTGTAATAATCCTGAATTTCCGTCTTTGCAAGTTCGTAGTTACCTGCCTTTGCAGCAGCTTCTACCTTTGCCATATCCGGGAATTCTGAATATCTGAAATAAGGAGTTAATGTCCATTTTCCCGTAGTAGAATTCCATTTACCGAAAAAAGCTTCATCCGAAATATACATCGGGTCATCAAAAATAGGATAACCATCTTCTATTTCTCCTCTTTGCGGCATCTGGTACCATTTTTCAGCATTCGGATCGCTTGACGGGTTAACCGTTGATGTAACTGCAACCGCATTACTCAACCCTGTAACATTCATTATATAAACTTGTTTAATGGGAACGTCTTTTCCATCATTCGTTTTACCCATAAATGAATAGGAAATTTCAACATAAGTAGGGTCGGATGCTGACTTTCTTGTAATTTTACCATATTCGTTCATAACAGCATCATTGGATGTAACCCACTGAATACCGGGAACATCCCACGGAAGTGTTACGTTTGATGTAACGTTATTTGGATCTGCTGCCAGCTTTGCAGGAAATGTTTCGATAATCTTTTTTGTTTCGTCACTAAGTGTAATATCCTGGTCCTCATCACTTTCAACAGCAACAGATGTTATTTCAATATATGAACCAACAGCCGCTCTTTGAAGATTTGCTATGGTCATACGATCAACATAACCCTTTGGTTCTTTTCCGGCATTAGTATTAGAAGCATTACCATAGGCATATTTTGAGCCACCATTAAGATGAACTTCAAACGTATCTTTTACCGTATCAATCTTAACTACAACAGTATTTTCTGTACCTGCAGTATTTGCAGTAAGTGAACTGTTTTCAACTTTGCTGCTTGATGAAGAACCTGAATTCAATACTGAAAAGCTCGAATCACGAAGTCTTAGATAAATATAACCCGGAATAGTTAAATTGTAATAAGGATTACCGCTGGCTGATGAATCCACATTCTTTGTTTTATACTTGATTGTAATTGTAACATTACCGCGGTATCCGTCTGTGCGTGTAATAGAGTTTGGATCGCCTGAATCAACAAGATCTTTATACAAGCTAAGTGCCACTGTACCGTCCCACGAACCGTTATTTGATTTGCCGTCTGCGGCATAACGAGTTTGTTTTGTCTGTGTAATTTTTACACCATTACCCGATGGATCAAAGGATGCATGGGTATAAGCAGTTACAACATTCCAATTTTCAAATGCGGCATATTCAACAGAACTTGCAGCATAAGCAACATCGGACATAGCAGGCATCATTGTAACAAACATAAATGCTACAATAAGTATGCTCAAAATTCTTAAATGTATTTTCATAAACACACCCCCAATATATACAATATTATATCACAAATCAACAAATAAAAAAATATGGGATTTTACACAAATATTATTTGTTTTTTTGTGCAAAAAAACAGTGCATAATTGCACTGTTTTTCTGATAACTATTATTTGAATGTATAATTTTTATAAAGTGGAATTACAGAGTTAACTGAATCTACAATAAACACTTTCTGGCAAGCACTGTTTTCTTTTACTGTGTAAGTATAATTTTCAAGCTTACCTTTTACTTCCTCTACCTTCATTGAAACCATCTTACCCTTTGCATCATATTCGGCAATAATCATAAAAGCCTTCATTTCTTCATTGCCTGAATATGAATTTACATTTGCAGTAATTACATTTCCTGCTTTTGTTGCTTCAAGTGTCCATTCTCCGGGAACCACACTCATATTATAAAGCTTGGTAAATTTATATGTACGTTTAAAGGTTGTTTCAGAAGTTGTACCCGTTGCAGTAAATGTTACAGGTGTTGCTTCGGAAACTTTCCTCTTGATTACGCCATCATTGCCAATAATATTTGTATTTGAAGATGTCCATGTAACACCGCTTATTGAAGGAATTGAAAGGTTACTGTATACACCTGAAGGTCCACTCGAAGTAAGTCTTGCAGGCAATGAATTTATAAGATTATATCTGTCATCTTCCACTCTTTCTATTTCAAAAACCTTTACATTTTCAATCTGAACATAAGAACCAACTTTGTTAGCCTTCATCATAGTGATTGAAAAATCAGGAAGTACATTACCCACACCATTTAAGTTATATGGAAATTCCATAGCATTGCGTTCCAAAACGTCATTTACAAACAATGTGTATTTTTGATTAACGGTATCAACAACAATACGAAGCTTCCAAAGCTGTTCATCACCAAAACGTTGTGAGCTTACATTATTAACGTCTTTTCTGATACCATCAGCCTGAGTTTCGGCATATCTTATAATATTCATATTACCATCATAAAGTCGAAGTTCTACAAGTGATTTTGAAAAGCCTGAATTTATAACACCTGACTTTTCATCACCAAGACCAAAATACAATGTTGCATATGTAGACCATATATCTCCGTTTTCATTTACACGGTCGGTTTCAATATTATGCCTGATATCCATTTCTATTGCATATTTACCCGACATAAGGTTGGATACAAGCTTTGTTCCGTTTTCGGCATCCTCATTTAAAATACCACTGAAACGAATATTACCCAAACGGTCTGAACCACCTTGTTGTTTCGGGTCAGTTTTTATACTTTCAAAACGAATTGCACCATTTTCCTCTGCTATTGTATTTTCAGCTTTAAAATACTCATTACTGTTATTAAGCCATAATTCCATAAGTTCGGGGTTAACATCTGAATCATATATAACCTTACCAACATCAGGTGATGAGGTTACATCAACATCTTCCTTAACATCGTCAAATGTCATATTGCCTTCAACAACAGTAAACGGAACATCATTTGTTTTATTAAACTTAACAGATGATGCAAGTGATGAATTTATAAGTGTGTTTTCAAGAACCTTTATATCACGTTCTTCAGAATGGAAATTAAGGACACCGTCTGCTATATCAAAAGCAAGGTCAGCACTGCTACCATCTGATGTTTTTATAATATTTACCGAACCTTTTTTTACAAATGTGCCATCTACCATATAAAGTGAGGTTACATTGCCATTTGCATCTTCTTCCACCAACAGAGTATTTGCATCAGTTGAATAACTGCCTACGTTTACAGTTGTTTTCATAGATGCTTCATTTACATGATAGTAATAGAATTTACTTTTTTCACCATTTGATTTATTTGTAACCTCAAAGGAGAATAAGTTAATATTTTCATCACTCAGGTTATTATAAAGTTTTGTTGTTGTAACGTCAAAATCTTCCCCTACATCCATTGGCACAATTACAGTGCTGAACACACCGTTGCCCTTTTTGTTACGATACAGCATAGCCTTCTGACTGTCATTAATCTGCCCACCGTTTTCGGAATACCATGTACCGCGAATTTCCGTTTTATCAATAGTTGAAGGGTCAACGGGAACAACCATAACATTAGGTTCATCAACAAAATGACTCTTTATAACCTTTGTATCAGGGTCTATTGTCATATTGGCACCCGGATACAAATGCCAGTTTTGTGCAAATTCATTTGTAATAGTTGTATCGTTTGGAATATGATAATCCGTAACAATCCACAATTTCTGATTTTTCAGGAAAGTTACACTACGTTGTGAATTTTGTGTTGTTGTATAACCTGGAGCATCATATTCTACAAAGTCATAGTGATTATTTGTATCAAAATACATCTGCTTACCGTCAACACTTTCAATTGTATCATATGATTCTTTTCTTACTTCATTTACAACATAGCCATCTACAATATAGTTTTTACTGTCATTTACAGTAACAACATTATGCTGTTGAGGACTCTTCATATAATACATTGTATTACCTGTCTGTACACTTCCATAGCCCTGGTCTGTAAGCAGATACTTTCCGTAAGCAAACATAGCTAATGATAGAGCGTCCTTATGACCGTGAGAACCAACCATTTTATTAGTCATTGCAAGTGCAAGTGCATTTTGCGACCAGTCAGAACGCATTACGGTACGCATACCTTTAGGGTAATTGCTTGTGGCACTTTCAGGAAGCCATCCTCCCTTACCTGCCATATAAGATATGATGGCATCATTATCAAACAAATTGTTATACCATTTGGTGAATGTAGATTTATATGACCTGTACGGGTCGTAACCGTCCCCCATATTAAAACCGCCAAAGTATGGTCCACTCTGGTTAAACAAAGACAAAACAACATTATGAATAATTTCAGTTGTCTTTTCACTATATGGTAATGGTTCACCTGTCTTTTTACTTGTATCAAACGGTGTTGCAAATGTACTCAAAAGAGTGCTGTGATAATTATGTGAAAGTTCAAGACACATACCATCTTCGAAGGTAAAACCGTCAAATACACGGTCATTTTCTTTTATTGTTTCAGCAAACCATGCATCGTGTCTTTCAAATTCAGGGAATCTTGCACACATATTATATACCGCACCTGTTGAGAAGGTTGCAAAGTTATTATTTGCCTTACCATACCAGTTATACACGTGATAATCTGCAAGCAACCACAAATGTTTAAGGTATGCAGTAAACACTTCACCTGTCATATATTTACTGTTCATAAGTCTTAAAATATCGGTAGACACACCTGAAATGTGAGTTGACATATCAAGCTGATTCATAACGTCAGGCTCAACACCGATTGAATTTATAAGCCCCATATACTGACGAAGATATGTATAAGCATATTTTTCAGGATAAGGCTCAAGCTCGGGGTGCTGAACATAGTAGCTGTATGAACTTGCCAACGTAGCAGGTTCCGTATCACGGTGATAACCGCAAACTTTACCTTTTACATCTGTTTTTTTAGAAGTTACCCAATCCCAGCAATTCATATCATTACATGAAAAATACATATGATCTGCAAATGTATTCCAGCATACTGATTTTTCCAACCAACTGCTCTCACCAATCCAGTATGCAACCATAAGCTTTTCAGCATCTGTACCCGTATGACGTGCACGCATTTTAACATAGGCATTTGTAATTGTGTCACCACGTTTTAGTCCCGATAAATCAAAGCCTATGAACATTCTCTTTGTTCTGTCTTCGGGGTCTGCCCAGGTACCTGCCTCCTCTGCATAGAGCTTTGTATCCGAGCCAAAATTGGTATTTGCATTTACCCCGCCCTGCAAGGTAGCATCCTTTTTAACTGTAAATGTTCTTTCTTGTCCGTTTACGGTAGCTACAAGAACAGGTGCATATGAGGATTCTTTTGAATAAACCTCTGCCTGATTTCTGTATTTATCAACAGAAGAAACAACAAGTGTAAATATGTTGTATGAGCCTTTTGCCTCATTAATTCTGTTAGTTACGTCTATTGTAACATCAGACCAATTTTTTGGAATACTGAACATTCTTACAACATAGTTACTTATAAAGTTGGTTACATAGGCATTACGTGACATAAGCTGATAAAGCTCATTATAATATTCTTTATTTGCATCACTGATAGAATTTACGGAGGTGATTCTTTCAGGTGCTTTTAATCTGTAATATTCAACAATTTCATTTTTTGCTTTTTCGTAATCTCCTGATTTTACTGCAGCCTCTACCTCTGCCATTTCCGGAAATTCATCATATCTGAAATAGGGGGCTGATTTCCATTTTGAATTTACAGAATCCCATATACCGAAGAACACTTCATCGGTAATGTAGTTGGGGTCATCAAACATTGGATAACCATCTTCTTCATTGCCTCGTACAGGCATTGTATAATATTTTTCTGTTGTATCAGTTGCACCTGCAACAGGGTTAATTATTTCTGTATTTTCACTTCTTTTAGTATACCCTGTTACGTTTAAACGATACCTGATTTCAACGGGTATAGTTTCACCGTCAATAGTAGTTGCATTATATGATGCACTAAGCACAACCGCAGTAGGGTCGGTTGATGATATTCGGTTTATTCTACCCGTCTTTGACATAACATTTTTATCTGAAGTTTCCCACCTGATACCTTCATCAGGATAAGGCAAGGTTACATTAGTTGTAACATTGTTACAGTCCGGCGTTATACTTTCAGGGAAGCTGTCAAGAACAGCCTTTGACTCTTCATCAAGTACTATTTTTTCAAACTGGTCGCTTTCAACCATTAAAGATGTGATTTTAAAATATGCGTCCACATTCATACGCTGCATATTTTTTATATTCATAGATTTTACAATTCCTGCAGGAGCCTTATTTGCAACCGTGTTTATAGCAGGACCTTCAGAAACATTTCCCTCAAAGGTAACCTTTACCCAGTCTTTTACAGTATCAATTTCAACAACTACCTGTTTTGCAACACCTGCACCTGAAGAAGAGTTAAAACTTTTCACAGACATAGTTGTAGTTGAAATACTACTTGTGTTAAGAACCCATAAACTACCGTTGTAAAACCTCAAATTTAAGTAGTCAGCTATATTTAAATTGTAGTACGGATTCCCTGCATCTTTTTCATTCTTCTGGTCAACAACATAGTCAAGTGTAATCTTTACATTACCTTTTACACCTATGGTTGAAATTTCCATTCCCGTTTCAAGATTATTTCTATAGACCGAATTGAATTTTTTTTCGTATGTACCATCACTTGCGGTGTTACTGGTTGTACCGGTACTGTAACGGGTTTGATTTGTCTGTAATATTCTTACACCATCAGAAAGTGTCTGAAAAACAGCGTGAGTAGGCGTGGAATTAATCTTCCACCCATAGCTTGTTCCCAAATCAGGCATAGACGAATAATTTTCATCCATTACCACAGCTGCAAGAATATTCCCAGGAAGCATAGCAATAACAATTATTATCACAAGCATTGTGCTTATTATCTTTCTTTTCAAGTTCATATACAATCTCTCCATTTTAAAATTCATTTTAATTATAACATATTATTTGTAAAAAAACAGTAATTTTTCACAAACAAAATATACAAATTTTCTTTTTGTTTTTGTGCAAAAAAGCATATCACACTATTTCAATGCGATATGCTTTTTAATTATTTTACTCTTTTTTTCAAGGTTTCCATAAATTCAACATCATCCATCAGGTGAACGCCGTCTATGATATCTATATTCATATCTTTTGCACGTTGCATAATATATTTTTTACTTTCCGAATCATTGGTTATATATGTTGTAAGCATAATTTTTTTTGCATATCCGCCTCCGAATTTCTTTGCAACAATATCAAGCTCATACAATGATTCTTTGTGAAATTCTCCGTTTTTACAGGAAACAAAAACAGGAATAAGGTCACGCATAAGTATTATATCAACTTCGTTTACGGTATCGCGTTCTTTTGTGGTGCCGTCGTGAATTACACCATCCCAGTCAACGTAAATTCCAATATCTATGTCGTCATAAAATTCAGGACACTCTTCGGATATTTTGTGTGCCGTCATATATGCGTATAATTCAAGAATGTTACCTGCCTTGGTTACGCACTTATGAACCTGAGTGTTTTTATACCTAAAGCTTACTTTACCGTCTTTGTATACATAGTCAAAAATAATTCCCTTTGATGTAAGCTCGCTAATAATACGTGAATTTAAAAGAACATCCTGCTTACATCTTTTTAAATGTTCAATATCCGCAGTAACAGTAAGGCTTTCATCAAGCTTACCATACTTTTCAAAATTTTCAAAAACCTTTGACTGTCTGTTCCACAGCCCAGAGTTTTTACGACATATATCCCACATATTGCGGATATCGTTTTTAAAATCACCTGTTAAATTCCACTTAAAGTCATCAGGCTGATTACAAATTACCGAACCACCATTTAGTGCAACAATTTCATCTATATTCATAAATTTCTTTGTTTCCTGGGGAAGTGTATCGCAATTTTTTACCCTTATAAGACTTCCTGTTCTTACGTTGAACTGAAACATCGGTACATTTCTTGACGCTGAAACCTCACCCATAGCAGTAAGTACAAGTTCTTTACCACCTGTAAGGTCAAAATAACAGTCTTCATTATTATCTATTATAGTATTAAGCTTACTTACTATTCCCTCATAGTCATACCTGCCAACTACTTCTGTTTCTATTTGAACATCAAGATTTCTGAGTTCAAGAAACCGCTTAAGATCATTAATTTTCTTTTTTGTCATAACCTCTTTAAAACCCAGAAAAACAATTTTTTCAGGCTTATATTCAAGGCATGCTATGATATTTTCTATCTGGCATTTGTCAAAAAGTTCAACAATAGTTTTCATAAATAAAACTCCAATAAAATTCAATTGAAAAAAAGGGTGAAAAACACCCTTTTTTTATACTTCATCAATATTATCCCATATTCTGTGGTAACCTTCAATAACAATCATACCGTCGGTATCTTTACCTCTTATACCTGTTGAACGTACAACAACTTCACCAAGCACAGGATGCATCCACGAATACTGAAGCTGAACGGGCTTATCATGTTCGGACATAACCTTAAGGCTTTTTTCAACATAATCAACACAATCTTCCTTTATGCGACTATGCCAGAATTTATAGCATTCCTCAGGTGAGTATATACTATTCATACCCATTATATTTTCCATAGTTTCGTCGGCGTGCATTTCACAATAGCCTGTTTCAGTGTTAGTACGTACAATCCACAAACCAACATTTGTTCTTTGAAGAATATCCTTAGGCTCAAAACGTATAACAGACATTTTTTCTTTAAAATCATACAACATTTTAATAAATTCTATACGTTTTTTAAACTCTTCGGTATATGACTCTAAATAAAATGATTTTATCTGTTCAACTTCGCAGGGTTTATCAAAAAGATAGCCCTGAAACACATCAGGTGAAAGACGCTCTAAAACTGCAAGCTCTTTTTTATCCTCAACACCTTCGCAACAAATACGTATAGAATTTGCTTTTGCAAACTCAAGTGTATTTCTTATAAGTTGATAATTATAAGTATCTTCCTGTATGCCTGAGATAAACATACGGTCTATTTTTATTTCATCAACTTCGAGGCGCTTTAAGTAACCAAGATTAGAATAACCTGTACCAAAGTCATCAATAGCAATCTGAATTCCCATATGCTTTAAATGTTTTAAAATCTGATAAAATTGTTCATTGCCTTGAAGTGATACAGATTCGGTAATTTCTATAGTAAGACATTCGCCGGGCATTTCTGTTTTTTCAAGTACGTGGTGTACCTTTTCAGCAAGAACCACATCGTTAAACTGAAGAGCAGAAAAATTGACACTTACCCTTAAATCGGGAATATATTTTCTCCATTCCTTACACTGAAGCAGAGCAACCTCCAAAACCCACAGCCCAACTTTATCTATAAGACCAATATGCTCAAGAACCGGAATAAATTCATCAGGAAAAACCTTTCCTCTTACAGGAGATTCATACCTTAGCAAAGCCTCAAGAGAATACAGGGAATAACTGCCTGATTTTACCTGTGGTTGATAGTTAAGATAAAATCCCGAAAAATTATTATTAACACTTTTGTAAAGTTCATCGGCAAGTTCAACTGATGATATTACATTTTCAATATCTTTTTCATTGAAAAATTCAATTGATGTACTATCAGATTTTTTTGCTTTTTTCAAGGTAAGCTTAGCTAAATCATAAAACTGTGATTCATCCGGAAAAATCTTGTTGTTTACAGGAATTACCCCTGCCGTTATGGTGCAATATTCTAAAATACTGTTTTGGATTTCGTTATAAAAATCATATATTTCACTTTCATTTTTGGCATCGACAAAAACTGCAAAACAAGTGTGGTCAACGTGATAAACATTTATTGTTTTACTGTGTTTTTCTAGTACCTCTGCAAGTGTTTTCAGTACAAAATCACCATATGCTCTTCCGTTACTTAAATTTATTAATGCAAGCCCGTCAATATCTATAAGCACAAAATAACAATTACCTTTAACAAGATATTTGTTTTTCAAATCCTCTTTCAGTCTGTATTTGTTATAAAGACCGGTAAGGGGGTTATAAAGATGCTTCATAGCCTCCTCGGAAACACTGCCTACCATAACAAATGGATTACCATCTTCATCCTTTGTGATGCTTGCTCTTACCTTAACCCATACGGGTTTTCCATTTTTGTCAATCCAGCGGTATTCAGAATTACGGGAAGAAGCTTTTCCTTTTATTATATTCTCTATACCGCCAGCAACCATATCACGGTCAAGAGGATGTACTATTTCAAGCATATCGGCAACGGTATATGTTCCGTCAGCAGCTTTATTAAGATTGTATTTTTCTTCAACATTACCGTAAATATAATTTTTGTTACTTTCTATATCGTAAAGGAACATAAAGTCATCCATACTTTTGCTGAGTCCAGCCAAAACATTTATATAATTCTCAATTATAGCCTGTTTGTCTGTAATTTTGTTTTCAGAATTTTTTGTTTTTAAACTATCCATAAACACAGCCCCTAATTCAAATTTATTCCGTTACCAACGGAAGGAAATCAGGATTTACTTATTTATCAAACTCAAAAACCCACAATGTATTAAACTCATTGTTTTCGTCATTGATTTTATGCACAGAAAGTCTGTATACGATATCATTGGTTTTCTTGTATGTAACCGTAGGTATAATGCCCGAATCAAGTTGAGTTTTTATAACATCATAATTCATAAAATTAAACATTGCTCTGTGAGAATCAGCATGAACAAGTTCATGCACATATTTTAAAATTGCTCCACTGAAGCTTCTTTCACTATCAAAATATTTATTCATATAAGATGGTATAATAACACGTTTTGATGTATCATTATCAAGTGAAACCATACATACTCCAACATAGTGATGACTGACAACAGAAATTAAAGCATCAAGTTCCGACATACCGGTAGATAATATTTCAATATCCTTATCTGCCTGAATTTCATGACTTTCATTTTCTTTTTTACGGTAATATTCTGCTTTTGCCTCATACATTCTGTCTTCGGCCTCTTTTATCATTGATTCAATATCGTTGTCAGCATTTTTAACACCAAGACCAATCGAAACCTTATAGCCTTCTTCTTCAATAATATTATCAAGTTGCGATATTTTTAAATTTATTTCATCAATATCAACAGGTTGTATAAATACGTAGAATTCGTCACCGCCAACCCTGTATATTTTTTCGCCTTCAAATACAGATTTCATAGTTTCAGCAACACATTTTAACATTTTGTCACCGGCAGCATGTCCGTATTTATTATTAACATAGTGCAATTCGTTAACATCAACATAAATACATGCAACATCCAAAACACCATTAGCTTCCAGATATTCAATTGTTTTGTTATATTCAACACGGTTATAAAGACCTGTAAGCAAATCTGTTACTGCAACACGTTCGGTATCATTTAAATATTTTTTGTTATAAACTGCCATTGAAAAACATACAGATATTTCAAGCAAAAGCAACTTAATATCTGCAATCTTCTGTGGGTTTATAACACCAAGTATGCTTATATCGTCATCATTTTTAACAATATATGAATATGTAATATTTTCAATTGAATGTTTTTTCAAAAAGTTTGCAAACTCCGAATATTCCTCTTTGAGAATTTTATCAACATTAAGGCTGAATACATTAATATCGGTTTTTTTGTTGCCTTTTTTTTGCAAAGCATACTGCAAAAGCTTATTTATTATATATTTTCTTTCGGTATCTGTTATAATATCCCCGTCAGAATCAGTTATTTTAAATCCGTAGGATTCACCTTTGCTATCTACAAAAATTGCCGACCTAGCTTTTGAATATTCCGTGAGATACTTAAGAGCATTTACAATACTGTCAGATTGCTGATTTATTTCAAGCAATACACGTCTTACGTTAGATGCAGCAAGATGATGGTATGATTGTTTCCTTTCACCTTCAAATATAAAAATAAAGTAAACTACCACAACTGCAAGTATAGCTAAAAATAGCATCAAAAGCTGAAATACTGTTTCACGTGCCTGTGCAAACACAATATTGGCAGGTACAGAAAGTAAGATAAACCAGTCACTTACACCAATTGGTGAATAATGTGCATACACTACCTTGCCGGTTTGGATGGATACAAAAGATGAAAAGCCTGATTTACCTGAATCAATATCGCCCTTTAATTGTTCATATGTGTAATCACCAGTATATATTCTGGTAGAGAGTGTACTTATATTTTCTACCTTATTATGCTGTGTATCAAGGATAAAACCACCATCAAGCTGTTCAAGTACATAAAGCATTGCGTCATTTTCCTCTGCCTTGCTGATATATCTTTCTTCAAAAGCATCAAGGTTTATAATACCATAAAGCATTGCTACTGTTTCATCATTTGATTTTATGGGAACTGCACTTCTTATTATTTCTTTGTTATGGTCAGTGATATCATAAGTTTTAGCACTTATGTACACACCTTTTTTTACTTCCTCATCAAATTCAAGCTCTTCAGGATTATCAACAACCCCTGTCCTTGTAACATAAGAACCGTCGGAATGCAAAATATTTATACCGCTGATTAAGCCTATTGGGTTAAATGACCTTATAATAATATCCATATCTTCGCCATTTTCATACAGCTTAGCGGCAAAGTTTGCCATGGTAATAAGATTTTCACGGTCGGAAATATACTGAAGTACAATATCATCCTTAATTTCCTTGGTATTTATATGTAGGTTTTCAAGAGCATTGGATTCTGCCTGTCTGTACACATAAATTATAGCAAAAAGGTATATCAAACATAAAACAACAGCAGTTATGGCTGTATATGAAATCCTCCTGTGAACCTTTTTTAGTTCATTATAAGTTTTTTTCAAAAAAATCGCCTTCTATACAAAAATTTTTAAACATATATAACTATACATGTTAAATTATACCAAACATATAGTATAATGTCAAATATAACAGAAATAATATTACATATTAAATAAATATAGTTTTATTTTTTAAAGCATAATAACCAAAAAGGAGTTTTGTATATGTGCGGAATAGTCGGATATACCGGAAAAAACAATTGTGAAAAAATTTTGCTTGACTGCCTTTTAAAGCTTGAATACCGAGGATATGATTCAGCAGGTATTGCAATATTTGACGGAGAAAAAATAAATTACAAAAAATCAAAAGGAAATATTGAAAAATTACAAAAAGCTATGCAAAAAACCGAATTTACAGGAAAAACGGGAATTGCTCACACAAGGTGGGCAACCCACGGTGCTCCTTCGCTGACAAACTGCCACCCACATTTTAACAAAGACAAAACAATTGCAGTTGTTCATAACGGAATTATAGAAAATTACGAGCAATTAAAAAAAGAGCTTATTGAAAAAGGATATTTATTTTTATCAGAAACCGACACAGAGGTTTTGCCTCATCTTATTGATTATTACTACTGCGGCGACATTACGGAAGCAGTAATAAAATCAACCAAAAGACTTGAAGGAAGTTATGCAATAGCTGTTATATGCTCGGGTAATCCTGATGAAATTGTTGTTTCAAAAAAAGACAGTCCTGTTATAATAAATGTTAATGATGATTGTTGTTATATTGCTTCAGACATTCATGCTTTTTCACACACTTCAGGAAAAAACTATATATTAAATGATGGTGAAACGGCACTTTTAAAATGCGGTGTTGCAACATTTTACGATAATGAAAACAACAGAATCCAAAAAACTCCCTCCTCTATTCGATTTTCA
Organism: Clostridia bacterium; assembly: GCA_045545235.1. Taxonomy (GTDB): domain Bacteria; phylum Bacillota; class Clostridia; order Monoglobales; family Firm-18; genus CAZNKU01. The sequence goes on along the minus strand of JAZQAN010000078.1, from coordinate 27,430 downwards.
CGCAGTCTTGCAGAGAAAAACGGTTTTGAACACTTTATGTTAAAGGAAATACACGAACAACCCGAGGCAGTTTCAACAACACTTATGGGAAGAGTAAATAAAGACCTTTCAATAACTCTTAACTGCATTGATGAGCAATTTGTAAAAGAAACCGAAAAAATATATATTGCCGCTTGCGGTACTGCATATCACGCAGGCATTGCAGGCAAATATATTATTGAAAGATTAAGTGGCATCACTACCGATGTTGAAATGGCATCAGAATTCAGATACCGCAAACCTAAGCTGAATAACAAAACACTTGTTATAGTAATAAGCCAGTCAGGTGAAACTGCCGATACTGTTGCAGCACTTCGCCTTGCAGTATCCAAAGGAGCAAAAACACTTGCAATTACAAATGTTCACGAAAGCACGGTTTCAAGAGAAGCCGACAGAGTATTTTACACTAATGCAGGTCCTGAAATTGCAGTTGCATCCACAAAAGCTTACCTTACACAGCTTACAGCCCTTTACACAATAGCCCTGTTTTTTGCCGAACAGACAGGGTATTCAGAACGACCATTCATTGATGAAATAAAAAAAGAGCTTATAAACATTACAGATAAAATAAAAACAACACTTCTAACAGAAAACACCATTAAAAAAATTGCAAAAAAAATTCACAAAGAAAGTAATGTATTTTATATGGGCAGAGGGCTTGACTACCCTACTGCACTTGAAGGTGCTCTGAAGCTTAAGGAAATAACCTACATCCATTCTGACACCTATGCAGGCGGGGAATTAAAACACGGACCTATTGCACTTATAGACAAAAACAGTATTGTAATTGCAATTAACACATCAAAAGAACTTTATAAAAAAATGAACAACAACATAATTGAAGTTATAACAAGAGGAGCAAATGTAACATATGTTATTCCTGAATGTTTTAAAAGCAATGACATTGCAACGGAAAATGTAATATATATTCCCGAAACTCTCGATTTACTATACCCATTGCTGAGTACAGTTACTCTGCAACTGCTTGCATACTACGTTGCAGTTTACAGAGGTTGTGATGTAGACAAGCCTAAAAATCTGGCAAAGTCCGTAACCGTTGAATAACAAAGTAATACTATTGACTTTAACGTATTAATTTGTTATAATTCAATAGCATAATATATGCATACTAAAGCAACAAAGAAGGTATAAAATGAAAATCATTATTGTTGGTTGCGGTAAAGTTGGTTTAAAGCTTATTGAACAGCTTGCCCTGGAAAAAGAACATGATATTACTATAGTAGACAACAACGCTCATCTTGTTCAGTCAATTGTAAACGAATATGACATTATGGGTGTTGTGGGTAGTGGTACAGACCTTGATACATTAATGGAAGCAGATATTAAAACTGCAGATGTAATGATTGCTGTTGCAGGTTCTGACGAACTTAACCTTATGATATGCCTTATGGCTAAAAAATTGGGTAACTGCCAGACTATTGCAAGAGTAAGAAAGCCTGAATATTTTAAATCCATTAACCTCATTAAAGATGACCTTGGACTTACAATGGTTATTAACCCCGAACAGGCGGCTGCACACGAAATTGCACGAATTTTACGTTTCCCCACAGCAATTAAAATTGACACATTTGCAAAGGGACGTGTTGAAATTTTAAGCTTTGTAGTTCCTTCAGGTTGTATTCTTGACGGTCTTAAGCTTATGGATTTCCCTTCAAAAATAGGAAGTCCTATTCTTATATGCGGTGTTGAACGTGGTGACGAAGCATTTATTCCTTCAGGTTCATTTGAAATTAAGGCCGACGATATAATAAGCATTGTAGCACCACTTGGTGAAGCTGGTAAATTTTTTAAAAAAATAGGGATACGCACAAATCGAGTAAAGGATGCTATGATAGTAGGCGGCGGCGATACTGCTTACTACCTTGCAAAGCGCCTTTTGAAAACAGGCATAGATGTAAAAATAATTGAACAGGATCCTAACAGATGTGATGAACTGTTTAATCTTCTGCCAAAGGCTACAATTACACAAGGTGACGGTACAGACAACAGACTTTTAATTGAAGAAGGTATAGAAAAATACGGTGCCTTTGTATCACTCACCAACATTGATGAGGAAAACGTCCTCCTTTCACTTTATGCAAAAAGTAAAACTGACGGTAAGGTTGTTACAAAAATAAACAGAATTGAATATGGTAATGTCCTTGGTGATTTGCACCTTGGAACAACAATATACCCAAAAAATATTACAGCAGAATACATTATACGTTTTGTACGTGCTAAATCCAATTCCTTTGGAAGCAGTATTGAAACAATGCACTATATTCTTGATGGAAAAGCCGAGGCTTTGGAATTTCGCATAAAAGAAGGTTCTCCTGTATCAAATACAACACTTGCAGAGCTTAACCTTAAGGAAAATATACTTATCGCCTGCATAACCCGTGAAAATAAATTCATTATACCTCACGGTAAAGATATGCTTTTACCAGGTGATACAGTAATTGTTGTAACCTTAAGAGAAGGTGTTTCGGATATAAGCGACATCTTGAAATAGGAGTTTTTTCGATGAATTACAAAATGATAATTTATATACTTGGGCTTGTTTTGAAAATAGAATCTGCATCAATGTTTATTCCTCTTATCTGCTCACTTTGTTACAGAGAAACAAAAATAATTTTTGTTTGGGCAATATGCATAATTATATGTGCAGTTACAGGAATATTATTTTCACTACGTCAGCCAAAAAACAAAACGGTATATGCCAAGGAAGGCTTTGTTACCGTTGCACTAAGTTGGATTTTTATGAGTTTATTCGGTGCACTGCCTTTTATACTTTCCGGCACAATAACAAATATTGCCAATGCTGTTTTTGAAACTGTATCGGGCTTTACAACTACAGGTGCTACTATACTTACCGATGTAGAAGTACTTCCAAAATCAATACTGATGTGGCGAAGCCTGACACATTGGATTGGAGGTATGGGCGTACTTGTGTTTTTAATGGCACTTGTTCCGTTATCAGGTAGTGGAAACATACACCTTTTAAAAGCAGAAAGCCCCGGCCCGTCTGTTGGAAAACTTGTACCTAAAATGAGATCAACTGCAATGCTTTTATACGCCATATACATTGCAATGACGGTGATACAAATATTACTTTTGCTCCCCGCAAAGGAAATTGGTTTATTTGAGGCAATTACACTTTCATTCGGTACAGCAGGTACAGGCGGTTTTGGTATATTAAATTCAGGTGCTTTGTCATATTCACCTTATGTGCAGTATGTAATAGCTGTATTTATGATACTTTTCGGTGTAGACTTTTCACTTTACTATGCAATAATTTTAAAAGAGTTCAGAAGAATTTTAAATTCCGATGAATTCAAAACATATTTTGGCATAATTTTAACTGCCGTTGTACTTATTTTATTTAATACCTACCATCTTTTCGGTTCTTTTGAAGAAGCATTCAGGCACATTTTCTTCACTGTAGGTTCAATTATAACCACAACAGGTTATGCAACGGTAGACTTTAACCTTTGGCCTGAATTTTCAAAGGTGATAATTTTAGGACTGATGTTTTTAGGTGCATGTGCAGGCAGTACCGGTGGCGGTATAAAAATTTCAAGAATTATGATACTTATAAAAAGTATTGTAAAAGAAGTACGTACAAGTGTCCACCCACGAACAGTTTTAAAGCTTAAAATGAACGGCAGAGTTATTCCACACGAAACAGTACGCGGTGTAAACGTATATATGTCGGCATATACAATAATTTTTGCTGTTGCCCTTCTTCTTATAAGCTTTGATAATTTTAATTTTACAACAAACTTCACGGCAATTCTTGCAACAATCAACAACATTGGACCCGGCCTTGATCTTGTTGGCCCTACAGGAAACTTTTCAATATTTTCTGATTTTTCAACAGTTGTCATGAGTATATGTATGTTGGTGGGAAGACTTGAGATATTCCCTATGCTTTTACTTTTAGCTCCTCAAACATGGCGTAAATGATTTCAAAAAATGTCTGTGACGGAATTCGTCACAGACATTTTTTACTTTATTTTGTTAATACATTTCTGCTAAGTAATATTGGTTTTGAAAGTGATTTAACAGGCATAATCTTTACGTTATCGATATTTTCCGTAATCTGTACTCTGTATTTATCTTCACCTGCTTTTACAACAACCTTTTCTGCTCTTGTGGAAACAAGTTTACTTCCATCCCATTGAGATATTATAACAGTCATTTCATCATCTGTATCGGCACAGTTTGATGCTTCAAGCACAACATAGCTTTTACCCTTCTTTATTTCAAAGAAAGAGTCTTTAACTGATACACCGGTTTCAATAACAACCCCTTTTGTAAGTGGTGTGGTGTATCCTGCAGGGTAAACACTTACATGATATTCCCCGTTATTTTCCAATGGAACTGCAGTTGTAACAATAAGCTCATTTGTTCCAACATCATAGGAATAACCAAGTAGTTTAACGTTACCCTTTGAATTTGCAATTTCAACATTTTCTACTGAAGTAACATTTGAAAGGAAGAATTTAAGCATGTTGTCACCAACAGCCTGAGATGATGAAATTGAACCTGAAGATTTAATAATTGACATTTTAACATCATCAAGATATATATCACCCTTCTTCTTTGAATCATACTGAGTGTAAATTCTCATAATATCAACGTCAACCATATTTGGAACTACACCTTCATCTGACGCTATAAGCCCACCATTTTCGTCAAAAATGTTTACAACGTAGCTTTCACCCATATTTGCATAAGCAAAAACCTCCATTTTGTACCACTTATCAAGTTCAACCTTTGTAAGGTCTGAACCGTTAACTACAATAGTACCGTCATTTTTAACTTTAATAAATCCATACTCACCGGCTTTATCTGAAACATAATGACGTACAGAAACAAAATTTGCCCATGTTACATATTCTTTAAACATAAAGTCAAATGTCATTACTGCATCATAAGCAGGCTCTAAATTAAACTCAATACGTCTGCCGGTAAGGGCTGTATTTGAATCCTCCGCCGCCTTTGCATGCATTACATTGCCACGTGCTTCGTCGTAGTACTCAACAAGTGCATCAGCAGCTGTAGCTGAAGGGTCGTTAAGCCCAGGCTGATTCATATTCACAAAATTCACCGCTACAATATTTTCAACAGGCTTTGAAATATTTGCAGGTACCTTGCCTGCTTCCATATCATCAAAGCTCATTACAAATTCTGTACCAAACTCTGGGTTTTTAACAGATACACTAATTGTTTCAGATACATATTCACCAATTTCAGGATACATTCTTACTTCAACTTCGTGTTCACCAAAGCCCATTTGTGACATATCAAATACTGCTGTTTTATTAACTACTGCCTCTTCTGCCACTTTAACACCGTCAACAAATAAAGCTGCTGTTTTAACATCATCAGTATTAGTAACGACTTCAAGGTCAACAATTTCATCTGTTTTATATGATACGCCGTCTTTGTAGTTTACAATATCAACAGTTGGTGCAACATACACTTCTTCATTGATTGTACCAAAGCCATATTTAATTTCGTATCTTGAAATTTCATATTCCAACTTGGCAAATTCACCATTAACTTTTGTTTTATTAAAGAAACGAAGTGCAAAGCTTGAACAGTTATCGTATGTTGATGTACCTAAATCATCTGTAAACACAAGGTTAAAGTTTTCTTTCACCAAACTACCGTCAAGGTAAATATCTGCAAGGTCTGCTTCAGGGTAGAACACAACAGTAAATCTGAAAGTATTACCGCTTTGTACCTTACCTTTAAAGCCTGTTACTGCAATATTTGCTCTCTGCTTCCCATCATAGACAGTACCGGTTGCTCCTCGCAACAGCAAGTTTGCACTTGAATATCCTGAAGCATCGCTGAATTTAAGTTCCATATCTACCATATACGGTGTTTTTATATTTTTATTTATATCAGCGAAGTTCTGTACAATCTGAGCATAAGGGTCTGCAGTGGTTGTAAAACTATCAAGGGTTGAATTAATAACATATGTGCCGTCGCCCATATCCTTATTGGTTGTTGATACTTTACCATTTGTACCACCACCAATGTATATATTAAGATTATTCCTTGATGAATTGATTACATCAATTTCTTTTGTGTTATCATACTTTTCATACAAATAATTATACTGTGCAACATCAAAGTACAGAGTCTTTGTTGTAATGCCGTCAGCTGCTGTCCACACAAGTGTGCAGTCATTTGTTATATAGTCAGTATCCAAAAGATTTTCTGCAACAATTGCAGGGTTTGCAACATTTGCCTTCCACTGACCTACTGTAATGTAGTTTGCAGGAACAGATACATATTCACCGTCAAGGTATGCAAAATATTTTGTGATATTTTTATAAGCATCTGATGCTTTGTCAACACCCTCGGCACCTTTAAATTCAAAAATTTCACTTGCAGTTAAATCTGAAAAATTAACCGTAATTTTTGAAGATATACATTCGCCCTTTGCAGGATATACCTTTACCTCTATTGTGCGCTTTCCAAGCTCCGGCGTTGCAGCAGAAAAGAAAATTTCTTTTCCTGATACATTAATTTCTTCAATTAAAGCACCATCAATATAAAGTTCTGCTCTTTTATAGCCATCTGCATCAACAACAGCCTTTATAATGCCCATAAAGTTATCAGGATGAAGCAACATACCATCTGTAAGGTCTGCTATTTTTACGCTACCTTCAACAGTTACGTTAATTTTACCTGTTGACACGGGATTTTTGCCGTTTTTGTACATTATAACTTCAACTTCATTTTCACCTACTGTTAAGTATGATGAAGAGAATGAAACTGATTTTGATACAATATTTTCTGTTCTAACCTTAGTACCGTTAACATAAAGTTCGGCACTTGTGTAGTTGTCAACATTTGTTGATGCAAGGATATTTTTTACATCTGCTACTTTTACCTTTTCACCATCTGTATAATTGGTAATTGAAATTTCAGGCTTTACATAAACAGGTGCGTTGAATTTGCCATAGCCGTAGCGCACTTCATAATCCGTAAGTGTGGCTGTAAAATCCTTATAAACGCCGCCTACCTTTGTTCCGTTATAGAAACGGAGGAAAAATTTCACATAATCTGTATATGATGTGCCGTTTTTATTATCTGTTGTTGAAAAATTTGCCTTGACTACTGCATCATTAACATAGATATCCATAAGGCTTGCTTCAGGGAAAACAACTACATCAACCTTTATTGTGCCAGATGCTTTTACCAATTCGCTTGTAGCAGCAGGCAAATCGTAAATGCTTCGTCCGTTGTTTTTACTGTTCATAAAGCCCGTTGAAAGTCTGAACAAGCTTTCAGCAGAATCAATATCAAATTTATAAGTAAGCACGTATGGCAGATTTTTTGCATTGATATTGGCAAGATTCTGAATAATATTGGCATAGCCCTGGGTACTTGTTGCATCACTTGCAGTTGCAATGTTAAACCCAAGACCGTAAACGCCCTCTGATATTTCCTCAACGCTCTTTGTAAGTGTTGCTTTTGAGCCTTTACCTGTAGATAAACCTATTGAATTGCTGTCAAAGGTTGTTGACTGCTTTTTATCATATGCAAGCAGAAAATAGTTACTATCTGCAATTTCTGCACTTACCTGCTTTGTTGTAACACCGTCGTCCATTGTAAGTGTAAACGTGCAGTCACCTGTGATGTAGTCAGCATCTGCAAGTTCACCTGCATTTATTGAAGGGTTTTTAATATTTGCTTTCCATTGACCTACGGTTATGTATTTTTCAGGAATGTTTATAACATCACCGCCGTCATAGTAAGCAAGATATTTATAAATATTTAAATAATCGTCAGATGTTTTGTCTGCACCATCTGCGGCGGTTACTGTAAAAGTATCCGCGCCGGCTGCTGAAACAGGGATATATACGGCAGGCAGGCACAAAAGAACAACTAAGATTAAGGATATTAATTTTTTCATCTTTTTTCTCCTCTCATTTTTTGAATGTTTCGGTAAATCCTCCTCCCTCTTGTGAGGGAGGAATTTTTATTCAACATCAAAATTTAGTTTTTCTTGAAAAGCTTGAATTCATAAATATTCTGTGCTTTTGTCTGGGTATTACCGCCTGTATTTAAAATCTTTACATATCTTGCCTTTACAGGTTTAATCTCCCAAATCTGCATTGTACCGTCTATACCGTCAAACGGTCCTGTTATAACATCTTTTACAGGTGTAAAGTTTACACCATCATTTGAAACAAGCACCTGGTAATAGAATGTTCTTGCTTCACCTTCCCACTGTGCTGATGCAAAGTGAGTAATTTCCTTAGTTTCTCCAAGGTCAAGTACAGCGTAGTCACCTATGTTTGCCGCACCCCATCTTGAACTGTATGAGTTATCGTAGATATCACCAATAGAAACCGCTGTTGAATGAGTAGCCTCTTCAGTTGCATTTACAATTGTATGTTCTGTAAAAGTACCGTCAGGATACATATCAAGAGTTCTTACAGGCTCACCATATTCATAGTAAATAGTTTTATCTGCAAATACACTCTTGTCATTTGCACTGTAAATTCTTACTGTAACTTTGTTATCTGACTTGATTAAATCATAAGTCATTGACTCATCAATAAGATTAACCTTTACAATTTCAGGTCTCTTTGTACCTTCAAGGTATGTAATGGTTTTAATAATTGAAGAGAATGACAAACCGTCATCTGTTACGTAAGATGCAAAGTCAAATACCTCACGTTTTGGAAGCTTACCATCTGGAATTGTCCACTTAGTCATAGGTACATTATAGCTGTCTTTTTCTGCCATACCCGGCTCATCCGGGTTATACATCTTAACGTGGATATAATGAGTGCTTCCCTTTTTAGCTTTAAACTTAATTGCAACTCTTTCAAAGTTTCTTGTTTCATCAGTGTCCTGAACATTAAGCTCATCCCACATTGTCTTTGCTTCAATTACCATAATTTCGTAATCTTCAAGGTCTGTATACAATTTGAATATCTGCTCTTCCATTGTTGCATCATCAATCATCTTAATTGTATTTTTGTCGATTACTTCAAAGTCGTCTGCCGTAGTGTTCATAAACCACCAGCCTTCAGTAACCTCTGCTTTAACTGTGAATTCATCACGGATTACTGCAGTACGTCTGTCATCTGCTGCCATAATACCTCTGTGGTATTTTGAAACATCATTTGAATAAACTTCTGACATATCATACTGAATGAACGCACCTCTGTCCTTTGACTGATAGTCTAAAACTTCAGCACCCACACTCTTCTGATTATTTGTCATACCGCTTGCCTTCTTCATCCTTTCAACTGTTGGATTAAACATCATACAGTTATGAGATTCTACCCTGTCGTAGTACATAGGTATTTTAGCGGATGAATTTACCGCAGATCTTACAAAATAGTCTTCTGTTCTTATTTCTGTTGCCCAGCCTACACCGTTGTTAAGGTAAACAAAGGTACCAACGTCCTCGTGATAATGGAAGCCCCTTACTTTACCACCGTGAGCACTAAGGAACAGAGAGGTCGGGTCTGTTGTAGAACCCTTTGCCGAGAAGGTCTGGAAGCCTTCTGCATAGTTGTCAAGCGCAACTGTATCCATTGAACCGCCCGGTGTGTAGCAAACAATATCGTAAGAATACACATCGTCAAAGTTTGCATTCTTCTGTGCATAAGCACGGTATGCATACCAGTCGGGGTTGTTGTAAAGTTCTGCATAAATACCAAGAGCCTGAGTAGCAAAATGGTCACCGACTGTTGTATAACCCGGTGTATCGTGAATTGGGTTTATACCTGCAGGATGTTCCATAGATATAATCCAGTCAGATGTTTTTATAAGACCCGGTGATTCTTTGATACCGTAGGTTGTACCAAATGTCTGGTCAAGAGAAAGTACGCCCATTGCGTAGAACATATCTTCCTTCCAGTATGATGGCGAGTCACCTGTTGTACCGTCAGGCATATGTGACTGCAGGAAGTATTCGCCGCCGCGGATACCTGCTGTGGCACCAAGTTCCCAGGTAATATCACTACATTCACCTGCGGTTGCCGCAAGCCATACCATAGAACCGCCTGAGCACATTGCATTAAAGTTTGAAAGCTCGTATGCCCACTGTACACCGTGACCCGCTTCATATGTAACGTGGTTCAATGTAGGTAATACTGCGAGTCTTTCGGTTGCCTCTATAATCTTTGCACGCTGATCCGGTGTCCACGCATCATAGAACCAGTCATACAAATAACCCATTGCCGCAAGGATACGTCCCATATCAATTTCGTGACATTCGTTCCAGTCAATCCATGTTGAAATTTCTGCAAACTGATTCCATGCACAGTCTACGTACTTTTGTTCTCCTGTCATCCACCAGGCTATTGCACAGGCTTCAATTCTGTTAGACATAGGTAAAATTACTACAGAGTTAAGACCACGAATTGTTCTGTCAATATCAAATTTAGGAATTACTGACAGGTTCTGGTCTGCAAACTTAATCTTTTTCTTAATCATTTCATTTAAAGTTTCATCTGTTTGTCTTGCAACCTTAAGGTTTTCAATTTCTGCTTTTGTAATACCTACACGTGGATGTTGTTTATTGCCGTTAGCATAATAATCTGCCTTTAGTTTTTCGGCATCAGGTCTTTCAAAATGCATATATTTTGCAAGCCCCATAAGGGTAGTATCAAGACCATCTTTAAATGAACCGTCATTTATCTGACGTTCATTTTCAGGGTTGATATTAAGTTTTTCACCTGCTAAAACCATACCCATATCTTCGTAATAAATTACGTCCATACCAAGTACTTTTTCAGCAAAAGGACCGAATGATGCAAGCACTTTTCCCTCTTTTGAAACTGTGCTTACGCCAAGGTCATAATCCTTACCCTTATACTTAACAACTGATGAATTTTCATTAAATTCAATATCGTTTACATTTACACAAAGAATATTTGCCATTGTGCTTTTTGTTACATAAACATTTTTATAATCTTTTGCATCGGAATTGAAGTAATAAGTATCTTCAATTTCACCTTTGCCGTCTTTTGAATAATATGTACCCATATAACCCTGTACTGCAAATTTACCGTCTAAATCTTCAGTATAAAATTCATCTTCAGGGTATACAGACAACTTATGTGAGCCATCAGGGCTCCATGGTTTTGCAAGTCTTCTCCACATAACACCGTCTATAATAAGACTTCCCTTTGAGGAGGTTGCAGGTATTGTAAGGTAAAGACCTGAAAGTAAGTCAATTCTCGGGTCAAAAGGAATACCCTCTGCCTTAAGTTCATTTTCTACATAAACGTCTATTTTATGTTCCAGAACGTCTATTGCATAGGTAAATTCCAAAAACTTGCCCTTTGTAACCTTGCCAAGCTTAACACCTGTTGAAGTTACAAGGTTACCGTCATTATCAAGTGAGCCTATAACCTGATTAACAGTTGTAAAACCACCGTTATGCAACGCATAGCCGTAAAGTCGGAATACCTCAGCCTGTGACGGAAGTTCATCGGAGCTAAGCTTCATAGTCATTGAATAATATCTTGAACGCTCAACACCGTAGGTTGCCAAAAACTGAATTGTTACAGCCTGTGCACCTTTTTTACGCATTGTAATCCAGTTATTGGGACGGTATGGGTTGTTATCATCATCCATTCTGCCAAGTGTAATAATATCCCTGTCCTGCTGACCGTAGTTTGTCCATGTTGTTCCGTTAATTACAGTTTTGAATGCTGAAGAATTATATCTTCTTGCGTGGTTACCATCTGTTCCGTTCTGTGCGTTATTCTGATTCACAAGTGTATAGTTAGGTTTGAACAAAACAGTTGAAGGAATATCGGGACAGTCAGGGTTAAAATCCTGTTTCGGATGGTTTTTTACAACCTTGCTTCCCGAATACATATACATATAGTCAACGTACATGCCCTTTTCTTCGGTAACACGAAGGGGTTCAATACTAAAAAGCTTTATCGGACCTGTAATATTAACGGACATTTTATATGTCTGCCCGGAATCCCTGCCGTTGATATAAACCTTAAATTCCATTTTACCAAAGTCTGCTGCGACATCTATTGTTGTGAATTTTTTAGAGTTAACTGTGCCAACCTTAGTTGTACAGTTTGCGTAAATTACACCGTCAATAACCTTGAAAGGAACAAGGGCTGTACCTGATGTGCCCCCTATACGCATTGCAATATCCATAGGCTTTTCACAACCCATAAGAGCAGTTGAGAAAACTATATTTTTAACATTTTTATCTGCCCCCAAAGACGTTGCGTGCTGATAACCCCAATAACCTTCAGTATTTTTATTGCCAACCCAAAGTGCTTTGTTACCGGCAGAAACTGTCTTAACACCGTTTGTAGGGTTCTGGTACCCTGAAAGAGAGCTTGGTGCTGTATATATTTCCTTACCTGCTGCCCAGTCGAGTGTAGAGGCGTCACCATTTGCCCATATTGGCTTTTCGCCATCTGAATAACCGTTAAAGCTTTCCATTATGTAATATGTAGGCACGGCATCTGCCATAACCATACCTGTAGGAATCAATGCACATAGCATTGAAAGGCAAATTGCAAAAGATATTAACTTTATAAATATTTTAGTTTTCATATACAATCACCCCACTGCATGCATTATAATTACACATAACAATAACCTTACTTGCATCGTCCTTGTAATCCTTATACGCCTTAATATCATCCTGATAACCTTTACGTACAAGCTTACCTTCACGGTCAACAACTAAAATATTTGCCGAATTAACCGAGCGGAATTTAATTGATGAAAAATCAAATACAAAAGACTCGTCAAAGTTTGTTGTATTAGAATATGAAATCTGATTATTATTGTAGTCATAAACCATACCATAACGGAAATTGTTGTTTGTATAGCTTGTTTCCTTAAACATATTGGCGTTTTCTATTCTCATATTTTCGCCGTCAAACATTGTAGCCACTTTCAATATTTTTGTATCGTTAATATCCACTGCCATTTTTATAACGTCACCAAAGCCAAGTATTTTACCTGATGATTTTTTTGGCATTACATCATAATCCATATAGTAAATTTTGTGTTGTCCCTGATGAGTCATAAGCTTAACCTTATAACATTCATTGCCCTCATTATCTATTGTTTGCGAAACACCCTGTATAACATAGGCTACGCCGGAAAGATTTGCTACACCTTCACCAAAGTCTTTTGTTGTAACTACGGCACCTGCCATACCTACACCATCTACATCATAAAACTTAATTTTACCTGTATAGACCTCGTTTGATTCAAGATATGTGTTGTTACCAACCTTTGAGCCATATTCAACGTCAGTTTCATCAATTACAAATACAACAGCTTTATTTACATAGTAACTGCCTTCAAATCCGGTACCTCCTGATCTGTATCTTCCGCTTGAAGCTTCGTGAAGGTCCGCAACATTCATACTGTCATATGATGATTCCTTATACATATTTTCAAAGGTTGCTCCCTCTGGAGTATCTATATATTTGATTTTGCCATCTGCAAGTGCATATTTGAAAAGGTTTTTTTCAAGATTTTCAACGCCTGCTTTTTCAGCATCCAACCATTTACCGTCTACCATTACCCTGTCTGCAAGCTCATATATCATAACCTTGCCGGAATCATTCAGAACCTTGAATTTTATAACTGAATCCATACCGTATTTTACAGCCGCATCAATACCATATCCGTAAGACATATATGTACCTGATGCTGAATATGCAACAATATCATTATTGATACCAACATAATAAACACCGGATTCATATTTGTTATGTGCAGTAGAATAGTATTTTTTGTAATAAGCTGATTCTGCATATTCAGTACCGTCGAACACTACTCCGTCACTTCCAAAGCCTTCAGGCTTATCTGTTAAAACCTCGTCGCAAAGTAACAACTTTGCAATTTTGGAATCCCTTGACATTGCAACTGCAACCACAGAGCCGATTTTAATATTTTCAAAGCCAATCTCATTGCCTGTTGCATTGTCATACATTACATAATATACATCTTCAAGATTTACATTATTTGATGGAGAATTTTCATCAGCAATCACAAGCTTTTCAGCATTAACTTCACCAACATATATGTATTTATAGTCCTCAACTAGGATAACGTCTATTTCACCGTCCTGACTATTGTCAATAACCCTGATAAAACCATTTGCCTCATCAAGATATTTATAAGCATTACCCTTATCTGTAACCTTTTTGCCATTGTATATCAATACATAGGAATTATCAACCTTAAGCTTATCTGAAAAAGTTGAATCAACATCTTCAAAATGAAGCTTTCCATTATCCCAACCTGAAAATTCAGGTGAAGAATATTCATACACCTCATTATTAACAGGTTTTATGTATAAAATTTCTTTTTCTCCCTGTTCTTTATTATCACGGCAATATGCCAGAACATTATATCCAAGGTAATCATCTGTATATCCGTTGTAATTATAAGCAACACCATTGATTGAAATTACATCTTTTGAAAATTCTTTTACAGATGTAAGTGATGAATGTTTTGTAGCATCTACAATACCCTTAACCTTATAGATATCGTAATAATATTCCATAAGCATCATTTCAGTATCATAGGTTATCATTATGCCTGTACCTACAACTCTTGCAATTTTTGCATTAAGCATATTTTCAACAAGAATAGCAAGCTCACCATTGTCAAGCTCTACATCTTCTTCCATTGAAAGCCTGTTTAAAAGACCAATTTTATTTGCAACCCAGAAATAACCCGTAGTGTAACCACCCTGTGTTTTTGCAACATCCTCATAACCCATTGCAGTAACAGCTATTTTCATAGCTTCTGCATATGTGATGTTGTTTGTAGGACGAAATGCATCTGCTTTTGAAACCCAACCAAGTTCTACTGCCTGACGAATTGCTGACGCATTTTCGTGTGACGGCGGAACATCGCTGAATATGTATTTTGTTTCAACCGTTTCTTCAAGTTTGAAAAGCTTTGCCATAACACCTACAAACTGTGCACGTGTTACATTTTTACTTTCTGCTCCGTAGGTTGTTGCACCACTCATCCAGGAATCTTTTTGTTCAAGTTTGTAATCAACTAAAACATCTCCCAATATAGCATTAACAAACGCTACTGCATTTTCTGCATCTGTTTTATCAACTTCAACTTCTGCCGCATTCACAAGGGGTATAAAACTGAAAACAAGCAGCATTGTCAAAAGCATTGATAATATTCTCTTTTTCATTTTATCCCTCCTCCGTTATTTTGAATAATTCAGCAAATTTTCTATAAGCTTCACTGCTTCGGCACGTGTAAGTGTGTTCTTCGGAAGGAACTTTCCGTCACTTCCGTTAATTATACCCTTTGAAGCCAAAGCCAGAACATATTTTTTAGCATAATCTGAAATATCTGCATCATCGTTGAAAGTCTTTTCACCCTCAAGCTTATAACCTGCACCTGCAAGTGCATTATATATTACAATTGCCGCATCCTGTCTTAAAATTTTTTCAGTTGGTCTGAACTTACCGTCATACCCCTGAACAAGACCATTTGCTGCAGCAAGTTTAACAGGTTTTGCATACCAGTCGGCATCAGAAACATCATCAAAGCTTACATCCGATACATCTGTTGTTGAAAGGTTTACAGCACTTGTAAGCATTTTTACAAACTCGGCACGTGTAACAGTATTGTTTGGTTTGAATGTACCATCTTCATAACCATTTACAATACCCTTTAAGTATAAATTGTAAATTGAGCCTTCTGCCCAATGACCTTTTGTATCGGAAAATGTGTCGGATTTATCTTCATTAACCGCAGGTTTACCCTCTTCGGTAAATATATCTTCATTACCCACCGGTCCTGTTACGGTAAAGCCGCCGTCATTACCAATTGAGCCTCCGCCGGCACCACCGCCGCCTCCACCTCCGGAGCCTCCTGATGTACCCTTATCACCTTTCCACTCACTGTAGCAGTCATCTACAACTCTGTTCCAAACAGGAACAATATCTTCAAGCTTGTTATATGTGCCGTATATATTTTTAAGTACCTTATCTTTATAGAATGCATTATTGATGCTTTCATACTTGGTGGTATTTATACCGATAACATCTGCATTGGCAAGTATGATTGCACCCTGTTCTTCATAACCGGCTGAAGCTTTAATCTGTGCCAGAACATAGTTATAATCATATCTCATTATATCACCATTATAGCCTGTTTCTGCTCTTATCAATGCCTCGAGGTGTACCTTTGCCTCACTTGTAAGTGAGTTATACAGGTTTGCGTCTATTCCAACAAGGGTACCATAATCGCTTACAATAACATCCATTGTAGTTGCACCGTTTTTAAGCATAGCCAATGTATACGCACGGTGGTATTGCTTTAAAAAAGTATCGATGTCATAGCCACCGTCAGGCTTTGATGCGTTTATTACATTGCTTATGTATGAATCATATTTTAAAAACTCAGCCTTATCAATTCCAAGTGCATCCGTATTACCGCCAATTAAATCCCTAACTGCAACTGCACCCGATGTTCTGTTAAGCTCATCAATAACAGGTTGTGCATCATTACCGTTTAAAAAGATAAATGACGATACTGCAGTTTGTGTTGCAGTATCTGCATACACCTTATATTTGCCTGATTTGAAGTTTTCGTTTAGTGTTACAGCATAGGCAAATGAACCATCATCAGCTGACAACACATAATCATAAAGCATTCCGTTTCCTACATCTTCAGCAGACAATATACTTCTGTCTGCTCCGTAAGGTACTACGGAAATTGTTACTCCTTCCACATAATCGTTTGTTGTATTACCTGAAAGTTCAAGCTTTAATGTGCCATAGTCAAATACAGGAGTTTCAAAACTCATATCTGCATAAGCCACACAAGAAAACACAAACATCAGTACTAATACAATACTCAGGATTTTTGTTTTCATTTTCAAGTCCTCCTTAAAGATAGGGTACTAAATTTTCATTTATATATTTTATAAAAAGTTTCAAAAACAAACTTTTCAAAATGTAAAATTGCATAAAAATATAGTTATTGTAATTATACATCAAATCTTTAAAAAAGTAAATGGACAATACTGACATAAAAGTTAGTAAAACAAGCATATTTTACCAAAATTTCATATTTAAAATTAACAAAAAAAGAAGGTAATCTGAAAGATTACCTTCTTAAAACTATTTTCTTATCAATATTTCATCTGCTCTTGCTACTTCTTCAGCAGTAGGAGTACGGGCATCATCAAGAGGATACTTTAAATTAAGTTTATCCCACTTGAAAAGTCCTAATGAATGATACGGCAAATTTTCAACCTTTTCTACATTTTTAAGGCCACCTATAAAATCAGCCATATCTGCAAGACCTTTTTCATCATCAGTAAGACCGGGAACAAGAACGTGTCTTATCCACATTGTTTTACCTATATCTGAAAGGTACTGAGCCATTTCAAGGATATTTTTATTAGTAAATCCCGTAAGGCTCTTATGCTTTGCCTCATCAAATTCCTTTAAATCAAGCATTACAAGGTCGGTATATTTCATAAGCTCATCAAATTTTGCAAGCCACTCTTCCTCTTTGGTGAAAGGCTGACCTGAAGTATCCAATGTAGTATGAACACCGTTTGCCTTGAGTATTTTAAAGAACTCAATAAGAAAATCAATTTGCATTAAGGGTTCGCCACCACTAACGGTAACACCACCCTTTTCCATATTTTTACCCCAATATGTACGGTATCTGAAAACATGTTTAAACAAATCTTCAGCTGACCATTCTTCACCGCCGCTGCAACTCCATGTTTCAGGATTATGGCAGTATTTGCAGCGCATATTACAGCCCTGCAAAAATACCACAAATCTGATACCGGGTCCGTCAACGGAACCGAAAGTTTCAAGAGAATGAACTATGCCCTTACAACCGGCCATGGCAAGTACGTGAAATTACGTCCATCTGCTGTTCCTTTGTAAGGTCGATGAACTTAACAGCGTAACCTGATACACGGATTGTGAAGTTAGCATATTCTTCTTTTTCAGGATGTTCCATAGCATCGATAAGCTTTTCAACACCGAATACGTTAACGTTAAGGTGATGAGCACCCTGATCAAAGTAACCGTCCATAACCTGAACAAGGTTCTTTGACTGTTCTTCTTCACTGTGACCAAGAGCACTTGGGTTGATTGTCTGTGTATTTGAAATACCATCCAAAGCCCAGTGATATGGCAACTTTGTAAGAGAGTTAAGTGAAGCGATTAGACCATTCTGTTCTGCACCGTAACTTGGGTTAGCACCAGGTGAGAATGGTTCGCCTGCTTTTCTGCCGTTAGGCATTGTGCCTGTTGCCTTACCATATACAACGTTTGATGTAATTGTAAGAATTGATGTTGTAGGTTCAGCATCTCTGTATGTGTGATGTGTTTTTAGTTTTTCCAAGAATGTCTGAAGCAACCAAACAGCGATATCATCTGCACGGTCATCATCGTTACCATATTTAGGGAAGTCGCCTTCGATTTCAAAGTCAACAGCCATACCTTCTTCATCACGAATAGGTTTAACCTTAGCATATTTAATAGCACTTAGTGAGTCTACAACGTGTGAGAAACCTGCGATACCTGTAGCAAATGTACGGCGTACATCTGTATCAATAAGAGCAAGTTCTGCTGCTTCGTAGAAGTATTTATCGTGCATGTAGTGAATTACGTTTAGTGTATCAACATAAAGTTCGATCAACCAGTCAAGCATTGCATTGTACTTTTCAAGTACTTCATCATAATCAAGATATTCGCTTGTGATAGGTCTGTAAGCAGGACCAACCTGTTCACGAGTCTTAACGTCAATACCACCGTTGATAGCGTAAAGCAAAGCTTTTGCAAGGTTTGCTCTTGCGCCGAAGAACTGCATTTCTTTACCTGTCTGTGTTGCAGATACGCAGCAGCAGATTGAGTAATCGTCAAACCATACAGCTCTCATTGCATCGTCATTTTCGTACTGTACAGAGCTTGTACGGATAGAAATTTCAGCAGCATACTTTTTGAAGTTTTCTGGCAAGTTGCTTGAGTAAAGAACTGTCATATTAGGTTCAGGTGAAGGACCCATGTTTTCAAGTGTATGCAAGAAACGGTAGTCAGTCTTTGTAACCATTGAACGACCGTCAACACCCATACCACCGATAGCAACGGTAGCCCATACAGGGTCACCTGTGAACAACTGGTTGTATGAAGGTACACGAGCAAACTTAACCATACGGAACTTCATAACCATATGGTCAATGATTTCCTGAGCCTGTTCTTCTGTAAGGATACCCTTATCCATATCACGTTTAATATAAATATCAAGGAATGTAGATACACGACCTACTGACATAGCAGCACCATTCTGTGTTTTGATAGCTGCAAGGTAACCGAAGTACAACCACTGAGCTGCTTCGTAAGCATTTGAAGCAGGCTGTGAAATGTCATAGCCATAAATTTCAGCCATCTTCTTCATATCTTTAAGAGCATTGATCTGAAGTGTGATTTCTTCACGAAGACGGATTTTGTGGTCTGTCATTGTGCCTTCAAGACCTGCCATGTCCTTAAGTTTTTCAGCAATAAGGTGGTCAATACCGTAAAGAGCTACACGACGATAGTCACCTACGATTCTACCACGTCCGTATGCATCCGGAAGACCTGTAATAATTTTATTATGACGAGCTTTCTTCATTGCAGGAGTGTAAGCATCGAATACACCCTGGTTGTGAGTACGTGCATACTCTGTGAATATTCTACCCAATTCAGGGTTAGCTGTGTAACCGTTTGTTTCGCAAGCCTGCATAGCCATTTTAATACCACCGAATGGCATAAATGCTCTCTTTAGAGGCTTATCTGTCTGAAGACCTACAACCTTTTCAAGGTCCTTAAGTTCTTCTGAAATGTAACCCGGGCCATATGCTGTCAATGATGAAACAACCTCTGTTTCCATATCAAGTACGCCGCCCTGTGCTCTTTCCTGCTTCTGTAGTTCCTGTAATTTGCCCCAAAGTTTATTTGTAGCTTCTGTAGGACCTACAAGGAAAGATGAATCTCCGTCAAATGGAGTGTAGTTGTTCTGGATGAAATCTCTTGTGTTGATTTCACTCTTCCAGATACGGCCGTTAAAGCCTTCCCACTGTTTGAAATTAACCATATTTCTCACCATAACCTTTCCGCTTCAAGTACAAGTTCATTCTGCACTGAAGCATTTGAATTTTCCCAACAGACATAGTACCTTTTCGGCTTGTTATTTTCTTAACAAACCACCCTATGCCTTCAAGCTAACTATAACACACTTGGCGATATTTGTCAACAAAACAATGTATAAATTTTTCACAAATTTTTTGAAATATTTATGTTTATTTTTATCAATATTTTGTATAATTTGAAATCTCACACCACAATATATAGTATACAAGCTTTTTTTACTCTTATTATTTTCGGCTTTCAAGGATATTTTGCCCAAAAAACCTTCAATTTACAACAAACAAATTGTAAACATTGACTTATTTTACAAAAAACATTATAATATTTTTTGCAGAGGTGATTTTATGAAATATACTAAAAAGGTTATGGAACATTTTTTAAATCCGCAAAATGCCCATTCAATGGAAGACTACGATGGGAAAGGCTCCTACGGCTCAGTAAAATGCGGAGATTACATAGAAGTTTTTATAAAGGTAAATGACGATGTTCTTACAGATGTAAGTTATATGGTTTACGGGTGTACTGCATCGGTTGCAACATCGAGTGCAATGTCTGTACTTGCAAAGGGAAAAACAATTGAGCAGGCTCTTAAAATTACAGAAGATGATGTTGAAAAATCTCTCGACGGACTGCCTGAAGAAAAAAAGCATTGTTCAAATTTAGGCGTTGGAGCTTTAAAAAACGCAATAAGAAATTATCACGGTGAAGAAATTCCATATGAGGAATGTATTTTCTGTGAATAAAGTTTTTCAACTAACTACAAAAATGGGATTGTAAAAAACAATTATTTTTTACAATCCCTTATTTTTATATATTCATTTCTTTTCCGTTTTCTTTGGCACTATCATACATAGAATACATTGTATACATTGTATTTTCCGCATCTTTTATAGTGAAATATTCGCCCTTGTCATAAAAATTGACAAGCAGTTTTGTATGACTTATGCCCCAGTAACCCTTAGGACCTGTTGCAATTTCATCCTGTTCAACAACCTCACCGTTTACAGTAAGGCAATTATTTGTGTAGCGTGCAATACCCTTTTCAAAGGTTATTTCTATATCCATAGAAGAATTTACAGAGTAAGCATTTGTTGCAACAAAGAATGCTTTTGCACCATTTTTATACCCCATTCTTGCAACAAAAGTATCTTCTACCTCTATTACATCATCAAGTGAATAATTCATCATATTTGCACGTACGTTTTCAAAATCATCCACAAGATAACGCAGCAAATCAAGTGAATGCACTGCCTGATTAATAAGCACTCCACCGCCTTCGGTTGCCCACTTACCTCTCCATTCATCTTCCAGATAATATTCGGCAGTTCTACACCATGTAAGAATAGATTTTGCGGCTTTAATTTCACCAAGTTCCCCGCTTTCAACCAGTTCTTTTAACTTCACAGCGCAGTTGTTCAGTCTGTTCTGAAAAACAAGGCATACTTTATCGGCATCAGGATGTTTTTTGAGTTCTTCAAACTGTTCTCTTGTCATTGTAACAGGTTTTTCCGAAACAACAATTTTTCCTGCATTGAGTGCCTTTACAATCATTTCATAATGCAGATAATGAGGTGTGCAGATGTGTACGGAATGGATATTTTCATCCTTTAACATTTCATCAAAATCAGTATAGCCTATTACGTCAAAATCTTCCTGACACTTTTTTATTTTGTCCTCATTTATGTCACACACGGCATAAAGCTTTGCATTTTCAATTATTCCAAATGCATTGGCGTGGTTAGGACCTATTTTGCCATAACCAACAATACATACATTCTTCAAAAATATCACTCCTTAGATAAAGCCCTTTGTTGTAAGATAATCATAACTCATCTTAAGTGAATCAAATGGGTCTGCAGGGCATATATCCTGTTCAACAACTGCATAAAGTGAACCTGCCTTCTCACCTGCGGCAGTAATAAGATCCCAGTCAAGATTACCGTAGCCCACTTCTGCCATTTCAGGTGCTCTCCAGCCTTCAACAGTTATCTTAAGGTCCTTGTAATGAAGCACCATTGCGCGCTTACCAAGTCTTTCAATAGTCTTTGCAGCATCTATACCTGCAACGTGGCACCAGTATGTATCAACTGTAAAGTTAAATGTATCGGGATCTGTTTCGTCTACAAGATAATCAAAGATAAATTTTCCGTCACGTCTGATAAATTCCGCAGCATGATTGTGGTATGCAAAGTAAAGACCCTCTTTTTTCAAAGTTTCACACACAGGCTTAACTTCCTTTATAAACTGCATAACAGATTCCTTTGATTCAAAATATTCCTTGGGCATCATACCAAGACCACAGATTTTTGAACCCAAAGTTCTGTTATATTCGATAATTTCGCCTATATTAGCCTGAAAATCAGGGAAAGCTCTGTGTGTAATAACACATTCAAGACCATACTTATCAAGACATTCCTTCATAGGCTTTGCAGGAAGTGATGTACCTGAAACCTGTACGATTTTATACCCCATATCCTTTATTTTCTTGCAGGATGCATCAAAATCTTCAATAGTCTTCATAAACTCACGGATTGTAAACAGCTGTGCACCTATTCTTTTATCCATTTTAGAATTCCTCCCCATCAATGAGTGCCTGAAATGTCAACATTCCCTGCATCTCTTACTGTTTTAACATGTGTAGAATTTTTGATTTTTTCCTGAAGTATGTCATAAAATTTGTCATCAGGGAAGTTTTTAACATCAATCATTTCACCTGTCCAAGCACTTAAGTGAATAGCATTTGAAATTGTAAGTCCTTTGATACCCTCTTCACCGGGAGCAAGAAGCTTTGTGCCATTTAAAACCGCATTTGCAAAGTCTTTGAAAATACCAACGTGCTGTTCACCGGGAGCACCATCTACCGGAATTTCACACTTCCAGCATTCAGGCTTTGCAAAGCCATTTGTTGCTGTTTTGTTATATTCAGGTTCCAAAACCGTGTTGCGGTCAAAAATCATTTTCTCTTCTTCGCCGCTTCGCTCAATAATAACACGACCTCTGTCGCATGCAATTTCAAGTCTGTTTGTTCCAGGAGCCTCACCTGTTGAAGTTATATACTGCCCTGTAACACCGTTGTCATACTCAAAGTGTGCCATAACATCGTCTTCAACTTCAATGTCACGGTATTTACCAAAAGATGCTCTTGCATAAATTCTGTCAGGCATACCAAACATCCACTGCCAAAGGTCAAGCTGATGAGGGTTCTGATTAATAAGTGCTCCGCCTCCTTCAAATTTCCAGTTTGAACGCCATGCACTGCTGTCGTGATAAGCCTGTGTTCTGTACCAGTCTGTAATTATCCAGGTAATACGCTTGATTCCGCCAAGCTCACCATCTTCAATAAGCTTTTTAAGCTTCTGATACATTGGATTTGTTCTCTGGTTATACATAATACCGAAAACCTTATCGGACTTTGCAGCAGCATCATTCATTTCCTTAACCTGCTTTGTATATACGCCTGCAGGTTTTTCTGTAAGTACATTAAGACCGTAATCAAACGCCATAATTGCATATTTTGCGTGATCATAATGAGGGATTGCAATAGTAACAGAATCTATAAGACCACTCTTATACATTTCCTCAGCATCAGAAAATACAGGAATATCAGGATAAAGTTCTTTTATCAATTCCCTTTTTTTCTCATCATTATCACAAAGTGCGCAGATTTCCATATTCGGAACCATACCCGATGTGAGTTTATTTGTGTGTGATTTACCCATATTACCAAAGCCGATAATACCCATTTTCACTTTACTCATAATAACCTCCGTAATTATAATATTTTATTTAGTATTTTCACAAGTGCATTATATGCAACTGTATATGTACCTTCTCCGCCTTTTGGAAGTTTTTCCATTTCATCGTCAAGTTCAAGGTCTGCAAGGCCCTCAAAGCTTCCAAGATGAGGTTCAAGACTCAAAAAACCATCATATCCGTTATCAAACAGATTTTTAAGTACGTATTCAACATTACCTTCACCCATACCTGACGGAACAACCTTACCGTCCACACAGGCATCCTTGATGTGCATATATTCAATATACTTATTAAGCTTTTCATAAGCATATTTTGTATCCTGCTTACTCTGTACAAAGTTTGCAGGGTCAAAAACAGCCTTGAAGTTGTCACAGTAAAGTGTTTCCATAAGGTCAGCACATCTGTCTACTGTATCGCCGTATATATCCTTTTCATTTTCATGCAACAAAACAACGTCATTTTCCTTTGCATATTCAATCATCATTTCAAGACGCTTTATAACCTCTGCACGTTTTTCATCTGTCCATTCACCTTCTTTTTTATAGAAGCTGAACATTCTTATATACTTTGAGCCCAATTCCTTTGCAATGTAAACAACATTTTTGAACATTTCAAAATGTTCTGAAAAATCATCTTCAATATTAACCTTGCCAACGGGTGAACCGATTGATGAAACCTTAATGCCGTATTTATCCATTTTAGCCTTAAGCTCTTTAACTTCTTCAGCATCAAGAACGGAAATGTTTTTATCTCCAATTCGTCTTGGTTCAAAATATTCAATACCAAGTCTGTTTAAAGCTTCAAACTGTGTAATAACGTTTGAATCAATTTCATCGGAAAAACCGCTTATTTTACTATATATCATAACTTACTCCTCCCTTTTTGCCATAATAATAACACAAACATTCACAAAAAACCATACTAAATATTGATATAATTATTGCAAATATTGATATTTGGATGTATAATATACTTGGTGATATATATGGACAAAAAGACTTACAATATTTTAAAATCAAAAACCCCGAATATAACTAACAAAAATTTTTATCTGCACAACCACGATTTTTACGAGGTACTTTTGTTTTTACAGGGTGATTCAAACTACATTATAGAGGGTAACACTTACAAATTAAACCCATACGACCTTATAATACAACGCAAACATGAAATGCATCGTATTTACCACAACAGTGTAACAACATATGAACGGATAATACTATGGATAGAACCTGAATTTTTCAACAAATTCAACTGCCCCGAACTCGAACAGGAATTTTTGAAACAAACAAACGGAAGTATGAATAAAATAGATGCTGAAGTTTGTGTTTCAAGCGGTCTTTACGATGCATTTATTCGACTGCAGAAATATTCTGACAACTGTAAAGACGTTTACACACCGGTTGTAAGTGCGATAATTATAGAGATACTATATCTTATAAATAATGCAAAGTTATTTTCAAATGACGGTAATCCTGACACTACATTAAAATCAGTAATTTCATATATCAACAACCACTATACTGAAGACATTTCACTTGACGAGCTTGCAGAAAATTTTTATATTACAAAGTATCACCTTTGCAGAATTTTCAAAGAGGGTACGGGAATTACAGTACATAACTATATTACAAACAAACGCCTTATGAAGGTAAGGGAATTAAAAACTGAAGGTTACAGTATGAGCGAAGCTGCATCTCTTGCAGGGTTTGGCAACTACTCCTCATTTTACAGGTCTTATCAGAAAAGTTATGGCAGTTCACCAAGCACCAAATTAAATATTGAATAAAATATAAAAACTGCATCAGCAATTTTGCTGATGCAGTTTTAAGCTTACTCAAACTTTACAAATGTAAATCCTGTGTCTTCCACAATTTTCTTTGCCTCATCGGAAGCCATTTCTTTTTTTGATGTTACGTATGCAACCTTTTCTTCAAGATTAACCTTTGCAGTAACGCCTTTAACACCATTAAAAGCAGCCTCTACCCTTGCGGAGCAATGACCGCATGACATACCATCAATATATACCTTATATTCATATTTTTTACCAAATAAACTCATTTAATCATCTCCATTCAAGTAGATTATAATTAAAAAAATCAAATTTGTCAACATATTACTATTGATTAAAATTTTGTTATATGATAATATATTCTGTGGAAAAAGGAGTGATAAAATGTACCTGTTTAAGTTATTTTTAATATTTGCAAAAATAGGTCTTTTCACTTTTGGGGGAGGATATGCAATGTTCCCTGTTATCAAGGGTGAAATAATAGAAAAACGCGGTTGGATTACTGAAGAAGAGCTTCTTGACTACTATGCCATAGGACAGTGCACACCCGGTATAATAGCCGTAAACGTAGCAACATTTGTAGGCAAAAAGCTAAAGGGATTTTTCGGTGCGTTATCTGCTACACTTGGGGTGATATTCCCATCCATTGTAATAATACTATTAATTGCAAGCTGTATAAATAATTTTGCCGACCTTTGGTTCGTGCAAAGTGCATTTTCAGGAATTCGTGTTGCAGTTATTGTACTTATACTCAACACAATAATTTCAATGTGGAAAAAAAGTATGAAAGCGCCTTTTGACTACATTGTATTTTTACTTGCACTTGTACTTTCGTTCTTCAACATACTTTCTGCAGTTATTGTGGTTATTGCAAGTGCTGTTTCAGGTATAGCATATACAGTTATACATACAAAAAAAGGAGGTAACGTTAAATGAACACATACCTTCTTATGATGCTTGAGTTTTTTAAAACAGGTCTTTTTGCCGTAGGCGGTGGTCTTGCAACACTACCCTTTTTAAGAGAAATTTCCATAAAATACGGTTGGTATACCCTTGAAGAACTTTCAAATATGATTGCGGTGGGTAATGCAACTCCAGGACCTATCGGTGTTAATATGGCAACATACGCAGGCTACAATATTGGCGGAATTATCGGCGGAATACTTGCAACACTTTCTATGACCTTGCCGTGCTTTATAGTTATTCTGATTGTTTCTTCAATACTTGACAAATTCAGAAACAGCATTTACGTTGAAGGTGCTTTCAAAGGACTTCGCCCTGCTGTAATAGCTATGATTTCTGTTGCACTCCTACAGCTTTGTCAGGAAGTTTTTATAACAAAAGCTTCAACCTTTATTCAAAGCATAAGCATAAAGCACATTATACTTTTTGCAGGAATATTTATTATTTCAAAGCTTATGAAAAAAGACAATGTACTTTTATATATTGTAATCGGTGCAATTGCAGGTATTATATTCAAAATGTAAAAAATAGTAAACCATTCAAAATGGTTTACTCTCAGACCGTCGAAAAAGTCGTTATATCGCAAGTGATTTGATAATAATGTTTGAATGTAGGGCAAGGGCTTGCTCTTGCCGCAAATAAAACCAAATATACAAAATTCCAAGGAAAACATTGAGTTTTCCTTGGAATTACT
>JAZQAN010000077.1:0-17207 GCA_045545235.1 Clostridia bacterium | reverse complement strand
AAAAAGTTGTTCTATCGCAAATGACTTAATAATTATGTTTGAATGTAGGGCAAAGGTTTACTCTTGCCGAAAAATAAAAACAACTATAAAACCGCAAGGAAAACATCGAATTTTCCTTGCGGTTATTTGCTTTTTGCCAATTTGAACTCTACCGTACCCTCGTACGCCGACGAATTCAAATTGACAAAATACACCTTCCTTTTTCGCAATCTGTCAGCGTGTCGATAGGTTTATCGACACGCTGAGAGCTTCGAAAATCGAAGCTCTTAAAATTTAATACTTAATTAAAATTCACAGATGTTACCTGCAACCATAACCTGCTTAACGTTGAAACGGTCATCTACAAAAACCAAATCTGCAATCTTACCCGGTTCTATTGAACCAATTTCTTCGTCCATACCAACAATCTTTGCAGGGTTTAAAGATGCCATTACAAAAGCCTGCGCTATACCGCAGTTGGTATGGCCCATAATATTGCGGCAAGCCTTATCCATAGTAAGCTTACTTCCTGCAAGTGAACCAACTTCATTAAAGTTGAGGTCGTCCGCACTTGCAACAAGTGGATTTTTTGGTGGATTATTTCTGTAAGGTGTAGAATCCGTAATAAGTATCACACGGTGAACACCTTTGTTTTTAACAATCATTCTCTGTAGGTCGGAATGAACATGTACACCGCAGGAATCAGAAATAAGCTCTGCATACATATCAGGATCTGCAAGGCAATATTCATCAGGTCCATAGCCTCTTATTCCGCCTGTGCCTGTTTGTCTTCCCGTGGCATTCGTCATATGTGTAATAAGTTTTGGACGGTATTTTGTACCAAGGTCACGTACCTGTTGCGGTGTAGCCTCACTGTGGCATACTGAAAATACAACATTGGGGTTAACCTTGCGTGCATATTCCAAAAAAGGCATAATGTCAGGGCGTTCGGGTCCTATACCCCATACCTTTACCAAAGCACCAAGCTCATCAACCAATGGTTCGTACTGTTCGGGAATAATAGGGCCTCTATTCCATGTATCAAGATGCCTTGCCGCACCATAGTTTGGATTTATGTACGGCCCCTCCATATATATACCCTTAATATTTTTAGTCTTATCCATATTAGCCTTTACACAGCGGATGCCATCCATCAACTGTTCGTATGAAAGAGAAGTGGAGGATGTGGGGAAAATACTTGTTTCGCCATGCTTTAAAAAATGCTCTGCAATTTCAACAGGCTTTGCAAACAGTCTTGCATCCAATGCGCCGTGAATGTGAATATCCACAAAACCCGGTCCCACATATGCTCCGTTTGCATCTATTTCCACTGCATCCTCAGGAACTTCAATATTTACAAAACTGTCTGCCTTTACAATTCTGTCTTCATCAATAAGTATTGCCCCATCCCAGATTATACCGTTTTCCAATACTACATTTGCATTTTTTATGATTTTTGTATTTTTACCCATAATATCCAAACTCCTTTTCCATTTTCAAATTCATTCAACAATATTATAAGTATTTAAAAAATAAATGTCAATACAAACTCAAATATATAAATAGATAAAATAGCCGTGAAATAAAAATATGCACCTCCAAAAGTGTCTGCCTTTTGGGGTGCATATCGTTACGAAAACCTTTTACTTTTCTTTGAAGTAAACTTATTTATTTGAAATATATAAAATTATAACTTTCAAGTATCTGAAAATACTTTGCAAGGCGTTCATACAACGGTTCCGCCTTTTCTCCAAAATGTTTTTTTACTTCCTCTCCTATTGCTATAAGATTTTTTTCACCATCAGTTATGGGCCACACGAAGCTCCCCATTTCATCAAGGTGAACATAGCTTACGGGCGGTTTTTTAAAAAACTTCTGTGCTACACGGTTAAAAAAACCCGTATTTTTTATTTCAAGAGTTACAAGTCCGTCTTCACCTTTTGTCCAACCAAGCTTTTCATTTTTAAAAGGTATTCTTTCAAGATAATTTTCATTTAAATTCTTTTTATTTTTCATAACTTCAGCTGCGTTTTTTCCAGATTGAGAATTTAAGAACACTCAAAACAACAAGAGCAAATACAACAAGGCTTGCCACATTGGCAACAGCTGTTGACATACCCAAAAGACCTGAAATATCCAAAATCTTATCTACCCCAACAACTGCAAGTACGGCAAGAAGTATACCAACAAGACCTTCACCTGCAATCATACCTGAACAGAACAAGATACCATCGTTTACAATTGCCTTCTTTTGTTCTTCTCCGCGTTTGATTTTGTCAAGAACAAGACGAACAATGCCACCAACCATAATGCAGGCATTAAGGTGAACAGGCAAATACACACCAATTGCAAAAGGCAATACAGGTATTCCAAGAACCTCAACAGTAACGGCAATAAACACACCTGTAAAAACAAGTCCCCAAGGAAGGTTGCCCTGCATTACACCTTCTATAATCATCTTCATAAGTGTTGCCTGAGGTGCTGCAAGTTCCTCTGTACCAAAGCCCCACGCAGTATCAAGAAGATAAAGTGTTCCTCCAATAGCCAAAGCAGCAGCAACTACACCTATAATTTCACCAATCTGCTGTTTTTTAGGTGTTGCACCAAGAAGAAAACCGGTCTTTAAATCCTGTGATGTATCACCTGATATTGCAGCAACTATACAGATTATGGAACCGATGGCAATAGCCGCATGCATACCGGCTGCACCGCCCTGACCTGTAAGTTTAAGAATAAGTGTGGAAATAAGCAAAGTAGCAATAGCCATACCTGAAACAGGGTTATTACTGCTTCCTACCAGACCAACCATACGTGAAGAAACTGTTGCAAAAAAGAAACCGAACACAACAACTATTACAGCACCAAGTAATGAAACCGGAATTGCAGGAACAAGCCAAACTAAAAGTGTAAGAACAGCTATTATAATAAGAACAACTGTAATATTAATATCCTGAGCTGTTCTTTCATTGCTTACAACACCCTTTTGTGAAATGCTCTTCATTGCATCAGCAAAAGTGCGAACAATAAGAGGCAACGACTTAATAAGGCTTATAATACCACCGGCTGCCAACGCACCTGCACCTATATATCTGATATAAGAGCTCCATATAGCACTTGCGCCGCCTGCAGCAAAAATTGAACCTATAGTTTCAGTACCGGGATACATAATAATGTTTTCACCAAAAAGTACAATAAGCGGTATAAGTACAAGCCAACTCAATAAGCCACCTGCAAACATATAAGAAGAAATACGAGGTCCGCAAATGTAACCAACGCTCATAACAGCAGGGTAAATCTGTGTACCAATAGCACCGGCAAAGCCCTTTACCGCAAAGGTAATTTCACCGGGAACCACCTTAAGCCCGTCTATAATAAATTTAAACAATGCCGCAAAGCCCATACCTGCAAATACAGTAGACGCATTTGCACCACCTTCTTCACCTGCAAGCAAAACCTCTGCACATGCTGTACCTTCAGGATAAGGCAATGTTCCATGTTCTCTTACAATAAGTGCATTACGAAGGGGCACCATAAAGAATACACCCAACAAACCGCCAAGAAGAGCAATAAGTGTAATTTCTAAAATTGTAGGCTTGCCCATAACACCTTCAGAAGCCCAAAGGAAAAGAGCAGGCAAAGTAAAAATTGCACCTGCTGCCAAAGATTCACCTGCTGAACCTATTGTCTGTACAATATTACTTTCAAGAATTGAATTTTTGCGCATAACTACACGTATAACACCCATGGCAATAACCGCCGCAGGAATAGACGCCGATACAGTTAGGCCAACTCTAAGTCCAAGATAAGCATTAGCCGCACCAAATACAACTGCAAGAATAATACCCATAATTATTGATGTAACAGTAATTTCCGGAGTGATTTTTTCCGCAGGAACGTATGGCTTGAATTCATTTTTATTTTCCATATTATCCTCCATATTTTCGTAAAGTTAATTTAGCCTATGACATTTTATCACACATTTTTCCATAAGGCAAGAAAAAAGTTTTATTATATAAGACATTTAAGTAATGATTCTATAAACATATCATTAGATTTTTCGTCTCTTACCGCTACTCGTATATAAGACCCGTCAAGTCCGGTAAATGAAGACGCGTCCCTTATTATGATGTTACTTTTCAACAAACGGTTATATACGGTAGTTGCAGAGGTATCCTCAAGCTTTAATAGCAGAAAATGGCAATCACTATGAATAACTTTTACGCTATTAAGGGATTTTAATTTCTGAACAAATTTTCTTTTTTCCTCAAAAATCCATTTTTTGGTTTTCAAATCAAACTTGTCTGCCATAAATGCATTTTCACACAAAGCTATACCATATGAATCAACCTGCCAGGGAAGTTGTATTTCTCTTATGTTATCCATAATTTCATCACTTGATACAGCATACGCTGCACCAATACCCGACAAGTTGTAATATTCAGATAAAGAGCGTATAACAATAAGGTTGTAATAGCTTGATATCAAATCAACCGAACTTATTCCATCGGGCACAAAATCAAGATATGTTTCATCAATTATAACGTATATTCCCTTGGTGAGACAAAAATCAAGAATATTTTTAATATCCGTTCTTGTAGCCACACGGCCTGTAACGTTGTTTGGATTACTTATAACAACTGTATCCGTACGTCCTGAAATGCCCTCTATAAATTCATCACCGTCAAATTTAAAGTTCTTGCGTTCTGTCAATGCAAATGAAAGCACATCACACCCATTTATTCTGCATATATCCTTATATACAGTTTCGCAAGGCATCAAAACAGTAACCCCACGTGCTTTTATAGATTTCAAAATTTTATCAAGCAAATCATAACTGTTTTTACCTATAACTATTTTTTTTGCGTCTATGCCATGTCTGTTTGCAATATTCTCCAAGGCAGATTTTTGTTCTAAATCCGGTCTATAGTTAAGACTTGTATTACGCAAAGCCTTAAGAATTTTTTTTGGCGGAGGCAGAATATTACTGCCTCCGCTGAAATCTATTGCCTTTGACGGACTTGGTGCATAATACCGATTACCACCAATTTTCTGGTTGCTTTCTATATTTTCTAATGAAAGTTCCGTAAATTCCACTTTTATTCTCCTGTTGAATTATATTTCTTTTCCGCATTTGGCACAAAAAGAGTTGCCTTTTTGTACTTCTGCACCGCAAACATCACATACAATGCTGCCTTTTAGCTTTGCAATTTCAGCTGAAATCTCATCAATTTCATCATACATAGCTTTTATTTCTGCGCATAATGTTTCAGCATCATCTGCTTCAACATCCATACCTGCATAATTTGAATATACAATTTCGCCTATTTTTTTGTAATTCGAATCAATTTTTCCCTTTAATTTTGAAATTTTCAAAGAGAGTTTTGTTGTAGAATAAATAGTACCCGATTTTTCTACAACCTTTTGTGTAGTACCTGCTATAAAATCTTTTGCACTCTTTACATATTCGTTCATATTAACAACTCCTTATTATCTTTTCTTACAAAAAATTACGTTATATATATTATACAACATAATATTAAAAAAATAAAGATGTTGATAAAAATTTTTTCAAAAATGATGTCAGGTAGTATGAGGATAAATTAAAAGGACAATGATTGATTACCATTGTCCTTTCATCATTAATATAATTTTGTAAATTCAAAAGTATCGTCAATACCCAGTTTTTTTAAAGCTTTTTCTTTTCTGTCAGCTATATCTTTATCAAGATGGTCAAAATAGTTATTACCCTCTGCATCGATATCAACGATAAAGGGACCTAATTCATTCATCTTAAAAAACCACGCAGCTTCAATTCTTCCAAGTTCATCATAAAGATAAACATCCTGTACCTCAATTGAGTCTATCCAAAGATTAGGACTTACAGAACGTGGTGATACGTGAACGCACTTCTTTTCTTTCATCATCTGTGCGGTTTTTTCGCCCATAGTAGTTTTACCTACAATCATCTTCAGATGCCATTCATCAACACTTTTTGCACCCCACTTTTCAAATCGGATACTTGATGTGGGCATAAAGGACACTAAACGCCACTTTCCATCTTCTTTAACAACAATAGGTCCATTATGTATCAGAATATTTCTGTCCTTCGTATCAAAAGGCAACACATTTCCCTCATCAAAAATATACTTCTGAAGTCTTGAACGACAAGTAAAACACTCCCCGCTTAAGTATACAGTATCCCCGAGCTTTAATTTTTTTACATCCTCATCTGTTAAAGGCGATGTTAAATGATATTCTGCCATATTAATCCTCCTATCTGTCGCCAAACCAGTTGGGACTTGTCATTTTGGTTACTACGCCATCTGCATCAATTTTTGTGGATGCACGGCGGGCAACCATACAGTTTGTACTTGTAGCACACGCAATTCCTGCAATATGAGTGTATGCATATTCAACATTTACTGCCAGAACTGATGTGCTTCCACCTGCACCTAAAATACCAATTCCCAGACTGTTAATTGCCTCATATAAATCTTCTTCAATTTTTGCAAACATCGGGTCGGGATGCTTTGAGCCGACCGTTCTTAAACACGCCGCTTCCTTTGCAAGGTTTGCCGCAACATTTGCAGTTCCACCAATGCCGATACCTAAAACTGATGGAGGGCAAACAGCGCCCGCACGTGCAGAAGCCACGAAGCTTTCAATTACAAATTTTTCAATACCTTTGATTCCGTCAGCAAATGCAACTATTCTGTGACGCGTTCCACCAAAGCATTCACTGCCGCCACCCTTAGCAGCGTATGAAATTTCGATTGCATCACCATCAACAAACTGATATGTAAAATCAGGAATATTCATACCTATGTTGTTTCCTGGGTCGTAACCCGTTAAGGGATGCTTCATTGTCGCTCTTAAATACCCAAGCTCCGTCGCCCTTGCAACTGCACGACGTGCAGCATTTTCAAGTTCAACAAATCCACCCTCTAACTCACAACGGTTACCAACCTTAAAATAAAATATCGGCCAACCCGTGTCAACGCAAAGAGGGTTTTCTCTTACCTTTGACATTTCCATACTCTTTAATGTAGCCTCTAACCCACTTTTTGCATCAGGGTTAGCTTCTTTATCTATTGCTTTAATAAATGCATCTTTAACATCAGGAGAAATCTCCGTTGCACCTCTCTTAATAGTTTCAAAAAGTGCTTGTTCGTATATATCTGTTTTAATCATTTCATCCTCCAAATTCAAACATATTCTACTTCTTTCAACAGAAGTATTGGGCATATTGATATAGTGATAAGTTTATCGGGTACAGTCAGGGATAACGTAGCAATTGCATATTTTACAACACAATATTCGCAAGAGGAATATGTTGCTGACAACCGTATATATCGTTATCTGCCAGACTTCCGCTTATATTTTTTCTCGGGAATGTTATTTTGATAGAATTTACAACGCTGTATGATATGATATCAATTTTTTCTTCTCTCACTCCGTAAGCCTTTGAAATATCTGATTTTTTAAGTTTAGACTCTACATATTCCATATCTTCTTTTGTGTTGAAAATCAAATCAAATGTAATAAAAAGAGGTCCTGCATTCTTACTTCTTAAAATTTTTGTATAATCAATAAGTTTTTTCATTTCAAACCTCCTCAGCCATTTTCGCAAATTCTGTAAACACTTTCATATTAAAACTGTAAGGTATACAGTGCGGAGCATACGGAACCTTAACAAGTTCTTTTTCAGACTTACAATGCTCGTATGCGGAATATACATATTTTGGATAACATATTTCATCACTCAGAGCAATACAAAATTCTTCAAAGTCATCTTTTTTTGTCTGAGGAAAAATCATTTGTTTCAAATTTTCTTCTGCAGTTTTTTCATAAGTCATTTTACAAATTCCTCCATCATCGTTTTATTTCAAACCTGTTCAACTGTAATTTCTGCCGTTTCCATAAGTGAATCAACCTTTGCAAGATGGAATACGGAAAATTCATATACCGCACCTACGTGAATATCGGATGGTGAAAACGGAAATGCAAGATTACCTGCTGTAGATTTTCTGCCCTGATAATCACAATGAAGCATTCTGCTTCTTACAAGAGCACATACGGTATCTGCAATTTCCTGAGTCTTACCGACTATATCTATGATAACTCCCAAAGAGCTTTCCGCTCCTCCATTTAATTTAAAATTAATCTTGTAACTATTTTCAGGAAGTGTGTTTTTTGTATTTTCTTTCACAAAATCCATTACTGTATTTGTAATAAAATCTATATTCCTGATTGTTTCAGGGTCGTAAATGGTTGCAGGGCAGATTGTTCTGTAGCCCGAACATTTCACACCTTCAAGCTTTAGCGTTTTTTCCTCCGCCTCTTTAAACTCTGACCCCGATACCCTTACTGTTCTTTCGTCTACCTGAGTGAACTTTGAATTTGTAAGGTCGCAAACACCATCAGGCTCAAATATCAAATAAGGATTTGACTGCTCGTAAAGTGTATGTGCTGCCACCCTGTCTACCGTACATCTTCGAATTGGATTTGCAGGACGAAGTTCAAAGTAATCATCATACATATACGCCTGCATTACATCTGCTGCCGCAACAGGTTCCGAACACATTGCACCGCACTCCATAATTTTTGCCATATGAAATGCAAGACCATGATTATATCCTTCAAAAATGCAAGGAGCTGCATAAATTGCAGTATCACATGCACGACCACAAAGAATTACATCTACTTTTTTGTTAAGCAATTCAACAATGGGTGCAATGCCTATCTGACTTACAATACGACTGCTTTGTTCCGCACTATTTCTGTCAAAAGGAAATTCACTGCTCATATCGACAATTTTGCCATTATCAAATTTGTCAAGTACATATTCTGTTGATACATCGCTTAAAATAGTACCAAGTGTAAATTTGAGTTTTTTCTCTTTTGCTATTTCCAAAATTATATCTTTCAGCCACAAAACGTGCTCAATGCTTCCTGCACCGCCTGCGGTACCGATTATAAACGGTGCTTTATGCTCCAGAGCTTTAGGAAGCGCCAGTGCCAAATCTCTTTTTACTGCACCTCGATCTGTAAATGATTTTCCGCTACCAAGATAATAAGGCCCCGGGTCGGTTGAACCTGCGTCAACTCCAAGATAATCTACTTTTTCCGAAAAAGCAATATTTAACCCTTCTTCACTATAGCCGTACCCCAAAAGTCCGTTTAATGCAACAATTTTCATTATCTTCACCTCTTTTATAATTCTAACATTACACAGCTTTATTTATATTGCATTTTGTCTTTTTTATATTGCATTTATTCCAAAAAGATGTTAGAATAAAACAAGAGGTGAATTGAAATGGACATTAAAAATTTTGTTCTTTCTTATTACGAAAATTCTACTGAAAACTTTCATATCCAAAAACTTAACAAGGTAACAGAAGCACAAAAACCGCACACTCACGAATATTTTCAAATTTATTTTATATCCAAAGGAAGCTTAAAGCATAATGTCGAAAATGTGTCCGCACAATTAAATCAGGGAGATATGTTTATTATACCGCCAAATGTTGCACACTACATCACCCCATCACCCAACACCGTGTTTTATTCTTTTTCGTTTATGGAGGGATTATTTTCTGACCAACACACAAGCAACAAGCTCGCAAGGACTTTCCTCCGTTCTCTTCAGACAAACGAAGACACGTATATAAAACCAAAAGTGTTGATGAACTCTGAAGAAATTTTTTACATTGAAAATATAATGGCACACATTTTAAAGGAATTCACAACAAAACCAATAGCCTATTACGACACAGTACAAGCATATGCACAGTTACTGGTTACAATGCTTGCCCGCGAGTATTTCACAAAGGATGACCACGATATATCAAAGCATTTTGAAGATAACAAACAATTTGTTCTTCACTGCGTCGAATACATAGAAAATAATTTTGCAGACAAAATTACACTAAATGAAATTTCAAAGAAATCCGCCATGTCAAAGAGCAATTTCTGTGCACTGTTTTTAAAAATAACCGGTCATTCGTTTAATAGTTATTTAAATATGTGTAGGATAAAGGCGGCAACTTCATATATAAAAAAAGGTTATAAAATCACCGCCATTTACGGACTGTGCGGATATAATGATTTTTCTACTTTTAACCGTAATTTCAACAAAATAATGGGGATGTCTCCTCGTGAGTATAAAGATATTCATTATAAAAATTAATTTTACCGTTAAAAGGCAGTTATATCAGTAATTAATCAAACAGTAACAAAAACCACATAATAATTGACTATTACTTAATATTGTGATACAATAATCACTTGTAAAAATTTGAGAAAAATGGTGTCAAATTGGTGTCAGGGATGATTTATTTATTAAAAGAGTTTGACACACAACTAAAAACACCTGACATTATGAAAAGGACAATGGAAATCAATCCATTGTCCTTTTGTGTTTTACATGTCAGATTCTAAAATCGTGTGTAGTATAGTCATTCTTCTACACCTGATTAATTTACTGATTATTCATACTTCGTCCAATCAGCAACAGCTCTGAGAGCAGTCCACTTTTCATAGATATGATTCTTCATTTCATAATCATGGCTATTGGTTGCTTCCTGAACTGCCAGGTAATACCAAGCTGATTTGTCACTATTATCAGGCCAGTTAATCATATCGGCCAGTAAATCATCCGCAGTTTCAGGTACACGATTTAAAACTCTGTTAATCATTGTCATTGCTTCTGCTCTTGTAATAAACTGGTCAGGCTTGAAGGTTCCGTCTTCATAACCTCTTATCCAGCCATGTGCGGCAGCTTCGTGAATATCGTGTTCTGCCCAATGTCCTGCAACATCTGTAAAGTTATCAACTACTTCAAATTCTGAATCGTCAAATCTTGCACAGATTGCTGCAAATTCAGCACGCGTGATGAATGCATCCGGAACAAAGCGATCTGAATATCTGCCTTTTACAATGCCGAGCTTCGCCATTGTAGAGATGGAAGCATTGTGCCAATCTCCGTCATTAACATCATTAAAGCTATTTTCTGTTGTAAGATTTTTGTCTCTTACTTCATCAGGCTTTAACAATCTGAAGAAGATTGCTGTTACTTCTGCACGGCTTATGTTATCATTTGGTCTTACTGTACCATCGGGATAACCTACTACATATGCATAGTGGTCTTCACCATTAAGACTTCCAGGTGTATCATAGCCGTTGCCGGCTCCGCCGTTATCTTCAACCCATTTTGCGTATACGGTAATATTTTTAGTCATCTTAACTTCTTCAACATACTTGGTAAGTTCCTTGTCTTCGTACCATCCTTCAAATACATAACCTTCTTTTTCGGGCTTCTTGTTGATATCAACGGTGGTGTTTCGATTGTATGTTTCCTTATCATACGCCGTACCGCCATTTGATTCGTAGGTCAAGGTGTATCTTGTTACACCGCCGCCACCGCCTCCGGTAGGTACTTTTTCAAACGAATATGTGTAAGTAACAGTTTCTGTACCGATAGCCGGTGATACCGGATTTATATCCCAGGCACCGTTATGATATCCGGAATTTGCTTTCATTCCTACAGGAATATACCCTGCAATGTCTGCCTGGCCGTTCTTGCTGTGTTTTCCATGTCCGTCAAGAAGATTCACAACAATCACGATATCTACAGTTGTGTCGTTTGCCCATGTTCCGTTTACAACCTTGAAGATAATCTTCTTCTGGAA
This sequence comes from Clostridia bacterium, assembly GCA_045545235.1. Taxonomy (GTDB): domain Bacteria; phylum Bacillota; class Clostridia; order Monoglobales; family Firm-18; genus CAZNKU01. Next base: position 5,538 of record JAZQAN010000077.1, on the reverse strand, counting down.
GATATCTGCAACATCGTCACCATCGTCGGGGTTTGTTGTGCCAATATCATCTTTTTCCCATTGTGCTGTGTAAATATGAACTATTTCTCCTGTACCGCTGGTCTGTTTCCATCCCATAAATACATACCCGTCTCTGGTCGGTGTTCCAAGGTCGATGTTGTCCTGCAATTCAATTGTCTGGATAGTTGTATGGTTTTGTCCTTCGTAATGCCATACACCACCATTAGGATCAACCTGAATCTTCTGAGTAGCTGTGTATTCTTCGGTCTGAGGAGTCGGTTCAGGTTCGTCTTCTTTGTATTCGTCATACACTACATCGGGTTTTTTATGGAAAACATATGTATAAGAAACAGGTTCTGTTCCGCTTACCTCGGTTGGAGGACTTTCTCTCCATTCACCCGGATCATCATATCCTGTGTTTTTAGCCATTCCGGTTGGAATGATACTTGTGATATCAGCCGTACCGGTTGAGCTGTACTGTCCGCCGCCGTCACGAAGGTCAACTACCTTAACGATGTCATTTGATGTACTGTCTTGCCATTTTCCGTTTAAGATTTTGAATGTAATCTTCTTTTGGTAGATATCAGGAATTTCATCGCCTTCGTCAGGATTTACACCGCCGCCGATTACATCAATATCATAATACAGCTTTAATGTTACAATGTCAGCGGGTGATGCTATGGCTACAAGTGTTGCCGATTTTGTCGCAGCCGATACATGTTCGTTTACACAATAGTTTGCATAGTCACCGCCTGTTTTCGCTACAGCTGTTACGGTTGCACCTATTGCATCCGTTTTCATTTCAGTATCATTAGGTGTGGTTGGATATTCACCGTTCTGATTTGCTCTATAATGCTCAACAATATACTTTACTGCTGTTGGAACTACAGGAGTTGCAAGTTTTTCATACTGTGCAACAAGAGTAATTGCTGTAACAGTTTCCGAACCTGCAAGTGCAGCATAGGTTTTGGTATTATCAACATTTATTGTGTCTTTCTTCCAACCGATAAAGTTAAACCCTGCTTTAACGGGATCACTTGCCGGAAGAAGATTTGCTTCGGCATAACTTACAATTTTAGGAGCTATTGTTGTGTTACCACCGATATCTCCACCATCCAGATCATAGTTTACAAGGTATGGTGCTTTCTGGTTTGTAAAAACAACTTTTGATGCTGTTGTGCCATTGGAATTTTCGATTGTACCATTGTGATAAATTGCATATCTTGCATCATCATAAATCCAGGTAGAATCACTGCCGTGAACCTCATAAAGATATATTGGATCTCCGGCGTTATAACGAGCAAGCTGTAAACCGGTAAGGGTTACGGTTATTCTTTCGCCTTCTTTTTCTGTTTCGCTTGCACCAAGTGTAATTGTTCCTTCGCCTACCACTTGTTCGTGGAATACAGCTCTGAATTTGAATGTTATTTCCGAACCATTAGCTTCAACTGCACCATTTGCATTAAGAAGCTTCTTTGTGATTTTTCCGGTATCAGGAATTTCAAATGTCTGATCTGGGTCTTTTTCCCAGAACGCACAATATGTAACATCCTTTGCCGGCATTTTGGTTACCGAAAGATCTGCAAGGTCTGTAAACTCTGTTCCGGTACGTGTAGCAAACCAACCTCTTAATGTGTAACCGGGTTTTGTTTTATCGCCTGCAAGTTTTGAAGGCATAGGCAAACTTGAACCAAATTCCACATCCGGATGGTTTTCCTGTTCAGCAGTAAGCTCGGTAAATGTTCCGTTATCCTGCTGTTCATAATACTTGTATGTAAGGTCATATGTTCTTTTAACTGATGTTACCTTAACATCGTGGTTTTGTGTTTTTGAAAGATGAACATCACCGCTAAGGATTTCAGTACCGTCAGTTTCAAGATTAAATATCGTTGTATTTGAAATCATATCTGCAGCCATATACGTATGTCCATCAACTTCAATGGAATTTATCCTATAACCTTCATAAGCTTTGAAAAACACTTCAAGTAATTCCGAATTGTGATGTGTATAAGTTGTGCCATCCATGATGATACTGCCTGAATCATGAGCAGTTGTCAATGTGTAAACGATAGGTCTTGTGTAAACCTCAATCGCCTGACCTGACTGTACATTGGTAGCCTGGAATATGTAGGATCCATCTGTTTCAAATGTCACATTGTTGATGCTGTTTTCTAAATCAAACAATGTTGTTGTAGTGTCAAGCGGTGTATCGTGGTGTGATGATGTAATATGTAAAATTTTAGATATTTCATAGCCTGTGTTTGCTAAGAAAATCATCTTGGCTGTATCTGTACCGGCAGTAACTTCTTCACGATATGTGTTGTCTATCTGTGTGCCGGTAACAGTTCCGCCGGTTGTTGCAGGCTCAACTGTAAGAGCGCCGCCATTGTCTATTACGCCACCTACAAGGTGAACATTTTCGTTAACGATCTCAACATCAAGATACGAAGATTCGGTAAGTGTGATGCTTGAATCGTTTATATTTGTAAGCACACAATCAAGTCTGTACATTGCCTCTGCATGGTTTGTTCCTGAAACAATTGACAGAACTTTTTCTACGTTAGCACCAAGAATCCAGTTTGTAAAATCGGTCACATCAACAGATGTACCTTCTGAAACATCAAGGGTTGCAATTACTGTATCATCACTGGCATCAGATGTTAAATTAGTATCAACCAATGAATACTGCATTGTTACGCCAATGTTTTTCACTCCATCAGGACGGTATCCAACCGGAATCATAGTAGCAAGAATATCGTTAAGAGTTGTATCATTATAATCCAAAGTAAATGATGTTTGTGTTCCGATGTGTTTCCAATATTCTTCATCAAGAAGGTCATACTTTATATCAACACTATCATACCTGTTTGGAGCTGTGATTTCAGCAGTACCTGAAGTTTCGGTCTGATAAATACCCGCACCATCATTTGTTGGAAGGTATCCGCCAAATGTACCGGCATTTTCATTCTCAACGATAGGGATATATATAACAAGTTTTCTACCAAAGTCTGTACCACCGGTTCCATCTTTAGGAGAATCTGTTACGCAGTGATATCCAAAGTTAAAACCTGTTACCTTAATTGTTTTGCCGCCTTCTATTGTAACAGATGCTGTTGTAAAAGGCTTTTCTTCTGTAGCCCAACCACTTGAAGTTTTATCAACTGTGTAAACAGATATCTGTTCAAGGTCGTAAACACCGCCTTCTACTGCAGGCAGACGGAAGTACTCAGAAATAGTATCTGTTATAACAGATTTTTCATCCAAAGTTGAATTGGCTGTGATAGAAAATGCAATATCATGGAAAACATTTGTTACAGCACTGCTCTGCGTATGAGCGGAATAGTAAGAGTCAGCAATTTTTGTTCCAAGTGTGTCATATGCAGTTGCTTCCGGATAGTTACTTGAAAGGGCTTGCAGGAAGCTTACTGAATCAGTGGATGGTGTGCCAAGATACATTGAGAAAATATGTGCTCCATCATCCTTCATTGACTTTGCAGCAGAAACAGCATTGTTAGCAACAGTTGTGCTGAAATCTGAAGCTGTTGTGGGAACACCATCTGTAATTACAACCACTACTTTTTTGCGGTTTGCGTATGTACCTGCAGGCTGACTGTTAAATATTTTTTCAGCCATTTCCATACCAAGGTCTGTTCTTGTGGCACCCTCGCCGTCAAGCTGATCTATAGCCATTCCAATAGTTCCGGTGGATGCAATATTTGTAGATGTGCAATTTACAAACGCATTCGCATAATTTTCGTCTGAAAGTGAACCGTAAGCGATTCCGGGGGTTGTAGCATGTACATTGGTTGATGTTGTTACGCGCTCATAGATAGCCGTACTCTGGATATTAACCTTATCACCAACAAAAAGATATCCGCTTGTATACCAACCGGCATCGCCCCACTGAAATAATCCTGTCATTGGATTTGTGTGGTACGTAATAGCTCTATATTCATCACCTGACTGAATATAGTAAGTTTTATTTGTGTCAAGATTTGTTATGTCTGTTACCCTTTGATATTCAACATTTGTTACAGTCTGTGTATTATAAACTGTAAGAATCTCGGTGTTGTCATTATAGCCAGACTCACTTGCAAAGCCAACAATTGCAAGTCGGTAAGAGTCGTTGTTTGAAGTATTAAAGTTCGCCACTTCCGAAGCAAAGGAGGTTACAGCATTTTTCATAATACTGAGCTTTGTGGAGCCGTCTATTGTGTCGTCCATAGAACCGGACTGGTCAAGCACCAACACGATATCAGCTGGCACAGCTGCTGATGTTGAACTTGTAGAACCTGTGGTATAGGCCTCAAGTTTAATCTTTCTTGGCTGACCGGATGCGGCAGGCAGAAGTTCCTTTGTAAACACAACAGGATCTGTTGCAGCAGAAACTGTTATGGTTGCAGGAAGCAATGTTAAAAGCATTGCAAATGTTAAAATTGTTGCCAGTATCCTTCTTGTTTTCATATAATCATTCCTTTCAATATATTTCATTATTGTTTTAGTATCAATCAAGCCTTTTCACAAACTTATCAAACATATCTACTGCAATCTGTTCATAATCGAGAGCAAGAACTTTTTCGATTGTCTTTTTTCGTTCTTCCTCCGATACATTATATAGCATCAAAAGAGAGTTTAAAAATAGTGAAATCTTTTTGTCAAGGGCAAAATTTCTGTCAGAAACAGATTTTAGTGCTGCAAATTCAATACCGCTTGCCACTTCTTCAATGCTCTTAAAATCATGTTCTGTCCAATCCGGAAGTCTGCTTGAAAAAAGATTGTAATTCTTTTCAGCTGCCCAGGACTTTATATGTTTATATGTTTGAGGCAAATCATATGAATTATAATATAAATCCCATGCATTTCTGTTATTCTCACAAAGGGCAATTTGAATCGCAACTTCTAAAGCATAGGCAAACAAAACATCGTTTTCTTTTTCATAAAAATCATCAAGTATGGTTGCATGGTAGTCCATAAGCTCCTCAACAAGAATTTTAAGCAAATCTTCTTTTGAGTGGAAATAATAGGTTATATTCCCTACCTTAACTCCTGAAAGCTTTTCAATCATTTTAAAAGATGTTTTTGTGTAGCCGTTTTCGAGAAATAGCTTTGTTGCCGCGCGAACAACACTTATCTGTGCTTCATTAAATGGATTTAGTCTGTCGTGCCGCTTAACAATACTATTTATCACTATTACCACCTCCAAATATTTAGTATGTGTTTAGTATGTATTCTAAATATATCACAAACGCATCTTAATGTCAAGATAAATTTGTAAATTTTCAAGTTTTTTAATTGATATTTTTTGCAACATATAAAAAAACAACCTAATAATTGACTATTACTTAATATTGTGATATAATAATTAGTTGTAAAAAATTGAGAAAAATGGTGTCAAATTGGTGTCAAGAGTATATAAGACCATTTAAAAGAGTTTGACACAAAATATATTGAAAAAGTCCAGACATCAAAAATTTCAAAAAAACTATTGACAAACCGAAAACTGAGTAGTATAATACATTTTAAATTTGAATATCACAA
>JAZQAN010000076.1:0-92604 GCA_045545235.1 Clostridia bacterium | reverse complement strand
CCGCCATGTTCCTTGGCGATATTGTTGATAAGCTCCATAATAAGAACTGTTTTACCAACACCGGCACCACCAAAAAGACCTATTTTACCACCCTTTGAATATGGGCAGATAAGGTCGATAACCTTAATACCTGTTTCAAGTATCTCTGTTGATGTGGAAAGCTCTGAATATTCAGGAGCAGGACGGTGAATGTCCCATTTTTCAACATCCTCGGGTGCAGGCTTATTATCAACAGGTTCACCAAGCACATTAAAAATTCTGCCAAGAGTTTTTCTACCCACAGGCACACTTATAGCCTTGCCGGTATCAATAACCTCTGTTTCTCTTGTAAGACCGTCGGTAGATGCCATAGCGATACATCTTACAGTATTATCACCAATGTGCTGTGCTACCTCAACGGTAAGGGTTTTATCCCCTATATTCATAGTAAGCGCATTGTGTATAGCAGGTAAGTTGCCCTCATCAAAGTAAACGTCAACAACCGGGCCAACAACCTGCAAAACACTGCCTTTTGTTTTATCTGACATAATTATTACTCCTTGCCATTAATTTTGATGCAGAAGATGATGCAAGGTTATGCCCCACTTCCTGCAACAATTTCTGTAATTTCCTGAGTGATTGCACCCTGTCTTGCACGGTTATATTCAAGGGTGAGATTATCAATCATCTCGGTTGCATTTTTACCCGCATTATCCATAGCGAATCTTCTTGCAACCACTTCACAGGTAAAGCTTTCTTTTGCACATGCAACTATTTTACCTGCAATATATTCTTCTGTTACTGCCTCAAGTACAGTTCTCTCATCAGGCTCGTAAATAATATCTGCATTAAGCTTTTTATCTGACTTTTCAATAGGAAGAATCCACTTTATATCAGGTGATTGTGTCATCATAGATTCATACTTTGTGTACACAATTCCAACTTTTTCCCATTTACCTGCCTTGAATTCGTCACACAAATCCTTTGCAAGTGCAATTGCATCATTATACGAAAAGCTTTCTGTTTTAACTACATCTTTACCAAATCTTTCGCAGGCTCTTTTGCCTATTGGAATAATCTTATCTGCACCAATTGCTTCACAAGCTTTAAACAGGTTTGAATTATATCCGCCTGCAAGACCTCTGTCACCGGCAATTGCTATAACACAAACCTTGCCGCTTCCTCCCTTTTTCATATATGGACTTTTCTGACATGATTTTGCAGTAGCAAGCATGGAAACAGTATCCTCAAGTGCATTGGCATAATCTTTGCTTTTATTCATCAAAAGAGTTGCACCGCGAATTTTTGCAGATGCTACAAGCCCCATCGCATTAGTAAGATGCAAGGTTGAATCCACACTTTTGATGCGGTTTTTCAGGCTTTTAATATCTACGCCCATACTACTCCCTCATTTCGCCAAGAGCTTTTTTAAGCATATCAATATCTTCATCATCACAGAAGTTATTTTCAAATCTTTCCAAAAGACCTGAATACTCTGCTTCAAGGAAACTATAAAGCTTATCTTCATAATCTGCCACCTTGTCAACAGGTATGTTGTTTAAATATCCGTTAACAACTGCATAAACTATAGCTACCTGACAACCAACTCTTACAGGTGAATTTTTCTTTTGCTTTAACACCGCAACAATTCTCTCACCAAGTGCAAGACGGTTTTTTGTATCCTCATCAAGGTCACTGCCAAACTGTGCAAATGACTGCAATTCTCTGTACTGTGCATACAAAAGCTTAAGCTCGCCCGATACCTTTTTCATAGCCTTAAGCTGTGCAGAACCACCAACTCGGCTTACTGAAATACCGGGGTTTATAGCCGGCATAACACCTGCGTGGAAAAGTTCAGTTTCCAAAAATATCTGTCCATCTGTTATGGATATAACGTTAGTCGGAATATAGGCAGAAACGTCACCTGCCTGAGTTTCTATAATCGGAAGTGCAGTTATTGAACCACCGCCATACTCAGGTGCAACACAGGCTGCTCTTTCCAAAAGTCTTGAATGAAGGTAAAATACATCACCCGGGTAAGCTTCACGTCCCGGTGGACGACGAATTAACAAAGAAAGCGCTCTGTAAGCAACTGCGTGCTTTGAAAGGTCATCATAAATTATAAGAACGTCCTTTCCCTGCTCCATAAAATATTCTGCCATAGCACAGCCTGAATATGGTGCAACATACTGAAGAGGTGCCGTTTCAGATGCAGATGCAGATACAATTACGCTGTATTCCATAGCACCTGCTTTTGTAAGCTCATTTGCCAACTGTACAACAGCTGTATTCTTCTGACCTATTGCAACATAAATACATATAACACCTGTATTTTTCTGATTTATAATAGTATCAACAACAATTGCAGTTTTACCTGTCTGTCTGTCACCTATAATAAGCTCACGCTGACCTCTGCCGATAGGAATCATACTGTCAATAGCTTTTATACCTGTCTGCAACGGTACAGATACACTTTTTCTTTCAATAATACCCGGAGCTTCAGACTCAATAGGTCTTGTAGCAGTTGTGTTAATTACACCCTTGCCGTCAATAGGATTACCAAGGGCATCAACAACTCTTCCCAAAAGTGCATCACCAACAGGCACAGACACAACCTTGCCCGTACGGCGTACTGTCGAGCCTTCATAAATGTTGTTTGAGTTAGATAAAAGTGCAACAGATACAGTTTCCTTTTCAAGGTTCTGTGCCATACCCATACTGCCGTCCTCAAATTCCAAAAGCTCACTTGCCATACAGGATTTTAACCCATACACACGGGCAATACCGTCACCTACAAGAATAACGGTTCCTGTTTCCTGCATTTCTATTTTAGATTCATAATTTTTTATTTGTTCTTTAATTATCTGGCTAATTTCGTCAGTTTTTGTACTCATTGCCCAATCACATCCTTTACATTCTCAAGGTGCTTTTTAATGCTTGAATCAATTACTTTTCCGTCTGTTTCAACAACAATGCCACCTATAATTGAACTGTCGGTAACAAATTCAATTACAAGCTTGTTTCCTGTTTTCTTTTCAAGCTTCTGTGTAATAGATGCCTTTTGATTTTCAGTAAGCTCAACTGCACTTGTAACCTTTGCCTTTGAAATTTTCTTAAAATCATTATAAAGTGCAAAGTACTCTTCAGCACATTCAGCAAACTCATCAATGTGCCTTTTTTCACACAAAAGCTTTAAAAAGGACAAAACATTTCTATGGATACATTTTCCGAATACAGCCTCAAGACTTTTTAACCTGTCATTAAGGCTTACAGACAAGCTTTCAAGAAACTGTGGATATTCAGGATTTTCCCTGAATGCATCCAAAACAAATTCAAGAGCATTTTTATATTCTTCTTCACCTTTATCTTCAACTGCTAACATAAACAATGCCTTTGCATATTCGTTACTTATATTGCTCATTCTGTATCACCTATTTTCTCTATGAATGAATCAATAAGTTCACGATGGTCATCGGCACTTATTTCTCTTTCCAGAAGCTTATTGGCAATAGCGGTAGAAACATCAACAATTTCTCTTTTGATGTCCTCTTCCGCATTTTTAACTTCAAGCTCAGCCTGAACCTTAGCCTGTCTTATAATGCTGTCAGCCTGGTCCTTAGCATTCTGAACAATAGTTTCTCCCTGTATTTTTGCATTATTTTGTGCCTTTTTGATGATATTTTCAGACTCTTCCTTTGCCATGCCGATTTTTTCATCCCACAAAAGCTTGTTTTCCAAAGCACTTTGATTTGCCTCATCAGCCTTGCGATAAGTTTCATCAATTTCACTCTGTCTTTTTGCAAGCATATTGTTTACAGGTTTAAAAAGAAACTTTTTGAAAAGTAGAAAAAGAATCAATAAGTTCAATAACGAAATCAAAATCTGCCATAAATTAACAGAAATTACTTCCAATGATTGCATATTTTCTTTCCCTTTCTATTAGCCAATTGTATTCAAAAGAATGTTTATAAACATATTAGGAGCAACAAACAAAAGCAAAATTGCAATAACAAGTGCATAAAGACCTGTTGTTTCTGCAATAGCACAACCCATAAGCATAGTTGATGTAACGTCACCCTTTGCTTCAGGCTGTCTGCCTATAGCTTCACAGGCTTTTGCAACTGCATTACCTTCACCGATACCGGGGCCTATACCTGCTATCATAGCAGTACCTGCACCTAATGCACAACATCCCAAAATAATAGCGATTGCGATTTCCATAAAAAATACCTCCATTTAACTTCTGCACTTTTGTGCTTTTTTATTTTTTCTTTCATTATATAATTCGAGAGGAAAACCACCCGAGATATACATCATTGTAAGCATAGCAAAAATATATGCCTGCAAAACACCGCTGAATATATCAAAATAAATTGAAAGTATAGCGGGTAAACCTATCTGTAAAAAAGGAAAATCTCCCAAAAATCCGGGCAACGCACCGAATACCAGATTTGAAAGTCCCTGAAGACCTGTTGCAATAAGAACGGAAATAACCGAACCCGAAAGCACGTTTCCGTAATGACGAAAAGCCATGGAAACAGGTGTTGCAACCTCACTTATAACATTCAAAGGTGCCATAAGAACAGGGTTTGCAAAGCTTTTAACATATTCCAAAGGTCCACACTTCATCTTATAGTAGGTTATTAAAATAAATACAAGTATTGCCCATCCTGCAACAATGTTAATATCAGATGTAGGCGGAAACAAGCCAACAAGGCTAAGCAGGCTTGAAAATGCCGAAAGCCCAAGTATTGCAGCTATAAAAGGTGCAAAGGACTTAAAATAATCGCCCATATTGCCTGTAACCATAGATGAGCTTTTTTCAACAATAAGCTCTGCAATGTGATGTCTTTTAAGCCATACACCATTGCTTATACCATGTGTAAGATACAGACACAAAAACAAAAGAGAAACAATAACTATTGCCGAATTTATCTGTGATTCCGTTATAGCAAGATTTTGCACAGGCATAGGTATTGTAAAAAAAACTCTGGCACCTGAAATGGTAATCCCTTCAGATGGCGGAGTTGTAATAACCTTAAGTGCAATACCGCCTATAACAGGCAACACCATCATAATAATATAAAAAATATCTACAACCTTAAAACGGCGTGTCATACAGTTCAATTATCACTCACTTCCTTTTTATCCTTGATAAGTGGGCGGAATGATACCGCAACTCTCGGGAAAAACACGGGTATTATAACGGCTATTGTATTAAAAACAGGTAATACAACACCAATAACAAGAACTAAAAACATAACAGCAGTACGAATAGAAGATGACGACTTCATTAGCTTTCTTGCATCAGCCTCATTCATCGTAACAGCCTTTTGCACGGTAATTCCCATAAAATAAAAATTTATAACCGAAAGAAAAAGTGAAAGCAAATTACCAAGAATAACTGTATAATCCCAGCTTCTGCAAAAAACAAAGACTGCCTGCATAAGTATACTTAGTATGGTACAAAAGTATGCAATATACATACATTCTTTTTTTACCGTTTCATTTGCCTTCATAAAAAAACTTCCTCCATTTACAAATTATCCCATTATCTATATAATACTCTAAATTCATAAAAAAATCAAGACGAATAAGGATATTTATTAATTTATTTACAATTATATTATACCAACAAAAACAAGAATGTATGTAGTGCAATTAAAAGGACAGTAACTGTTTAAGCTACTGTCCTTTTAAAAAACTTTTTACATATTAAATTTTATTTAAAATACTCTACAGCTGACTTGAACAAGCCCAAATCATAGTTACCTTCAACATTTTTGTAAAGGTCTTCGCCGATACGTTCAGAATGACCCATCTTACCGAATACTCTGCCGTCAGGTGAAGTAATACCTTCAATTGCAGCATAAGAACCGTTAGGGTTATACTGAATGTCATAAGTTGGGTTGCCTTCAAGGTCAACATACTGTGTAATAATCTGTCCGTTTTTGCCAAGCTCTGCAATAAGCTTTTCATCAGCAATAAATCTACCTTCACCGTGTGAGATAGGAACAGTTACAACATCACCAACATTAGCATTTGCAAGCCAAGGTGACTTAACAGAAGCTACTCTTGTACGAACAAGCTTTGACTGATGTCGTGAAATTGTGTTGAATGTAAGTGTAGGACAATTTTCATCTGTATCAATAATCTTACCGTAAGGTACAAGACCAAGCTTTATAAGTGCCTGGAAACCGTTACAGATACCACCCATAAGACCGTCTCTGTTGTCAAGAAGGTCTGTTACAGCTTCTTTAATTTCAGCATTACGGAAGAAAGCTGTTATAAACTTACCTGAACCGTCAGGCTCGTCACCGCCTGAGAAACCACCGGGAACAAAAATAATCTGTGACTGTGCAACCTTATCAGCAAAGTTTTTAACAGATTCAGCAAATGAGCTTGCAGACAAGTTGTTGATAACAAAAATATCAGCCTCTGCACCTGCTTTTGTGAAAGCCTTCGCAGAATCATATTCACAGTTTGTACCAGGGAATACAGGTATCAAAACCTTTGGTTTTGCAACCTTAATTGCAGGCTTGTTTACATTTTTTACAGTATATTCATACTTTTCAATTGGCTTATCTTCTGTTTTGATATTACATTTGAATATGCTTTCAAGCTTATCTTCATAAAGCTTTTCAAGTTCACACATACAAATTTTTTCACTGCCGCGTGAAATTGCATATTCCTCTGTTGTATAACCAAGAACATCACCAATCTTTACATCTTCAGCAAGTTCAAGAATAAATGCACCATAGTTGTAACCGAAAATTTCATCATTTGAAATACCTTCGTTGTAAGCAAAGCCTATTTTGTTACCCATAGCCATTTTAAGAACAGCTTCTGCAACACCGCCGTATGTTGGTGTATATGCAGCAACAACCTTTTTATCTCTCATAAGCTTTGTAACTGTAAAGTAAAGTTCTGTAAGTGATTTTGCAACAGGCAGATTATTTTCATCATAATCAGGCTTTAAGATTACTACCTTATGACCTGCACCCTTAAATTCAGGTGAAATAATATTCTTTGTATTATCTGTTGTAACCGCAAATGAAACAAGTGTAGGCGGAACATCAATTTTTTCAAAAGTACCACTCATTGAGTCCTTACCGCCTATTGACGCAATACCAAGATCCTTCTGTGCTTTAAACGCACCCAAAAGTGCAGACATAGGCTTGCCCCAACGGTTTTTATCAGCCATTGGCTTTTCAAAATATTCCTGGAATGTAAGGTAAACCTCATCAAAACTTGCACCTGTTGCAATAAGCTTTGAAACAGATTCAACAACTGCAAGATAAGCACTGTGATATGGGCTCTTTTCAGCAATAAACGGATTGTAGCCCCAAGCCATCAATGAACATGTGTTTGTATATTTCTTTTCAACAGAAACCTTGTTTACCATAGCCTGAATAGGTGTTCTCTGGTACTTACCGCCAAATGGCATCAAAACTGTACCTGCACCGATTGTAGAGTCAAATCTCTCACTAAGACCTCTCTTTGAGCAAACATTAAGGTCACTTGCAAGTGCCTTGTAAACGTCAGTAAAGCTTCCTTCTGTATCCTTTTTATAGCACTGTGGTTTTGCAGTTGCAATGTTAATATGTTTTTCAGCACCGTTGGAATTTAAGAATTCTCTTGAAATATTTACAATATTCTTGCCGTTCCAGTTCATTACAAGGTAAGGATTTTCCTTAACTGTTGCAACAATAGTAGCCTCTAGGTTTTCTTCTTTTGCAAGCTGACAGAAGCGTTCTACATCCTTAGCTTCAACAACAACAGCCATACGTTCCTGAGATTCACTTATAGCAAGCTCTGTACCGTCAAGACCATCGTATTTTTTAGGAACTGCATTAAGGTCAATTTCAAGACCGTCTGCAAGCTCACCGATAGCAACAGATACACCGCCTGCACCAAAGTCATTACATCTTTTAATAAGCTTTGAAGCTTCAGGGTTACGGAAAAGTCTTTGAAGCTTTCTTTCTTCAGGGGCATTACCCTTTTGTACTTCTGCACCGCAGCTTTCCAAAGATTCAAGCTTGTGAGCCTTTGAGGAACCTGTTGCACCACCGCAACCGTCACGACCTGTACGTCCGCCAAGAAGAATAACCTTGTCGCCGTCTTCAGGACGTTCTCTGCGTACATTTTCAGCAGGCGCAGCCGCAATAACAGCACCGATTTCCATACGCTTTGCAACATAACCTTCGTGGTAAAGTTCATCTACCTGACCTGTTGCAAGACCAATCTGGTTACCGTATGAGCTGTAGCCTGCAGCAGCAGTCTGTACAATATTTCTCTGTGGCAATTTACCTTCCATAGTTTCTGAAACAGGCTTTAACGGGTCTGCCGCACCTGTTACACGCATAGCAGCATAAACATAACTACGACCTGACAATGGGTCACGGATAGCACCACCAATACAAGTAGCCGCACCACCAAAAGGTTCAATTTCTGTAGGATGGTTGTGTGTTTCGTTTTTGAAAAGAAGTAACCACTTTTCAACCTGTCCGTCTACTTCTACATCTATCTTAACTGTACAAGCATTAATTTCTTCAGACTCATCAAGCTTTGGAAGCTTTCCGTTAGTCTTTAAGTATCTTGTAGCAATTGTAGCCAAATCCATAAGGTTAATTGGCTTTGTACGGTTAAGTTCTTTTCTTACCGCAATATATTCTTCATAAGTTTTCTGCAAAAGTTCGTCTTCAAACTCTACATTATCAATTGTTGTAAGGAATGTTGTATGACGGCAATGGTCAGACCAGTATGTGTCAATCATCTTGATTTCCGTAATTGTAGGGTCACGTTTTTCGGAAATAAAGTACTGCTGACAGAAGGTAATGTCATCAAGGTCCATAGCAAGCCCCTGTTCATCCATAAACTTTTTAAGACCTTCTCTGTCAAGTGCACAAAAACCGTCAAGTGTAGCAACCTCTGTAGGAATTTCATATTCAACCTTCAAGGTATCAAATGTATCCAAAGTAGCTTCTCTTGATTCTACAGGGTTTATAACATACTTTTTAATTGCAGCAATATCAGCATCAGTAAGGTTACCATTTAAAATGTACACTCTTGCTGTACGTACTGTTGGTCTGTCTTTTTTAGAAATAATCTGAATACATTCAGCTGCAGAATTAGCACGTGCATCAAACTGACCCGGCAAATATTCTACTGCAAATATGTAGTCACCCTTGTCAGCAATATCACTTGTTGCAATATCAAGCTGAGGTTCTGAAAATACTGTTTTGATGCAATATTCAAACAAATCCTTTTCAATATTTTCAACATCATATCTGTTTAAAAGCCTTACATTTTCAAGACCTTTAATTTGCAAAAGTTCTTTTAAATCCGCTTTAAGTGAGTTTGCCTCGTGTGCAAGCTCTGCTTTTTTTTCAACATAAACTCTATATACCATAATTAAACCTCCAATGCCTTTTTACCGATATCTTTTCTGTAAAATGCATTGCCAAAGCTTACTGTTTTAACTGTTTCGTAAGATTTTGCAATTGCATCTGCAAGTGTATCACCTATTTCAGTTACACCAAGAACACGTCCGCCGTTTGTTAAAAGCTTACCATCTTTAAGATTAGCACCTGCAACATAAATATTTTTATCGGCAGGCATTGTAATTTCAAATCCCTTTTCATAGCTTTGAGGGTAACCTTCAGAAGCCATAATTACACAACAAGCACTTTTACTGTCAAATTCAACCTCTGCCTTATCAAGTGTACCGTCCCAGATATGCATCATTATATCAAGCAAATCGCTTTTTAAAAGTGGCAGAACAACCTGAGTTTCAGGGTCTCCAAAACGACAGTTGTACTCTATAACCTTAGGCCCCTTTGGTGTAAGCATAAGCCCAAAGTACAAACAACCTGTAAAAGTTCTTCCCTCTTTGTTCATTGCATCTATTGTAGGAAGGAAAATTGTTTCCATACACTGCTTTGCAATTTCATCTGTATAATATGGGTTTGGAGCAATTGTTCCCATACCGCCTGTATTAAGTCCCTTGTCATTATCAAGAGCACGCTTATGGTCCATCGAAGAAACCATAGGCACAACCGTTTTACCGTCTGTAAATGAAAGTACAGAAACCTCAGGCCCTGTAAGGAATTCTTCAACGACAACACGGCTTCCGCTTGCACCGAAGATTTTATCCTCCATCATAGAGTGTACCGCATCAATTGCCTGCTGACGTGTTTCAGCAATTATAACGCCCTTTCCAAGTGCAAGACCGTCTGCCTTAATAACAGTAGGTATAGGTGCAGTTTCAAGATATTTAACAGCGTCGTCGAGATTTTCAAAAACTTCGTATTCAGCCGTAGGAATGTTATACTTCTTCATAAGATTTTTTGAAAAAACCTTACTTCCTTCTATAATTGCGGCATCAGCTTTAGGTCCGAAAGTTTTTATACCTGCCTTGTTAAGGCTGTCAACGGCACCCAAAACCAATGGGTCATCAGGAGCAACAACTGCAAAATCAATGTTGTTGTCAACCGCAAATTTTGTAATACCTTCAATATCCTTTGCGCCGATATCAACACAGGTTGCATCCTTTGCAATACCACCGTTACCGGGCAAAGCATAAATTTCGGTTACATTTTTATTTTCTTTAATCTTTTTTATGATGGCATGTTCTCTTCCACCGCCACCTACTACCATTATTTTCAAAGGACTTCCCTCCGTATATTAATATATTGGATATTTAGCGCAAAGCTCCATAACTTCCTTTGCAACTCTTTCTTTAGAGTTTTCAAAATCAGTTGCTACTGCCTTGAACCAGTCTGCAATCATTTCCATTTCAGCTTCCTTAAAGCCACGGCTTGTAACAGCAGGTGTACCAACACGAAGACCGCTTGTTACAAATGGGCTTAGCTTTTCATTAGGAATTGTATTTTTGTTTGCAGTAATGTGTACTTCATCAAGACGCTTTTCAAATTCCTTACCTGTAATGTCAAATACTGTAAGGTCCAAAAGCATAAGGTGGTTATCTGTACCGCCTGAAACAAGCTTAAATCCTCTGTCCTGAAGTGCTTTTGCAAGAGCAGCGGCATTTTTAACAATCTGCTTCTGATACTCTTTAAATTCATCTGTCAAAGCTTCACCAAAAGCAACTGCTTTAGCGGCAATAATGTGCATCAAAGGCCCCCCCTGTGTACCCGGGAAAACAGCCTTATCAATTTTCTTACCAAGTTCTTCCTTACACAAAATCAAACCACCGCGTGGACCGCGAAGAGTTTTGTGTGTAGTTGTTGTAACTACGTCAGCATATGGAACAGGGCTTGGATGTAAGCCTGCAGCAACAAGACCTGCAATATGAGCCATATCTACCATCATATATGCGCCAACTTCGTCACATATTGCTCTTACCTTTTCAAAGTCAATTATTCTTGAATATGCACTTGCACCTGCAAGAATAAGCTTTGGTTTGCATTCAAGAGCAATTTCTCTCATTTTATCATAATCAATTGTCTGAGTATCTTCAGATACTTCATAAGGAACCACATTAAAGTATTTACCTGAAATATTAACAGGTGAACCGTGTGAAAGGTGACCACCGTGAGCAAGGCTCATGCCCATTACAGTATCACCTGGTTCCAAAAGACCAAAGAAAACTGCAAGGTTAGCATTAGCACCGCTGTGAGGCTGTACGTTTGCATATTCAGCACCAAAAAGTTTTTTTGCACGTTCTCTTGCAATATCTTCTACTACGTCTACATGTACACAACCGCCATAATATCTGTGTCCGGGATATCCTTCTGCATACTTGTTTGTAAGCACCGTACCTGCAGCAAGTAAAACTGCCTTTGATACAATGTTTTCAGAAGCGATAAGCTCTATATTATTCTGTTGACGTGTAAGTTCATCATTACAAGCAGCATAAACTTCACTGTCAAAATTATTAAGTTCTTCAAAAAAGTTATTCATTGGTATAATCTCCTTATAATATGTTTTTAAAACGGATAGTATTTTGTACGTTCCGGAGTATTTTTACATCCCTATATTAATGGTGGAATAAACGCATCTTTGTAAATGCCATTACCATACCATATTTATTACATGTATCAATAACATTATCATCACGTATAGAACCGCCTGGCTGTGCAATATATTTCACACCGCTTTTAGCCGCACGTTCTATGTTATCACCAAATGGGAAGAAAGCATCTGAACCAAGTGCTACATTTTCAATAGTTGCAAGGTATGCCTTTTTCTCTTCGCGCGTAAAGGCTTCAGGCTTTACTGTAAACAATTCTTCCCATGCTCCGTCAGCAAGTAAATCCTCATAGTCATCAGAAATATATACATCAATTGCATTATCTCTGTCAGGTCTTTTAACAGTATCTTTAAATGGCAAGTTCAAAACCTTGTCAGCTTGTCTTAAGTGCCAGTTATCTGCCTTTTGTCCCGCAAGTCTTGTACAGTGAATTCTTGACTGCTGACCTGCACCTACACCAATTGCCTGACCGTCCTTTGCATAGCAAACCGAATTAGACTGTGTATATTTCAAAGTGATAAGAGCAATTATAAGGTCTCTTTTTGCATCACTTGGCATTTCCTTATTTTCAGTAATTATGTCTGAAAGTAATTCTTCATCAATTTTAAAATTATTTCTGCCCTGTTCAAAAGTTATACCGTAAACCTGTTTACGTTCAGCTTCGTCAGGAACAAAATTCGGGTCAATTTTAATTACGTTGTATGAACCCTTTCTCTTTCCCTTTAAAATTTCAAGTGCTTCAGGTTCATAATCAGGTGCAATAACACCGTCAGAAACTTCACGGGCAATAAGTTTTGCAGTTGTAACATCACACTTGTCTGAAAGTGCAATCCAGTCACCAAATGATGACATTCTGTCTGTACCTCTTGCACGTGCATAGGCAGTAGCAAGTGGAGATTCATCAAGTCCTGCAACATCATCAACAAAGCAAGCTTTTTTAAGCTTTTCATCCATTTTAATACCAACCGCAGCAGATGTAGGGCTTACATGCTTAAATGAAGTAGCACATACCATACCTGTTGCCTCTTTAATTTCCTTTACAAGCTGCCAGCTGTTGAAGGCATCAAGAAAATTAATGTAACCGGGCTTGCCGTTTAAAATTTCTATAGGAAGCTCACTTCCGTCGTGCATATAAATTTTAGCAGGCTTCTGGTTTGGGTTACAGCCATATTTTAATTCAAACTCTTTCACCTTACGTACCTCCGATTATTTATTCTTATTTATAAGTCTGTTATCAACTTCACCTGTTGCAAGGTCAATGTATCTTACATAAAGTGAAATTTTATTATTTTCATCAAGATTGTTCCATATTTCTTCTGCAAACTTATCAATGCAATTTGGAATTGCCACTCGTTCAGGTTCACCCTGGAAAGTAGGTACAGGGTTACCGTCACACACATATGTGTGGATGAAATGACCAAGTCCGTTTATAGGAGCATATGTGTATGTGTATCTGTTACATGCACTACCTTCGGCATCTGCACTTTTCAGGATACTCATATCATATTTAAAGTCACCCTCATCAAATGTAAACATTGCACTGATTCGCGGAGTTAAAATTGGTGGGTCCGGTTCAAATTCTCTTGTTTCCAAAGCTTCGGTAAAGCTTCTACCTTCCTTTAAAAAGTCATAAATAGTATCTGTCTGGTCACCGTTTGTAACTATAAGCTTGTTTTCAAATGCTCTTATAGCAGAATAAATAACAAGGCTTGGGTCTTCAACCTTTGAAGGGTCGAAAGGCTTTGTCATAAGTTCTTCACCATTTTCAACAAATACTCTGTTTCTTGAATTTTCACTTCTGCCCATTATAAAGTAAGCGGTAACAGCTTTTTTCCCGTCCTCTGTCTTACCTGCGATAATACCTCTGCCAACGTAAGAATTACCTTTTATAAGTTCTTCTATTGTATTAATCTTATAGATGTCCATTACTTTCCCTCCGCTAATTTTTTCGAAACTTCCTCAACAGCCTGTGGAAGTAAAATCCATTCAGCCTGTTCCATTACTCTTTTCTGCAAAACCTCAGGTGTATCATCCTCTTTAATTTTAACAGCCTTCTGAAGAATAATTTTACCACCATCAGGAATTTCATTTACAAAATGTACTGTTGCACCCGTAACCTTTACGCCGTATTCCAAAGCTGCTTCATGAACCTTAAGTCCGTAAAATCCTTTACCGCAAAATGACGGAATAAGTGACGGATGAACATTTATTATTTTTTCAGGATAGCACTTTGTAAAATTCTCACTTAAAATGCTCATAAAGCCGGCAAGTACAATAAGGTCTATATCATATTCTGAAAGCTTGTCCATTAAAGCCTGTTCAAAAGCTTCCTGACTACCTAAATCTTTTTTTGATATAACCACAGAATCAACACCGTGATTTTTTGCACGTTCAAGGGCATAGGCTCCTTTAACGTTTGAAATAACCAAAGCTATTTCCCCGCTTTTTATAATGCCGCTTTCCTGTGCATCAAGTAAAGCCTGCAGATTTGTACCACCGCCGGATACAAAAACCGCAATTTTAGACTTTAGCATATTTCCACACTTTCTTCAGACTTAACAACTTCACCCATAACATAAGCATCCTCACCTGCATCTTTAAGGATAGAAATTGTCTTATCTGCATCATTTTTATCAACAACAACACTCATACCAACACCCATATTGAAAGTATTGAACATATCGTGTTCGTCTATACCTCCTGTTTTAGCAAGCAAATCAAAAATTGGAAGAACCTTAACTGCATTTCTTTCAATTTTTGCACCAAAGCCCTTTGGCAAGCTTCTTGGAATGTTTTCATAGAAGCCACCGCCTGTAATATGAGAAACAGCCTTAACATCAACCTTGTCAAATACAGAAAGCATCTGCTTAACATAAATCTTTGTAGGTGTTAAAAGTGTTTCACCGATTGACTTGCCGCCAAGCTCGGAAACAGGAACTTTAATATCATTATTTTCAACGTCAAATACCTTTCTCACAAGAGAAAAACCGTTTGAATGAACACCGCTTGAAGGAATAGCAATAATAGCATCCCCTGCTTTTATTTTATTTTTATCAAGAACCTTTGACTTGTCAACAACACCAACAGTAAAACCTGCAAGGTCATATTCGTCAACAGGATAAAATCCCGGCATTTCAGCAGTTTCACCACCGATAAGCTCACAACCTGCCTGAACGCAACCTTCTGCTATACCTGAAACAATTTCAGCAATTCTTTCAGGGTAGTTTTTACCGCAAGCAATGTAGTCAAGGAAAAACAACGGCTTTGCACCACAACAAATAACGTCATTTACACACATAGCAACACAGTCTATACCAACTGTATCGTGCTTATCCATCAAAAATGCAAGCTTAAGCTTTGTGCCAACACCGTCAGTACCACTTACAAGTACAGGGTTTGTAAGACCTGTCATATCAAGTTCAAATAAACCGCCAAAACCGCCTATATCTGAAGATTTACCGTTAATCATAGTTCTGGCAATATGTGTTTTCATAAGTTCAACGGCTCTGTAGCCTGCTGTAATATCCACGCCTGCTGCTGCGTAGCTGTCTGATTTTGATTTTGTGTTCATAATTTTCTATTCCTTTCCGTTCCAACAATATGTGCAAAGCTTACATGGTTCTAATCCTATTGCTTCAACAAGACCTTCAAGTGACTGAAATTCCAAAGAAGCAAAATTAAATTTTTCACAGATTGTTGCTCTTAATTTTTTTCCGCGTTCAGTATTAGAATCGCTGTATTCGTTAATATATTTAAAACCTTCCTCGCCTTCAAGCTCCATAATGATACGTCTTGTTATAAGGTCCATATCACTTCTGCCTCTTGAAAAGCTTAAGTATTTACAACTGTACATAATAGGAGGACAAGCAGAACGCATATGCACCGACTTTGCCCCGTGGTCATACAAAAATTCAACAGTTTCTTTAAGTTGTGTACCGCGTACAATAGAGTCATCAACAAACAGAAGATTTTTATCTTCAATAAGCTCGTGAATAGGAATCTGCTTCATTTTTGCAATCTTGTTTCTGTCAGTCTGTTTTGCAGGCATAAAACTTCTTGCCCATGTAGGTGTATATTTAATATACGGTCTTGCAAAGGGCACCTTGCTTTCATTAGCATAGCCTATTGCGTGTGGTGTACCTGAATCAGGAACACCGCATACAAAGTCAAGATTTTCAGCATTGCCTGCCTTTTTATCATCCCTTGCCATAATCTCACCGTTGCGGTATCTCATAGTTTCAACATTTATTCCCTCATAATTTGAAGTTGAGTATCCGTAATAGCTCCAGAGGAATGAACATATTTTCATTTTCTTGCCGGGTTTTTCAAGCACAGTAAGACTGTCAGCCGTAATTTCAACTATTTCACCCGGTCCCAGTTCCTTTTCATTACTGTAACCAAGCTTCTGATAAGCAAATGATTCAAAGGATACACAATACCCATCCTCATTCTTACCTATAAGTACAGGGGTTCTGCCCAGTTTATCACGTGCCGCTATAAGTGCACCGTCATTTTTCAGTATAAGTATAGACATTGAACCGTCTATAACACTTTGTGCAAATTTTATACCTTCTGCAAAGGTGCTCTTTTGATTTATAAGTGCCGCAGTAAGGTCAGTAGAATTTACCACACCACCTGTCATAACACCAAAATGCCCACCGCTGAAGTCAAGGTATTGTTTTATAAGTTCCTCACTGTTGTTTATCTGCCCTACGGTAGTAATTGCATAAATACCCAGATTAGAACGTATAAGCAGTGGCTGAGGGTCACTGTCACTTATGCAACCGATAGCCGCTTTACCCTGCATTTCATCAAACACCTTTTCAAATTTGGTACGAAAGGGTGAATTCTGAATGTTATGAATTTCTCTCTGCAGTCCCAATTCCTCATCATATGCCGCCATACCACCACGACGTGTTCCAAGGTGAGAATGATAGTCGGTACCGAAAAAGACATCGGATATTACATCATTTTTACCTACTGTTCCGAAAAATCCTCCCATAGTATCCTCCAAAAATTAATTAAACTTTTCCTCAATCATTTTATTTTTTTCCAAAACCTTTTCTGAAGCTGACTTACGTGCATCAGCAAGTTTTTTTGCAAGCTCCTCATCAGAAACCGCAAGAATCTGTATAGCAAGCAAAGCCGCATTAACAGCACCGTCTATTGCAACAGTAGCAACAGGAATACCTGCCGGCATCTGTACAGTAGATAAAAGTGCATCCAAACCATCAAGTGTAGATGACTTTACAGGTATGCCGATTACAGGCAAAGTTGTGTTAGCCGCAACAGCACCTGCAAGGTGTGCCGCTTTACCTGCAGCCGCAATAATAGCCCCAAAGCCATTCTTTATAGCATTTTCAGAAAAATCCTTAGCCTGTACAGGTGTACGGTGTGCAGAATAAACATGCACCTCATATGGAACACCATATTCCTTTAATGTATCAATTGCCTTCTCAACAACAGGCAAATCACTGTCTGAACCCATAATAATTCCGACTTTTTTCATATATAACCCTCCTATAAATTCATCAACAACCAAAAAAGGCATAACTGTACACAGAAAATATACAGATATGCCCAGACGGTCGACAATAAATCAGGTTTTAAGCTCCCCTATGGTCAATCCATATATTCCGTCAGTAACAAAAAACCTCTAAACAAAAATACATCATAATTATATCAAAAAACAAGATGTTTTGTCAACTGTAATTATTCACAATTAAAGAATTTTTTAAACGATTTAGTTATATATTTTGCACCCTGTTAAAATATAGCATAAATTCCACAATACACTCATAAGCATATAACAAACAGAATGTGTGAGTGGAGGATATGAAAATGACAAACAACAGTATATATCGGGATATAGAAGCACGTACAGGAGGGGATATTTACATAGGCGTTGTAGGTCCTGTACGTACAGGCAAAAGCACGTTTATAAAAAAATTTATGGATAAGCTTGTTATCCCAAACATTTCCGACGAATATAAAAAGGAACGTGCAACCGATGAACTTCCCCAGAGTGCTCAGGGAAAAACCATTATGACAACCGAGCCGAAATTTGTTCCCAATGAAGCAGTGAGAATAACCCTTGACGGAAACGCAAATTTAAATGTAAGGCTAATAGATTGCGTAGGCTATGTTGTACCCGAGGCTATGGGGTATATAGAGGACGATGCCCCACGTATGGTAAAAACTCCCTGGTATGACTATGAAATACCCTTTGAACAGGCGGCGGAAATAGGCACCAAAAAGGTTATAACCGACCATTCCACCATAGGACTTGTAGTAACCACAGACGGCAGTATTACAGATATTGAACGTCAATCCTACAAACAAGCAGAACAACGTGTTGTGGAAGAGCTAAAAGCCATAAACAAACCATTTGTAATTTTACTTAACACCGCTTATCCGAATAGTGAACAGGTTTTAAATTTAAAGGAAGAAATGGAAAATAATTACGGTGCAACAGTACTTCCCGTAAATTGCATTGAGCTTACAGAAAACGACATAGGAAAAATAATTGAAAACATTTTGTTCGAGTTTCCTGTTTCAGAAATAAATATAAATATGCCCAGATGGGTTGGAGAGCTTGATTCAAACCACAAAATAAAAACCGACATTACCGAATGTATAAAAGAAGCAGTAAATAATATCAAAAAAATATCCGACTATAAATCCATAATAAACACCATAGAAAAATGCGAATATGTAAAAAAAGCCGAGCCTTCTGATATGGAGCTTGGCACAGGCAAAATTACAATTGATATAGCACTTTATGACAACTTATTCTACAAACTGTTAAGCGATGTAAGTGGCCTTGAAATTGAAAGCGATGACTGTTTAATGGCACTTACTGTTGAAATGGCAAAAATCAAAAGAGATTACGAAAGATTTGCACCTGCACTTGAACAGGCAAGAAGTGCAGGTTACGCCATAATATCCCCCTCCATTGACGAGCTTGCTTTGGAAGAACCCGAAATTGTACGTCAGGGTAGCCGCTACGGCGTACGGCTTAAAGCATCTGCACCAAGCATACACCTGATTCGGGCAGACATCGAAACAGAAGTAAGCCCTGTTGTAGGTACGGAAAAACAGTCGGAGGATTTAGTAAAATATCTGCTTAACGAATTTGATGACGACCCAATCAAAATATGGCAGAGCAACATTTTCGGTAAGTCATTGAACGAACTTGTAAACGAAGGCTTACACACCAAGCTGGATAAAATGCCTGAAGATGCAAGACAAAAGCTACAGGAAACCCTTTCAAAAATAATCAACGAGGGTTCGGGTGGGTTAATCTGCATTATACTATAAATTTCGATGGGGTGTAGCAAAACGAATATCATTTTGCTGCACCCCATTAAACGCAACCAATAGTGTTTTTAATTTTTTAAAAATTGCTTACTTCAATTTTTTTACGTTGACGGTTTGATGCTGTAATTACAAGATTCATTGCCAATATTACACATATCATCAAGCCACAACTTACGTAAAGTGCAAAGTTATAGCTACCGGTAATATCAAAGCACAAGTTTGAAACCGGCGCACCCAAAGCATATCCTGCAGTATTTACCGATACAAACAAACCAAGTATTTTATTGAACGCCTTTTCACCAAACAGGTCACTTGCATAAATCGGAAGCATAATTGTTTCCAAAGGAAGTGAAAGTGATGAGAATATACCATAAACCATCGCAAAAGCTCTGCCCATTGCAGTATCTGCTACATTTGCAAGCACAAAAAATGTAACAACTGCAGTTATCATACAGATGTTTGAAGTGGTACGCAAGCCCAGTTTATCATACATAAAACCTGTAAGGAATTTAAATGCAGTAAGTGCAAGTGAATGGCAACTTATAACCAAAGCAACATATTCTTCACCAATACCACGGTCGTACATATGAGGCGTTGAAATACCTGTTATTCCCTGTAGCATCATACCTGTTAAAAATACACATACCAAAGCGGAATAGAAATATGCTTTTTTAACGGCATCGCTGTATTCTATACCAACCCAGCTTTGACCTCTGCCTTTTTTCTTAGGCACATTCCCCTCTTCCTCCTGAACATCCTTGGGGTTGTTTTTAAAAAACACCATAACAAGTACAAATACTGCAAACAGTATAACCGCAACAAGACGGTATGCATTTTGGTAACCATATGCACTACTGTGAATAATTGGAGAAACAATCATAGTAGCAATAGCCGCACCTACACCATTAGTCGCAAGTACAGCACCCATAATTGTACCTCTGTTGTTTTTGCACCATCTGTTAACAACATAACCTACCATAGTAGTTGTTGTCCAGGAAAGACCCATACCAAGCAAAGCACCGCCTATGTAGAAAACAAATATGCTTGTTGCAAAGGAATATATAAGGCAGGAGGCAATAAGGCACATAAATCCTGCACCAATAAGTTTTTTCGGTCCAAACTTACCTATCAAAAAGCCAAAAAACAAATTTACAATTGAGGTAGTAATATAACGACAACTGTCATTTATGGAAAAGGCACTTCGCGGTATTCCAAGAGTATCGGTAATTGCTTTTATGTAAAGTCCCTTTGAAGAACTGCAAAAGCCAAGCACCACACACACCATAATTGCAGAAATTGCAACAATTACCCACGAATAGTTGATTTTTTCTTTTTTCATATTGCCACCTCACATAATCTCTTTTATTTAATATAAAGAAAGCTCGTCCTTTAATACTTCACGAAATAAATCTGCGTATATTTCATAACCCAAGTTATTAAAATGTACGCCATCATCAGCAAATATATCATCTCTTTGCAATGGTTCAAAATTTGTGACATCGACGTAAGTGCAAAAATCATTACTTTCTGCATAATCACGAAGCCATCCATCAAATTCCTTCAAATTTTCATAGTTTGGTTTAGCTTTATCTCTGTACAGGTTCAAACCACAAAGATAAATTTTCAAATCAGGAAAATCTTCCATTGCATATTCCATAACCCGTTGAGCCAAATCCCATATTTCTTCAGCAGTGTATCCAAAGGCTTTGGCATTACCATAACCCGGTGCATAAACCAAAACCTTAGGCTCAAGGGGACGTACCATACGAGGATAATAGTAAAGATGATGTTCTGTAGATGAAGAGCCAAAGCCACGGTTTATACAACACTGATTACCGCTTTTACCCAAAACTGCTTCTCTTAAAGGAACATTTCCGTAGTCTTTTCTTCTCCATCTTGTAAAGTTTGACGGACCGTAAAAAACAATCTGCCCCTTTTCAACAATTTCCTTTTCATATTCGAGAATCGCATCTTCCATAGATTCTCCCCATTTTTCTATATACTTCAAGCCAACCTTTACAGCCATTTTAATCAATCCCCTTCTTACAATATGTTAATATATAAGCCACCAACAACACTTCTGTTTATAAAATACCTGTGTTCTGCATTTGTTGTAAAATACCAGTCAGACATAGGAACTCTGTCTGTTGTGTCGTTAATAGTGTCAACAATGCATCTGCACACCTTGTTAAAATATTCTTTATTATCACAAATACAGGTTGACCACATAAGCCAGTCAATTTTTGTGAACAAAGCACGTGAATCCAAAGGCACACCGTACTTGTTCATTTTATCGGTGTAAACTTTTATTTCATTTTTCTTAACGTCATCGCTGAATAATTTATAGCCAAGCAAATTGTCCCACACCATATTATATTTTAAACTCCAGCTATCACCTTTGTCAAAGGTAAGTCTTGTACCTGCGTGGTCTGCCTTTGCATCCCTTTCCCAGTTTTTTGCCATTTCTTTTGCTTTTTCCATATAGTATAAATCTCCCGAAAGGTCTGCATAAGCCGCAATGCCAAGTATTGCCTTAAGACTAAGGTTACAGTTACGTGCAAGACGTCCCGCAAAGTCATCTGTACACAACTGGTCAGCAGGGTCATAACCAAAATTCACAAGATATTCAACCCACGTTTTCATAACATCTTTATTTTCGTCAAAAAGCTCTGTATCACCGTTATTGTATTTTTTTACTGCAGCCAGACAAATCAGCATATTGCCTGCTTCTTCAACAGGCATCTGAAATTCACGCTTATTGCCCTTGTACACCTGACCGTTTGCAATAGGATATCTGCCCACATCGTGAGGAGTAAAGTCATAAGGCCATTCTTCTGACGTTCCGTACTTAATAATTGGTCTTAACATGCCCTTTACAAGTTCAGGATTAAATTTTAAAAACAACGGAATCGAAGGGTATGTAACATCCAGTGTACCAATACATCCGTTAGAATCACATTCTTTTGAAAGGAACAACAAATTATCCTCTGTATCCTCAACAAGCTTATGTGCAGCAATAGCCTGTCTGTATGCCAGGGTTGTTATAAATTCATATTCTTCCCCAAGCTTGCTTGTCTGTGAAGTAAGTTTTTCATCAAAAGAATCACACAGCTTTTTAATTTCAGGATATTCCCTTATTGCCGCTTTAACCATATCCTCAAAGCTTTCAAAATACTTTGTGTAATATTCATCAAGCTTATTTTCAAAATATTCAATAGGCTTAACCTCATCATAGGCAAGAGCTATAACACCTGATAAATCCTCTCTTATGGTGTAAAGATAAGGCATATCGGTATTTACATTGTAAACCTCATTAAGGCTGTATCTGCGTCCAATTCGTCTTAAATCAACATTTCTTCCGCAATCCTTAATACCTTCCCACAATGTAGGTGCCTCGCTTACATATGCCTCTTTATCGCAAAGATGCAGGTAACCCCAGTCTATTCTTACCCTGTCACCTGCTTCGCTGAGAGGATTCTGAACCACATTACCGCAACGAAGTGAATAACCTGTTCTTTCAAACACAACATTTTGCTTATAAGTGTTAACACACCCCTGTGCACTGATACCAAAAACAAGCTTAATTTCCCCAACATCTTCCTCTTTTTGTTCAATGTCATATGCTACATAGCTTACAGGTCTTGTTAGAATATCAAGCCTGTCTAAAAGCAATGGTGTAGTAAATGTAATTGTAACTTTAACAAGATTATTTTCAAAAGTATAAATTGTACTAAGTGGTGTTACAGTCACATCAGTCTGGTGTATTTTATTACGCAAGCTAACATAATTTCTGTCAACACCTGCAAGGGTAAACACTTGTCCCTTCATCTGCAAACCGATGTAAATGGGCCACGGAGTTTCTGTCCAATGTTTAGTATAGCCGTCATATAATTTATCGTTGCAGGACCAGATTGAAAAATACGGGTCAACGGTCACCAATGGTACTGCAGCAGGTCTTTTTTTCATACTTTCCCCTCCTTAAATATATTGACATACTTATATTATACTGCTATAATTTCTACATATCCATATAAAATATAGATAAATATATGAGGAATATTGATATGAAAAATGCAATAAACGAAGATATATATTATATAACTCAAAAGGAATTTTCAAGAGAACTATGCAACATTCGTATGTGCGGTACAACATATCCTGATAAAACATACGAGGTTATGCGTACAAGCAACACTCCTGTTACTTGCATTGAATACATTGAAAATGGTGAAGGTACTGTGCATATAGAAAATAAAACCTTTTATCCAAAAGCAGGTGATAGCTATCTTTTGCACCCGAAAAAAGCCCAACATTATTATTCGGACAGTGAAAACCCATGGAAAAAAAGCTTTGTGGCTATTTCCGGCGAATTAATTGAAAAGCTTATTGAAGCGTATCAGCTTAATAATTTATACCATTTTAAAGGACTGGATATTAAGAATGATATCAGTGAAATAATAAATCTTACAAAGGCAAGAAAAGGCGACAACACAACAGAAATAATGGGCATAATCAACAGAATTTTCTTTAAAATGAAAATTCATGCCCAAACAGAAAACCTAACACCTGATTTAGCTGAAAAAATAAAAGATTATCTTGATATCAATGCAATATCCGATTTTAAGATGAAGAATCTTTGCGAGTATCTGTCAAAGTCAGAATCACACATAATACGTGTTTTCAAAAAAACATACGGAGTAACACCTTACACATATGTGCTAAATAAAAAAATCAGTCACGCAAAAGACCTACTTATAAATACAAATCTGTCAGTAAAGCAAATTTCCATAAATTTATCATTTACTGATGAGTTTTATTTTTCAAACCTATTCAAAAGCAAAGTTGGTATTTCACCTGCTAATTACAGAAAGAAAAACAAGCCAATTTATAGCGAATTGTAAAAAATAAACCGACCTCCAAAAGTCAGACAAAATCTGACAATCAGGGTGTCGGTTTATTTCGAACTTTTTACATTTCTTTTATTTCAAAAGCTATTTTCACACATACAGATATACTCTGCACGGTCCTTAATTGTCAATTTCAATTAACATAGGAACATCTCTTACAATAACGTCACGGATAATTGTTTTACCGGTTTCATATTCAGCATTAAGCTCAACAACCTCACCGTTTATCATATTGTATGCTCTTACAGTTTTACCTGCAACAGATGCAGTTACATCCATCAAAATACCTTCACATTCATCACATACCTTATGAGTAGTCCACAAAACTATACCCTTTGCTCCGTCTTTTTCCATTGGGTAAGCCTCTACTCTTTCAGTTACAGAGCATGTAATATCAAATTTTGCAGGTTCATATTCATCCATTATAGTACAACTGTTTCTGGCTACATAATAAGCTATACCCGGATGTCTTGACTGAACAGGGTGAGAATCATACCCCATTCGAAGAAGGCTAAGGTCAAGCGGATAGTCATTATTTGACAAAGCACACAAAATAGACTGAATACCAAGTGCAGAATGTTTTATATTAAGTTGTGTAAGAACCTTTGCCTTTTCTATTTCAGAATAATTAATTCTGCCGTGATCACCAAACCAGCAACCCGGTGCATCAGGCAAAGTTGTCGGATACATAGAACCTACGGCAAACTCACTTGCCATATACACATTACCCTTAAAGCCCCAATCCTCACAGTATTTTTTAAATCTATGTACGTTTTCCGTATAATTCAGATAACGCTCACTGCATAAATCCGGCTGATAAAACGGATGGTAGCCAATAGCATCAACTTCTGATGCAAGCTCTTTTAAAGCTTTAAAGAACATTTCCATATTCCAGTCAGCATTTTCAGGAGTCTGGTCATGAATAAACTGTGCAAAACTACCCATCATTATTTTAATATCAGGAGAAATTTCACGAATAAGCTTTATAGTTCTTTTTGCAAGAGAAATATACTGTTCTACATTTGGAACATCTCCCCAATATCCTGAACCGTTCCATTCGTTCCATATTTCAAAATATGCAACCCTGTCTTTAAAGTAGTTAACAGAGAATTTGACATATTCATCCCACGCCTTAAGAGCCTTTTCACTTGTAGGCGGATATGGTGTTTCATAATACCATTCTCTTAGCTGAGGGAATCTGCGTTCTTTATAGCCTTCATACAAACGGTTACCGAAATTCAGACAATAAACAATGTTTACACCATTTTCCACTAACATATCTATAGCATCTTCTGTAAGAGGGTCCATTTTAAGAACACCCTCTTCACGTTCAACCCAATGCCAGTTAATAGGGTCATCATGATAACCCATTCTTGCCCATTTAAAGCCCAAATCTGCCTGAAGTAACCAGTTGTACATAGACACACCGCGTTCATCATCACCAAAGTCTCGTGTTGAATTTGTATATATAGCCGCACCTTTTGAATGAAGTGCAACGTTTCTTCCGTTCATATCAATAACTTCTATACAAGCAACAGAAAATGAATATATCCAGTTTTCGCAGGCATCCATATCCTTGCCGACAATTAAAATCTGTTTTGCACTTTTGCCGTTAATGTCAAAAACAAATTCTTCAAGGTTGTCACGGTCAACTTCACCCTCAAATTGGGTTTCCCATTCATATGCATCACGTGAAGTTTTTATTGTAACATTTTTTACCATTGCCCTGCCTATTTCCTGTGCACCCTTACTTGGTATATAAGAGCCCTTATAATCTGTTCTGCAAAAGGTTATAGGACGTTTTTTTATAATTATTTTATCTATTTTTGTTTCCTTTGCAATATCAATTCTTAACCATACAGGCAAATCATCTGTTCTGGAGTGAGAACGCGATGACCAGCAAGTGGAAATATTTCCGTCAATAAGATTATGTACGCTTACAATGGGCGAACAATCCTCGGGAACACGAGGGATTCTGTTGGTACATACACCAATATAATTACTTTTTATTTCACCGCTCTTTTTAAGCTTTATTTTTTTAATGGGATTTTCATTTCCCTTCTGCATAAGGTGCTCATCATTAAGCTCCGGCGGTTCAGTATATACTGCCGAAAAGCCATACATATCAATATTTACTCCGTTTTCACATGCACCCTTTGCAGGTCTTACATATGGTGAAAATGATTTTTTCATATTTATACCTCCTGATTTATATATATAGTCTCCCCTGCTTTTACACAGTATGTTTCATTGTCCATATCAAACCACACATCAATTGATGAAGGATTATGCACAATGTTTTTATCGTATGATACCTGTAAGTTTTTATATGCCTCAACATAGTTGTAAACTTCAATATTTGTTGCATACCATATGTTATCACGGTTACCCATATAAGCCGAAAATTTTTCTATCACATCCCAGTTATCATTATCATCAAACTCAAAGCTATGCCCCCAAAGATAAAACATTTCAGGTTGTTTCCAACGGTTTTCCTTTTCCGCAAAAAGCTCTGCCAGCTCCATAAGTCTTTTATTATTGTGATGACAGGTAGGATGCAAAGTCAGCCAATTTTCGGGAAATTTAAAATTTTCGGTGGATTTTGTAGTTCTGCAATACGCTATTCCGCATTTATCCAGAATATCCACAACTTCATCATTGTAAGAACCAAATGGATATGCCATACCTCTTACAATTACCCCAAAATCTTTTTCAAGATTTCTTTTATCTTCCGTTATTTCATATATAACTTCAGCTGCAGACAGCCTTTCCAAAAACTGATGGCTGTAAGAATGTGCCGCAACCTCATGAACAGAATTTTTAAAAAGCTTTAAAGCTGAAGCTTTTGTCATTCTTCCTCTTACACCATCTTCATCTTCAGGGCAATACTTTCCTGAATTAATATTAAATGTACATTTTATACCATATTTATCAAGTATATTAACAAATCTTTTATCCTGAACAACTCCGTCATCGTAGCTTAAGGTAAGCACCTTTCTCTTTCCGTCTTTTAAAACCATTCTCACATTTATCACCTCAATTTTCAAATGTTTACTGCTTATCCACATTTAAAACTGTAAATGGATTTTCACACATAATTTTATTCCAGAGATTCCTGTTTCCTCCTGCCTTTTCAAAAGCATTATACATATTTTCAAATACAAATCCAAATTTATCAATATGTTCACTTTCGCTTTTTTCAAGTCCGGTATATCCCTTTTTAAGAAAATCGGAATAAATACATATATCGTTGGAAAACAATATTTTATCCTCATATCCCTTTTCACAAAGCCTTACAGCAGAATTCAGTATTTCGTCCAGCTTGCTTACAAAACGGTGACATTGGTCAATACAAACAAAACACCCACATTTAAGTAATTTTTCAAGATACTTAAAATCATAGTTTATTGAAGAATGACCAATGATAATTTTTTCAGCATTTGCTCCTTTTTCCAACAAAATATCAATCTGCCTTAATGCAACATCCCCCAAATGACTACTGTGAATGTATACAGGCAATCCTGTTTTATACTGTGCAATGCCTGTTGCACCAATACGCTTTGCATTGTCATTGGAAATTTCATCACCCTCGGTAGCACACTTTAAAATACCGGGTTTAATACCGGTATCCTGAATACCGTTTTGATATTCTTCAACAAACCAATCAGCAATTTCATTCACATCACGTTTGCTTGTGGCACATCCCATATAGTGATAAAGACCTGTTGATGCAACAATTTCCACACCTGATTTTTGAGAAATTCTTTTCATTATACCAACATCTCTTCCCAAATCTATCGGTGTTCCGTCAACAAAAAAATTCACACCATACTTTGTTTTCAAAGCTTTCAAAATTTTGGCAGAATATTCAACCAATCTATCTTCATCAATCCATTTTTTACCAAAAGCAATATATAAATCATTTGACATACAACGTATATGCTCATGAATAAGTATGGGAGAAAATTCCTGTTTATCATATAATCCGTTAACTGTATGTATCATGAAATTTCAAGATCAAGCCATTTGACTTCATCTTCTGAAAGCTTGATGTCAAGTGCTTCTATATTAGAATTCAACTGTTCAGCAGTAACAGGTGACGAAAGAGCAAACACACTCATAGGCTGATTAAAAATCCACGCCATTGCAATTTGCGGAACAGTAACACCCATTTTTTCTGCAAGAATTTCGCATCTTTTTAATCTTTCGATGTTTTGTTCACAATAATATCCGATAATACCGGGTTCGTCCATTATCTGCTTTGCTTTTTCAGGGAAGGCACTTGTAAATGCACCTGAGAAAAAACCTCTTGCAAGGCTTGAATATGCAAAAACAGGCATAGAATTATTTATATACCATTCCCTTGCTTCTCTGTTTTCAGGACCTGAAATTGTTACACATCCATCTGCAAACTTTGCATCGCCTGTCCACGGATCTGCAATCTGCTCTGCCAAACCAAAATTGGGGCTGGTTACCGAAAATGGAACTAAATTATTTTTATCAGCATATTTATTAGCTTCTTCTATTCGCTTATGAGTCCAGTTAGAACCTCCGAATACAGCTATCTTACCTTCATCATACAGGCGGTTTAAAGCATCTACAATAATCTCTACAGGTACAACATGGCTGTCTCTGTGCAACATATAAATATCTATTTTATCTGTTTTAAGCTTTTTTAACGAATCATTTGCATCTGACAAAATATCATAATCTGTTACTCTGTCACGCCACTGATTTGGATGGGCACCTTTTGTTATAACCACGCACTCATCACGGTTACCTCTGCTTTCCATCCATCTTCCCAGAATTTCTTCCCCGTAATGTGCGGCACAATCAAAAGTATTTATCCCGGCTCCATAGACAGTATCCAACAGTTTAAACGCTTTATCTTCTTCAGTTTTACCTGCATTTGGTGCAACTGCCGCAAAAAGCAACGGAGTAGCTGTACCAAAAACCATTTTAGAAACTTTTTTATCCAGACCTGCTAATTTTTCATACTGCATAATATCACCTCAGAATATATTATTTAATATTTTTAAGCACTTCCATTTCCATGTTATATCCTCTCATATAGAAATCCTTATCAGTGCTTGTCCAAAGAACATTACATCCCATATCGCGATATTTTTGTGCCAAAACCTCGTCATCACAAAATATACCGCAGGACTTACCGTAAGAATTGCTTATATCAAAAATCTTTTGAATTGCCTCAATCATTACGGAGCTTTTTATATTTCTTGGCGTACCCACCATAACAGACAAATCGTATGGACCAATCATTACTGCACTTATATATTCACCGTATTTTTCAAGCATTTCAGGCAAAAGTTCAATACCCTTGGGCGATTCAATCTGTGGCATTAAGAAACGTGTGTTTTTAAATTCATCAGGAGATTCACCCTTTCGGAACTGACCTACTCCACCACAACCTTTTCTACCCTCAGGATAGAACAAAAGCGCATCAACAGCAGTTTTTAATTGTTCAAGACTTTCTGTTCGCGGAATCATTATACCATCAGCACCCATATCTATAACCTTAGCTATAAGATGATATTCACTATCCTTTGCACGAACCATAGCAGGTAACCCCATAAGACGGCACACCTGCAAAAGTTCCACAAGATTTTCAGTATTAAAAACTCCGTGTTCCGCGTCAAAAAGAACGTAGTCAAGTTCATCACAGTTCATCTGTTCCAATATAAGTGGAGTTTTGAACATTATCATTGTTGTACCAAGTACTTTTTCCCTGTTTTCAAGTTTTTCTTTTAATCTTAAATACTTATTCATGTTAATACCCCTTTTATGCATTTACTATATTAATAGGATTACCCTCAAGATAGTGTTTTAAATTATCAACAGAATAGTCAATAAGACGTTGTCTGCATTCAATAGCCGCCCAGCTTATATGCGGAGTAAAAAAGCAATTTTTGGCTTTCAAAAGTGGGTTATCCATACTGATAGGCTCATCTTTTACAGCATCCAGACCTGCGGCATACACCTTTCCGCTGTTAAGTGCATCTGCAAGGTCCTCTTCCACTACCAGACCACCACGGCTGTTGTTGATAATAATAACGCCATCCTTCATTTTTGCAATTGTATTTTTATTTATTATATTTTCTGTTTCAGGAAAAAGCGGACAATGCAAAGCAATAACATCAGAATTTGCAAGCAAAGTATCAAGGTCAGTATACTTACAGTTGTCATTTACAAGTTCCTGATTCTGATAAGAATCAAATGCAAGCACCTTCATACCAAAAGCCTGTGCAACACGTGAAGTTATCTGCCCTATTCTTCCAAGACCTATTATACCGATAGTCTTGTTTTCAAGCTCAATACTCGGGTAATCCCAGAAACACCAGTCTCTGTCAGAAGTTTTTCTTCCCTTACGCACTTCACCGTCATGATATCCCACATGATTTGTTATTTCAAGCAGTAGTGCTATGGCATGCTGACCAATAGCCTCTGTGCCGTAAGACGGAACATTTGCAACCATTATTCCCTTTTCTTTTGCTGCGGCTACATCTACAGTATTGTACCCGGTTCCGATAACAGAAATAAACTTCAGATTTTTACATTGCTCTATCATTTCTCTTTTCAGATCTGTTTTGTTTAAAAATACAACCTCAGCATCCCCAATACGTTCCACAACATCTTCGGGTATGGTACGTGAATATTTCACGACCTCACCGTATTTTTCAAAGCCGGACCAATTTATTTCTCCCGGATTTTCTCTTGGATGATCAAGTATTACTATCTTCATATATTTCTTCCTTCCTGACTATTCACATAATTACTTATTTGCAAATATTTTAATTGCTCCCATTATATCTTCCTTCATAGCTTTCATAGCTTCAACCTCAATGTCATGAAAAAAAGTCTTATCACGCATCATCGAAACTGCTGTTCCACCGGCTTTTGCCATATATGTATAATAATTTATTTTTCTTATTCCCAAGGCTATTACCTTTTTATAATCCTCAATACTTACACCGCTTCCGCCATGCATAACCAATGGAATTTTCACAAGACTATTAATTTTTTCAAGTCGTTCAAAATCCAACTTTGGTTCTTTAAGGTGCAATCCATGTACTGTACCAAATGCACATGCAAGAGCATCTATACCGGTTTCTTCAGCAAATTGAACCGCAGCTTCGGGGTCTGTATATATACAGTCATCTGCACATACTCCTAATTCTCTGGCACCCATAGAGCCTACCTCCGCTTCTACAGATGCACCAAATTCATTTGCCATTTCCACAACTTTTTTTGTATTGATAAGATTTTCTTTTTCTCCAAGATGTGAACCATCATACATAACTGAATTGTAACCAAGTTCAAGAGCTCTTTTTATGTAGTCAAGATCTTCGCCGTGATCAAGATGTACGCAAACAGGAACCTTTGCCCTCTCTGCAAAAAACAACATCACAGGAGTAATCTCATCCATTTTACAAAGCCCCATTTCCTCATGTAATTGAGCATGAGTAATTATTACGGGTTCATTTAGTTCTTCCGCCGCAGAAATAACCGACTTTATACTTGTCATATTCGGTGTATTAAACGAACCTATTGCACATTTTTTCAATTCGGAAATTTCGAGGATTTCCTTTAAATTCATTAACATTTTTATCCTCCTATTTACAGTTCCTCTGTTATATGTCTTACAGCACCATATATTTTTTTATACGCCTGAAAATATTTTCTGTACGTTTCTACTTTATTTGCTTCAGGATAATAAACACCTTTTTCTTTAACAAAATATTTTTTTGCCTCATATAAATCCTTATATACACCTACTGCAACCCCAACCATCATACAGGTACCACAAGTACCTGCCTCTTTTGCTTCAATAGCAATTATTGGTCGGTTAAGTATATCTGCCTTTAGCTGCAACCATATAGCAGAAGCTGCTCCTCCACCTGTTGCATATAATTTTTCAGGACGAATTCCAAAACCTTCAAGATGTTCAATGTTAACCATCATTTCATAAGTTACACCTTCCATAAGTGCTTTGTAGACATCCCCGCTTTTATGCTCTAAGGTAAGCCCTATAAACGATGCCCTCGAGCCATTATCCATATATGGATTTGCAGCACCTGCAAAATGCGGCATAACCAAAATACCGGTAGCATTATCAGGAACATCTGCATCTAATTCTCCATAAGTTTTATTAACGGTAAAATTATCTTTAAACCATTTTATAACTGCACCACCGGTAAAAGATAAAGCATAACATACATATGTATTGTCAAACACATAAGGTACCACAGAATACCCTTCATTATACAAATCAAAATTTTCAGGAATTCTATCAAATATAGGTGTTACACATTCAACAGTTCCCGTTCCGTCAACAGCTTGTCCCGGTGAAAACACTCCTGCTCCTACTGCGGCGGCAACCTGGTCATGTGAACCATTAACAATTGTAATATCCGGGTTTATACCAAGCTTTCTTGCAATATTATCCGTTACTTTTCCCGCAACATTAAAACTAGGAACAACTTCGGAAAGTAAGTTCTTATCAATTCCTGCCGCTTCAATTATTTCATCACTCCAGCATTTTTTTTGTATATCCAACGCCATAGTTCTTGCAGCAAGTGAATAATCAATAACGGCATTTCCCGTAAGCTTGTATATTATATAATCCTGTATAAGCAATATTCTTTTTATTTTTTTATATACCTCCGGACGATTTTTCTTAATCCACATTATTTTAGGCAAGCTATACATTTGATGTGGTTTTACACCGGAAATTTCCGCTATTTTTTCTTCGCCCAAAGCATTACACAGTTCAACACACTCATCCTCGCCACGTGGGTCTGTATAAAGCATAGACGGCAACAAAACATTATCATCCTTATCAATTGCTACAAAAGTTTCACCAAACGTAGTTACCCCTATTGCTGAAATTCCGCATTTTGAATATACATCCTTTATAACCTCACACACGGCTGCAAATATAACATCAGCATCAATCTCATGCTCACTATTCATACGTTTTACTTCGTATTCCCTATATGAATTATAAACCCAGTTTCCCTTTTCATCATATGCCGTAAGCTTACAACCGCTTGTTCCTACATCAAGACCTGTAATAATCATAAACTTACACCTCTATATCAACAACATCATAACCGAGATAATATTTAAAAGCCTCTTCAAGAATCATTTTAACATGACCATTGGCAACTGTTGTATGGTGTTTGAATCCACCCCTTGCAAGTTTTATAAGTTTATCCTGCAAATTATCAATTTTAGCCACACCGCCACAGCCAAAAAATGAATCTTCTATTACATCATCGGTGAATTTTCCCTCACTGAAATATATTGTTATTTTTCCGTCTTCTGTTTTGCAGTTTGAATATGTCATGGGGAATGATGCAATTCTTCCCTCGTTAGTTCCCCAACCGCTACCGGGATCGCCTTTGTCAAACATTTTATGTGATGTAACTGTACCCTTTGCTGCCATAAGCTTCTGAGCAGTTGAACCACAATGGAAAAGAATTACTTTATCAGGGTCATCACCATAATTATTGTTCCAGTCAAGACACGCAGCAGGTCCTTGTGTTGCAAGAGATAGTGCACGCATAGTAATAGCCGAACACATATCAATTTCACAGGATGCCGTTATTCCTCTGTCGTTAAGTTCACTTATAAGTACGCACGGACAAACTCTAAGATATGTTTCCATTTCATTCCAACAACGCAAAGAAATAGCGTCAAGGTGATATTCTTCAATATATTCATCAATTACTACACTGATTTTTGCCAGCATAATTTTCTTATCTTCAGGTACGTTGGTAAAATCCGTATAAGCTTCCAAAGCAGCCTTTTTATCCAACACTTTCGGGTCATTATCCAACTTAGCCCTTACAAATTCAAATAATTCCGAAAGGTCAAAACTTTCTACATTAATACCATGACGTTGCATTGTAAGTTCATCAAAGCGAACTGTTTTAAATGCAGTAGTCCTTGCACCTATACATCCAATTGTAAACCTTTTCATACCATTTACTACTCTGCAAATTGCCGCAAAATCATGAAGATTTTGTGCAAATTCATCAGTAAGAGGATGTACAACATGGGGTTTCAAAACCGTATAAGGTAATTTATACTGTTCA
Source organism: Clostridia bacterium (assembly GCA_045545235.1). Taxonomy (GTDB): domain Bacteria; phylum Bacillota; class Clostridia; order Monoglobales; family Firm-18; genus CAZNKU01. The sequence continues at coordinate 58,285 of JAZQAN010000076.1, read as the reverse complement.
AAAACATCAGTTACAGAAAATTTTCCGCAGTATGCATCCCTACGGTGCTGAAAATCCATCTTACCTATTTCATCAGGATAAGCTTGCATCAAAATAGGTACTCCTGCATCCTGAAGTGCAGTAACCGCACCGTTTTCGTCAACAAAAATAGGCATACAAAGTATAACACCATCATATTTACCCTCATTTGACTTAAGCCATTTTGCGTAAGTCCTACCCTCGTCACGAGTTTCAACCGCACCATATCTTGTTGCATCCTTGTCCATAATTATGTAGTCGTAACCTGCATCCGTTACTGCTTTAATCATATCTTCACGAGCACCTTCAATTAACTCTGCAGGCATAAAACCACGATTACCAAAAAATAAAGCAAAAGTCTGTTTTTTCATACTTAACACCTCAAATTCATAAAATTTATTCAATTTCCGCAAAATCACCAAATGTAATCATCAGAGGATAATCCTTTAAAGGAATATTAACAAGCTTAAATGTACCAAAGCCTGTATCCTGAATCATATCTTCTGAGAATTTATATACCGTTCCGTTCATAAGGTCAATAATCTTTATATCATCACCAAGATGTGCAACATCATAAGTAACTGTTGATTCATAATCGGCAGTCATGATGTTTGTAGCATTCCAGTAAACGAATGCCTTTGAACCGTTTGGTTTACTAAAGCCCTGTTGTACAATGCTTGCATCATTACAGTCCATACCGAAAATACGCGGAGACTCCTGAGGTACTCTGTAAACAGGCACATCACAGCATTCATAGTCATTGTAAAAAATTGATGACAATGTCTGTAAAGCACCAAAAGAAATTTTTGGTTTATATTCATCCTTTGGCATTCCGTTTTCGTCAAATTCCACTCCAAGAACACCAAAATAGCCAAAATCATTATAAGATGCGGCATCTCCCACTACACCGTTTAGTGCTTCTATCATATCCACGCATGAAAAATATGAAGCAAATTCAACCCCTGAAATCAAGTCTACTACAGTGTGTCTTAACAATTGTTTAGCCTGTTTAAGAGGTGTCCAGCAGCCTCTTCTTACGGCACCTCTGCCGTCACTTCTTGACTGTGAACCCGATTCACCCTGTATAATTTTAATTTTATTGTTGTAAGACTCGCAAAGCGAACGAAGTGCCTTAACATACGGTATAACTGTACTTTCATCGTGAGTATACTGATGGTACGAAACGTAATCAAGGTAATCTCCCATTCCTGTTTCAAAGGCTTCAGTCATATCACGAAGACTTCTTTTACACATTACACCGCCAACAACCTTTGCATCGGGGTTGCCCTTCTTAATTGCCTTTGCAGTATCTATGTTAAACTGCCCAACCTCTGTAAGGTTTATACCGTGTTTCCAGCACCAATGACCATCAGGTTCATTCCACACTTCAAAAAGGTCAATTTTACCTATATAACGCTTAACCGTGGCCTCTACATAGTTTGCCCATGCTCTCTTTGATTCCTCATCAAAAATAGGAGGAACACCAACCGCACCAAATATTTTTGCGGCATCCTCACTGTAAAGTCCATTGCCATAGCAAAGACAAAGCCACGGCTTTAAACCACGAGCAAGAAGATTATCTACAACATCATCAAGCCATTTAAAATCATAAACACCTTTTTCCTTTTCAGTACGCGCCCATCCCGACTGCAAACGAATCCATTTTACACCTGTTTCTTCCACCTTGTCATAAACCTTTTCCGGGTCAAAAACACCTCTGTCAAGCTTTTCAAAGCCAAGTCCTATTCTTGATTTTTCAATTTCTGATGATTTCTTTTTAACAACGTTACCAATTTTAATTAATCTTTCCATAAAATCACCTCACACCTTACATCTTTTATATTCTATTTTCGTCACACCATCAACAACACTTATAAATATTGCCGATGGCGAACCTGTTATTTTAATCGTGATACAAAAATTTTCATTTGCAATACCTTCAAGCTTGGAATAAAAGATCCTTTCTCCCCCCTGTGGATTTACAGCAACCAAATCAGTAAATAAAGGGTCAGAAGCAATACTTCTTCCTATACCGCAGGGTAATTTGAAATTTTCCTTTCCCTGAAGATGAATAAAGCATTTTGTTTCATCTGCAGGTTCAATAACAAGACGTTTGAAAAAACCATTCAGAGCATAGCTTTTTTCTTCATGTAAAGGCTTAACAAATTCAAAAAGAATGTTTTTATAAAAATCCTCAAGTATTGTATGAATTTTATTGTTATCACACCCTGAATTAACCGCAAAAATCATATTAAGGTCTGGAATAACCACGCACATCTGCCCAAAGGCACCGCAAAATCTGTAGGTATTATGCCTTCCTCTCCACATCTGGAAACAATAACCCTGATTCCAATCCTTTCCCGTTGTGGTATTTGGCGTATCTATATGCTTTGAGGTTGCAAGCTCTACCCAACCTTCAGGCAATATTTGTCTGCCCTTGTATTTGCCTCCGTCAAGGAACAATTGTCCTATCCCGGCAAAATCAGATATTGAAAGCTTCATACCTGTATAACCAATACATATGCCGTATTTATCTTTTATATGGTATGGAACCTTCATACCCATAGGCTCAAAAAGCCTTGGCTTTAAGTAGCAAAACATATCCTGCCCTGAAACTCTGTTTATCAAAGCAGATAACATATATGTAGCAAAACCATCATAACGGAATTCTTTTCCGGGGTCTACAACAAATTCACGCCTGAAAAAGTTGTAAAGCCAATCATCATTTTCGCTTTTTGTAGCACAATGTACAGGGTCTCCTGTTTGCCCGACAGTCATAGTAAGCAGATTTTTTACAGTAATTTCTTTTATACGAAAATCCGCCTCTTCAGGCACAAGGTCTTCAAAATAATCAACAACCTTGTCATCCAAATCAATAAGACCTTCATCAATTGCAAAACCTATTGCCATTGCAGCAAAAGCCTTGCTTCCTGAAAATATATCGTGTTCAGTTTCAGAAGTGTAAGGGGCATTATACCCTTCTGCAAGAACATTGCCGTTTCTCATAATCATAAATGAATGTATTTCTCTTGCCTTACAACAAGATGACAAATCTTTTATGAAATTTATTATATTTTCACTTTTTATTCCGTTTTTTTCAGGCGAATACAATTTATAATCCAAATTTATTCCTCCGAATTTTTATTCAAAAAGTTTCTTCGCAACTTCCTTTGCACTTTCAAGTGAAGAACTGTAAGAACATATTACAGTCTTATATTCAGGCAAAACAGTAAAACCATAAGGTGAATTTGTAATTACTATAATAGGTTTATCTGTTTTTTCGTGAAGCTCTTTAACAAAGCTGTTTCCGCTTTCAGGACTTCTTCTGTCAAAGTAGTTAGTTACTATAATAACATCACATTCATCTATTCTTTCGTAAACACGCTTTCTGTCTGACTCATTAAAGCTCATATTTGTTTCAACGCAGTATACATTGTCGGAATATTTAAGCATTTCAAGCCATGGAGTTGCAGGATTAAGACTTTGAGTGTTTGTTCTTTCGTGCAACGGATTTACCTGATACACAAACAAAGCCTTTGTTTCCTTAGATAAAGGCAACAACTTATTTTCATCTCTTATTACGTTAATTGCACCTACAGCAGCTTTTTTTGCAATTTCAGCCACCTTAGGGTCATTTATACCCTCACTTGCTTTTGAAACATCAAGTTCAGGATTTCTGTCAAAAAATCCGTAATCATACTTAACGCCAAGAGTTCTTGTAACCGCATCGTTTATTCTTTCTTCCGGCAATTTGCCCGATTTAACTGCTTCAATAACTGCAGGAATAACCTCATCAATCAAACCGCCCTCATCACGAAGCAAAACAAGGTCACAACCTGCCTCAATAGCTTTGATACAAGCATCCTTAACTTCAAATTTAGCCACAATACCTCCCATTGTAATTTCGTCGGTGGTAACAACGCCCTTAAAGCCAAGCTCGCCCTTAAGCAAATCTGTTACAATAGGCTTTGAAAGTGTAGCAGGAAGACCTGAATCATCAAACGCAGGATATGCAGTATGTGCTGTCATAATAGCAGGCAACCCGTTTTTAATAAGTTCTCTGTATGGTTCTAAATGTCTCATCAATTCTTCTTTCGGCTCGTCTATAATAGGCAAACCGTGGTGAGCATCTGCAGCAGAAGGTCCTCTTCCGGGGAAATGCTTACCTGTAGCAACTATACCTGCCTCTTTAAAGCCCTTCAATGCCTCAATAGCATATTCCGCCGCCTCTGCAGGGTCTTCACTGTAACTGCGTGTACCAATTTCAGGATTTTTCGGATTTGTATTAACATCAAGCACCGGTGAATGTATCCACGAAAATCCTAAAGGTGCAAGCTGTCTGCCAACTGCCCACGCAACATCGTGTGCCAGATTTTTATCCTCGCTGTGCGCAATACCCATACAGCTTGGGAAATATTTTATTCCGCCTCTGTAGTAATCGGCACTTACGTCTCCTTCAAAGTCAAATGTAATATGTAAAGGAATAGCATTTTTATTTTCAGCTGCAGTTTTCTTAAGCACATTCAAATACTCACAAAATTCCTCGTTTGTAAAATGAGGTACAGGTATATCAGGCAAAAAGTCCTTTATAGCACCTTTAAAAGGTCTTTGCAATCTGCTAGCAAAGTCTGTATTTGTACCGTTAGGGTCGTGCTTTACTGTTCTGATACGCCACATAAGACCAGCTCTTATACCTGCAGGGTAGTAAGTTTTAATTCTGCGCAGGATTTCAGGAGTTATCATAGAACCTACATAACCTATAACAAAACATTGTCCCACTTTTTCTTCAAGTGACATTTTACTTAATAAATCATTTACAAATTTTTCTTTCATTTTTATTCTCCTTAATGTTATTACCTGTATTTTTGACTTACACAATTCTACGCCATAATAAACTGAGATTTCCTGTTTCTTTCACAATAATTATCGTTATTTTTATATTCAAATGATGCTTTAAGACGAATGTCTTTTGAAGATGCACCAATTAATATTTCATAAACTCCGCTTTCTGCATACCATTTATGCAAAGCCGTACTGTAATACTGAAAATCTCTTTCTTTCAATTTATACACCACAGTTTTTTCTTCACCGGGTTTAAGATTAATTTTATCAAAAAACTTAAGCTCCTTATAAGGTCTTATAACAGTAGAATTAACCTGATGAACATAAAGCTGTACAACCTCTTTACCCTCTGTTTCACCTACATTTTTCACCTTAAAAGTAACTTCACCATCATTTATTTCAATATCGCTATACTCAAACTTTGTGTAAGAAAGACCATGCCCAAACGGGAACCACACATCACGATCGTCATTGTCATAATGTCTGTAACCCACAAACAACCCTTCTTTGTACCAGGTTTTGTAGCCATCACCAATTACATCCATATCATCTCTTTCTTTTGTTATAAAAGTTTCAGAAAGCTTACCTGAAGGGTTAACCTTACCGAAAAGAACATCGGCAATAGCTTTTCCTCCGCCTTCCCCTGCATACCACATCTGAATAATTCCGTTTATTCTTTTGTGCCAGTAGGTTGGAATTGTAGCAGAACCTGTCTGCATAACGGCGATTACATTTTTGCAGGAATCTGCAGATGAATTAACCATACCATTCATATAATTCTGGAAATGCAAAACATCTCTGTCCCAATATTCAGTTTCACAATCACTTCCGTAGTTATTACCTATAAACACAATGATGGCGTCATAATCACCGGGCATAAGCTTGTTTAAAAACTTTACATTTTCCGCGCCAATATACTTATCATTGTATATTTCCTGATAATCAACCTGAATACCGTTTTCCTCACCGTATTTTCTTATATAGTCAAGAGGCTTGTCTATTCTTTCATCATTAACCCATACCTTACCCGAACCTGAACCGAAAATAACAGGTTTTTCTGCAAGTCTGCCAACAACAAGTATCTTTTTGTACTTTTCCGGTTTTATTGGCAAAACATCATTGTCATTTTTCAGAAGTGTAATACATTCTCCTGCAGCTTCCTGTACCATTTCATGCTGAAGGTCACGGCTGTAGCTTTGAAGCTTCTGCCTTTTCCGGGCAAGTGAAAATACAAATTTAAGCTTACTGATTACTGCCCTGTCAATATCTTCTTCTGATACAATTTTGCGTTCAACACCTTCGCGCAATTCTTCAGCACCGCAGGCATTATATGGCATGCGAATGTCAAGACCTCCTGCAATTGCATTGGCAGAATTATGAACAGCACCCCAGTCTGAAATGACGGTACCCTCGTAACCCCACTCCTCTTTTAAAATGTCATTCAGCAGATATTTATTTTCAAAGCAATATATTCCGTTTAACATATTATAAGCACACATAATTGTTGAAGGCTTTGAATTTTCAAGAGCAAGCTCAAAAGCTCTCAGGTAAATTTCTCTTAAAGTACGCTCATCGATATCTGCATTTATGTACAGTCTGTCTCTTTCCTGATTATTTGCAGCAAAATGCTTAAGGCTTGTACCCACACCTTCATTTTCAAGTCCGTTAATGTATGCGGCACCAAGTATTCCCGAAAGCATCGGGTCCTCTGAAAAATATTCAAAATTACGCCCGCATCTTGGTGTACGTTTCATATTTACACCCGGAGCAAGCAAAATATCAAATCCAAGCTTTTTACAATCATTAGCAATAACCTTTGCACACTTTTCAACCACATCCACACTCCAGCTTGCACCCAACGCAGCAGAAGAAGGGATGCAAGTGCATCCCTCCCCATCTATTGCATCTATTACGGTTCTGACACCTGCAGGTCCGTCTGTAAAACGGATTTCAGGAATACCAAGCTCCTTATGTAAATCAGTTTCTGTTCCCATACCTGTAAGGAACTCAAGCTTTTGTTCAAAAGTCATTTTTTTAAGTATTTTTTCCATAATAAAACTCCTTTCAAAAGCTATTTTCCAAAATAGATACCTATATCCTTACCTTCCGGTATATCATATTCTTTAGCATAAGCTTTAACTTCAGCACCAATATCAGGGTTGGCACTGTTATAAATAGCATTGCCCTTTATTGTACTGTTTTTCGGATATGTAGGATTAACATCCGAAATTACATCCATAATATCCGGGTAGCGTTGTTTAAAACCATCGGACAAAGCTTCAAACTCGCTGATTTCCCATTTGTAATCAATATTACTTGGATAATGTATACTGCGGGAACAATTGTAAATAAAGTTATCTGTAACATTTACATTTCTTCCGCCTGCAACACGGATAGCACCCGTATTGTTAAGGAAAATATTATTCTTTATAGTATTGCCGGACAATTTATCATCAAAATAAACACCAAACACACCTGTTGAATATCCCTTAACATCGTGAATGTAATTTCCTGAAATTACATTTCCTCTTGAATAAACATATCTGCCACTGTATATAGCACCTGCATCATTTACAGTTTTACATACGTCATATATTTCGTTACCTTCAATCTTGTGTTCAACACCTCGAACACCCACTGCTGCGTGATTTATATTATGTATTGTACAATTCTTTACAGAGTTTCCTGCACCATATACAAATATTCCATGACCTGTAGTAGATGTCCAACGAGAAGTGTTATAAATATGAGAGTTTTCCAGTACGTTGTTTCCGCAAACAAGTTCAGTTTCAGTGCCATCCTTAAAGGCGTCAAGGTTACCTCCGCCAAGAAATACACCCAAAAGACCTGTGTTATAAATTTCTGCCCCATTAATATTGACAGAAGATGATGAATTACAGTATATACCTGTATTTCCACAGTTTCTGAATACACAATCTGTAAAAGTAATATTTTTAGAATTTGTAATACTTACAAGACGACTTGTGGCATTTTCAAAAGTAATGTTATTAAAGCTTACATTTTCAGCACCATCTATTGTCAACACATTCTTTTTAACAGAAAGCTCAATTGATGAATTTTCTTTGAATGATTCTGCAGGGTAATAATAAAGCTTGTGGTTATCTTTATCAATATAGTATTCACCTGCTGCATCAAGTTCCTCTAAAATATTGAATACGTAATATCTCTTGTTTCTTGTAACTGTATATGACGGAATTCTTGTAATGTTAAAATATCCTGTTTCCAAATCAACACTTTTTATATCAGAAAAACGTGAACTGAAGTTCTGGTCTACAAATACTTCTATCTGTCCGTACTTTTCGTTTTTCCAGTTTAAAGCTCTGTTTTCAACACTTTCAACAGTTACTTCAGCTGCAGTTGTATCAACAGTAATAGTTTCCGACGTATACCCCGTATATGCAAATCCTTTGTTTGGCCAACGTGCAACGTTCATTGCATCACCGTCAATAAATAGCTCTGCCTGGTTAACATCATCATAATTAATGCCGTGGCTAAAATGAATATGTGAACCGTAATTGCCAATATTCAATTCCGAAAGGTCTGCACAAAGCACCTTGCTTTCCACATCGTCAGACAATCTTGCAAGCACAGCCTCATCACTTACAGGTTTAAAAGAAGAATATGGTATTTTCACACCTGCATTCAGGTAAACCTTTTCATCACCATATGAAGTGTAATGAACAGAAACATTATCTGTTCCGCCGCTTGCACTGCTTATGTTAAATAAAGAATCTTCACTTGCATAATATACACCTTCGCGAAGATAAACGGTTATATCTTCTTTCTGAGCGGAAGTAAGGCTTGTTTTGATACTTTCAATTTCCGACTGTACACGCTTTAGCGTTTTAAAAGGTGACGCCTCTGTACCTGTATTGGAATCACTTCCTTCAGGAGAAACATATATATCTTTTAAAACAATTGATGAGTCTCTTGAATAAATCAAAACATTTATACTGCGTACTGCAGGCCATTTAAAATTACAATTTTCCAAAACATTGCCGGGGTTAAAATTATACTGATTAAAGTATATAACATTATTGTTATTGTCGGTAATCTTAATAACAACAGGACACTTGCAATTAACAGTACCGTAAAGCTGTACTCCTGTTTCAACCTCGCGTACATCAAGCTTTATACCCTCGGAATTAATATTTCTTTCAACCTCAATATCTGCACCGCCTGCCGGTGTGTAACTGTTAAGATAAACATGCATATCACCTGCCGGCTTTTTAAAATAGCATCTTTCTTCTACAACACCTTTTTTCAAGGTAAACTGATTAACATAAACAACATTTGTACCGTCAGTTATTTTGACAAAAACAAGCTGAGTACTGTCGGAATTACCTGTAAGCTTAATGCCATCAGTAAATTCTGTAACATTTATGCCGGAAAGTCCCTTTTCAACAACAACACCGTCAGCATAGGCAACTGAAGAAAAAGCAGTAATAACAACACATATAGTTAAAATAAAGGAAATTATTTTCTTACTCATCAGTACCTTCACCTCCGTTAAATACCTGAGACGGTGCTAAAGGAATAGCAGACTGCAAACTGTCAAACAAAAACATCTTTACAGTCGGATAATTTTCCATAACAGGAAAATCTACGCCATTTTTAGACTCTCTTAAAACTATAAAATCCTGAAGAGTAAGCTTATCCATAGAATTGTTCTGCTTATAAAATGCCATTATACTCTTCATAGTATAGCTTCTTGAACCGCGGTTTTTTGTTACTATGTTAAACCCGTTATCTGTTGTTTCAATTTCAAATTCAGGCATAACCTGATAAAAATCATTTGAATAAGTTTCGTTTATTTTTCCTGCCGCCGCCTGAATAAACTCTTCTTTAATCTCCATATCAGCAAGCTCGGGTATTATAACATCTGCACCTGTCATATTTATAACTGCCCCATCAGCAGGATATACTGCAATTTTTTTATCCTCGAAAATATTAACCTCACCAACATTGATACCTTCTGAAATATCATAAGTGCCTGATTCAACCAAAATTACAGTTTTTTTGTTGTCGGCAAGTGACAAAAAGTATTCCTTTGCCCTTGCAAGTGTTTTAAAAGGTGACATTTCAGTACCTTCACCCTGATCATTTCCGTTTCCGCTTACATAAATATAGTTGTAATCAAGCGGGGTTATTGAAACATTATCAAGTATCACATCCTGCTGTGCTCCGCATGATGTAAGCCCAAATTCAAGCTTTTTAAGATTTTTAAAAGAATATTTAATATCAAATGTCTTCTCGTATGTAGAAGTATTATAAAGGAAAAGTGCATCTCCGTTACGGTATATTTTGCAGATACCCTCATCAATATTATAATCAATATCAAAATGATAGCTTTTGTCGGGATACATTTTTACATAATCATATGGCAAAAGTGATGGGGGATCATAGTAAAGAAATTCACCGTTTGACCTTAAAGAATAATCTCCGTTATTGTTTACTCTGGCATTTATTATGCCACTTCCTCCTTCATCACCTGAAAATCTCGGAAAACCGTAGGTGGAAGAAAATGCAGAATCCTTGCCTGTAACAACATCAAAAGAAATACGTATAGTACCTGCAACGTAAGGAACATCAAAGTTCTTGGTTATATAAGCATTTACGGCATTTTCATTAGAACCTAACACAAATTTTACCGCTCCGTCTGATACTCTTACATCATCATTAACCTTCCTGTTTACAATCGAAGACCAACTTGAAGTAATTCCGTAATCATAAAGAGAATCTACCTCAAAATCATATTTTAAAGGCACAATGCTGCTTGCAGAAACGGAAATTGCTGTTAAACACAAAGCAGTAGTGGAAACCAATGATTTTATAAATGTTTTCATAACTAAAAACTCCTTTGACCTAAAGTTGTTGCAAAAATTGAATATATCCGGGACGGACTATCCGTCCCGAGTATATTCCAATAGGGGGAATGCAGGCGAATTACCTGCTTTTATGCCAAACAGTATATATACTGTTTATTAGTTAATATCAAAGCTTACTGCATCGATGTAAGGCTTAATATCTGTGAAAGAATTAAGTGTAAACAACTTAACCTTTGCTGCATCTGAAGGAATTGTGTATCTGAACCAGTTAACGCCTATATTTGCAGCAACATCATTGTTGTTAAAGCCTACAAAATAATCTGATGAATCATAAGCACCAAGTACAAGTGATGAAGAAACTGCAGTGTTTGTATTAACTGCACAGATTACAGAATCACCTGCTGAAGCACTTGTAACTGCATTACCGTCAGTATCAAGCATTACAGGAGCAGAAACATTACCTTCGTCAATTGTATAAACTTTGAAGTTATCAAATATACCAAGTGAGTCTGCAACGTTACCTGAACCTATTTTGATTTTTGCAGGAAGTGCTGAAGTGTAGAAGTTGTCATATGCTGTAAATTTAGAGTTAATATCTATCCATTCAGCATCATTTTCGCCCTTGATGTAAAAATCAACCTTGTATTTTGATGTTGTTTCATCCAATGTGAATATCCATCTGTATGTTACTGTACCTGCCGTGCTGAAATAAGGGTCACTGCTAAGCTGTGTTGAACCGTATGTAAAGCTGCCTGCACCTTCAATTTTGTGACCAAAACCTTTTAGCTGACCTACATCTGTTCTTTCAGTACCTCTGTATGCTGTAGAGAAAAGGTTTGTTCCGGAGCTTGTCAAAAACTGTACAAAAGCTGCATTTGTAGGTCCGCATGGTGTAGTATAGCCTACATCCTTTGCAAAGAACAAAGCGTCAAACTCAACAACAAGTTTTTTAGCATTTGCAGGAGCATTTGTTGCATGTTCAAGATTCATCTGTCTTTTTCCTGCATCGTATACTGTGATATTTTCATTATTGGCAGGTTTTGCTGTAAAATTAGCCAAATTTGCAGCCAAATTTGCATTTGCAGCATTACCGATAAAAACATCAAAATTTGATGATGTAATACTACCTGTTGTTTTTATAAATGTAAAACCTTTTACTGTATCACCAAGCAAATCACCATATCCATAATTTCCAACAGCCAAATCCTTAACAGTTATAACACTTGCAGAAACTGAAACTGTAGCCAATACAAGCATCATTGCAATTAAAAACGAAATAATTTTTTTAGTATTTTTTAACATTTTAATACTCTCCTTTAATAATATTGTCAAATTAATAGCTTACTGCGTTTACGTAATATGTATCTGAAACGATATCTGCATCGTAACAATCGTACTCAAAAGCACCGTTTGACGCAGTTACCTGGTTAACGTATATTACATCCCCTGCTGAGTTTGTAATTTTGATAAATACGCCGTTTGCAGTATCAGCACATGTACCATACACATTAATCTTATGTGAAGCCACATCACCTGTTAATGTAAGTGTTATGTCATCAGAAACCTTGTCACCATTCATAAGCTTAATAGTTTCAGGCTTCAATTTAACAGGCTGTACATAAAGTGAATATGTAGTAGCTTTCAAAAGCTTTGACTTACATCCAAAACTGAATGTGCCATCATCCTCACAGCTTATCTGGTTAACATAAGCAACCTCACCGTCTTCTGTTGCTATCTTCACAAATACTGTGTCGCAACCTGCTGCTATACCGGATACTCTTACTATTTTATTCAACATATCATATTCTGTATCAAGCTCGGTAATTGCATTTGAAACTGAAGATGTGTCAAGTACAAACTCGCCAAATTCAAGGTTTCCTTCAATTACTGCCTTATCCTCTACAGAAAATCTTACCTTTGCAATTAACGGCTTCATACTGTCGAAGCTGTCTAAAAGGAATAGGTCTATGTATTTTGCATCAGCTATTCCATCGAGAGAAACATCAACGTTAAGTTCAACCTCACCTGATGTAGCGCTTACTTCATCACTGTCAAATGCAATAGGTGCTGCAAGTTTTCCTTTACTATCTTTAGTTGCAGCTACAAACAATACCTTTTGTGATGCTTCCAAAGGATTTGAAATTGTAATGCTTGCCTTAATACCCTTGCTGATATCACTGTTTTTATTTATTTCTTCCCCATTTACATCTGTAAGCTTAAAATCAGTTACTCTGAAGGCAGACTGTACATCTGCTTTAAAGCTTATAGAATTTGTTGTTCCATTGTATGAAATGTTTGAAATTGTAACTTCAAATTCATTTTCAACCTCTGCCTCTACAGGCAACTCTATATCATAAGAAGCATTAACGTAATTCAAAGCCCCTGTTGCAATTATTTCTGAACCATTCATTGTAACAGTAAGGTCAGGCGATACATTGTAATCAGGTGAACCGTTAAGCCTTACAGAAAGCTTCTTTGTACCTTCGTCAAGTTTTATTGTACCATCTGACAAACCAAGATTCCTGTTATTAACTATTACTGTTTTTGCCTTAGGTGCAACTTTGTCTGCAGTTGTGGTAAAGTATGAAATATTTGCCACCGCTTCTGAACCGTCACTATTTTTAATGCTTGGCTTTGTAAGAACAATCTTATGCCATCCATCACTTAGATTTTCAGCAATAGAAATATTATTACTGCTTCCGTCTGTATATGTTGTAGACTCATTATCTGCAGATTCCTTACGCAATGTAACTGTTCCTGTAATTGTATCATCAATTATATAATCAAAGTTACCTGCTGCAGTTGATGTTGTAGCAAACATACCGATATATGGTCCGTAGAACCAATATGTCATAGTTGCATTTGTATCAGCTGTAGAGTAAATTACTGTATCAACACCGCTAAGTATTTTTGAATTTGCTTCAGTTGACCATGTACCTGTTTTGTGTGAGTGTGTTGCAACAGGGTACATATCAGGATTTTTAAGAACATCTGTCATAGGTGTAGAATTCCATGTTACCTTTGTGAAATTAGCACCACCGTTTGCTGCAAGCTTTGACATAATGTTTTTTGCATAAATGTAATAACCTGAATTAATCGGATGCAAAGCATCGTTCATAATTGTCTTTTCCCAGAAATTCCACGAAGAAGCTTTAGTATTAGTTACTGCATCAATATCAAGAGTAATATTTTCTCCTTCTACAAATGCATCAAAATCGGCATAGCCTTTTTTATTCATATAAAAATCTACTGCCGCCTTATCTTCTTCTGTTTGCGGATTTGTCCACCAATAACGTGCTGAAACCTCATATGAAGTTTCTGATGTGTCACCTGAAAGAGTTTTGTATGTTGCTATCTTATCAGGCAGATATGTGTTTTTGATGTAATCATTAATATCCACATCTGCTATTTTGTAATAATCAGCAACAGGTTTTTGCCAGTCAGGTTTTGTTTCACCATTTTTAGCTGCATATGAATATACATACATCAGATACGCGTCCGGATTATTTTCATAAAGTTCGCGTGTCATTGTTTCCATATAACGCTGTGTATAATCCATACTTTTACCTGCATCGTTTACGGCATATTCAATAAATACCATATCCGGGTCATATGCAAGTACCTGCTTGGCAAATCTGAATGCACCAAGCTGCGATCCAGTGCCACTAATTCCGCGGTTGTAAATGTTAACCTTTACACCGGAACCAAGCACATCCTGAATTTTTCTTCCAACAAGACTAACCCAACTGTTATTCTGGTTTACGGTGTTAACACCGGCTCCAAAAGTAATAGAACCACCGATGAACACAAGGTTAACTGTTGTTTTTCCTGAAAACTTTGACTTGATTATAGTTTCTAATGCTGCTTCTTCATCTGCGCTTAATGTAACATTAAGGTCATCAGTATAAGAAATACCGCCAACATCAGCACTACATACCAACGACATTGTAAAAATCAAGCACAAAAGAATGCTTAAAACTTTTTTCAAATCATCCACCTCCATATATTATTTTAATCAAAAACAAATATTTCTACGTTTCTGCTTCTGCCACCTACTATAACTACATCTTTAGAAGGCAAAATTTTATCTGTACTTCCCAATGCTTCCGCAACGAGCTTGTTTCCTTCAAATCTGAGAAGTGTCACAGCTGAAACATTAATTGCATTGTGTACATATGTTTCATCGCCACCGATGTTATAAATAATATAATTACCTACTACTTTTTCAACATTACCGTATATAAATCTCGAATTTGAATGTTGGTTGTTAAAATCTGCATTTCCGTTAACATAGCCATCATGCGGAACGTTACGTGATACACCGTATTTACCCTTTAAATCATAGGCAAACGCTCTTGCAATTCCGTTCAGCTTTGCGTTTTCGGAAACATTATACATAATTACATCACCGGGAACCATAGCATCAAGCATTGCCTGCATTTCATCAGACCATGAATTATCATTTATAAACCTTACTTTTATTTTTTCTCCGCCTGAGTAACCGTTCATAACAATCATTTCATTGCCTTCTTCATCCATTGCCTGGCTGAAGCCGCTGAAACACATTACACTGTATGTTGCCAGCTGATTTGGTTTTGTTGCACCTGATGTTCCGGATGTTATAATAACATCAGTTGTTCGGTCTTCCTTTGCATTATATACATATATACTCGGGAAATAAGCACTGTTACCGATAGATGACTGTGTAACATAACAATCTTCATCTTCATTTAACATATGGAATATATATGTTTGATTTGTAGCATAATACTTTCCACCGATTGACATTCCGTATGAAGAACTCAATGCCGCAGTATACCATGTGTATTTGTTTGTTGCATAAGAAACTTTACCTGCAAACGACAAAGGATTTTTATCATCATACTCAGAGTTTGAAGTTACTGTATTCAGTTCACAAATCTTACCCTGTGCATTAAGCTTATACATAATAAGCTGACGTTTTGGATACTGTGCATTAAAATCATCTCTGTAGCTGTCTAAGCCGCTTGTATATGAAGTAAGTGCTTCATATGCTTTTTTAGAGGTTGAAACTTTCTGATTAAGCTTTAGCTTATCCTCTAATTTATATACAGTTAATTTAGAATTTACATCCAGTATCTTTACGGAATATACAGAATCCATACCGGGTTTTTCACCCATATCCATAACCACACCATATTCAAGGGTGTCAGCACTTTCTTTAATGAAAGCCTGAACCTCTCCATAGCAATCAATGTAGAATGTTCCGTAAGTTCCGATTTTGATATCTGACAACTTATTCTTTTTCATGAAAAGTGCTGAACATTTCAAAGCTGTTTCATCTACATAAATGTATTCGTTTTCCTTTTCTGTAACCGTACCGGTAACAGACAATGATGAAATACGAAGAATACGATAATCAAAATCCTTATTTTCACCTACTAAAACTACATCGCCTTTTGTAAGAGACAACATCGAAACAGGTCTTCCGTTTTCTGTTATCTCAAAACGTTCTGTAGTACCATTTGTTTTTATGGAATAATATTTTGACTTATCATTAAGACTGGTTATTGCATATCCTGCATTTTCTTCAGTAACAGAATCTACTATAATACATTCAGTTGCATTGAATATATCAAGAACTTCAAAATCACCGTCATCGTCATTATCAATAAGTTTCACTTCACCACATTCAGGTGTAAGGTCTGAAAGTCTGTATCCGGGCTTTGCAACACCATTGTAAATAACCGCAGGGTCATCCAGTTTCACGGTATTTACTTTTCCGCTTTCATTGTAATATGCATAAACATCAAGCTTTGTTGTTATCTTTCCTGCACAAATACTTTCAGCAGAAAAAGTCAATACGGTAGTCTTGTTATTCGGAAGAATGCAAACAAGAGTGTTTTCATTTTTTTCCTCATCATGCTGATAGTAATACTCTACATTCTGCCCTATAAGGGATTTTGCATCTGTTTCACCAACAGCGTAGCTTTTACCCTCAATAATTACATGCCCTTTAGGTGCAATTCCGTATTTTCCGCTTTCCAGTGATGTAATATCTGTAGCTTCAAGAACACCTTTGTCTTTAAAGATATTTTTGTATTTTGACAATACACTGTATCCTTCATATGTAGTATACTCTGTACCCAGCAAACTACTTTCACCGCGAGTGTACATATAATCAATGCTTATTGCGTTATATGTCATAGTAAGCAACTGAGCACGTGTAACATATTCACCACGTTTAATGTTATTAAGAAGCCCTTCCTCTGCAGCTACGGCAAGGTAGGAATTTACGGTACCGCCTTTTATTTTTGCATTTACATCATAACCCGTAACCTTTACAAATGCCATAACCATTTCTTCATATGAAACAGCATCTGACGGATAAAATTTACCATCATTATAAGCACTCATAAATCCGCAATCAGTAACGTACTTAATTTCCTGAGCAGCCCAGTGAAATCCTGAAACGTCTTCAAAAACAGTACCAATATCATTAACATCATAATTTTTTGTAAAACCTGTAATTCTTGAAAGAACCATTACAAGCTCTGCTCTTGTAACCTCTGCATCAGCAGGTATTGTACCGCCGTTTCCTACTATAATTCCAAGAGAACTCAAAACCTTATCAACATTGCTGTCTACTGAGGGTTCAGTATCAGCATAAACCATTGAAATTGTTGAACAAGCAATTGTCAACATTAATAAAATCGATATGATTTTCTTCAAACTGAACACCTCCTTAATTAATTATTGCATTATAAATCATCTGTGCCGCCATTGCTCGTGAAGAGTTTGTCTTAGGGCTGAACATTGAATCACCAACACCGCTTATGCAACCCATTTCAAAAAGCTCTTTTACTGCTTCTGTTGCGTAAGAAGAAATTTCTGTCTCGTCGCTAAATGATGTATAATCTCTGTTATCACCAACAGACATACCCTTTACCTTCATAGCATTATACAGCATTACTGCCATATCCTGTCTGCTTATGTACTTACCTATACCAAACTCAACATTTGAAATACCGTTTACAATGCCGTTTTTCTTTGCACTGCAAATGTAAGGATAATACCACATACTTTCATCAACATCTTCAAAATCGCAAGGCTCGTAGGATAATTCAAAATCAAGAGCAAGAAGAATCATTTTCACAAACTCTTCTCTTGAAACATTGTCGTTTGGTGCAAATATTCCGTAATCTCTTCCGTTTATAATATTTTTGTTTGCAAGATAGTTAATTGCTGTTTTAGCCCAGGCTACTGTTTCAAGGTCTGTAAACATTTCGTTTTCTTCAGCTTCATCTTCAACTAAAACATCAGGCTTATTTACAATATCTTCCGAAACAACTATTTTGTCCTCTGTGTTTACAACAGGCTTTGGAGCTCTACCGCTTCCGCCGCCTCCACCACCTCCGCCGCTTCCGCCGGAGCTTGGAGTTTTTTGTGGTTCAACCGCTTTTGCCAACACAGAAATGAAAGTATCTGCATCTTCAAATCCACCGACTTTCAGAGCTTTTATAATTGCCGCTCCGTCTTTTTTATTATCATCATAATTTTTCTTTTCTTCGTCTGACAAGCGTATTGAAGAAATATTATTATCAAGATAAGTAAAAATATCTGCCGGTTCATATTCGTTAATTTTCTGAATAACAATTGCTTCGTTAATGTTTTTCTTTATAGTTTCAAATTCTTCAATATCTGACACTACATCATATGCATCAAGAATTTTATCTAACATTTCATAATTTGTAATGCTGTTGAAACCACTTTCCAAATCAATTCCAATAAGTAAAGCTGACTTTGAAATATATTCCGCCTTACTGCTTGCAAGGTTATACTCACAAAGTACCTCGTTTGCTACTGCATAATTTATTGCCGCTAAAAGATATTCTTCAAGCATTTCCTTTGTAGAAACAGTTTTGTTTGTCAAATAGTCGTTAAAATAACTGATGTAGTCGGGTGAAACACTTTCGTACTTTACTCTTAAATCATCTGACAAAATCGATTTATAGTTATCTATGAAATCCGATTTTTTAGAAGTGGAATTATAAAGAGCAAGATACATAACCTCACTTACTACTGAAACAAACTTTTCGGGTGTTGATACATCCTCTGAAATTATGTGCGAAATTATTACACTTTTATCAGTAGCATCTTTGTAGGCATCCATATCAATACCAAAAAACTTGCCGTATTTATTGATAAAAGTTTTAATTGAAGTTTCATCCTGTGAATTCTTATATCCGTTTAATTCCAAAATAAGTTCAGCCTTTGTTTCTTCAGCATCTGTTATTTTATAGAAATCAAAATATCTGTATACTGTTACATTTTCACCTGAAATATTTTTAAATTTAAACTTTCTGCTAAATTCACCATTCGGGGGCAGTTCTACCTGCCCCAGATACAACACATCCAAACTATCGTTTACTATTTTTACAAATATTCTTGTGTCAAAATAAACTT
Organism: Clostridia bacterium; assembly: GCA_045545235.1. GTDB lineage: Bacteria > Bacillota > Clostridia > Monoglobales > Firm-18 > CAZNKU01. The sequence goes on along the minus strand of JAZQAN010000076.1, from coordinate 39,131 downwards.
CACCATACAATTCCAATGTATAAAGTCCGTTTCCATCATCTGTTACATTTTCCTGTATGTAATAATCAGCATCAGCACCTAAATCTACATATTCATAATTTATTGTGTTGTCTGCAAAAATTCTAAACGGAAATAAATTCAGCAATAAACAAACCAGCAATAATCTGATTATTATTTTCTTCACTGCTTATCTCCCCTTCAAAAATTCATTAAACTGTTTTTCTGATTCAGCAATAATCTTATCAATTCCGGCCTTTTTAAGTTCTGCAAGACATTCATTGAAGCATGTGTCAGGATCAACTGTACCATTACTGATGTTACTGTATTTTGACATTACTGTCTGAACCTGTGTCAACTCACCTACAATGTTGCTCTTATCCAACGCAAAACCAATCAATGGAGAAACAACTGAATTATCATTCAAAGCTTTTGTTTCTTCCCAAACGTCATCGCTTTGTCCTTCAACAAGGTATGCATTAAACTGGTTACCGAATTTCCATGAAGCATTTGGATTATAACCTGAATTACTTATTGTTTCTATTCTGTTTTCGCCAACCTTGTTGTAATCTACACCTTCTATACCGAAGCACACTAAGTTGTAAAGTTCTTTATCTGTGTTCATAAGTTCAATAAGTTTAAGTGCCAATTCAGGATTTTTAGAATCCTTACCAATACCAATCATAGTTGAGGTAACATTTGTTAATTTTGGTTTCTGAACAACTGCTGTAACAACTTCATAGTTTGAGCTGTTCTTTATTTCACCTTCTACACCCGGCTTGTATGTTGCAATCCATGAGAAATATTTTCCTGCAAGCAAGTCCTGATTATCATTTGCAACTGTTGCTACATCCTTACGAATGTAACCTTTTTTATACCAGTCATGAAGAATACGTGAATTCTTCAAAGCCTTTTCTTCTGAAAATTTCTTTTCATAAGTTACTGTGCCGTCTTCGTTTTCATAAGCATAATAGAAAGCCTGTACATCACCCCAGAAAGGTTTGTCATCCATTGAACGGAATCCTGACAAACCGTAATTTGTTCTGTAAGGATACAACTGAGGTTCATTCTGTTTAATTACTTCCAAAAATGGTTCAATATCTTCTGTCTTTGTTACTTTTGAAATGTCAAAACCATATTTGTCAACATATTCCTTCAACATTACAACGCATATTGATGAAGCAAAAATCTGCTGATTTGGAACTGCATAAATTTTACCGTTAATTGATGCACCTTCCCATACGTAATCAGGAATACTTTCCTTTAAAGCGGGAGCTTTATCAATAATATCACTTATACAATAAAGTGCTTCGTTATTAACTGCATCTACATATTTGTTGATATAACCTGTAAAGCACAAATCATATGGATCACGTGATGCCATGTTCATATCCATTCTTTCCTGATATGAGCTTGTGTCAATAAATCTTAGGTCAACCTTTGCACCGATTTTTTCAACTGTAATTTTATTTATTTCTTCAATTACATCTGCAAGTCTTGGCTGTGCATCACCGGGCACATACCACACCAAAGTAGGTGTACCATCATCTTCACCTTTGGAACATCCGGCAAAGCAAACTGTGATAAACAGCATTGCCAAAACTAATGATAAAATTCTTTTAAACATAATATCTCTCCTTAAAAAATATTTTATTCTTTAACTGCTCCCACAGTTACGCCCTTAACAAAGTATTTCTGGAAGAACGGGAACACAAGTAAAACCGGACCCGCTACTACCATTGCCATAGCCATCTGAGCCGTTTCAGCCGGAATATCTGCCACATTCATAAATGATTCCGTCATAGGGCTCTGTTCCTGCAACATCTTTATATTATTCATCATTCTCTGAAGCAGATATTGCAAGCTTATCATATCGGGGTCATTAATGTACAGCATTGATGTATACCAGTCCTGCCACTTACCGAGGAATGTGAACAATGCAACAGTTGCAATTGCCGGCTTTGACATTGGTATTACAATTCTGAACAATATCTGAAATTCATTTGCCCCGTCCATATATGCAGATTCGTGAACTGCATCAGGAATGTTGGCAAAAAATGTTCTTAACATAAACACATACCATGGTGATACCAACGTCGGAAGAATGTATATCCAGTAAGTATCAGCAAGATGAAGGTACTGAGTGTTCAAAATGTATGTAGGAACCAACCCACCTGAAAATAATGAACAAAAATACAATAACAATGCCCATGTTCTTCTGCCTGACATAAACTTTCTTGAAAGAGGATATGCAAGCATTGCCATAAACAAAACCGACAATACCATTGCTCCAACAGAAAAAATTGTAGTTACTTTATAAGCATTGAATATAGCAGTCGGGTTTTTAAATACATATTTGTAACCCTCTAAAGAGAAATGCTTCGGAAACAAACTGTAGCCATATTCGATAATATCTTTTTCATCTGAAAGAGAAACGCTAATAAGCATTACCAAAGGCAATATAACCATAATGGTTAAAAGTATTAAAAGAATATGACATATTATTTGAGATACATTGCTTTTTCTTTTCATAACAACCACCCCTTAAAACAACGAATTCTCAGGATTTATGGTCTTGATAATTTTATTCACTACCAAAACCATACCAAATCCAACTACCGACTGAATCAACCCTGCCGCTGCAGATAGGGAAGGATTACTGTTTACTCTTAGTACTCTGAATATATATGTATCCAACACGTCTGTTGTGGGATAAAGCACACCCTGATTTCTCGGAAGCTGATAGAACAACCCGAAATCACCTTTGAATATGTGTCCGCATTTTGTAATAAGAAGCATACATATCATAGGTGCAATAGACGGCAGTGTAACGTGTATAAACTGTTTAATTTTTGATGCACCGTCTATTTCAGCAGCCTCATACAGAGTACTGTCAATTCCCATAAGTGCCGAATAGAACAAAATCATATCCATTCCGACAAACTTCCACAAGTAAGCTACAATCAGTATGGGTGGCCATAAGTCAGGGTCTGAATACCATTGTATCGGCTCCCCGCCAAACCTTACTATAATATCATTCAACATACCATAATTAGGGTCAAGGAATGCGTATAGCATATACCCTGCAATAACCCACGAAATAAACTTTGGTGTTATCAATACTGTCTGATATGTCTTAACTGCCCCTCTGCTTTTAATGCCGTATAATATTACTGCAAGTAACAAAGCAAAAGCCATATCAAACAAAATGAAGAAAACATTCATTGTAACAGTGTTTTTAACTGCAAGAGCAAAGTCAGCAGTTGACATCAGGGTACGGAAATTGTTAAGTCCAACCCAGGCACTGTCAAATATTCCAAGTCCGTATTTGTAATCTTTAAATGCAATTGTCACACCAAACATTGGTATATAGTGAAATATAAAAACCTGTAATACCGGCAAAAGCATCATAATATACAACTGTATAATGTTACTTCTTCTCAATTTGCTCTTTTCTCTTTTGATTTTTGCGGAGCGGGGCTTTAACAGCCTCCGCTTTTGTGATATAGTATCCATTTGTTATTCCTCCATTTCAACTTCATCATCCATTTCTAGTTTTTCGCCTGCGTTAGACGATATATCACCTGTTGAATCAGAAGGAAGTATTGTAATAGGTGAATCCTGTGTACCTACCAAAGACAAATATCCTTTTTGGTCTACAAAATTACCAACTTCCGTGTGATTATAATCAAATACTGTCTGACCGTCTACTTTAAATAACAATCTTACTCCGCCACCTTCAAGGTCATTTGCAGCAACCTCTATATTGTGTACCTTACCCGGAGTAATATATGTATTAGGTACTGTCAGATACAATTTTTCATTAGTTGCAAAGCTTTGCAACTCAATAACAGATTCCTTAACGATGAATATATAGTTTTGTGTACCTGTCCAAGCAACCTCACAAGGCCCTGTTGCTCTTAAGTTAATACCATTCCATGTTCCAAGCACATCGTCAGGATTAAATATTGCCTTGAATGTCCATACTATCCAGTTTGGCTGTTGTTTACCATAACCAAGTACGGTAGCAACGGTACTGTGAGTATTGGTTGTAGGCTTAAATGTAAAGCCACCGCCGTTTACCTGATATATGTTGTTAACGTCAGTTGTTTTCCATTCAGGGTCAAGTGAATTCAATCTGCTGATAAGATCAACCTTACCAACAACCATCGCCTTTTCAAAGCCCTTGAAACCCTCTGTTATGGAAACCATTGTTTCGTCAAGCATATTCTTTGTTATATCAGGGTCATTAAGAACGACTTTTGCATTTTCAATAATGCCTTTGAACTTGTTCATTGTTTCTTCTGAAACATTACCCGGCTGCGTACCAACCTGAGTATTTGACATTTCAAGCTCATATTCATCTATAGCTGACTTCAACTCCTCAAGATTCAATGTAGCCTTTTGTTTTGTTGTAAACGAATATACCTTACTGCTTTCTTTTCTGTCATGACGTTTCATCGCATCATTGTATGCAATTACTTTCCAGTAATATTGTGTACATCCATAGTCAAGCTCATCGCCCTTATATACTGTTCCTGAATTTGTCTTTACTTTTTCTTCATAAACAATGTTTTTAAATTCAGGGTCAGTTGCAATCTGCAGTATTGCAAAATTTGTACCTACAGGTTTTTCCCAATAAAACTCAATATTGTTTGCCTCAATCTCCGTTGAACCGTTTGCCGGAGTAATAAGGTCAAAATCCTTTATCTTTGGCATAGTTTTTCTTTCGCGTGATAAATAAACACCCATTTTATCAACGTCAGGTCCTACAAAACCTTCTATACCAACATCCTTAACAATTTTATAGTTATCATTCTTGTAATCTGCAAAAATAGTTTTATCCGATGTATTTATATTGTCTTCTATAACATTTTCAAACAAATCAAAATAATAGTAGTCATTTGCAAAATAGTCATTACCCTTCATATCTGCAGTCATAACCGCATTAAAGAATATATTCTTGCGTATCTTTGCATATTTTGTTGCGGTAATATATTCTTCTTCAAGCAATGTATGCAAAGTAGGGTAAGCTGTTCTCCAGAAGGTATTGTGTATAGGCGCCCTGTCTAAGGTTGTGTAAAGAACAGCCGGACCACGTCCGTCAGAGCTTACTGCAGGAGCATCTCCTGAATACAAAACTCCATCTACCATTCTTACATTGTCAGGTAGGGCTCCCCAGTCAGGCAATGCAGTTTTGGTAACAGTTTCATCCTTATTAATAAATACATTACCTTCAAAAACAGTTTCTCGCTTATGACTGGATACGTCCTTGGTTGTAAGGTTGTCGTAAAACAGGTTGTTAGTCATTATCTGTCCGAAAAGACCGTCATCCCAATAAATTGAATATACACCCTGGTTTATATTTCCCTTCATACCGTGGAATACATTGTTGTTTATTACATTGTTTCTGATTACCCAGCTACGTCCGGCATATATGGCACCTGCGTCGTGGGACTCCAGAACACCATCATAAAATTCATTATTTTCAACCAGACTGTTGTTACCTATACCTGCAATAATCTGTTTTGCCGCACCTGCGAATTCGTTATTTCTTATAACGTGACCAACACCACCGGTTATGTATATCGCACGTGCCTGCGTTGTATATCTGTTAAAATCTGTAAAGTAACAGTTATCTATAACATTTCCGCTTGGATTAAGTGTATCCACATCTCCACCATTAAGGTAAATGCAGCCTGCCTGCAATTCAGAAAAGTTACATGCACTTACGGTTGTATAAGATACTTCATCTGTCATATTTATAGCCGAACTTCCAAGTCCGGAAAAATCAGCATCAACAATTCTGATATTGTTACTTTTTGAAATATCAATTCCCCTGAAGCCACTCTTTTGAAAATCTATTCCGCTAAAGGTTATGTACTGTGCATCTTTAACAGACATTAATGTATCACTCATCTGACACGCAATATCTATTGATGCAGTTTTTAGCTCATTCTTATCTTCAGGATAATAGTAAAGTTTAAGATTTTCACGGTCAATAAACCACTCACCAAACATATCAATTTCTTCAAGTAAATTACATATATAATAAGGTTTGTTTATTGATACACCGTATGAAGTTCTGTCATCAAGTGTAATTTCTTTTGTTTTTGCATCAAAGCTTACGTTAACAATATCCGCTGACCACGCCCACTTAAGATTACCTGCAAGCATTGCATCATCTGCCTTGCCCCAATTTTCAATAGGTGAGTCAGATGCTATAAACTTAGCACCGGGTGCCATTTGGTTTTTAACAACAAAGCCTGTATTTGCATATCCTACGTTAGGCCACCTTGCCAAAGTCTGCATAGTGTCATTAACCCACATAATAGGAGTTGTAGGTTTTGTTATTTCATCATTCTGACGTATATAAGCCGGTCCGTAAGGGTTGTTTATTCCCGCACGCTTAAGGTCAAGCACCATTACGCCATCTCTTGCATTTTCATCAAGTCGTTTTTTAATTCTTTCATCACTTATATTTTTGAATTTGCTTCCGTCAATTGAAACTGCGCCGGTAAAGCTTACGTTTTCATCCTTGAATGCTTCAAAACTTACAGGTGAAGAATAAGTTCCCGACATTGCCCCATCAATTTTAATTGTTTTATCAACCGAATACTTTCCGCTTCTTAAGTATATTGATATACCGCCTTCCGGTATGCCATCACCTTTTTTAAGCGCAGTCACTTTGCTCATAGCAGAATTCAAAGTGTTCATAGGACTTGCTTTTGTACCTGTTCCCGACTTACTTCCTACGGCAACATATATACCAAAAGATTTTAAAAGCTTGTCATTTTCATTATCAGAAAATTCATCAAAGATGCTTTCCTTATCAGTAAAAGCAAACATAGGTCCGCACTTTACAATTTTCTTATCAAACAACAATTCAAAAAAGTTTGCCGAAACCTTTGTAACTCCGTGTTCAACAGTGCTTTCAACAGGTAAAACATATTTTTCCCCGTCTATGTAACACTCTTTACCATAAGTATTAAGCGAAGCTTTTTTGCCGTTATAATCAACAGTAATACTGTTATCTTTACTATTGTAGCCAACCACAGCATTCATTATTTCCGCAACATCTCTTAAAGGAACTTTAATATTTACTCCATCAAGTTCAGGCATTGAACTGCGGTTTTCCATATTCAGCTTTCTGCGTAAATCCTTTGTAACAACATATGAACTGTCAACACAAAGTATCAAATCATCAGAATCCATTTTCGCCTTTATGTTTTCAAGCCTGTCGATTTTAACATCGTCCTTACAGAAATAATCCATAAACTCGCCATAGGTCTTATAGCTTTTTTCTTTTACCGAAACATTACTTATTTCATAAAGTTCAGATTCTTCATACTGTAGTTTGACGGGAGCTTTATTTGCAAGAAGTTCGGTGCCTCTGCTTTCTGTATAATCTCCGTTATCTGCAAGTATGTAATAATCTGCAGTATTTTTATCAAGGTTAATTTCAACGCCCACACGGTAAGCTTGTTCAGGCTTCATCCATATATGTATATCATCTGTACCACCGTTTGGTGTAAGTGCAACAATTTTCTCATCCACAAGTTTTGTTCCGCACACGGTACTTCCGTCTGCCGACACAAATGATAACATATCCCATTCTTTTTCAAGTATATCGCCCTTAATTTTCAGTTCATAGGTATACAGCAACTCACTTCCCGATACATTGTCCAGAGGGTAGCTTGTCATTTCAACACCATTACCGAATACAGGCAACATATTTGATAACATTATAAGTATAATTGAAAATAAAACAAATTTTCTCTTCATAAATATCATCCTTTTAGTTTAAAATAACGTTTATGTTGGAAATGTTATCACTGTTTTCAAACAACTTATCCCAACGACTTATTACAACTATTCCTGTTTCATCCCACAAAACCTTTTTACCAAAGGTTTCACAAATTGCACGGACCGGAACAAGAGTACGTCCGTTCTTTATTTCAACAGGCTCATCAAAATATCTGACGTTATCATTAATCAGATACCGCTTACTTCCTTCAAAAACTTTCAGTTTATAGTTTTTGTATATTACAGTTACACTATTGTCAGCACTGTCAAAATCAATTTTCGCACCCAAAGCCTCACTTATAAACCTTACAGGCACCATAGTTGTACTGTTTCTTATTACAGGAGTAATGCTTCTGTCAACTTCATCTATCTGCATAACCTTACGGTTTTTTATGGCATCAGAATTATTTATTTTCATAACAATATCATCCGAACGCAAGGTATTACAAAGTTCCATCATTGCCTTTTCTGTATAATCAGGTGAAAAATACGTTTTAAATAACTCTATTTCTTCCTCGCTGTATTTTCTGAAATGCACATTATCAACAATGTAATTAGCTGAATCAGGAGAACCGTTAAAAAGCAATTCCATACCTGTTATGTTATTAACCTCTTTATCAAGAAGCTCAATATCAGAAGCAGTAAAAGTAGTGCCGTTTGAAGAACTAAAGTATAAATCATACTTCTTCTGTTCAAGGTCAATTACAAATCCAATTTTAACAGTAACACCATCTGCAATGTTTACAGGAACCTGTATACGTTTTTTTGTACCGGATGAAGCGTCATCATAGTAAATTTTACCCGATTCCACAGAAACATTTGCCAACGAAACTGCTTTCCCATCCAACATTCCGCATACAGAAGGGAGCTTAGGACACTTTGCACTGCCCATAGAAACAGGTTCAACCTCCATACTAATCAAAACCTTACCTTCTTCAAAAGGACCATCCGGCAAAGTAAGCGTAACAGGGAAGTTCATTTTAGTACCAACGTAAAACAAATTATATTGTCTGTTTATTACGGTAGCCGAACATCCGCGTGTAAATGTATTTGCGCCCATTTTCCAGTTTGGTGCCATAACACCTTCGGCATAATCAAAAGTTTCACGATATTCATTTGCATCGGCAAAAGCAGTAACATTCACCGCATTTACCACAGCTAATGCCGTAAACAAAGCTCCAAACCTTTTTAAAAATTTGTTTTTCACATTAAACACCTCACACAAACAAAGGCAATATCCCACTTTGCATTATAGTTTGGTTTAATTATATCATACAAAAAAACCTGTAGGATGTTCTGCTTTTTTACATTAATCACCTCTTTTTTTATTTTTCAAAATACAAACCTTGACCTTGGCAATAATAAAATGATAATATTATAGTAACGAAGTTTTCAGGGAGGGAAGATAATGTCTAAATATACTCTTGCAGTAATCGATGACGAAACCTTTTCATTAGAACAAATTCCGGAGCTGATTGAATGGAATGATTACGGCTTTTCAATAATAACTTTCGATGATGCAAATGAATTTTTGGATTACTTTTATCAAAATAAAGTTGATGCCGTTTTATCAGATATAAATATGCCTGACATCAATGGTTTTGACCTGATAAAAATGGTAAAAAACGAAAACAAAAATGTATATATAGCTTTTCTTTCAGGGTATGCAGATTTTTCATATGCGCAGGAAGCAATACGCCTTGGTGCAAAAGACTATTTACTTAAACCTCTTACTTTAGAAGCCCTTATTAACTTCACAAAGAAAATGAAAGCCTCTCTTGACGAACAATCAAAAGAAACAGAAAGCAAGCTTTTTAACGACTTACATTCTCTTTTCAAAAATTATATAACAGGTAAAACAGATTTGTCGGAAATAAAAAGCTTTTTTGAAAGCAAAAAACTTTCTGTAAATGTAACAAACTCCCCATGTGTACTCATAACCGTGGATTACACACTGTTTTCATCTGATGACAGTATAAAAATATTTTCGGAATTTTATAACTACTGCATAAATAACGGTGCCTTTTGTACACCACTTAAAACTATGGAATCAAGAATTACAATTGCGGTTATGTTTTTTTCCGAGGCTATATCTTCCAATCATTTTTATGCCAAGGAGTTTACAAATCAGTTTAAAACTCATTTTTCAGATTTGTATTCAAACAAAATTGAATTTATAAATCTTTTTCTGTTGTCTTCTATTGATGATTTAATTGACAAATATTCAAAAAAAGAAAGTATAGACATTTCATTTTCACCTGTAGATGAAATGAAAAAAATAATTGCAGAAAAGTACAACACCGATATTTCTCTGGATATCATTGCAGATATGCTTGGAATGAACCCATCATATTTAAGCCGGATTTTCAGGGTTGAAACCGGCGTAAAGTATATTGATTATTTAAATAACATAAGAATAGAACACTCTAAACTGTTGCTTTTAAACACTAATCAGAATATAAATACAATTTCCAAAAATGTAGGTTATCACAGCAGAAATCATTTTGGTGAAACCTTTAAGAAAATTACAGGAATTTCTCCTCAGGAATTCAGAAAGCAAAAACTCATCAAATAAACAATCAGGGTGATAATTTATGAAATTCATAAAATTTCAATTAAACAAATTAATACTGAATAATGTCAAGCTTTTCAAATGGCAGAGTATATTTGTAAAATATGTGGCAATCATTGCCGGGTTTTTAATTATTCCCTCTACTATTCTGTTTTTACTTTATAATTACAATGTTTCAAAATCTTCATTTTTAAGTAATTCCAAGTTGGCTTTAAATTACTTTGATAATACGGTGCAGTCCTGTGACAGTATATACACAACACTTTATGATTCAAACAACTTCAAGTCATACTTCTTTACAGATGATGAAAAAACTACTGCTGAAAATATTGATAACATATACAACATACTTTCAAATGCGGGAATTACAAATCCCTACTATGATTCAGTATATATTTACGACAAACAAAGAGATTATATACTTACATTAAACGGAAGTGCTTACTATGACCGTTTTCACGATATAGAATGTTTTGAAAATTATGATGTTGACTCTTCAATTGTATACAGAAATATTGACAGAATAAGCAATACATATCCCGTACTCACTTTTTACCACAGAATAATGTATGAAGGTGTTGATTGCGGAATCATTGCAATTAATATAAATGCAAAACTTTTATCAGATTTGCTGTTCAAAAATGACATAACAGTGGATTTTACGGATTCAAACGGCAATATTGTATTTTCAAGCAACACTGAAAACATCGGCAAAGTAAATAATTCATCTGATAGCTATAAAAAAGATTCCCTGAAAATCAGAAATTTCAATAATGTATACTCAAATTCATTAAATTCCTGCAATCTATATATGGTAGCTGCTGCTCCTGTTCTGGAATTCGCAAGTCCATTCCAGATTTTCGGGTTAATTTTATTGATTATTCTTTGTTGTATCGTAGTTGCATTTACAATAACAATGCAATATTATACTGCTATTTCAAAAATACTTTCAATTACAAGTGACCCTTATGATACAAATGAAAACCACAAAAATGAACGTACAAACGAGCTTACCATTATAGCAAATAACATAAGTAATCTTCAGCGAGAAAATAAAAATATGGAATTGGACCTTGCAAAACAAATTTCGCTATTGAAAAATTCTCAGATGGTAGCGTTGTACACGCAAATTAATCCGCATTTTATATTTAATACCTTGCAGATTATAAGTCTTTTAGCACTAAAAGATGCAAAAGAAGATACTGAACTTACAAAAATCATCAATAAATTTTCAAATATGTTAAGATGTACTCTTGATACGAAAACATATTTTGTTTCTGTGGATGAGGAAATAAAAATAACAGAAAATTTTGTGGACATTATAAACTTAAGATACAAAAATAAATTTTCAATTATCTACGAAATTGATGAAAATGTAAGAAAACAGACTATTTTAAAATTTTCTTTACAACCTATTATCGAAAACGCAATAAAACACGCATTTCCTAAAAAAACAGACAAAGACTGTATTATTAAAATAAAAATACACAAGGAAAAGGAAAATCTTGCTATTTGTGTAGAAGATAACGGTATTGGTATAGAAAAAACCATTCTTGATGAACTTAATTATTCAATGAGATATTCAGATACAATAGCCGAATCATCAGGCATAGGTATTTCAAACATTAATATGAGATACAAAATAATTTACGGAAACGAATACGGTTGTTACATAAATTCACAACCGGGAATCGGAACCACTGTTAAAATAAAATTACCATGCGAAAGTTAAGGAAGAATTTTTATGAGCTTTTTTTCAAATTTTTACACAAAACCAGGTCCCGGGATATCTTCTGACACTCCTGAAAAAAAAGGAATCAAACGATATTTTGAACTGTTTTTAAGGCATTTCTGGGATCTTGGGAAAACAAATTTATTATATGTACTTTCAAGCATTCCGATGTTTGTAATTTATTATTTATCCATCAATTTTTTCGACATTTTTTCATTAAAAACTCTGTTTGCAGAAAACGACTGGTTCAACACATATAAAGTGTTGGTATCGTATATAACTGTGGTTATTATTATATTATGCGGTTCGGGTCCTGCTTCAGCGGCAACCTCCTACATTATGAACTGCATCACATACGAAAAAGGTCTTTTTGTATGGATGGATTTTAAAGACTTTTTTCAGCAATATTTTAAAAAAGGCATAATTATTGCTGTTATGGACATTCTCCTTATAACACTAATTTTACCTTTGGCAGTCAGGTTTTATTATGTATATTACCTTAATACTGCAAACTGGATATATTTTGTTATGTTTTTAATTATAGTCATAGTGTTTGTTATATACATAGCAATGCACATATACATGTATCCCTTTATGGTAACCATGGAACTTAATTTAAGTGATATTTTTAAAAACTCATTAATATTAACCCTGGTATACATACCACAAAATATTGTTATAATTTTCTTAACTTCAGCTGTTACTTTTTTGATTTTTTCAACATATAACCTTGCATTTGCAGCAATTATTACACTTTTGTGCTGGATTTCGTTTGTGCGATATCCCATCGAATACTTTTCAGCAAAAAAAATCAAAAAAATATCAAGCACTAATAATGTTCAAAACTAAAAACAAAGTCCGGAGGAAATACGCATTTCCCCCGGACTTTATTTTGTGGCATAATAACTTTTTTCTCGTTTTCAAAACCACCATTTATTATTTTTTACGTTTATATTCAGTTGGTGAAACTCCCTCAATTTTTTTAAACACCTTGGAAAAGTAGTATTGGTTATTAAACTTAAGCTTTTCCGCAATTTCAGAAAGTGAACTTTTGCCGTCTTTTATAAGTCTTTTCGCCTCTTTGATTTTAAGGGAATTATAATATTGCATAACTGACATTCCGGAATGTTTTTTAAACAAAACAGAAAGGTATGTACGACTGTAATTAAGACTTGAACATAAATCTTCAATTGTAAGTTCCGAATATAATGCCTCTGAAATTTTTTCAACCATTTTTTGAAATATTATTTTTTCAAATTCTTCTCTTGACTGGTACGTAATTACTTTTTCCTGCTTTTCCACAAGCCTTCCTACCAATATCAAAAATTCCTCAAGATGAATTTTAAACAACTGCTGTGCGCCTAAGGGAGCATCCGGCAAAAGGGATTGTGAAGAAAATCCGCTTTCGTCATCTATTCCCTGTCCGTTTACAAATATACTTCTTGCATCCTCATACATTTTATAAATCATTTTCTTCTGTTCGGAATCCAAAGATATTTTTAACCCGTCAAACAAACTCATGGTCTTATTGTTAGCGCAAAAAGATATATAAAATAATTTTGGTATTATACCGTTAATAGTCTGATTATAATGAACTACCCCCGGTTTATGAAATATAACATCACCCGGAAGCATATGTATTTTTTTATCATCAGCAATAACAAGTGCCTCTCCCGATTCAAGATATGCCATTTCCCAAAAATCATGCACTTCAGGAATATCAACGTAATCAGACTTCACCTTTGTAGCAAGAAAATGAAGTATTTGCTGTACACTGATTGTGGTTTTCATACTTTTATTAATATACATATTTCGTGTATTGATTGATACCATATAAAACACCCTCCCAAAAGCAAAAAACCCTGTGAATAAAAGTATATTTCAGTAAAATTATAATATTAAAACACTCTTTTGTCAACAAAAATAACCTTTGTGAACAAAAGTATATCTTTTATGTATAAATATACATTGAAAAAGCAATCTTAAAGTGATATATTAAAGTCATAGAATTTGAAATGAAAGGGAGCTTTTTATGAAAAAAACACTAAAATACGCAATAATAGGTTGTGGAGTATTCGGCAACCGTCACATAGATGCCCTGACCCTTATTGACGGAGCGGAAATAGTAGCACTTTGTGATAAACACATTGAAAAATGTGAAGAGAGAAAGGCTCAGTACAATCTTAACGCAAACTGCTATGCAGACCATAACGAAATGCTTGCAAAGGAAGATATTGACATTGTGGTTGTTGCAACATCTGACCAGGCACATAAACAGGCTACAGTTGATTCACTAAAGGCCGGTTGCCACGTTCTATGTGAAAAGCCAATGGCTCTTTTAACAGAAGAATGTGAAGAAATGGTTAAAACTGCTGACGAAACAGGTAAGCTTTTAATGGTAGGTCAGGTATGCCGCTATGCACCGGGCTTCAAAAAGGCTAAAGAAATGGTTGAAAAAGGTGTTATTGGTGAACTTTACTATGTTGAAAGTGAATATGCTCACGACTACATTAAGGCAAGAGGTACCGATGACTGGCGTGTTACTAAAGAACGTGAACCAATCATAGGTGGAGCATGCCACGCTATTGACCTTTTAAGATGGATAGCAGGTGACCCTGTTGCTACATCGGCATTCAGTAACCACAAAATGCTTACCGACTGGCCTATAAATGATACAACAGTTGCAATTATGAAATTCCCAAATGATGTAATCGGTAAGGTATTTACATCTATCGGTTGTAAGCGTGACTATACAATGAGAACAGTACTTTACGGTTCAAAGGGTACAATTATTGTAAATAATACAGACCCTTACCTTACACTTTATCTTGAAGAAATTGAAGGTCATCCTTTTGCTGCAGGTCAGTTAGAAAACCTTCAGGAAAAAGCTGTAAGACATATGATAAAGGTTGAAATAAACAACCATAATGTAAGAGAAGAACACCTACAGATGATTGAAGCAGTTGTAGACGGCAAGCCACTTGTTACACCGGGACGTGAAGGTGCACGTACAGTTGCAGTTTGCCGTGCCGTTGTAGAATCTGCTGCAACAGGTAAAACTGTTGATATTAAATATACTGTTTAATAACAACCTCACAAAACATTAAAACCAACACAAGAAAAGAGGAAAACACTATGTTAAAAGTAGGTTTTGCACAAAGAGATATCACACCGGAATTAGGTCTTCAGATACCCGGTAACTTTAAGCTTCGCCTTGCTGACGGCATTATTGACCCACTGTACGCACGTGCATGTGTCATCGATGACGGTAAGACTACAATGGCATTTTGCGTTATGGACATTCTGCTTGTAACCGGTTATGCCATTTCAATGATACGTAAGCGTGCATCAGAGACTACAGGTATTCCTGAAGAAAATATCTGGGTTGCAGCAACTCATATTCACACCGGTTCCCCTACAGACAGAAAGACCGGTGCTCCCGGCAGTTGGGATGAGGATAATATAATCATTACTGCAAAGAAGGCGGCTGATGCCATCTTTATGGCGTGGAGCAACAGAGTTGATGCTAAAATCGGATACGGTTGTCAGGATGAATACAGCATTTCATTTAATCGTCGCTACTATATGAAAGATGGTACAATAGGTTTCTTCCCTAAAGTACTTTGTCCTGATGTTGACCGTCCTGCCGGACCTATTGACCCGCAAGTTGGTGTACTTCGTGTAGATAATATGGAAGGTGAACCAATTGGTGCAATCGTTAACTTTGCGGTACATGCTGACGTTGTTGGAGGTACAAAGTACTGTGCAGACTACATAGGTGAGTTGGCACGCACACTGAAGAAGGTATACGGCGAGGATTTCGGTGTAGTATTTATGAACGGTTGCTGCGGTAACCTTAACCACATTGATGTGCTTAATGGTACAAATCTTCCCCTTGGTAAACAACACCTTAAAATGGGCAGAATTCTTGCAGGTGATTCTATTGCAATCATTGAACGTACTCACACAAGTGATGCTGCAGAGCTTGATACCGCCCACACAGAATTCCACGGCACACGCCGTCGTCCAAGTGAAGCTGACTACAAGTGGGCACTTGAAACAATTGAACAGGAAGATGCCAGTGTTATAGACCGCAGATACGCAATCCAATGGAAGCGTCTGTATGAAGAACCTCTTCCCGATCCGGACCTTAAGGTTAATGCATGTTCTATCAGATTTTCAGAACCGATGAAGAACGGTGAAATTCCGGGTGATGTGGCACTTTGTTCAATGCCCGGCGAAATCTTTGTTGAAATTGGTCTTGAACTTAAGGAAAAGTCTCCTTTTGACCATACCATGATTTGCGAACTTGCTAACGGCTACTTCGGCTACATTGCCACACGTAAAGCCATTGAGGAAGGTGGGTACGAAACCCGAATCAATATGTCCACAAATATGGATAAGGAAACCGGTTCTCAGTTGGTTGAAAATCAACTTAAACTGCTTAACTCTCTAAAAAAATAATAACTACAATAAAAACGGAGGAATAATATGAAACCCTTAGAATTAGCAAAAAAAATATGGAATTATGGTGCAAATTTAGCAAAAATCAAGGAAAGTGACCCCCATTATACATCAACCCCTTTGCGTCATTATCCGGGCATACTTACAATGTTTGCAGGAATACAGGCTGCTACAGCTGCAAAGGATGAAGAATGGATAGAACATGTTAAAACATATCTTGCAAAGTATCCACATCATTTTAATGATCCCGACGTATTTTTCCGCGGCAGTTTTGATAACTACCGTGTAGGCGGTCTTGGAAAAGGCTGGGCAGTAATGAACGGATACTATGATGAAGACCCGGAACTTATCCGCGAATATGCTGAATTAACCCTTGCTGCACCAAGAAGCTATGACGGTATAATTTGTCTTCCTATAAACCATAACAAAATATGGATTGACGTTGTATTTGCCGTAACACCTTTTATGCTTTATGCAGGGCTTATACTTAATGAAAATAAATACATCGACTTTGCAGTTGAACAATGCTTTAAGATGTATGATGTATTTATGGATAAATCTAACGGTCTTTTGCATCAGACAAGAGGCTTTTTGGAAGATGTAAACGAAGTTTCAAAGGACCACTGGTCAAGAGGTAACGGATGGGGTATTCTTGGAATGACGGAAATTGTAAGATATTTACCAAAAGATTCCGAATACTATGCCGAAGCTGTTGAAAGATTCAAAGCACATTGTGCGGCTTTGATAAAGTATCAGAACTTCCGTGGTCTATGGCGTCAGGAAGTGTGTGAACCTCTTGCATGGGAAGAAGCATCAGGAACAGGTATATTCCTTTATGCAATAGGTGTAGGAATCAGAAAAGGCATTTTAGATAAGGAAACATATATGCCTGTACTTGAAAAAGGTATAGAAGCTATTTGTAAATATTGCATTAACCCTGACTTTTCAATAGACAAAGGCTCCTGCGGATGTTGTTGCCCGGGTGAGGGAGATATGAAGGGTACTGTTGAAGCATACCTTACAATCCCTATGCCAAGAAGAAATGACAGCCATGTTTTCGGACCTATGATTATGGCACTTACAGAAGCTGCAAAGAACGGCATTGAAAATGTAGAACATAACGGACTGTAAAAAATACATTGAGGTGTAGCAATTTTGCTACACCTCTTTTTTGCTCTTTTGAATACTAAATCATAAAAAGCGGCAAGTCAAAACGGAGTACTTTTACCGTTTTGACTTGCCCATCTTTTGTTATTTAATTTTCAATATAATCTAAAATTACCGCTATAACCTTTGCAGCCTCCGCCTTTGTAAGATTATCCAAAGGTCTGTATTCATTATTGTAACCTTCTATAAGTCCTATTGATTTCATAAGCATTACAGAATCCTTTGCATAGCCGGATATTTTATCATCGTCACCAAATGATGCAACATTTTTCTTTTCCGGTTTGATTTCAAATTTTTCCATTGCACGTGCTATCATAACTGCCATATCCTGACGTGTTATATTAGCACCAATGCCAAATTCATCTTCTGAAATACCGTTTACAATACCCAACTTTTTAGCTGTAAGGACATAATCCTTATACCATCCATCATCCATAACATCACCAAAGGTATTTTCTGCACTATCAATTTCGGCACTTACAGCCAAAAGTAACATTTTCAAAAATTGCTCACGGGTTATATTGTCATTTGGTCTGAAATTACCTGTACCATCACCCGAAACAATGCCCTTCATAGTCAGCTTGTTAATGTAAGTATAATGCCAGTCCTTTACAAGAACATCTTTGTAGTAGTGAATTTTTGAAGGTTTTTCCTCAACCTTATTATCCTCTTCAATCTTATCATTCTCTTCTACATTATCCTTATCATCGGTATTTTCATCAGTATCTTCAACTGTTGGCTTTTGAGGCTTAACTGTGCCACCGGAGCCTCCGCCACCGCCGGATGAACCACCGCCACCTGACGAGCTTCCCGAACTACCGCTACTGCTTCCTCCACCGACAAAATCTTCAAAATTATCGTTTGTTCCTGAATTTTCAGGCGCAGTTTCTGTACATGGTACTATTGGTTCATCACCAAAATAGATATATGTGCCGTCTTTTTTGGAATTTACCAATCTTTCTCCATTTAGCGAAGCATTTGAAACATCAAAGCCTGTATGTACGGTAACTTTATTCAAATCTTCCTTCACAATACTCTTAGAAGAAAATTCCACATTATTACCTTTATTTTTATTTGCAGCCAATGTTACGGTTGTACCGTCAGCAGTTTTGAAAAGATATTTATCTTTCAAATTTTCCTGCCAGATATAAGAACCATCATATATAAAGAATGAAACTACATTATCAGCTGAATCTTCCTGTACCAAAAGTGCAGTTGCATCTGTTTTAAATTTACCTATTGTAACATCACCTTTTTGAGAAAGGTCGTTAAGATGATAGTAATAATATACATCTACACTGCCATCATCAGGGTTTGTAATATTAATACGGAAAGCTGATGCTCCTTCACCCGTAATGCCAACATCAATACTGTGAGTATCGATAATACGTTCATCACCTGCTTCATAAGGATAAATTATCGTACCGTATTTAACATTACCCTTGCTTTTACGTTCGTAAACACCTTTAAGGTTATTTGCAAATTTACCACCTGAAGGAGCATAAAGGGTATCTTCAAAGCGAATATCCGACATACTTGCAGAATCCACAGGAGAAAGTATAACATTTGCACCACTGTCAAAATTACTGCGTAGTTCATTTTTCCCGTCATCTGAAAGTGATATGTTTGCAGATGGTTGCATATGCCAGAATTGAGTGTATGTATTTGTCATCGTAGTATCTGATGGCTGAACATAATCACTTACAATAAAGAATTTCTGATTCTTTAAAAACAGAACTGTACGTTCGGTATTATCAGCATTGTGAACATAAGCGTGTGTGTATGTTGCAAGGTTATAAAGGTCGTTAAGTTCCATTTCCTTTTCAAAGCCGTCCTGACCTTTACCTCTTGATATATTACCGCCATTTACCGTTATGGTGTTATGCTGTGAAGCATGTGTCATATACTTGAATGTATCACCTGTAAGCAGTGAGCCGTAACCCGGGTCTATAAGCAGGTGTCGTCCGTAAGCCTTAAGGGAAATATGCAAAATATCCTGATGTCCATGGCTGGCAGCATCGCCTTTTGCAGTAAATGCAAGGCCTATTGCATTTTTAGTCCAGTCACTTCTCATATAAGTTCTTTTTGCATAAGGGAATGAATTTGATGTAAAATCAGGTGCACTGCCCTGATTTCCATTAGTTGCAACATATGCAAGCTCCGGATCATCTACGCCCATCAATTTAAGTCGCTGATACCATGCTTTAAAGCTATCAACATATGATGATATAAGGTCACCTGAGTCACCAAGGTCAAAACCGGAATATCCCGGTGCTGTGGAATAGTACCATCCCTTTACTATACCAAGGAACAAGTTTACGCCATTTTCATCACAGAAATTTCCGTAATAAGGATTCTGAACATCATTTAATACTTCCAATGCATAGTTAATGGTTGAAAGCAATGTATTTACATATCCAAGCCCCTGTTCAACGCAGACGCCATCTTCAAAGGCTACACCCTCATAAAGTCTTGCATTATGATACAATGTACGCTCGTACCAATGGTCGGCACGTTTAAATTCAGGATATTTCATACACATATAATATGTGGATGATGTCATATTTGTTGCTATGTTATTTACCAATGTTTCCTGGTCAAGAATTGTAAGAGTTCCTTCCATTACAAGATAAAAATTCTTAAGGCACGCAGTAAACATTGTAGGTGTCATAACATCACTGCCCCAACATGTGATGAAAGAATCACCAACGTATCTTACATGGTTTGAAAGGTCAAGCTGATTCATAAAGGTTTTATCTGCACCAACGTTGTTTACGTGGCTCATGATATTACGCATTGTAGTATATGCATACCTTTCATCGCCTGTATAGCCATACATATCGGCAAGAGTCTTTATATTAGGACCACGATGCAAAAAGCCCAATTTACCTTTAAGGCTTGTATTTGCAGGAGCTACAAAGTCCCATACCTCCTGTTCATTACAGGAGAAAAACAACCAGTCTGAGAAAGTGTTCCATGTTAAGGAATTTTCTGACCATGTTCCATCACCCCATGCGTAAATGAACAGCTCTTTTTCATCAAGGTCGCCTCCACCAGCTGTACGGGCAGTAAAATTAAGTACAGCCGATGAAATCTGATCTGTAGGCTTTAAATCTGACAAATCAAATTTAAGATAAGTTCTTTTTGTTGCTGATGCTTCGTCTCCCCAGGGATTGATTGTATTTGCCCAATGTCCGTGGTAGCCATATTCCTGTGCATAAAGAATTGGTTCTGAACCGTAATTAACACCCTTGTTAAGAACAGGACTTATATATGCATCTTCGCTTACAACATATTCCTTTTGTACATTATTAACAACAAGGCTCAGTGTAGGCGGAGCATCTGTGTCTCTTGATTTTATTTCCGCAGGTGTATTACTTTTATCAAGTGAAGCAATAACGAAAACAATATCCTTAACATCTGTTGCCACAGTAGATTTTATGTAATTTAAAATACGTATGCTATCCGCTGTAATCTCAGTCCATTCCTTGCCCACAAAATCCGTTATCTGCATAGATGAACCATTGTTTGTAGATGCATACATATTTCGTGCAATAAGTTCACTATGTAGCGGTGCTGTATCTGTTACACTTTCTATAGCACCGATTTTTTCATACTTTTTAGGGCGGTAATATTCATAAAGTTCTGCCTTTGCGGTTTCATAGTCCCCTTCCATTGCCGCTTCTTTAACCTTTGCCATTTCCGGAAATTCATCATATTTAAAATACGGTGCTATAATTTCATTTCCGTATCTGTCGTACTGACCGAAAAATTCTTCATCAGTAATAGTCATAGGGTCTTTATCCATAATAGCAAAATCATATGTGTTATTTCTATATACATATTTTTCTGCTTGTTCTTCAGATGCATTTACCAAGGCCACAGATGACAGCAACATTAAAAAACTTAAAACCAAACATATAAATTTTTCCATATTCAGTCTCCTTTCTTAAAATTGCTGCATTTTAATAACCAAAGAAATAACTTTAACTGCTTCCGCTCTTGTAAGCTTGCCGCTTGGTTTAAATTCACCATTTTCGTAGCCATCTACTAAACCAATTGTCTTCATTGCATAAACAGCATTGAATGCATAATTTGAAATTGCACTATGGTCTGTAAACTTGTTATCGGTAAGGTCTGTCTTAACACCTGTAACATTATAAATCATAACGCACATATCCTGACGAGATATAGACATTCCTGCACCAAATTCAGCATCGCTTATACCGTTTGCAATACCATTAGCCTTTGCGGTATATACATACGGTGCATACCAGTCATCGGCTTTAACATCTTTAAACTCATATGATTTATCAGTAATTTCAGTACCTGTTGCTTCAATAAGCATCTTCAAAAATTCTTCTCTTGTAACCTGATTGTTCGGTTTGAAGCTTCCGTCTTCATAACCGTTTACAATACCCTTATCAACAAGGTCTGTAAGATAATTATAATACCATGCATCCTTTGACGTATCTTTGAATATACCTTTGTCTTCAACAGGTTTTTCAACTTTTTCAAGTTCAACTTCAGGCTGTGTTGGTGTTGCAGCCAAACCTGCACCACCGGCGTTGATACCGGAAATATTTCCTGCATATCCGCCACCGCCGCCACCTGCACCGCCGCCGGAGCCACCTGATTTAACAGCAGGTACAAGATATGTAAAGTTTTTTGTAGCTGTTTTTCCTTCAAATTCTGCTGTTACTGTAAGAACAACCTCTGTTGCAACATCCGCTTTTGTAACAGTACCCTTTGTTGAAATTACATCAGGCTTTGTAGATGCCCATGTAAGTGTTGAGCCGTAAACAGAGCCAACTGTAGGCAAGTTGATTGATGTTACCTTAAGGTTATAATCACCTGGCATTTCAAGTGCTTCAATATCAAATGCCGCCTTGTTATCAGATGTATAATCAAGATATGCCTTTAGTTCATACAAAACAAACTCATTACCTTCAGCAACGATATTTGTAACTTTTATATATCTTGCATTCTGATAGTCAAATACTGCATAGAAGCTTTCCAAATCCGTAAATACCGGTGAAGCTACAGGACCTTTAAAGTTTACACCGTCTTCAGACAGATAAATATCACAAGATTTTATTTTTCTGCTATCCTGTGGCTGGAAGAAATACAAACGATTAACTTCCTTACTTGCACCAAGGTCTATTGTAATATGATTTTTACTTGCAACACCATAAGCTGAAAGGTATGATGTAAGATCGTCATCATAAAGTTTGAATTTTCCGTTTGCGGCATCTTCCTTAAGATCTGATGACAAGGAATCCCCCTTCATAAGATTTTTGCTTTCATCAGGCAAAGCAACACAGTTTATAAGCTTTGAATAAATTTCGCCGTTTTGTGTTGTCATAGTTAATGTCATATCAAAAAATCTTATTGACAAAGGATACTTATAAATACCCTTATTTGTCATAACATCTTCATCAGATGATGACCATTTAACATCAATTTCTGCAATTGCATCCGTTTTCAAAGTACGATTTTGCGCAACATACACATTTTCAAATGCATCAAGATGTTTATAAAGTTTTAAATTATAATCAAGTAGTGAATAACCATCAAATACAACTTTTTCAGTTGCTAATGTAATGCCGTTTGCAACAACATTTTTAAAACCGCCTGCACCGGAAAGATATGGTACGTAATCAACAACTACCTTTCCGTCAACAAGTACGCTTGCACGCATATCCTTTGTATTCATAACTACTGCGATTTCAAAAGTACTGTTAACATCATACTGTGCATTGTCAGTATTTTTGTAATCAACTGAAAGTTTTGAATTACTTACGTTAAAACCAATTATATTGTTGCCGTTGTCGTCCTTTAAGTATGCTGTACCATTACCTGATACAGTTGCCTTGTATGTAACAACTCCCTCTGCCGCTTCCGTAATGTCAGCAGGTGTAAGAACTACATCAGCACCACGTTTTGCAAGCTTGAATGTAATATTTTTATGCTCTGAAACATTATTTAATGAAACAGTTACTTTAAATGTTACATTTGTATTTTTATCAATATTTACATTTTTATTTATTACGCCTTTATCTGATATATAACCGTTTGAAAGTGATTCCCATGTAACAGCATACCCTTCTTCAGTTACTGAAGGTAATTTAAGGTCAGCAACAAGAAGTTTCTGGTCAGTCACATATTCAGGAGTAATTTTTGACAAAGCACCTTTAACAAGCTCTGTTACATCAGATGTACCTTTTACTTTAAGATAAAAATGTTTTTTCACCCTAATTTCAGGTTTTGTGTTTGAAGATATAATAGCTGTAAGAACTATAGCTTCATCACTATCTGAACGGTAAATCTTTTTATTTTCAAGGTCAGCCAATGCATTATCAGTTGACCATTCAATATTGTAGCCGTTTTTCTTTGGCAATGTTATATTGCCGTAAGCATCGTTAACATCACCTACAAGGTCATCTGCAATTATTGAATCTGCAACCTTAACAACATTTGTGACATCTGCATTTTCACAAGGTATAAGCTGTGTAAATACAGAATTTTTAAGTATTACACTGTCATTTTCGCCTGCATTTTCAAAATACACTCTGTATGCATTAAGCGGTTTATCACTTTCGTAACTATAACCAGCTTCTGTTGGTGTAGCTCCGTTTGCCCATACCCACAAAGCCTTATCCATTGTGTCAATTCTGAATTTAAGCTTATATTCATCTGCAGCATCTGTAATATAAACATCATCATACAAATTAGAATACTTTACTCCGTCGTTTGTAACATTCATTGTAGCAAATGCCTCAAACAAACCTGTATCGGCATTATAATTACCAACAGCAACATATGCTTTTCCGCTTGTGATATTCGTAATCAAATCAATTTCAAAATCATAAGCACCGTTATAATCGTAAATATATGTATTTTCAGAGGCTTTACTCTTTAAAAGACCAACTGTTGTACCTTTATCAAATTTATTATTAACAATTTCAAAGCCATTTGGTGTTATCTGATTATTACCGGAATCTATAAATTCAGCATCATCTGAAGAATAATTATATTTTGCCTTTTCTTCAATTCTTATGTCGTCTCTTGCCTTGATTACAAAGTCATATATCTTGTTAAAATATACACCAAAGTCATCACCCGACACATTAAGAGTTACATTTTCATCCTCATAATTGTTTCTTTGTACAACTCCGTTTGTTGCCAACAATTTTTTATCGGATGTTTCAACATTCAAAACATTAAATACCTCAGGAATAGCTATTGACTTTTCAATGTTATTGAATACAGCATCGCTTCCGTCAAGATATTTGAATGTATCTGGAAGTGTATCAGTTGTTGCGGTATAATACGCTTCACCTATAGCTGCATCATCTTTTTTTATTTCAAAAAGTTTAATGTTTTTAAAGGTTATTGAGTCGCCATTTTCACAGAAAGTACGGACTCTGTACCACATATATGTAAGAGAATCAAGAGGATAATCTGCAACACCCTTTTCTGTGTAGGTTCCGTCTGCTTCTTTTACAAACATATAAAACTTATCTTCGTTAGTATCTACAACAACTCTTATTGTTGTATCTGTATTTCCTGTAAGTGAACCCATACTGATTGATGATGAACCTGACATTGTTGCATTAAAGGTAGTTGTACTCTTGTAAGAAAAACGTATGTTTATGTTATAGGCATCTTCAAAGGTTGATGCAGCATTACCGATGTACAAGTCGGCACGACCGCTGGAACCGTTTGTTCCTGCCTTCCAGTTTTCGCTTCTGTTAACATTAATTGTAAATTCCATAGCATATCTGCCGCTGAAACCTGTTTTATAAAGTCTGTTTCCGTTAACAGTATCATTTTCCATAAGTTTTGCAAGGTTTAAGCCAAATGCATCTACGGAGCTACCTGATGTCATAGTTTCATTTGTAAATACCGGATCACCGTTCTGACTAACAGTAATACCGTCATCGGTATATGTAGTGTCAAAATCAAAAGCGGTTTTGTAGAAATTATCAACAACAACCTGCTTACCAAGCTCGCTTTCGGCAAATTCCTTGTTCAGGTCATAATCAAACAAAAGTTTACCGCCAAGGAACAAATCCTCCGGTTCGTCAGGTTCATCCCCTGCATTTACTCCTGCTTTTACAGTAAATTTGTACTTCTTGCTGAAATAAACTCCATCACTGTTTCCTGTAACAGTCAATGTAACTTCCTTATCTTCCTCTGCGCCCTTAACCTTACCGGTTGTTTTTAGCACAGATGTATCAGAGCTTTCAAGAGTATAATCTGCCCAGCTTTCAGGGAAGGCAATGTTTTCAACAACAGATGCTGTATCCACAACACCGCCGCTTACGTAGTTAAAGCTTTCCGGCATATCAGCAACAAATGTACTTTTGTAATCACCATTGCTTTTATCTTCAATTTCATATACCTTTATATCCTTAAACTGAACATAAGCACCTTCTGCCAGAAATGCGTCACGGGGAGCAAAAGCAAATGATGCTATTGAATCATATGCATATGTATCTTCACCTGTATACACAAATTCGCCGTCAATATAGTCATATCCATACAACTTATCGTTAACTGTATCTACAACAACTCTGTATGTGTTGTATTCTTCTGTGTATTTATTTTTAAATGTAAATTTGGTACCCGAATTATCCTTTTGAACTTTACCGTCAGGATTAATACGGAAGTTGCCCGGCTTGTCTTCTGCGGCGTTATTGAGAGTTCCTGTCAAATAACAGTCAGTACGACCTGATTTTCCGGTTGCCTTTGTAATCTTTGCTTTAAATGTCAAATCAATTGCATATGTACCCTGAAGTCCCAACTGGTATATACCTTTTTCAGCATCAATCACTTTACCGAAATTGAATACAAGTTTTCCTACAGGGGAACTTGATGCACCTGCATTGGCATTACGTTCAATTCTGATTCCTCCTTCTGCAGGGGTTGATACGTTAAATGCATCATTTTCTGTTGTTAAATCAGTTACTACCAAATTACCGAAGTCACTTGATAAAAATTCACTGTCCAATATGTAATCTGCAATCAATGTTGCTTCGCCAAGTGTTGGCTCTGCCGCATATATTACTACAGGAGCCAAAGTTAATACAAGGCATACTGCCAATATAAATGATAATATTCTCTTCATAACCTTACTCCTCCTATCTTCTTACTACTATTGCTCGTACTACGCCAAGATTTGCACTTACAAATACTTTATCACCTATCTGTATTTCGTCAAATGTAAGCTTTTTAATTTCGTTTTTACCTTCCAAAAGGAATATCGGCGGTGTACCTGTGTTGTATACTTCATAGCCTTGAGTTGCTCCACCATAGTTTACTCTCATACCGTCTGTCCATCTTACCTTTGTTCTTGATACATAGTCATATCTTAAATCAACAACTGCACCAAGACACGCTTCGTTTGGCTGATATGGCTGTTCAAGGAAGTTTCCGCTAAATCCGTTTGCATCTTGTATTATTGAAAAACCGTTAAGCTCATCATTACCTTCTACCAATGAATACGCAATTAAATCTCCAGCTCCGATTGTTGCAAAGCTATTTGGATTAGGTATCAGATTTGATACAAAGTAATTTTTTTCTCCGTCTTTTGTAAGAATATTCACCACAAGTTTTTCTTCATCTTTTTCTATCTTGCTTGATACTTTCTTTACTATACCAACAGGGCTTTCTGTTGTTACGTTACCGGATAATCCTGCCTGCATCTTTTCTGTTACTACTACAAGTCCTGCCATACTTGATGTTTCATCTACATCGTATGCTTTAATCTTATATTCTGTCATATTAAGAAGCATTACAGGTACCATCAAATCATCATCTGATGCATTCTCCTTATCCTCAGGAATACAGATTGACATTGTCTTACTGTCATCTATACCAAAACCATCCTTTGAACCCTTTGAAAATACTTTGCCGTTTTCGTTATATGTCTTATACACGTCATTATCATAAGGGTCAATTGTATCTGCCTTTGATATTTTACCGTCTGCATTTACTGTGTATGAAATAATTTTATTAAGAATAAGCTTTACTGCCTCTGCATCACTGTATCTTTCTCCATTTACAACAACCTTTGAAGCAAGTGGATATATTTCCTTTCCGCCATTACGGAAGAAAAGTTTTTTACTTGTTGAAGATGCACCCTCTTCTGTAAATGAGTTTTCGCTCTTTTCACTTATATAACCGGGTGTAATAAGAGAAACCTTTGTGTCCTTAAAACTGTTTGATGCACCTGACGTATTTAATACATAGGCATAGTTGTCATATGATACAGTTTCATCAAGGTATACTATTTCATTTCTGAAATTGATATATGCATCAACATGCTTGCCTACTTCTGTTGTAACACCTTCTGCACACATATACACATCTGTATCAATTGTCACATATTCATCTTCTATAACCTTAATTGTTCCTGTTACCTTTTTGTCAGATACAACTACAGTTATAACCTCGTTGTCCTTACTCTTTGCAATACTTATTACGTTATCCTCTGCAATGTTTTCAAGAGATAGCACATTACCCTCACCGTCAACGATGCTTACTATAACATCTTCATCATCAAGTGAAATATATCTTGCACCGTATACAACCTGATTATTTGCAAAGAAAACCTGTTTTGTTTCTGTATATACTTTTTCAACTATTGCATCTGTGTAGCTGGTTATGTAAATTACATCATAAATTTCGTCTTCATTGTTATCTATTGCACGTACTGTACCGTCTTTAAAGTTTCCGATACTTTCAGGAGTGATAGAATGGTCACGTCTGTTGTTGTAAACCATCTTTGTAGAACCGTCATATTTTATCTTTACATCCTTGTCATTTACAAGATATTTAACTGCTCCGTCAGATGTTCCGTTAAAATCTTCAAGAGCAAATTCCACAACTGTGTTTTCTTTTGTCGGGTTAATTGCTGTTATTACTCCGTTTTCACCATCTGTATATTCAACGTAAAAATCTACAGAAACACCAACAAGACCGCGAGGTACATCAAAATTACATTTGTATACCGCACCGTCTATTTCTATAAGATTTGTTTTGTTTTTAGCCATACCGTTGTAAAGATATGTTACACAGTCTGCAGTTACAACACCATTTTTCTTTGTAAGTCTGTGATGCTGTGCTGTTGCAAGGTATGACTTTAGAGAATTACCTTCAACAACCTCAAAGCTGCCTGTACCAAACATTCCGAAGTTTTGTGTCATAAGGTCTACATCAAGACTGTTGTCAATTATAATAAACCCGTCACGGCGTGTCACATACTCACCTGCAGAGTTAGTGTTGTCATATACACCTATTGTGCTTGCAAGGTAGTAATATGAGCTAAGGTCAGTGTTGCGGACAATGCTTGAATAACCAAGTGCATTTACCATAAACTTACCAACCTGCGGATATGTAAGGTATGCATCAGGGTTAAACTTGCCGTCACCTGCTCCGGAAATAATATTAAACTCATACAAAAGGTTAATTGCACCAAGATAAGGACTTGTTGCACAATCTGTAAAATAGCTTACATTTTCCATAGCCTTTGCAGATTCATTGTACCCAAGTGCATTTACAACAAGCTGTGCAAATTCTCCTCTCGTCATGTAAGTATACATTGTGGTTGTGTCCTCAATATCATAAAGAACACCAAGGGATTCCAGGTCAAACATAATGCTGTTCATATCAGCAAATACTGCAGAAACAGACATTACCAACATAAGCACTATGCTCAACATAATTTTTGAAATTCTTTTCATCATTTCATACACTCCTTTTTCCGTATGTTTACTATATTACAAATAAATTCAATGCCATTATTCTATGATATATTATAGAATAGATTTTAAAAAATGTATTTATATAAAAAACACTATTTTTTATATTTTCTGTTGGCTTCATTCCATATCTCACTATATAAAAACATACTCAAACATAATATATTATACCTTTACAATTACGATAATACAGTAACTAAAACACATTATAAAGTATCATTTTCAAGTACATTTCACAATAACGAAACGAGTACCAATATAATTTTACCACATATACAAAAAAATAATAGTATTATACAAAACAAAAATACGAAAATCCTGTCATAAAACAACACTGAAATATTGACTCATCCACATATTTATGTTAGAATTATTTTATATTTAATGAATTTTATGCACAATTTCCAAAAAAATACAATTAAACCAACATAGGTGATTTTATGATAATAAACAAAAATGTTGATTTTTTAGACATTTCAAAAATTACAGTAAAATATTATGACGTAGAACACGAAGCCGGCGATAACCATATACAAAGATACAATGATTACAAAATAACTATTCACCTTACTGACGGCCTGGTTGGAGTATTAAATGCGCAAATGCTGGCAGGAAAAAAAGGGGATATTATTCTATATTCACCTGACGAAATACACTTTGGAAGATTTTTAGTTTCAGGCACGTACAGATATATTCATTTTTTAATCCCAAATGATTTATGTAATAAATTAAGCTTAATATATCCGTCACTTAAAAAGCTTTTCGATTCCGGTAACCCAAACAGAATAAATTGTATAAGAGGTACAGAAAAGCACAAAGACCAAATAATCAGCATAAGTGAAAATATAGTAGAAAATTTAAAAAAAGATCAGGTTGAGGATTTCCATATAATTACCGACATAATGCAAATACTTTCAATATGCGCACAATTATACGATACCCAAAGCGATAATAGACCAATAAAATCCTTTACCCCTTACACACGTTTTGCAATGAAGTATATGAACGAACATTATTCCGAAAAAATCACTATTGAAGAAATTGCAAAAAAAGCAGGTTGCAGCACCACTTATTTATCAAAAATTTTCAAACAGGATACAGAAAAATCTGTATATACCTATTTAACAGAATACAGAATAAATAAAAGTACTATGCTGTTAAAAGAAGGACTTAACGTAACAGAAACAAGTTATTCCGTAGGCTTTGGAGACTGTTCAAGCTTTATACGCACATTCAAAAAATCAATTGGAGTATCTCCATATAAGTATAAAAATTCCATACAGAATTAACAAAAAGCAAAGCCATATACAACGGCACTTTATTTAACTCATAAATATTTGGCATGCATTTTAAAAAAGTATAATTTTATCAACGATAACAAAATACCTATTTGTATGATAGGTATTTTTTAGTAAAGGAGATTTAATAATGGTAAATGCAAAAGAAATGTTGCAATTTAAAAACACCGAAACAGCCAAACCTAAAACCGCCTATAAGGTAACTGCGTCTGAACTTAGTCATTTTGTAGACAACGAAATCGAACTGGCAGAACTGATATCAGACAGAAAAAAACAATATGAAAATGAAAACTCCGTAAACAAAACCGCAGCTTATATAGCTATAGAAGAATTATGTCAGATAAGCTCCGAAACCTTAAAAAAAGTTATGTGCGGCAGAACAAAAATCACACGTACTCTCCTATACAAATTTACAGTTGGCTTCAAAATGGATTTAGATGAAGCAAATAAATATTTTGAATTATGTGGGGGTCCACTCACTACAAAAAATCCTGAAGATTATATTTGTATAAATGCCCTGCGTGATAAAGATTCAATACAACAATTAGTAGATGATTTTGAAAAACATCTTAATTTGAAAATAGGATATAACAAGATTGGTTGGCAAGGTAAATAAAATACCTGTTCCGTAAAGATACTTCATGATAAGATAAATCCATCAACAAAAAATGGAGGTAAAAAACATGAAACAACCAATTGTATTTGTAAGAATCAGCAGTATGAATTACTACAAAGGAATTACAGAAAAGGACAAACCCGAAAACGGAGGTTCATATGTAACCGAAACAGGAATGGCACACGAATGTTACAACTTCGATGCCGTAAATTTTTCTGACAACACTTCCAAGTGTCTGGGCTTTACAATGCTTACAGGAAGAAATGGTGGAGAAACACAAATAAAGCTTGAAAACATTGTTGGTTGCGGTGATATGAAAAGTGAAGAAGAATTAAGTGGAGTAACCGTTGTATGGTGTGCAAAAGCAAGAAGTTGTCAAAACATCAGAGTTGTAGGTTTTTATAAAAATGCAACAGTCTACAGACATAGCCAATTTCTGGATTTTGATAACGGATATGTGCAGCAATTTAATTTTATAGCAGACAAAAAAGATTGCGTTTTATTACCATATCAGGAAAGATTTTCAAAAAGTAAATGGTATGTACCAACAAGTGGTAAAAACAATTACAAATTCGGATTCGGCCGTGCAAGCATATGGTACGGTGCAAGTAACACCAAAAACAAGGATGAAATCGAATTTGTAGAAAGAATGATAAACAGTATTGAAAACTACAATGATGAAAACTGGATAGATAAGGGGTATGAAACAAATGAAATTTGATTGGACTAAATTTGACAGTACGTTTTTACTTGAAATTATAGAGGCATCTGACTTGCCTGAAAAATCAAAGAAAATGGCAAAAGAGAATGCCGACGACAAGGAATACATTGTAAGCAAATTCAATAGAATTTGTCAGGCTCCCGACAAGCATTTCATCATAAGGTACAGAACAATTATTGAACAAAGAGTTTTAAAACACCAAAAATCAGAAGTGACAAAAATTTGCAAAGCACTAAACATACAAGGACGTTCTCACAACGAGCGCCAGATAAAATTGTCAAGAAAGGCAACTTCCGCAAGCCTTATAATGGCGTACATAAATGCTTTGTACAGTATAAACGGATTTGAAACAGAACTAAACGAATTCAGTAAATTCCGTTCAACTGTTGCAATTAATATGACTGAAACATCAACTGAAGAAGTAAATATGTACGATTTTCAAAAAGATGTTTTAGAAGATTTAAAAAAACATTACATAACCAACGAAACTCAATCCGGCATTATGGTAATGCCTACAGGAAGTGGAAAAACCCGAACTTCCACATATTTTCTTATTAAAGAAATGGTAAGCCGTGGATATCAGGTTTTATGGATTGCTCACAGACATATGCTTATAGATCAGGCTGCAGAGTGCTTTTACAAATTTGCAGGACTCGCCAAAATCAACAATTCAAATATCAGAAACTACAGTATAAGCTGTATTTCAGGTGAACATATGAATATCAGACAAGTTGGAAAATCAGAAATTATTGTTGCAAGTATAAGTTCAATATGCAGAAGCAAAGAGCATCTTCGAAGAATACTTTCAAGCAAGGTAATGATTGTGGTAGACGAAGCTCACCATACACTTGCCCCAACTTATCAGGATACAATTAAATTTATAAAAAAATGCAGAAAGAACACAAAACTCCTGGGGTTGACAGCCACTCCTATACGAGCTAACGAAAATGACAGTGCTAAATTAAGAGCCATTTACGACAACAATATAATTTGTAACGTTGCAATGACAGATTTAATTGCAAAAGGAATTTTGTCAGAACCGAAGTTCAACCGTATAAATACAAACGAAGACTTTGAACCTGAAATCACTCTCGATGAGGAAAAATTGATAAAAAAATACGGCGAACTACCGGAAACATTAATCTCAAAAATAGCATCGTCCAATTCAAGAAACAAATTGATTATAGAGCAATACCTAAACAACAAAGATTTTTACAAAAAAACAATTATTTTTGCTCTTAATATACTTCACTGCCGTTTTCTGTTTGAAGAACTTACAAAAGCCGGCATAAAAGCAGGACATGTGTATTCAGGAAAAGAAGACAACACCCGAATTATAAATATGTTCAAAGATGGCAAATTGGATGTTCTTGTAAACGTAAATATCCTCACCGAAGGCACAGATATTCCCGATGTAAATACAATTTTTCTTACCAGACCAACATCAAGTGAAGGCTTGCTCATGCAGATGATTGGCAGAGGTATGCGTGGAATAAAGGCACAGGGAACAGAAACAGTTAATATAGTGGACTTTTATGATAAATGGGATGTTTTCAACAAATGGTTGAATCCCGAATGGCTAATTTTAGAAGAAAAAGGCGAGGATGATAAAATTCCCGAATATGCAAAAAAGAAAAAGGATTACGAGGAATATGAATGGTCACTTTGCCAGGAAATTTATCAATCAATGAAGTTCAAAGCTCGTTCTTCAGGCGCTGAACTTGCTTTACCGGTAGGTTGGTACACGCTAATTGATGAAGAGGGCGAATTACATCGAATGCTTGTATTTGAAAATCAAATTTCCGCAATAAAAGAAATGACAAAAGATCGTACAATATGGAAAAAAGATACTTCAATATGTGCCGAAGACCTTATAAATAAATATTTCAGAGGCTTCTGTTTCAAACCATCAATAAGAGATATGTCACTTCTTGTAGACAATGTAAGAAATATGGAAATGCCCCCCAGCTTACATAAACTGGTAAACCGAAAAAGCATTGACCCGTATTATGTTGCAATACAGGCAGAAAAAGAAGGAAAAAACGTAATAGAATTAGGGCCGGAACTGTATGATAGTAATCCTACAATAAGGGATTTGTATCAAAGTAAAGAACAATATACATTAGAACTTTGCAACGCATTAATATATAAAGACAAAAAAACATATTTAGGTCTGAAAATAGAAGAATTGCCTGAAGAATTAATTCCATTTGACCGAACACCCTATTATGATTTGGATAAGCTTGTTCAAAATGTCAAGGACGAAATGTTTGGTGGAATTTTTGAAGGCATAGAAAGTATAGAATGGACCGATAAGCCTTATCGTACTTATTACGGTATACATTATGATTATGATGGTGTCCACAGAATAAAAATTAACAGTATCCTAAACTCAAAGGATGTTCCTGAAGAAGTTGTAAAATTCGTGATTTATCATGAACTTATACACCGTGACAATATGACACACAATAAAGACTTCAAATTAAAAGAACACGAATATCCGGGTTACGTAAATTGCGAACACTTTTTATTTGACAACATGTACAAATTCGATATATCAGAATTATAACTACTATCAAACACACTCTTATCTTACATAAATCAATCTTGATGTCTTGCTTTGTATTACACTCCAACATCAAAAGACCTGCAGCAAACGAAATTCGTTTTACTGCAGGTCTTTTTTATATATTATTTTGCTTGTTTTTTCTGTATTTGCCCGGTGAAACACCTGTTTTTCTTTTAAATTGTCTGTTAAAGTAATAAACATCGTTATAGCCAACAAGTTCAGCTATTTCCGAAAGTTTTTTATCTGAATTATTAAGAAGGTAAATTGCCGCCTCTATACGTCGCGAAATTATGTATTCAACAGGCGATTCTCCAAGTGTGCGTGTAAAAATTGCCCTGTAATGTGACTGACTTAAGTTTTCCATATCTGCAAGAAATTCAATACTTATTTTCTTTTGATAATTTTCGTAAATATATGAGGTTGATTTAATAAGTCGGTTTCTTTCATCAGACTTATTAATTCTTCTTGAAAAACCAATCAGTATTTCATTAAAAATTGACTTTGTAGCCTGGGCAAAATAGTCGTCATTAATTACAAATTCCGTACACATTCTCCTCCAGCATTCCACAACCTCACTTATATATCCGCAATTGTTTATTTCATTAAACAGTATTCCTGCATCACAAACCATTTTTTCAGCCATATTTCCTGTAAAATGAATCCAAAGGTAATTAAGCCCTCTTTCCCTTTCACAGTTATACATATATTCTGTTCCCGGTTTCATAATAAGTAACTGCCCTGCCGATATACTACCGTCAAAATCCCCAAATTTGATTTTCATACCGCCTTTTATAACATACATCATATAATAGTCATTTCTGATGTCACGAGTACTGATGTCCAGGGTATCATCCACTGCACCAACACAGTTTATGCAAAGCTCTTTTGTCATATCACATACGTCAGCCATTATTTCAAAAGGTGTATTATAGTATGTCTGAAATTTCATATCCCCACTCCCAAAAATCAGCGAAAAGTACATTTTTAAAATTTTTTAATACATTTTAATATTAACATTTTTATTATACAATATACTTATAAAAAAATCAATAAGAGCAAAAAAGGATGATAGATAAATATGAAATTCACAATAAAACAAGTATCAAATCTTGAAAAAATCATTTACGATACCGCAAACATAGCAGAACTTAAAGGCAAAAAAACAGTTATGAAGGGCGAAAGCTTTTCATACCAGATAGCAATGCAATCTACAAACAATGCCGAAATAAAAGTAGAAATAAATTCTCCAATTAAAGACAACGTAACGTTATATGCAGTAAAAAACGCAATTATGGACCTGCCGGTTTATACAAGCAATGACGAATTTTTCCCTGCACCTGACGATGATTTTATCACAAAAACTCCGGGAATTATGCCGGATATTTTAGTGCCATTTGAAATGGAAGACAATCACATTCGTCTGTACAACAACACCGGTGCTTTGTGGGTTAACGTAAACATACCAAATAATTTAGATGCAGGAGAATATCCCGTTACACTTAAAATAAGCTATACTGAAGAATGTGAAAAACGCATAAAAGCCACCTTTGAGTCAGAACAAACTATGATTTTTGATGTTATAAACAAAGAACTTCCTGAACAACAAACATTATTTACTCAATGGTTTCACGTTGACTGCATTTCAGATGTACACAATGTACCTGTATACAGTGAAGAACATTGGAATTTAATAGATAAATATATGAAAATGGCGTCAGACCTTGGTGTAAACGTAATTTTAACACCGGTTATTACTCCACCTCTTGATACAGGTGTAGGCATTACACGTCCATGTACACAGCTTGTAAAAATAGAAAAAAACGGCAACACCTACTCCTTTGATTTTTCATTGTTAAAACGTTGGGTAGACCTTGCAAAAAAAAATAAAATGAAATATTTTGAAATATGTCACCTGTTTTCACAATGGGGTGTTGAATATGCTCCAAACATAAAGGTAACCGAAAACGGTGTAGAGGATTATATGTTTGGCTGGCACACAAAGGCAAATTCCAAAGAATACGGAGAATTTTTAAAACAATTTATACCTGCATTAATAGATTTTTTCAAAAAAGAAGGTGTAAAAGAAAATTGCTTTTTCCATATTTCTGACGAGCCTCATATAGAGCACGTTGAAGCATACTCATATGCCTACAACATCATAAAACCATTAATAGACGGATGCGAAACAATTGATGCACTTTCAGATTTTGAATTTTACAAAAAAGGGCTTATAAATACTCCTGTTACAGTATCCGACCGCATAACTCCTTTTTTGGAAAACAAAATCGAAAACCAATGGGTATATTACTGCTGTGCACAGTATAATGGTGTAGGAAACAGACTTATGGCAATGCCATCATACCGTAACAGAATACTTGGACTTCAAATGTACAAATATAACATAAAAGGATTTTTACATTGGGGCTATAACTTCTACAAAAACGAATTTGCAAGAAAAAATATCAACCCATATGTAACAACATCCGGTGACCAGGCATTTCCGTCAGGAGACGCATTTTCCGTATACCCTGTAAACAACGGCGTTATACCGTCACTTCGTGCAATAATTTTCAAAGAGGCTTTGAACGATATTGAAATTTGCCGCACCCTTGAAAGCTTTATAGGACGCGATAAGGTAATTGAAATGATTGATGCCGCAGCAGGTATGAACCTGACCTTTGCAGAATACCCGAGAAACAACGAATTTGTTCCGTCTTTAATTGAAGAAATGGAAAAAGAAATAAAAAAACACATTTAAAGTTCTTGTAAGGAGTGTTTTGAAATGTCAAACAATTCTTCCGAAAAATATGATAAGTTTAAACGTATAAATTCACTTCTTGACTTCATACGTAAAAATTATAACAAAAATCACTCTGTTCAGTATTATGCAGATTTATGTAATCTTGATAAATACTACTTTATTAAGCTTTTTCGCGAATACACTACTGATACTCCTCTGCTATACAGAACAAAACTAAGAATAGAAAAAGCAAAGGAATTGCTTATAAAAACAAATATGACAAATTCTAAAATTGCCGAAACCATCGGATATTCCTCATCCTACTATTTCAGCCGCATTTTCAAGGTTCATACGGGAATGTCTCCCGATATATTCAGAAAGAATAATCAGTGAATTTCTTTACATTTTATTGTTGTTGACTTTAGCCTCTCAAAAGAGTAAAATAGTAGAAAAAGGAGGCATAATAATGAAAATAGCAAGAGATACAGCATACCTTGAAAAAACCTTCGGTATTGAAAAAGCAATAGATATAATTGCAGATGCAGGTTTTGACGGGATGGATTATACAGACTCAGCGCCTAATTCCAATGTTGATAACTACAAAGAACTTGCGGAAAAAATCCGCACTAAAGCCGAAAGCCGCGGTCTTGCTATTTATCAGACCCATGCTCCTACCCCAAGAAGATTCCTCGAAATCGGTGGTATGGATTATGTAAAGGAGCTTACAGTACGCTCACTTGAATTTTCAAGTCTTTTGGGTGCTGAAGCCGTTATTGTTCATCCGATACAGGATCCTGCCCATAAATTGGGTGATGAATCTGTATACGAAAGAAATATGGACTATTTTACACATCTTCTTCCATACTGTGAAAAATTCAACATAAAAATTGCTATTGAAAATATGTGTAAGACCGACCCTAAAAGCAAGGTTGTTCACGATGGTGTATGTGCCCATCCATTGGAATTTTCAAAATACATAGATGACCTTAACAGCAAATATGCAACTGCATGCCTTGACACAGGCCACTGTGCAGCAACCGGAAGAGAGCCTTATGACTTGCTGAGAATTATGGGTGGAAACAGAATAACCTGTCTGCATATTCACGATAACGACTTTAAATCCGATATGCATTACCTTCCCTTTACAGTAAGCCATAACTGGGATGAATTCTGTAAGGCATTGGCTGAAATAGACTATAAGGGACATTTCACATTGGAATCATGCAACTTTATAGTAAAATTTCCTGTGGAATTTATACCAACTGCATTGAAATTCGAATACGATGTAGCAAAATATATGGTAAATAAAATAGAAGAATACAAAGCAGCATTAAAGTGAAAATCTCAAAAAAACGTAGGTCATATGGAGTGTACTCTAAAGGATAGTTTGTTGATAAAAACTATCCTTTTTATTATTTTGTCTCCGAATCCAAAAACTTCACGCCGTCGTCATACACGAACTTATCGTGCTGACGACTAAAATCATCGTTCAGCAGCGGAAGTTGATAACGAAGATTTTGCCCTTGATTTTGGATTTTCTGTTACCTTACGAGGCACATAGTTGCGGTTTAACCAAAATACGCCGTAAAGTGAGGGATTACAGTTTGTTGAAACAATTTTTGAAGAAAGCAACGTAAAAACACCCGTATCATTTCCCTTTGCTGACGGGTGTTTTTAGGAG
>JAZQAN010000075.1:0-38315 GCA_045545235.1 Clostridia bacterium | reverse complement strand
CCTTTAATACTCAACAACTACCGAACAATGGCATTCAAGCTTCGGTAAAACAAACTCAACCTTGCCCTTGTTTGTTGCAAATTCAAGCTCATTACCGGAAACGCCCTCGTATACTCTCTTTATATTTTTATCGGTATTAACCGCAATTTTCAAATTGTAAACAGGCATAATATCCTCTATAACCTCTGCCTTGCCGCGTTTTACGGGGCTTGCATAGGCAAGGTTAATACAGTATCTGTTTTTGTCTTCCTGATTTATCATGGTGCATCTTCCCTGTGCACCAAGTCCGTAAACCTCAAGGATACTTCCGCCGTAAACAAGGTTAAGTGCCATCATAAAGTAACGCTTGTGATACAGTGAGCCATACTGTAAATACTGCTTGCCCAAGGGGTGGGAAACATAAACTATATTACCCTTTTTTGCAATAGCCGGATATGCCTTTGAAGCCTTGTTGTGAGGGGTGTTTTTGTGACCACAAAAATGCTTGTATGTACGGTTAAAGTACGGAGTTATAAATTCCGCAACAACCTGTGCATCCCCTGCGGCTATTCTGTGACCGGGATTGTTGCAAAGCATCGGTGCATCGGGAAGCATATTGTTTTCAAACCTTGAAACAAGGTAGTCACAGTCATATTCCGAAGCTCCGATATATTCAAAGCCCGTATCAACAACAAAGCTTCCGTCCTTTACCAGAGCATCACCCATAAACAACAGCTTTCCGCCATTTTCAATATATTGGACAAGTGCCTTTATATCACTTTCAGGCATTTCCTTATTGCCCGTAATTATAACTGTCTCAAAATCAGCAAAATTGCCATCTGTTACAAGGTCGTAATCAAGCTGATTTTCCAAAAGTATATTTGAAACACCCTCGTTTGCTTCAACATCATCGCAGGTGTAAATACCGATGTTTGCAGTATTTTTACCACCAAAGCAGAAAGGTGCAATCTTTTCCTGATAACGGTATGCAACACCTATATTTTTGTATGTCTGCATTTCCATTTCACCGTCGGGATGCATATGGTCCCCAACTGATGCACCTGCACCGTAAAGTGCCATAAGTGCAACCTCGTACTTTAAGGCATCGGAAGATTTAAAACCGCCGAATTCACCCCATTCAAGGTGAAATTTACCCGTCATACCTATAAGCCCCTTATTCTTTTTACCAAAGTACTTTGCACGCATAGGCAATTTGTCATAACCACCCCATGCAGTAGGTAAATCCTCCATTTCAAAATGGGTGTTGTAATCCTGAAGTTCAGGCTTGTACTGATTGGCACAACCGTTGAAAAACACAGTTGCATCAGGATGCTTTTTTGAAATTATATCACGGCATTTCTGCATAAAAGCCTGACGTTTTAGTACAAGATATTTTTTTGCATCCTCGTCATTTTCAGGGTTCATACCAAGCTCTGCCATACCTTTTTTGCAGGAATCACAATAGCAGGCATATCCCATTGCACAAATATCATAAAATATACCGTCTACAACCTTGTATCTGTCACAAATCTCTTTAGTATGCTCATAGATAAGCTCTGCATATTCACCGCCGTCGCAAAAACATAAGGTCTGCCAGTGGCAATGCTGCTTTTCGGCGTTGTAATCTTCAATATCAAAGCTTCCGTTCATTTCAAGGTCTGTGCCGTCCTTGTTTTTATGTCTCCATTCAGGATGAGCTGTTGCATCCTCGTGAGACCATCCGGCAGTTATGTAAATGGGTGCACGCACACCGATTTCGTGAGCCGCATCCACCATTGCACCTGTAAGGTCAAAATCAAGATGAGGATGCATTATACCAACCTTTGTAGGGTAATAACACATACTGTGATGGCATTTTGCAAAAACAGTTATACTGTCAAGATTACCCTCCTTTAGTGCCGCCTGAAAATTCTCCTTTGAAAAATTACCGCCTATGTTTTCAATATCAGGTGATGTATGAAAATCAAGATGTGTTTGTCTTTCAGGAAATTTTATCTTTTCCATAATTAGTTCTCCTTGTGCCGAACAATTATTTTTTCTTTAACAGGTCCGTCAAACTCTACGGTATAAACACCGTCTTTCGAACTTACCTTACCTGATGTTTCCACTTTGTATACTTTATCCTCCGGCATACAAATTATAACAACAGGCTTTTTAGCAGTAGATTTCACATCAAATTCCATATAATTATCCGAAATCTTTTTGTTGGTTATAACCGTCATAAATCCGCTTGTTACCGTGTATGGCTTATAATAGGATGAAAACCACATAAGCACAGGTGTTGAAAGTCCTGAAAACTGATGAAATCCTCCACCTCTGCCGTTGATAATCATAAAATGCTCATAGCAATTATATGTATGCGATGTTTCGCTTTCCCACAATTCAAGTGCGGTTTGTGCAATATGCTCAGCAAATTCAGTTTCACCATTGTCAAGGCACGCCTTCCACAAAATCCATTGGTGAGGCATCCATACCGACCCGTTCCAGTACCCGTCATTTCTGAAGTACGGTGCCCGTGTATCAACCACGCTTACACCTATTGGTGTAACCATACCTTTTTTAATATTATCTATAATTCTTGCAGACCTTTCGGCATTGCTTATCCCCGCTATGTAAGGAAAAGCACCGTCCATACCCATATCTGCATTTACTCCGCAGTTTTCAAGTATAGTTCCGTCATTTTTTACATATCCGTAATATCCGCTTTTTTCATCCCAGGCATAAGTATTTACTGCATTGGTATAAAATTCAATATCCTCATCAATTTCAGAGGTGTCATACTTTAACATTTGTGCCATATTCTTAAGTATTTTTCCGCAAAGCACGGTCATTGCCGTATTTATAACAGGGCATACATCATCCTCAAGCTTATTGTCGTGGACATATTTCTGCGCAGGGTAGTCATCCCATCCTCCCGAATTATAAAAAATATCCCAAAGGGCAAACAGCCCTGTTTTCTTTGCATTATCAAGTTTTCTCATATCCGCAAAAAATCTGTACTGCTGATATATCATAGGATAATATTTTTCTAAAAATGCAACATCACCTGTTTTAGAAAAAATTTCTGCATATAAAAATATCTGTGTAGGCACAGGTGAACCATGCAGAATATATGGTGAATGTATATCACCTACAGGAGTCATATATGCGTTAAGACAATCTTTTGCACGGTCTGTATCAAGCTCTGAAAGCCCCATTCCTATAAAGCCCGAATCCCAGGTATAAAGAGAATCCCAATTTCTGCCGGGCGTGTTGTGCAAAATATAACCACGTCTTGAATATACAGGCCACACAACATTTGTAAGTGTAACCGCACGCATAATTTTTTGAGAAAGTCTGTACTTTTCTCCTGAAGGGTTACATACAGGCTCTGAAATATTATGTTCAGCTCCAAAACTTTCGCCCTCTGGTGCAGTAACTGTAACAGTTACCGTCTTTTTTGAATTTGCATCAACGAAAACAGGGCGTATAAACAAATCAATATACTGATGTTTTCCGTAACCAAGCTCCGTAGCAACGTGGTTGTGTATATATGATGTCAAAAGCTGCCCAATATCATCAGTATTAAGCTTTCTTATTACAAAGCTTTCACAGTCTGTACTTACAACATACACCTTATCACCAAAACGTATTTCAAGCCCTTTTGGAGTAATTTTATATTCAGGCACAAACCAATAATCACAATCATCAAACTCTGCGTTGTCGCCAATTACAAATCCATCAATATCAGCCTTCCAGTTTTTTGGATAAAGTTTAAGAGAATTATATTCACCCTTTTTAACGTTAATATAATAAACCTCCGGCTTTTCCGCATAAGGCAAAGTTACACTGTACTCTTCTTCATTGAGTTTTATTACACAACTGCCTTCACCACAATATCTTATACCAATTTTACCGCATTCCACAGTTTCAAAGGTATATGAAATAAAGTCGCCCTCAATTCCAAAAATTCTTGAGTTTATATAGCTTCCTCCCACATATCCGTTTCCACGTGCTTCGCAAAGGTATAATCCGTCACTTGCAACCTTCTGCGATGTTTTTATGTCACAGTAGTCAAGTGCATCAACCCATATACCATTTTGCACATTAACATCACAAGGCACAATTTCCTGATGATACCAACTTCCGCCCTTCATACTCATTACCGCATTCATAGAAAGGCTTTCGGGTTTATCTGTATTGTTCACAAAATCACAGGTAACTGTAAGCACGTTGTTTTGTGACCTGAAATCAGCCTCAACGTATACCTTGTCCTTCCATTCAACCTGATAACGGTAAACAAATCTTGTAAGCTTTTTTGATGCTCCCATCATCTTTGCACCACTGTCCGCAAGATCACGCACAGACATAACACTTCTGCGGAAATATCCGGGAAACAGATTAAGGTCAAACCTCAAACCTCTTTTTTTATCCGCAACGTGTGCCGCACCAAGGTATATTTTATTGTAAGGTCCCCAATCGGGTAAATTCAAACTGTAG
The DNA here is from genome assembly GCA_045545235.1 of Clostridia bacterium. Lineage (GTDB taxonomy): Bacteria > Bacillota > Clostridia > Monoglobales > Firm-18 > CAZNKU01. The sequence continues at coordinate 33,857 of JAZQAN010000075.1, read as the reverse complement.
TTTTTTTCCATATCAAAACCTCTTTGGTCATTATATTTTCAGTTATAATTACAATTTTTCCATACTGTTTTTTATAGCCTGATCCGGTGTTGACTTTTCTGTAAACACCTTATTTTTATCCTCAAGCTTAATAAATTCATTGTAATAGCGTACGCCAAATTCACGAAGAGACTTTGCCGAAAAATGAAGCTTGTCAGGGTTTGAATCAAGCCCTTCTGCACACACAAAGCCTGTCATTTCATTTGAAGCAGCTACTTTTTTTAATGCATCATTTACTTTAAAATAATTAGTCAGATTTTCACTATGATCGCATTCAGACAAAAAGTCACCCAAACCGCCAAGGAGAAACGGTACATCATAAAGATTCAGCCTTTTTTTGAATTCATTTATGATATTTGTAAGCTTGCTTTCGTAATGTATGTATCTATCTTCCGCACAGTCTGCCTCACCCTGATGCCATAAAACTGCTGCTATCGTAGATGTTCTTGATGCAAGCTCTGCCATATAGCAGGCGTGGTCAAACAAAAGTCCTCCCGGTTGCCACTGATCAAGAGATGTGCCTCCGTCTGCACAGGGTATTATACCAACATCCACACCCTTTTCATTTGCATACATATCTGCAAAGCTTTCTGCCAGACAAATACCTGAAAAAGGTCTGTCAAAATTAACCGGAAAAAACATAGGTTGCCATCTGCCGTTACGAAGAACCTTGAGTCTTTCATTTTCTATTGGCTCAACCTCGTTTTTAAAACCTCTTCCTGCCATATTTGATTGTCCTATAATTAATATCGAATGAATCATACATATCCTCCCTGAATTTAATTATTATCAACAGCTTTTTTCAAACTTTTACCTTCCCATTCTCTTGGTTTGCCAACCCCCATAACATCTGCAATTGTAGGTGCTATGTCAAGTATTGAAACATTAAAAAGTTCTCTGCCTGCTTCAAAATCCTCACCGTAAAAGAACATAGGTATAATCATATCCTCATCCATTTCAGTACCATGACATCTGTCGTGACCACCGTGGTCTGCGGTAACTATAACCGTATATTCATCTCCAACAGTTTCAATAACTCTTTTTACATTATCCATAGCCCTGCTTATACAATCAAGGTATTCAGGTGACATCCAGCCGTTGTCGTGTCCGCCCTTTTCGTCTGTTTCAACCATATACAGAAATACAAAGTCGGGCTCTACAGCATCTATGTAATTAAGTGCTCTGTCTGTAAGTAGAGAGTCCGTATTATCAAATGTATAGGCGTTTATATATTCTGCCGCCTTCAGCGAACCTGCTCTGCCAATTTCACGAAGAGGCTCCCATCCATAATACATTGAGCATATTTTGTCATTAGCCTTCATAACCTCAAAAAGCCCACTTACAGGACGTACAGGCACAACATAATTATTGTTAAGTGTACCGTGTCTTTCAGGGGGAATACTGTGAAACATTGAAAGATGGCACGGAAGTGTAATTGACGGAAAAACCGTTCTCGCATTAAATGTATAAGATGCTTTATTTTTCAATTCTTCAACATATTCATTACCACACTTCATAAGTCCGTCAGCTCTCATACCATCGATTGAAATTAAAATCACTTTTTTCATTTATCTTACTCCTTTAATTCAAATTATCCTTTTCTGAAGCGGTAAGGTGTTAAACCGGTAATTTTTTTAAAAATATAAGTAAAATGCTTAAGGTCGCTGTATCCGACAGCATTTGCAACATCACAAATTTTTTTGTTACTGTTTTTTAGCATACGCATACTTTGTTCAACCCTGTACCTCTGCACATATTCATTAAAATTCATGCCTGTTTCTTTTTTAAATTTGATACTAAGATACGAAAGGCTGTAATTGAATTTTTTTGAAAATTCCGTAAGGCTTATAGTTTCATCATAGTGATTTTTCACATACCCCTTCACAGCTGATATTATTTCATCTTCAGCAGTCAACTTATCTTCATTCAAAATTTTGCGAAGTGTACGCACTATAATTTCAACAAGCTGTGCTCGCATAATTTCTCTGTATCCCACATTTTTTTTACTGTATTCCGAAAGCATTTCTTTAAATATGTTGTATATTTCACTGTCGTGGTCTTCAAAAACAGTCTGTACGGGATTTTTTGTAAGCATAGCTGATTTTATTTTTATAAGATAATTGTCCGTAATTTCATTAAAGCTTTTACAATTTTTCATTGAAGCATCTATAAAAGACGGTATAAAAATGCAGTTTATAACTTTAACATTACCATCACCCATACTTTGATATTTATGTTTGATACCATAATCCACAATAAGATAATTACCCTTTTTTAATACCGATTCATTTCCGTTAAGATTATGAACTGCACAACCATCCTCTATATACAAAATCTCTAAAAATTTATGTGAATGTATACTGCTTCCGTAATGATTAAAGGTACACATACTTATTTCTTCACTTTGTTCCTTAAGGGTATATACAGACAAAAAATCACCCCCATTTTCACAAAAATACACACTAATTTTACATCAAAACCCTTATTCTGTCAACAAATACGCAAAGAACTATTGCAAAAACAAAAAATTGGTGATATAATCAAGCCGTACTGTATCCTGAAAGGGAACATTAACAAGGAGGAATTTAATATGAAAAACACGAAGACGATGGTGATGGGTGCCGTATTAACTGCATTGGTTGTACTGCTTCAGTATATGGGCACTTTTGTACGATTTGGTCCATTTGCAATTTCACTGGTGCTGATTCCCATAGTTATAGGAACTGCAACCTGCGGAAAAGGTATGGGTGCATGGCTTGGTTTTGTATTTGGTGTAGTGGTTCTTTTAAGCGGAGATGCTGCTGCTTTTTTAACGGTAAATGCTTTTGGCACAATACTTACCGTTCTTGCAAAGGGTACTTTATGCGGCTTTCTTTCAGGGCTTGCTTATGAAGGTGCAACAAAAATGTTCAAAGGTAAAATTTACCCTTCAACTGTAATATCTGCTCTTGTTTGCCCCGTTGTAAACACAGGCGTATTTGTAATTGGTTGCCTTTTGTTCTTTATGCCTGTAATTTCCCAATGGGCAGGTGGAGGCAATGCAATACAATATATGTTTGTTGGCATGATTGGTTTGAATTTTTTGGTTGAAGTTGCAGTAAATATCATATTTTCACCAATTATAGTAAGAATATTAAAAGCTATAGAAAATTAACAAGCGAGGAATAACAATGGTATTTGCAATTGATATAGGTAATACAAATATAGTTATAGGATGTTTTGAAGATAAAAAAATAATTTTTACAGAACGTCTTTCTACAAAAAAGACTGCTACGGCTTTGGAATATGCAATTTCCTTTAAAAATGTACTTGAGCTTTACGAAATAGACATAAATAAAATCGAAGGCTCTATAATATCATCGGTTGTACCTGAAATTACAACTATTGTAAATAACGCCATAGCAAAAATTACAGGTAAGGACTCTGTAATTGTAGGCCCCGGAGTAAAGACAGGCTTAAGCATAAAGGTAGACAACCCTGCACAACTTGGAAGTGACCTTGTGGTAGGCGCTGTTGCCGCATTGGCAGAATATCCTGCACCCATGGTTGTAATAGACTTTGGTACCGCAACAACAATTACGGTTATAAACAACAAAAAAGATTTGCTTGGTGGTATGATACTACCCGGTGTGCGACTTTCTCTTAAATCACTTTCAAGCGGCACTTCACAGCTTCCGGAAATAGGCTTGGAACCGCCCAAAAAGTTTATTGGCACAAATACAGTTGACTGTATGAAAAGTGGTATTTTATACAGCACCGCTTACGGCATTGACGGATTTGTTGAAAATATAGAAAAAGAACTTGGCGAAAAGGTAACCGTTATTGCAACAGGCGGACTTGCAAAGGCAATTGTTCCTCTTTGCAAAAGCAAAATTACGGTTGACGATGAGCTTCTTTTAAAAGGACTTATGGATATTTATAATAAAAATAAATAAAATAAGAATATATGCAAATATTATAGCATATATATAATTTAATACATCACACAAAGTGGCGGTTATTACGTATAAAAAGTGTAACCGCTGAAAAGGGAATGGGGTGAGAATCCTCTGCGATAACTGTCGGTGTATGCATCGAAGTTTTTATATCTGTTGACGAAAGTCAGTCATTGGGAAACCGAGAAGGCAAGGTATAAAAATGCAGACTTTAAGTCTATATGATGTAAGTCACAAGACCTGCTTTGATGTTATTCCACAGGGGGAGTAACATTTTCTGTATTAACAATACAGATTTGTGATTTGTCACAGAAATACGCAGCTGTGGTAATTTTTAAAATTACCACAGCTTTTTTATGGGAGATTATTATGATACAAACATACTTTGGAAACGGAAAAGGAAAAACAACTGCCGCTATAGGCTCTGCAATACGTTGTGCAGGTTGTAAAAAAGCTGTATTATTTGTACAGTTTTTAAAAAATAACGACTCCGCAGAATTCAAAATTTTAGAAACCATCAACAATATAGACCTGCTTTATTCAGATGTAAGTTATAACCTTTACGATAATCTGAATCAAAAACGCAAGTCAATACTTACCAAAGCTTACAGCACTCTGTTATTTGATAAGGTTTTAAAAACTGAAAAAAAATACGAAATGATAATACTTGATGAAATTCTTGATTCAATTGCATTTGAATACATTGACGAAAACAAATTTTTAAGCTTGCTTGCAGAATTAAAAAATGATTATGAAATAATACTTACAGGGCATACACTTACTAAAAAAATAGCAAATATATCTGACTACATATCGGAAATAAAAGAAATAAGTCATCCATATACAAAAGGTATTTCCCCAAGGGAAGGAATTGAATTTTAAGATGAATGAATTTAAAACATATCACCCTATTGTTAATTTCATATATTTTGTGTTTGTAATAGGGTTTTCATGCTTTTTTATGCACCCACTCTGCCTTTTTATATCACTTGTATCGGGCTTTAGCCATTCTGTGATGTTAAACGGCAGAAAGGCGGTTAAAACAAACCTGATATATATACTGCCTATGATGCTTATAACTGCACTTATAAACCCCATCTTTAACCACGAGGGAATTACTGTAATAAGCTACCTGCCGGGAGGCAACCCACTTACACTTGAATCTGTAATTTACGGACTTTGTGCAGCAACGATGCTTGCAAGTGTTATTTGCCATTTTTCCTGCTACAATAAAATTATGACAAGTGATAAATTCATATACCTGTTTGGAAAAATTATCCCTTCAGTTTCACTTGTTATTTCTATGACACTACGTTTTATACCAAAATTTTCATCTCAACTGAAAATTGTAATAAATGCACAGCGGTGTATGGGACGTGATGTAACCGTAGGAAGCATTTTAAAACGTGCAAAAAACGCACTTAATATACTTTCAATTATGACAACCTGGTCCCTGGAAAATGCCATTGATACTGCCGATAGCATGAAAGCACGTGGCTACGGAATACCGGGAAGAACAACATATTCAATATATACCTTTAACAAACGTGACATAAATGCACTAATTTTTATGTTAATTTCAGGCACATATATAATTTCAGGAAGTGTTATGGGAGAAATGTATATCAATTTCTTCCCTTCCATAAAAACATTTGACATTACACCCTTTGGAATAAGTGTATTTACAGTATACACTCTGCTTTGTATATATCCTTTAATTATTGAAATACGGGAGGTGATAAGATGGAATGCTTTAAAATCGAAAATTTGAATTTTACTTATCCAAAAAAATCAAAAAATGCCCTTAAGGATATAAACCTTACAATTAACCGTGGCGATTTTATCCTTTTATGCGGAAAATCAGGATGCGGAAAAACTACACTTTTAAGGTTGTTAAAACCATCATTATCACCATTCGGAGCAATGAGCGGAAGCATTTATTTCAACGGAAAACCTCTTGAAGTATGCGACGTAAAAGAACAAGCATCTTCCATTGGCGTTGTACTTCAAAATCCAGATAATCAGGTTGTAACAGACAAGGTATGGCACGAGCTTGCTTTTGGCTTGGAAAGTCTTGGACTAAAACAAAGCGAAATAAGGACAAAGGTTTCCGAAATGGCATCATTCTTTGGTATACAGAACTGGTTTCACAAAAACGTAACAGAACTTTCAGGTGGTCAGAAACAGCTTTTAAACCTTGCTTCTGTTATGGTAATGCAACCATCTGTTTTAATACTTGACGAGCCCACAAGCCAGCTTGACCCGATATCCGCAGGAGAATTTTTAAAAACCCTCCAGAAAATCAATCATGAGCTTGGAACCACCATAATTTTAACAGAACATCGTCTGGAAGATGCCTTTCCAATAGCAGACAGAGTAATTGTTATGGATGAAGGTTCAATTATTGCCAACGATATTCCCTGTAATGTCGGAAAGCTTCTGAAGGATAAAAATCACCATATGTACAGAGCACTTCCTACTCCCGTACGTGTTCACGGAAGTATAGAAAACAGCTTACCGTGTCCGTTAACCGTAAAAGACGGCAGAATGTGGCTTGATGAATATTCAAAAGAAAACATTTTAAATTCTGCTTTAATACCCAAAGATAAATTGTCGGATAATCAAACCAAAGTTATTGAAATAAAAGACATATTCTTCAGGTATAATAAGGATATGCCCGATATTGTACAGAATTTCAATTTGGATATTAACAAGGGTGAGCTTTTTTGCCTGCTTGGTGGAAACGGAACAGGAAAAACAACTGTACTTTCTCTTATAGCAGGTCTTAACACCCCCTACCAGGGCAAGGTAATTATAAACGGGCAACCTGTTTCAAAAATTAAAAATTTATACAATGGACTTTTGGGTGTTCTTCCCCAGAATCCTCAAAGTGTATTTGTAAAAAACACCGTGCATCTTGATTTAATGGAGATATTATCAGAAAGTAAGATTACAAAAGAAGAAAAGGAACAAAAGGTATGGAATATATCCGTTCTTTGTAATATAGAAAACCTGCTGGACTCACACCCCTATGACTTGTCAGGCGGTGAGCAACAAAGAGCCGCACTTGCAAAAATACTTCTTACAGAGCCTGAAATTCTGCTCCTTGACGAGCCGACAAAGGGTATGGATGCACATTTCAAGGAAGAATTTGCAGATATTATAAATAATTTAAAATTAAATGGTGTAACAATATTTATGGTATCACACGATATAGAATTTTGTGCAGAATACGCAGACAGATGCGCACTTATGTTTGACGGCAGTATAACCTCGCTCAACACACCACGGGAATTTTTTAAGGGAAACAGCTTCTACACAACCTCTGCAAACCGTATGGCAAGAACAATACTTCCCGATGCAGTTCTGGCAGATGACATAATCCTCGCCTGCGGTGGTAATGCAACAAAAGAAAAAAGAGAAAAGCAAAAACCTCAAGTATACAAAAAAACGAAAGTCCAAACAATTGAAACAAAAAAAGCTGAACCACAAAAGACAAATATAGCAAAAAGAACTGTTATATCAACCCTTCTGATACTTCTTTTAATACCCATTACTGTTTATATGGGTACACTTATTCCGGGTAACAGAAAATATTATTTCACAAGCCTTATTGTCATACTTGAAGCCATAATACCATTTTATATGTTATTTGAGGCAAGAAAACCAAAGGCAAGAGAAATTGTTGTAATAAGTGTACTGTGTGCAATTGCCGTTGCAGGCAGAGCTGCATTTTTTATGCTGCCCCAATTCAAACCTGTTATTGCCATTGTCATTATAGCAGGAGTATGCTTTGGCGGAGAAACAGGTTTTTTAGTAGGAACAGTAAGCGGCTTTGTTTCAGACTTTTTCTTCGGTCAGGGGCCGTGGACACCATGGCAGATGTTCGCATTTGGCATTATAGGTTTTATTGCAGGAATACTTTTCAAAAAACACCTTCCTGCAAAAAACAAATTATTGTTGTGTCTGTTCGGTTTTTTTGCAACACTAATAATATTCGGCGGTATTATGAACCCTGCTTCCATTATTATGTGGCAAAACAAAATAACCCTTCAGATGCTTGTATCCTCATATGTTGTAGGGTTACCATTCGATTTAATTCATTCGCTTTCAACAGCCGTTTTTCTGTGGTTTATATCAAAACCTATGATAGACAAGCTTGAAAGAATTAAAATTAAATATGGTTTGATTGAACAATAAAAAGCGTTTTAAAAACACATCACTTATAAAGTGTACTACAAAGGACAAAAAGAAAGCCTTCCCCTTGAGGGGAAGGTGGCAAAACCGCAGGTTTTGATGGATGAGGTGTCATAAAAGAACGGATGCTTTCTCATCCTACACCTCATCAGTCTCACTTCGTTCGACAGCTTCTCCTCAAGGAGAAGCCTTGCCAAAAGCCAGGTTTTCCGTAATGAGAAAACTTAACTTTGGCTATTTGATTATCCTTTAGAGTACACTCTATACCCCATATTTTTTGTGGGAATCAATGTACACTTTTGTGTAATATATAAAAATTCAACACAAAAGCAGTAATTCCATATAAGATAAAAATTGTGTTAATTGAAATATTTATCAATTTTACGCATTTCCTCATCAAGTTCTGCCTTGTATGCACCATAAATAAAATTTGCCTTTACATCAATCCAGAATTTTGTTGATTGAAAAAGTGAAATACAAGTTGTTACAATACCGGCAAAATCAAGTTCACTGAAATTTTCGGTTACAATAGCAGGCATACTGTTGGCAATTGTAGCTATAACACCTGAATACATAATAATTTTACCTGTACGTACAGAATATGTATCAATACTACCGTCAGCCTTATCGTCATACAACATTGCGTGTACGGCAGAAACAACGGTATTTATAAGCGTTATCATTGCCACACCGCCTATATTTGCAGCCAATTGAGAGTTGTACTTTCTTAGCCAATTTGCCGCTTTTTCCATAAACAACGAAGTTTTATTTTCAATATATACTGAACGACTAAAAAGTTCCCTTACCTGAGATGGTTGTGCACTACCAAACCCAAGCGTCAGAGCTTCCTGAATAACAGCAGCCACAACCGAGGTTTTACAAAGGGACGCATTTTTAAGCACCTGTCTAATCATATTTACTGTAGATATTTCATTTTCTGCAAAGCCCTTACGCAAAGGGTCAATGCGATTTACAGAATATGTTTTTACATTAAAGGTTGTAACCGTATTGGTAAGCAGATTTGCCACACCCATAATCCATCCCAGAAATTTATTGTATGCCATAATATCGTTTTTGTTGAATTTATCAGTATGCTGAAGTTCAAAAGGTTTATCAAATTTAAGTATGGTTTCAGAGTCAAGAATTCTTATGGGAGAAAAATCCATACCAAACAGCCCCATTGTTTTTCCAATTGAGGATATTGCGACTCCCGAAGCATTCATATCACGAAGCATACCGCCTATATCAACACCCTTTGTTGCATCAATATCACCCATAACAGAATTGCCATTTTTACCATTTTGCGGCACTTGGGTATCTGCCTCACTATTATAACTTCTTTCAAGCAGACCTCCGTTTTCTATAAGGTCTCCGTTATCAACTGTAATCTGTATTCTCTGCAACACAAAAAAGCCAAACATACGCATAACTACTGCAATTAAAATTACAGGAATATCTTTTGGCTTAAGACCTGTTGCAACAGCAAAATCCGCATCAATTTTTTCGGAAAAGGCTCTTGCCTGCTCCATTTCAGACTCAGAAAGTAAATCCTCAGGGTGCACATTTGTAAAGCCTGCATTATGTGCCTCTTCAACAAGTCTCTGAAAATCTTTCTGAAAATCAAAATCATCTGGCAATTTTATTTTTTCAAATTTAAATCCATCTGTTTTTTCTTTTTCAGGAATTATTTTTATCGGTTCCTCTGTAACAATATCAGAAACATCTATTCCTAAATCTTCAGCAAAAGACATAAGCGACTCTAATTCTTTGTCAAAAGAAGCATTCAGATTTTCCGCATCCTCCAATATATCTCCGTAGGATTTTTCAAGTTCCTCAATATCTTCGGCTATTTTTTTGGATTTTTCCATATTCTTTTCTGATTTACTGAACATATATGCATATACGTTCAAAATGTCATCAAAATAGCTCATATATATCACAGTTCCTTTATTTTTCTACTTTAGCTCGAAAATCATTAATTCTCTTTATAAGAGTATTGCACTTATCAAGTTTTTCCTGCAGTTCTTTAAGTTCCTTTTCCGCAGCATCCTTATCTGTCTGCAAGCGTTCAATAGCCTCCTGCAGTTGCTTTGTAGTTCGTGCCTGTTCATCAATAATTATATTCTGTCTGGAAATAAGTTCAGTATACTGACCTTCAAGTTCACTTTGTCTGTTTGCTGAAGATAATTTTCCATATATATATCCTATTGCACTTGCTATAAGAGACCCTACAACTACTATAATAGGAGTAGCTGCCATACCAGCTCCGGTCATTGTGCCCGAGCCCGCATTTATTTTCGAAGCATCATATTCGTTAGTTATATCAAGAAGAGTATCCAACTCTGCTGATTGCCCCGCAAGTTTTTTTATATCAAGCTTTATTTCCATTCTGCACACACCTTTTGTATAAAAATTAATATTCCACAGTTTTTCTGAAATCGTTAATTCGTTGTATAATCCGAACGCATTCTGCCATTTTATCTTTGATTTCCTCCAGTTCTTTTGCGGCAGTTTCTTTATCATCCTGAAGCTTTTCAATTGCATTGTCCTGTTTTATCAACAATTCAGCCTGCAGATCAATAATACTATTCTGCTTGGAAACAACCTGATTATAATACCCAAGCAGACGTTGTTCAGCCTCTTTCTTGGCTTTTTTATTTGCATAACTATCTATTGCCTTTGCACCTAACCATGCAACCCCAAACAATGCACCACCAATAACAACTTCTTCAATTTTTCCCCTGCTCCATATCTTTTGAAGATTTGCAGCAATAACGGTAGCATTTTCCGAAACAGCTCTTTCAAGAGACACACCAAGGTTAGATACAGGATTTTCCATATTCAGAACAACACTTGCTTCCCCTATTAATTCCATTAATCTTTCAGCCTGTCCCTCAAGCTTGGTTATATTAACATTCATAACACTCATCTTTTTAACCTGCTTTCATAAAATCAATCAAATTCTACCAAGAACGTTAAAACAATTTTCAAGCATATACTGTGAAAGAGTACTGTACCTGTTTCTCACAGACGCGTTAACTCCGCAATAAATCTGCTGATAATATCCCTGAAAAAAACTAACAAGCAATTGTTGCAATTGAGTTTTGTCAGTCAAAATTCTCGAGGCAAGCATAGGTGAATTTGAACATCCCCACTGATACCCCATTTCAACAGCATACACACGCCAGAATCCGTCAGGATGTGCTTCATCCGCTACTGTACCGCTAAGAAAATTTTTTATAGGCTCATGAGAAAGTCTGGGTGATGCCTGAGCAAGTACAACCCCCGAAAGATAATCAGCACAAAGCTCGTCCCAACGATCATTAAGCTTTTGCACCTCAACAAGGCAGGGAACGCCTTCAACAATACGGTTGTCAACACTGTTCATAGTATAACAGTTTACAAGATGACCTACCTCATGGGCAACAATACCGAAGATAATTGGGTACCCATATTCCTTTGCCTGTTGATACATAAAATACTTACCATATTTTGAATTACGGGTATATGTATTAATTCCCGCATTCATTATAAAATTCATAGAAATTTCATCATCTTCTATTAGTCTGTTGTTGTTTCTGTCAAGCCAGCCAAGTATATGGTCATTTTCAACCACAGCGGTCTTAATAGTACCATGGCTTATCCCAAACATATCTGCAACATTATCTACAACATACTGAAAATTTGCAGAAGTAAAATATTCAAATACAGGGTCCTCCCTCGAAAGAGGTGATGACCTCACCACACGTGGATCAGACAGTTTGCCAAAGGAAATATTCGTACGATCATCGAAATTCCGATACATAAAAAGTCCTCCTATGTACAATTGTTAATTTAAATATAACACATATTTTTCAATTTATCAACATTTTATGAATAAAAAAGGCTACGGCAAAACAAAATTATTTTGCCATAGCCTTCAATATCCCTATATGTATATCAATCCATTTTCAGTATTTTTTTTACTATTCCTCTGAACATTTTCGGCATTTTAAATACAACAATTTTCATCTAAAGCCCTCCTTAAAATCAATGCTTTTTATTTTTAAAAAAGAAGTATGCCAAAATCATAATCAGCACCGATAAAATCAAAGCTACAACTCTTCCCGGCAGGATAAGAGTACAAACTACACCCATAGTGAAAGTAATAATAAAGCATACAACAACGGCACAGGAAAAAATCAAAGGCACCCCTCCTCTACTATACTATATGAGGTAGGTGCCCTGTGTGTTACAACTCCGTACATATAACGTACAAAAGTCCTGATTCAATTTTTATTTTAGCTGTATTATTATAAAATTCATTACTGATACCAAGGCTACTGCTCTTCTTAAGGTTGCGTCCGTTAAGCTCATACTTAAGACCAAGACTGTATACTCCGCAAACCTCTTCTGTGCAGGGAATAAGAGAAACATAGTCAAACTTTTCTCTCGGTATTTCAATTTCACTGTCAATAAGATAAACTCTTGACTTACCATTTAAAATCATCGCATCAAGATTATTCTCCAATGCATATTTAAGCACACCAAGTGTTCCTATTGTATGGTCAATTCTTCCGCCTAATGCTCCAAGAATAAATATAGTGTCACAACCATTTTCCATAGCATAATCCACGCAGATTTCAAGGTCTGTCTTATCCTTAGCGGAAGGATATTTAAGAGTAGGTATTTCCTTTGGTATTGCAAACTTAAGAGAGTCAAAATCACCAATTACTATATGTGGAACAATACCTGTAAAATAAAGTGAATCATAACCACCATCCGCACAAATTATAAGGTCATCTTCCTTAATTTTTATTCTTTTGTAAAGCTTTATATCATCAGAAGAATACTCACCTGCCGCATATATAAATGCTCTTCTGCTCATAATCTCTGACCTCCAATTGCATTTTCACGAAGTAATTCTGCAGCCTTTGCAATATCTTCATACTTAAAAATTCCTGAACCGCTGACAATTACATCTGCACCTTTTTTTGTAAGAGTATGTACATTTTCAGAAGTAATACCGCCGTCCACCTCCAGAAGCTTATCACCAATCATACTACGTATAACAGAAATGTTATCTATTGCTTCTGTTACCATACTCTGGCCTCCAAAGCCAGGAAAAACAGTCATTTGCAAAACCATATCAGTATATTCAAGATAAGGTCTTAATTTTTCCGGATTAGTGTCAGGATTTAGTGCAAGTCCTGAAATTTTACCCATTTCTTTGATTTTTTTAAGGCACCATAAAATATCATCATCAACCTCAACGTGCACAGTTACAATATCAGCTCCTGCATTAATAAAAGGTTCTATATACTTACTTGGGTTGTCAATCATAAGATGCACATCCAAGGGTGTGTCTGTAAATTTCTTAAGTCCTTTAACAACAGGAACACCGTATGATAAATTAGGCACAAAGTGTCCGTCCATAACGTCAACATGAAGCCAGTCAACAACAGGCTCAAGCTTTTTTACATCTCTTTCCATATTGCCTATATCCACAGACAAAAGTGATGGTGATATTTTTATTTCTCCCATGATTTAATCTCCTTTAAAACTTCATAAAGTTGTTTATAGCTTTCATATCTTGTTTGTGGTACATCACCGTTTTGTACAGCTTCTGCAAGTGCACAATCACGGGGTTTTGTACCAAAGTGATTACAATCAGCAAAACGGCAACAACCTTCAAATTCCACAAATTCCCTGAAATATTTTTTCAGGTCATCCGCAGTAATATCAGTAATTTCAAGAATACTGAACCCGGGGGTATCCATAACAAAGCTTCCGCTTTCAACCTCAAACAGCTCAACGTGACGGGTTGTATGCTTTCCACGTTCTATTTTACTTACATCGCCAACCTCAAGTGAAAGTCCGAAATTATTTAAAAGACTTGATTTTCCAACCCCGCTATTTCCGGCAAATGCTGTAATTTTACCTTTTATCTTATTTTTAAGTTCATCTACACCAAAGTTATTTTTTGCACATACAGGTACAACCTCATAACCTGCCTTTGTGTAAATATCCTGTATTTCATCAGGTGATTGCAAATCTGTTTTATTAACCGCAATTATAACCTCAATACCACGACTTTCTGCACTTACAATTAGTTTATCTATCATAAAATAATCAGGCTGAGGTCTTGTTGCCGCAACAACAATAACAATACATTCTATGTTAGCAACGGGAGGGCGTATAAGGAAATTCTTTCTTTCCTCTATTTCCTCAACCGCACCTTCTGAAGTATTTTCATTTACAACAGTTATTTTTACTCTGTCACCAACAAGAGGTTTTATTCCTAATTTGCGGAACTTCCCTCTTGCACGACATTCTACAACCCCGCTTGACGTAGCGACATAGTAAAATCCACCTATTCCTTTTATAATAACCCCATTTATCATACTTTCACCGTCATAATAATTTTAAAATGTTTATCTTTCATCCAGCAACAACAGGAGTTCCATTTTCATTTCCAACATCAGACTCTGTGTTGTTAACAGGTTCAGCCGGTATTGTTGGCTCTGTCGGCTGAGTTGGCTCTGTCGGCTGAGTTGGCTCTGTCGGCTGAGTTGGCTCTGTCGGTTGAGTTGGCTCTGTCGGCTGAGTTGGCTCTGTCGGTTGAGTTGGTTCTGTCGGCTGAGTTGGTTCTGTCGGTTGAGTTGGTTCTGTCGGCTGAGTTGGCTCTGTCGGTTGAGTTGGCTCTGTCGGCTGAGTTGGTTCTGTCGGATCAGCTTCTTCCGGATTTTCAGGTGCTTTAAGCCTTACATTAATTTCTTCACCCTCTAAAACCTCAGTATAAGGTTCGATACTTTGCCATTCAACAACGTAATCGTCAGTTGCATCTGACGGAGAATAATTTTTAAGTTCAAGACCCGCAGAAGAAAGCGCATTTTTGGCATCTCCAAGAGTTTTACCAATAAGATCAGGCATTTCAACAGGTTTACCTATACTTACATAAACTGTCAAAGTATCACCTTTAACAAGTCTTTTATTTTTACCCGGAATGGTTTTAATAACATTATTTTTTTCAACATCCTTACTTGCTTCTTCAACTACATCAAGTGTAATATTATATTCTGCCATTTCGCTTTCAAGACTTCCCTTAAGAAATTCAAAGGACTTACCTGTAAAATCACTTAAAACAAATCCCTCGCGATCTTTTGAAACAGAAACATTAATTACCTTTTGTTTTTTTGTTGTTCTTCCCCCTGCCGGATTCTGTTCTATAATATACCCTGCAGGATATTCTTCACTTTCAATATTTTTTTCTATAGTAATTTCGAATTTATCACCATACTGTTTTACAGCATCTTCATAAGTCATACCTACAATCTCAGGTATTTCAACTTCTGTACTGCAACCTCCAAGAACAGAAAAACCAAGCAGCGCTACCAAAACAAATACCGCAATTGCAGAAATTATAGCCATAACCACGGCATTTTTTACACCTTTGTCCACTTTTTTTGTTTTTTTAGACTTATTTGTATTTATATCTGTTTTCTCTTCTGTATTTACAAATTCTTCATCCAAAATTAAAGGTATTTCTTCTTTTTCCTCTACCTCTGACGCAAGGTCAAATTCACGCGTCTTCCCAAATTCCTCTTCAAAATTTTCTACAACCGGTATAGGTTCATTGTAAGCTTTGCTAAGATCTGCAAGCATTTCAGATGCAGTCTGATATCTGAGGCTCTGTTCCTTACTCATCGCCTTCAAAATTATAGCCTCTACTGCCAACGGTACGGATATATTAAATTCTTTAGGACTAATTGGTTTTTGCTGCATATGCTTAATTGCAATTGCAATAGGTGTTTCACCTGTAAAGGGCAAAATACCCGTAACCATTTCATACATCACAACACCCAAAGAATAAATATCACTTTTAGCATCTGTATAACCGCCTCTTGCCTGTTCAGGTGAAAAATAATGCACAGAACCCATTGTACTTTCACCAACATTAAGAGTGTCATTTGAAGAAGCACGTGCTATACCAAAATCAGTAACCTTTAAAATACCCTCATTTGTAATTATAATGTTCTGAGGCTTAATATCTCTATGCACAATATTGTTTTTATGTGCCTTGTCAAGTGCAGAACAGATCTGAATAGCATACTCAACAGTTTCCTGCCACGAAAGCATACCGTTTTCGTCTATATATTCCTTAAGAGTTTGTCCTTCCACATACTCCATTACTATGTAATGAGTATCACCCTCGTGTCCTACATCATATACACTTACAATGTTCTGACTTGTAATTGCTGCGGCTGCCTGAGCTTCCTTTTTGAATCTTTCAAGAAACTCAATATCATTAACAAATTCATTTTTCAAAACTTTAACAGCAACAGGTCTGTTAAGCAAACGGCACTGTGCAAGGTAAACATTTGCCATTCCGCCGCTTCCTATTTCCCTTATAATTTCATATCTGTTTCCCAAAATCATACCTATCATCAATACTACCTCCTAAGCTTTAATAATTACAGCTGTAATATTATCTTTTCCACCGTTGTTATTTGCTTCTTCTATAAGTTTATCCACAACCGAAACTTCTTCAGTTTTTTCAATAATTTCCACAATCTTATCTTCAGCAACACAGGATGTTAATCCGTCACTGCAAATAAGTATAAGGTCGTCTTTGCCAAAAACAACGTTATTTATATCAGCAACTATTTTTCGTTCAGTACCTACTGCCCGTGTTATAAGGTTTCTTTGAGGATGATACTTTGCCTGTTCCTCAGTAAGAGTTCCGCTATCCACAAGTTGCTGTACAATTGAATGATCTTTTGTAATTTGCGCAAGCTTGCCTTTAGAATAAAGATATGCTCTGCTATCACCAACATGTGCAATTTTTGCGCCATCATCATCAACCTTACAAAGCACTACGGTAGTTCCCATACCTGTAAGTGACTTATTTTCAACAGACATTTTAAAAACCTCAAGGTTAGCTCTGTCAATAGCAGCAGTAAGTGAAAGATTTTTGTCCATAGCAGTCTTTATTTCAGCAACTGCTACCGTACTTGCAGTTTCACCGCCGTTATGACCACCCATACCGTCGGCAACCACTGCCCACTTTGATTGCTCATCAATATAATAATTGTCCTGATTCGTAGTTCGTTCCAGTCCTATATCTGTTCCACCATACATTCTCATAATTTATTCCCTCTCTGTATTGTGTTTTCGTCTTAACTGTCCGCAAGATGCGGATATATCACTGCCAAGCTCACGCCTTACAGTAACGTTAAACCCATTATTTTCAAGATGTTGTTTAAATGCCCTTACTCTGTCGGGAGTACTCTTCAAAAGCCCACTTTCCTTAACAAAATTAGCCGGAATCAAATTTATGTGACTAAGCATTCCCTTCGTAATTCTTGCAAGTTCCTCTGCGTGCTTTTTGGTATCATTCAGTTTGTTTATAAGTATATATTCAAAAGAAATTCTTCTTCCCGTAACACCCTGATATTCTCTGCAGGCATCAATAAGCTCTTCAACCTTATATTTACGGTTAACAGGCATTATCTTATCCCTTGTTTCATTATCAGGTGCATGCAATGAAACTGAAAGCGTAATAGGAATATTTTCTTCTGCAAGCATTTTTATTTTATCAACCAGACCGCAGGTTGAAAGGGAAATATGCCTGTATCCTATACACATACCATTTTCATCATTTACATTTATAAGAAAATTTCTTACATGTTCAAAATTGTCAAGAGGCTCACCTATGCCCATAAGAACAATATTTGAGATACGTGTGCCTAGGTCACGTTGTACAGTTGCAACCTGCCCTAAAATTTCACCTGCAGTAAGATTTCTTGTTTTACCGCCTATTGTAGAGGCACAGAATTTACAACCCATATTACAACCAACCTGAGTAGATATACAAACAGTTATTCCGTGCTTGTAGAACATTGCCACGGTTTCTATTATGTTACCGTCAGAAAGCTCCATAAGATATTTTTTTGTTTCATCAAGCTTTGAATCAAACCTCTGCCATATATCAACAGTTGCTATATTAAATTTTTCTCTTAATTTTTCTTTTGTCTTTGCGGAAATATCCGTCATTTCATCAAGGTTCGTAACCCCTCGGGAAAACCACTTAAAAATTTGCTTTGCACGGAATTTAGGCTCCCCCGCCTCCGCAATAACGTCCTGAAGCTGTGTCAGGGTAAGGTCATTGAGATTTATCATTTTAATCCTCTCTGTGTTCAGTTGTTATGTCTATATTTTCACCGTCGCACACAAAAACAATATCACCATGTATGTCTGTACGGTAAACCTTTGTTTTTAAAAGTCGTTCAAGAACTTTTTCATCAGGATGTCCGTAGTCATTTTCTGCACCAACTTCAATAACCGCATATTTTGGCTTAACTGCAGTTAAAAAATCATTTCCCGTACTTGAATTACTGCCGTGATGTCCGACTTTTAAAACATCCGCCTTAATATTTGCTCCGCTGTCAAGCATTTCGTTTTCAGAAATACGCTCTGCATCACCTGTAAACAAAAATGTGCGGTTGTGGTATGTAAACTTTAAAACTGCCGAATAATCGTTTTTATCTTTATAATCACTGCCAACAGGTGCCATAAATTCCATTTTGACACCATCTTCATTTATAACGGAAACACCCGACTTAGCTTGTTTTACATCAGTGCCTGAAGCTTCAATACCGTCAAGCATAGCCTCAAAAGCATCGGTGGTTGAAACCACATCAGGCATATAAACCGTACCGGTTTCAAAATTATTTATTATTTCACTCATACCACCTATGTGATCCTCGTGAGGATGTGTTGCAATAACATAATCAAATCTTTCTATGCCAAAGCTTTTAAGCTTTTCAACAAGCTCATCTGCCGTTTCCTTGCCCCCTGCATCTATTATGACATTTCTGCCGTCATAAAGTTGTATTACCTCGCAATCTGCCTGACCCACGTCAAGAAATCTTACGGTAACTTCAGGGTATGATTTTTTATCTGAATTACCGTAATGCAAAAACCAGACAGCAACAAGTAAAACTGCAAATATAACAATTCTTTTAATGTACCTGTTCATTGTCATCAACTACTTTTATATTATCAAGCTGACTTCTGAAATTTTTCTTTACTGCTTCAAGATAAATTTTTCGTACTTCAGCCTGCCTTGCCTTTTCTTCGTCTGTAAGACCAACCTCACGCTGTTTTTTTGCAAGAGCATTTATCTCTTCAATTACCTTTTTCATAATTACTCCTTTGTCATTTTGCAGATAAAAAAGCCGTCACATTTTTCATTTGGCAAAATCGTTTGCATTTCAATTATTTTATATGCGTTTTTCTTTGCAAATTCATTTACCTGATTTTCATTTTCATATTTGTTGAGGGTACAAGTTGAATAAACAAGAGTGCCATCTTTTTTCAAATATTTATCTGCATTTTCAAGTATTTTTTTCTGTATATCTATAATTTCTTTAAATTCAGTAGTATCCTTATTCCATTTTATGTCAGGCTTTTTGCGGATTATTCCAATTCCGCTGCAAGGAACATCGGCAAGTATTTTATCTGCCTTACCCACAAATTCATCCATAAGCACCGTGCCATCATGGGCACTTGCAACAACTTTTTTTATACCAAGCCTTTTACAGTTATTTTTTATAAGTTCAATTTTATGCTCAAATAAATCAAATGCATAAATATCTGCACAATCACCTGACATTTCTGCCATAGCAGTTGTTTTTCCTCCGGGCGCAGAGCATAAGTCCATTATAAACTCTCCGTCTTTAGCATCAATAAGTTGAGCTGCCATATAGGAGCTTAAGCCCTGAGGTGTTATAAGTCCGTCATAATATTCACTTAATTTTGAAATATCGCCAAATCCACTTATAGTAAGAATATTTTCACATTCTGTTCTTTCAACACCAATACCTTTTTCCTCAAGGGATTTTACAATGTCAGAAGCTGAATTCTTAAGCACATTTACTCTGACAGTTGTTGACGGTACCTTGTTATTGTTTTCAATAATGGTCTTTGCATCATCGCCATACTGTTCAAAAAGCATATCACAAAGCCACTTGGGATGTGAATAATATACCTCGTAGAATTCTCTTCCTTTTGGGTATTCAACATCACCATTTCTCCCAACATTCCGAAGAACTCCATTAACAAAACCGCTTGACGCCTGATGCCCATATCGTTTAGCAAGCTTTACACTTTCATTTACTGCTGCAGAAAGGGGAACCTTATCAAGAAAAACAATCTGATAAACTCCCATACGCAATATGTTTATAATCCAGTCGGATATTTTTTTCAGTTTCTGTTTACTGTACTTTGAAATTATAAAGTCAAGCCTTGTGCGATTTTTCAAAACTCCGTACACAATTTCTGTTGCAAAACCTCTGTCCACAGCCGAAAGTTCTGAAGCCGACAACTGTTTTTTTAGTTCAATTCCGGGATATGCACCGTTTTTTTCAACCTCATAAAGCACTTTCAAAGCAAGTTGTCTTGCTGTCATATAAGCAAATCTCCCACTTTAATTTTATTACCAAGCAAATAGTCTTTAGCACTCATACGGCGTTTACCTTCAGGCTGTACATCTGTAAGAATTACAGAACCATCCCCACAGCCTACCACTATTCCTCCTGTAAAGTCCAACACCTTGCCACATTCGCCTTTTGCAGTTCCTTTTTCCGCAAAAAAAACCTTCAGTAATTTTCCGTCTGCAGTTGTTCGTGCAGCAGGAAACGGATTCATACCTCTTATAAGATTCACTATTTCTTCAGCGGATTTATTCCAGTCAATTACCGTCATTGACTTGTCTATCATAGACGCATAGCAAGAAAGGGTGTCGTCTTGTTTTTCAGGTACAATTTCATCTATTTTATTTAATGTTTCAAGCAAAATCACAGGGCAAATCTCTGCCATTTTGTCGTGAAGCTCACCACCTGTCATGGTGTCTGTAATTTCTATTTTCTCTTTAAGAAGCATATCACCTGTGTCAAGCCCCTCGTTCATAAGCATTGTAGTTACACCGGTGACCTTTTCGCCATCTACTATACACCACTGTATAGGTGCCGCACCTCTGTATTTTGGCAAAAGTGATGCATGCACATTTATACACCCGTGCTTCGGATATTCAAGAACATACTTCGGCAAAATTCTGCCATATGCAATAACCACAATCACATCAGGATTATACTTTTCAAGTTCAGGCAAAAAAGCATCGTCTTTAAATTTTGTAGGCTGAAGCACATCTATATTATGTGTCAAGGCAAGTTCCTTTACAGGTGACATAGCCATTTTCTGCCCTCTGTTTTTTGGTTTGTCAGGCTGAGTAACTACACAAACCACATTATGCTTTTCAATTAAAGCTTCAAGACAGGGTACTGCAATATCAGGAGTACCCATAAACATAACATTCATAAAATTCTCCTATCTTTCAGGTTCTACAAATTCAGTTACATGACTTGAAAATAAAATACCGTCAAGGTGTTCAAGCTCGTGACAGAATGCACGTGCAAGAAGTCCCTCACCTTCGTATTCATATACGTCACCGCTTCTGTCCATAGCACGTACTGTAACTTTTGCAGGTCTTTCAACATATCCCCATTTACCAGGAAGGCTAAGACAACCCTCAAGGTCAGTCTGAGTACCTTCTGTAGCAACAATTTCAGGGTTTATAAGCTCTATAAGACCATCACCTACATCTATTACCGCAATTCTCTTCAAAATACCCACCTGAGGTGCCGCAAGACCAACGCCACCCGAATCATAAAGAGTATCAATCATATCATCGAGAAGAGTTATAATTCTGTCATCTATTTTTTCAACCGCTCTGCACTTTTTTGAAAGAACAGGGTCCCCAACCTTTACAATTGTTCTTATTGCCACTTGTAATTCCTCCTAATTCATAGAGTTTGGATTTATATCAATAAAAAGCTGATTCTCACTTTTCGCATAATAGTCAGCAATTGTGTGGAGCAAATCCAGAAGTTCTGATGCTTTATGATGACGCAGTATAATACGCCACCTGTATTTATTTTTAATTCTGCTGTAGGGTGCAGGAACAGGCCCCATAACAGTAAGCCCTCTTGTGCGCAGTCTGTTTGCAATTCGCCCAAGTTCGGCTACAATACTGCTTTCATTATCTCCCTGCATCATAATAAGAATCAAATCATTAAACGGAGGGTTTTTAAGCATACTCCGTATTTTAATTTCATTTTCATAAAAATTCACATAATCATGTTCTTTTGCATACTCAAGAACATAGTGTTCAGGCTGATAAGTCTGAACAATTGCCCTTCCTTCAATATCACCTCTGCCTGCACGTCCACAAACTTGTGTAATCTGCCCGAATGTCCTCTCCGACGCACGAAAGTCGTCTATATTAAGAGACATATCTGCCGCAAGCACACCCACCAAAGTCACATTTGGAAAATCAAGTCCCTTTGTAACCATCTGGGTACCTAACAGAATAGGTATTTTTTCACTTTGAAATCTATTTAAAATAGCCTCGTGTGAATTTTTACCCGATGTGGTATCAGCATCCATGCGAATAAAGGAATTATCGCCAAAAATTTTAGCAATTTCCTCTTCCACCTTTTCAGTTCCCGTACCCATAAAGCGTATACGGGTACTTTCGCAGGAAGGACATATTTTAGGTATACTTTGCTCATAGCCACAGTAATGACATTTTAAAACATTTGAATTTTTATGATATGTCATAGAAATACTGCAATTACGGCACTTTATTGCCTCACCGCAATCACGGCACATAACAAAGCTGTTAAAACCTCTGCGGTTTAAAAACAAAATAGTCTGCTGACCGCAGGAAATATTCTTATTCATTTCCTCTAAAAGACGTCTGCTGAACATACTTGTATTTCCGCTTTTAAGTTCAGCACGCATATCTACAGTTTCAATTTTCGGCATAGCCATAAGGTTGTGTCTGTTTTTCATTTCATAAAGGTTATACATTCCAACCTTTGCCCTGTAATATGTGTTTACAGAAGGTGTAGCCGAAGCCATAACAAGCATTGCACCCTCATTTTTGCAACGGTACATTGCCGCAAGCTTCGCATCATACCTTGGTGAATTATCAGATTTATAAGTAGTTTCGTGTTCCTCATCTATTATAATTATACCCAAATTTTCAAAGGGTGCAAACACCGCACTTCTCGCACCAATGGCAACGGAAACCTCGCCACCAAGAATTTTATTCCATTCATCAAACTTTTCACCGTTTGAAAGTGCACTGTGTAAAACACTTACCTTTTCACCAAATCTGCCCACAAAACGGTCTACCATCTGTGGAGTAAGTGATATTTCAGGCACAAGCACAATAGCCTGTTTGCCCATATTTAAATAGTATTCAATAATTTGTAAAAAAACCTCGGTTTTGCCACTTCCGGTAACACCACGTATAACATTTGGCTTTGTGTCACCTTTTTTATGGTTTTCAATTAAATTATCAAGAACACATTTCTGTTCGTCAGTAAGAACCTTTTTTTCAGTTTTTTGATATTTTGAAACCTCAAAGGCGTTACGATATATTTTTTTATCATAAAATTCTATTATGCCCTTTTGCTCAAGAGAATTCAAAGCAGCATATGACCCATCAGAAAATTCAACAATATCTGAAGCAGAAATATCACCTGTCTGCCTTAAAATTTCAAGCATCTTGAATTGTTTGGGTGCACGTTTGTGAAGTGTTGAAAAATCCTCATTAAATTCAGCCATTTCCGTAAGGCGTACCATACGTATAAGCTTGCTTTTAACATTTTTTGCTACAGTTTCATCAAGTGATATTATACCATCCTTTTCAAGTGACTTAACCGCCGTATTCACATTGGAAACCCACGCAACTGCACCATAGTCAACAGTGCCGCCTGCATCAACAAGTATTTCAAGAAGCTTCTTTTTAGATGCCGAACGTCCGCTTACCTTTTCTATATCAACATTATCATCAAGCAAGGTTATCCAACGTGTAGTTTTTATTTTAGAACCTGATGCCACAACAAGCCGAAGTGCCTGATAATAAGTACACACACTTGTGCGCTGTATAAACTGCGCAAGTTCTAAAAGCTTCGTTGTACAAAGTGGCTTTTCATCCATAACCCTTGCAATTTCTTTTAAACTGGTAAAAGCTGATTTATCCGTAAAGCCTGTTACAATACCTTCTACAGTCTTGTTTCCTCTGCCAAATGGCACAACAACACGTGCTCCCGGCAGTACGTTCATATCATCAGGAACAATATAGGAAAATTTTTTATTCAGTTCTCTGCTGTTGTTGGCTATTACAACTTCTGCAATACGCAAAAAATCACCCTATTATATTTTATCACCTTTTGCAACCATTTACAAGTGATTTTGACAAAAAAAGAGCAGTAAAAGTTTTTACCCTGAAAATGATTAATACCGAAAAAATCTTAAAATTCCAAGAAAAACATCGAAATCCCGTTATAAGCTCATTTTTTTCTTATAGTTATTGGGTGTCATTCCTGTTCTTTGTTTAAAACACGAAATGAAATGACTGGCTGAAGAAAAACCGGTTTTCTGTGCAATATCCGTAACACTTTGCGATGTAGTAAGCAAAAGGTTTTTAGCTACGTCAATGCGTTTATCAATAACAAACTGTGAAAAATTCCTCCCCGTAACTTTTTTAAAAGTTCTTGAAAAATGATGATAACTCATATGCAGATTCCCGGACAACTCCTGTTCATTTACAATATCATAATTTTCATTTATATATGACAAAGCTCTGTATATAGCCATTGTATTTTCATCATTTTCCACAGGATACAGATTATTGGATTTTCCCCACACCCTGATTATAATGGAAAGTAGCCTTAGTATCTGTCCACGTATGGCAAATTCATATCCCGTCTTTTCCCTTTCCCATTCGTCTGTAATATTTTTAAATATTTCTTTCGTCTCGTATTCATCAAACTCTGCTTTGGAAATAACATGACTTAGGCTATCTTTTTTATGTAGCATCGGAATAAGGTATCTCAATTCCGAAAGCATCTGACCTTCATAACTTAAAATTTCAGGTGAAAATTTTATAACATAATAAGTATTTTCTTCTTTTTCCGAATACATAAAATGCGCTTCATCCGAATTAAAAAAGCAAATGTCGCCGCTTTTGAAAAATTCAAGCCTGTCATCAATCCCCACCTTAATGTCACAATCTATTCCATACAAAATCTCGATATATTTGTGATAGTGTAAAGGAGTACATATTCCAGGATTTTGAATCCTCTCTTTTAAGCAATGTATAGTGCTTTTTTGACCATTCCTAAAAAATATTCCCTCATCTTTTCCTTTTTTCATATTTTCACCTCAAGCAAAAATTTGATATTTTTTATCAAATATATTATATCATTGTTTTTATGGGAATGCTATACTTTTTTTGAAAGGAAGTGTAATAAATATGACAGAAAAATACAGATATAAAACCACACCCATAGCAAATGAGGGCGCAATTGTAAAAGGTGATAAATACCGTTTTACAGTGCTTACATCACGGTTAATAAGAATAGAATATAACGAGGAAGGAATTTTTGAAGACCGTGCAACACAGCTTGCAGTCAACAGACAGTTTGATGTTCCTGAATTTTCGACATCAATATCCGATAATATGCTTACAATAACAACAAACCACATTGAACTTACCTACAATGTTGATAAGCCATTTTCACAGTATTCACTTAAACTGTGTTACACTGGAAAAAATGCAGGTGTAAATGCAGGGGAAAAATCAACTATGTGGAGCTTTGGCTACAACGGCGGTACATCATTAGGAGGAACAACACGAACTCTTGATGAAGTAGACGGCTCCTGCGAGCTTGAAAGCGGTATTATGAGCTGTGGCGAGGTTACTGTTATTGACGATGCCAATTCTCTTATAATATGCAAAAACGGTGATATTAAGCCACGAAACACCCAAGGAACTGATCAATATCTTTTCTGCTACGGCGACTACGAAAAGAAGTTTGACTACAAATCCTGCCTGAAAGACTTTTACAAGCTTACGGGAAACACTCCTCTTCTCCCCCGCTTCGTATTCGGCAACTGGTGGAGCAGATACCACGCCTACACACAGGATGAATATACAAATCTTATGAAGCGTTTTAAGGAAGAAGATATCCCCTTCAGTGTTTCCGTAATTGATATGGATTGGCATTATGTGGACATTGACCCCAAATACGGTACGGGCTGGACAGGATATACATGGAACAAGGAACTTTTTCCAAATCATAAAGAATTTCTTGAATTCCTCCACAACGAAGGCCTTGAACCAAGTCTTAACCTGCACCCACAACAGGGTGTTGCAGCACACGAGAAGGCTTACAAAAAAATGGCAGAAGCTATGGGAATCGACCCAAAAACAGAAGCTTGTATCCCATTTGAAATAGAAAATCCCGAATTTATTGAAAACTACTTCAAACATCTCCACCACCCTCTTGAGGAAGAAGGCGTCAGCTTCTGGTGGATGGACTGGCAGCAGGGAAACACCACAAGAATAGAAGGTCTTGACCCACTATGGATGCTTAACCATTTCCACTACATAGACAACTGCAAAAACAACAACCGCGGACTTTTGTTCTCGCGTTACGCAGGCCCGGGAAGCCATCGCTACCCCATCGGTTTTTCAGGTGATACAATCATAAGCTGGGAATCTCTTGATTTCCAACCATATTTTACTGCAACAGCATCTAATATCGGATATAGCTGGTGGAGTCACGACATAGGCGGACATATGTGCGGATACCGCGATGAAGAACTTACAGCACGTTGGATTCAGCTTGGTACATTTTCCCCAATTAACCGTCTGCACAGTACAAACAGTGAATTTTTAGGAAAAGAACCATGGAAATACAACAAAATTGTAGAAAGCTCAATGAAGAAATTCTTAAAGCTTCGTCACGAGCTTATACCATATCTGTACACTATGAATTACCGCAATTCACAAATGGGCGAACCACTTGTTCAACCGCTTTATTATGACTACCCCTGCAAAAACGCATATGAATTCAAAAACGAATTCAAATTCGGTACGGAAATGATAGTTTCTCCAATAACTTCGGCACACGATACCAAAACAACTATGGGAAGTGTTAAAACATATATTCCCGAAGGTGTATGGTATGACTTTTTCAACAACAGACGCTATAGCGGTGAAAAGATTATCACTATGTTCCGTGATATGTATGAAATGCCTGTTTTGGTTAAAAGCGGTGGTATTATACCAATGGCTGTACTAAAAAACGTAAACGATATTGATAATCCAAAGGATATGAAAATCAAAGTTTACGCAGGTAATAGCAATACATTTGATTTATACGAAGATGACGGCAGAACAGATGCCTTCAATTCAGGCAAGTACGCCATAACAAAAATGAAGTTTGAATGGAATGATAACTGCACATTCACTATAAGCGCTCCTGAAGGCGATACAACAGTTATACCAAAAAGCCGAAACTATACAGTTGAATTCATTGGTGTGGAAAATTGCAAGGACATCACGGTTAAAGAAAACGGCATTGAGAAAAACTTTTATATTTCGTACAACAAGGGAGTTCATTCAATCACCGTTAAAGATGTATCAGCTACACTGGAAATATGTTTTAACGGAATATTAAAATTGGTTGAAAATAACCGAACAGATGATTTGTTTGAAATTATCGAGCATTTGGAATACATTCCAAATGATATAAAAAATGAAATTTACGATATTATAAAAAGCGACAAAACTCCGGGCGAAATCACCGCTACACTTATACAACTAAATCTTGATGAAAAAGTTCTTCTTGCCCTATGCGAAATACTTAACAGCGATTTCTGATAAAATCAAATTACAAAAAATAAAAAGTACAAGGCTTTTAAACCTTGTACTTTTCGTATTTTTTTAAATTAGAAATCTACTTCTGTATCGTAATAGCAGCACTTTAACAATTTTCCCATTTCTTCAACAGAAATACTGCGTGGGTTAGAACCTGTGCAAGCATCTGCAACTGCATTTTTTGCAATTTCAGGAAGTCTTTCAAGGAAAATATCCTCAGGAACAAAACCATTTTCGCAAGGATAGCTGTCTGCACCGTAGTTTTTAATACACTGCGGAATGTTAAGTGCATCGTTCATACCGCGAAGATATGTAATAAGGTTTGCAACCTTTTCGTTGTCGTCAGCACCGCCAAGACCCATATAATCAGCAATTACACCATAGCGTTTTTTAGCTGTTTCGTCTTTAGCATTAAATGCAATAACCTTTGGAAGGTACATAGCATTAGCTGCACCGTGAATAATATGTGCACCCAAATCTTCAAATATAGCACCTGTCTTGTGAGCCATAGAATGAACTATACCAAGCAAAGCATTTGAGAAAGCCATACCTGCAAGGCACTGTGCATTATGCATGGAAGCACGCTTTGTCATATCACCGTTGTAAGAGTCAACAAGATCATCCTGAATCATTTTTATTGCAAAAATAGCAAGAGGATCTGTAAATTCACAGTTAGCTGTTGAAACATAAGCTTCAATAGCATGAGTCATAGCATCCATACCTGTGTGAGCTGTAAGCTTCTGAGGCATTGTTTCAGCCAAATCAGGGTCAACAATAGCAACATCAGGTGTAATTTCAAAGTCAGCAAGAGGATATTTAATACCCTTTTCATAGTCTGTAATAACAGAGAAAGCGGTTACTTCAGTAGCTGTACCTGATGTAGATGGAATAGCACAGAAACGTGCTTTTTTACGAAGTTCAGGAATACCGAAAACAACACACATTTCTTCAAATGTAATTTCAGGATATTCATATTTAATCCACATAGCTTTTGCAGCATCAATAGGTGAACCGCCGCCCATAGCAACAATCCAGTCAGGCTGGAATTTAGCCATAGCTTCAGCACCGCGCATAACTGTATCTACAGATGGATCCGGTTCAATACCTTCAAAAACTTCAACTTCCATACCTGCTTCCTTAAGGTAAGAAACAACCCTGTCAAGGAAACCGAAACGTTTCATAGAGCCGCCGCCAACACAAACCATTGCGCGTGTTCCCTTAAGATTTTTCAAAGCTTCCAATGAACCTTTGCCGTGATACAAATCACGTGGTAATGTAAAACGTGCCATAATAAATTCTCCTCTTCTATACATTAAATTATTATAATTTTTACAATATTATTATAGCATTTTCCGAGGTATTTCGTCAATAAAAAACCCAAAAACATTTTATAAAATTAATGGTGATGGTGGTGATGTCCACAACTACTGTTATGTTGCACATGACACTCGGTTTCGTGACAATGTTCATCGGGTGTTTCAAGTTCCAGTGTAACGTGGCCTATACCGTGTTCATTAAGCTCTTCACGTACCATATGTTTAATGTGATGTCCATCACCCTCGGCAACAATATGCATAGTTGCATAATTATTGCTTCCATCCATACTCCATATATGTATATGATGTATGTCCGACACACCTTCTACATTAAGTATATGCTCTTTAATTTCATCAATATTAATATCTGACGGAATTTTTTCAAGAAACAGATTTTCAATATGCTTTAAATTTTTTATTCCGTTTACAAATATAAATAAAGCAACACCTATTGACATAACAGGGTCAATAACAGAAATATCCGTAAAGTGCATAACAACAGCACCAATCAAAACAACAACCCAACCAAGCACATCTTCAAGCATATGAAGGTTTACGGCCTTTTGGTTAAGAGAATCTCCCTCTCTTGTAAACCAGGCTGCCACAAAGTTAACAACAACGCCAATAACAGCAAACACAATCATACCCCTGTAATTAATTTTAACGGGGTTAAATATCCTTAAAATGCCGTTGTATATAACCGCAACAGAACCAAAAAGCAATATAACAGTAGTTATAAGACTGCCTATAACAGAATATCTTGCATATCCGTATGTAAATACATCATCAGGTTGCTTTTTGCTTTTTTTCTCTAAAAAATATGATAATCCAATACTTGCCGCATCGCCAATATCGTGAACGGCGTCAGAAATTATCGCCACACTTCCCGTAAGTGCGCCACCAACAAATTCCAAAAGCGAAAAGAATAAATTAAGAATAAAAGCTATCAAAATATTTTTTTCAGTTTTCATTTTTTCTCCTTTTTCATCAAACTACTCACCCTCGAGCGGATATTTAATTCCTGTTTTATCTCTTATATCATCCATTTGTTTTAATATGGCAATACTTTCTTCAACAGGCAATATATCACTTTGCAACTTGCCTTTTTTTATACACTCACACACTTCAGTAATTTCTTCTTCAAATCCGTCTCCCATATATTTTTTCACAATATGCTCTTTACTTTCACCCAAAACAACATAAAAATCTTCTGCACCATAAAAAAGTGGAAAATGAATGTAACCTTTTGAACCATAAACATAGGCAGTACTTGGTTTTTCAACCCCTATTGCAGAGCTAACATTTGCAATTGCACCATTTTTGTATTTAAGCAACACATTCGTGTGAATATCCACACCGTCTTTTACATTTGCAAGAGCAACAACATCCTCCGGTGAATTACCTAGAAAAGTTGAAGCAAAATGTAATCCGTAAACACCCACATCAAGTAATGACCCACCTGCAAGCTCATTTTGAAACACCTTTGGGTCCTCATGAGGTTCCATTGTATAACAAAAATCTGCTTCAACGCCAAGTATTTCACCAATATCACCACGTTTAACAATTTTCTGTGCTTCTATAATTGCAGGTAAAAATCTCGACCACATTGCCTCCATTAAAAATACGCCATTTCTTTCGGCACATTCTTTGAGCTTTTCTGCCTGAAAAGCATTTACACATAAGGGTTTTTCGCATAAAACGTGTTTTCCTGCATTCATAAACAATTCCGCACAAGACTTATGAAAAGGGTGAGGTGTTGCTATATAAACAGCATCAATAATATTAGATTCTGCCATTTTTTCGTATCCGCAAAACACGTTTGCAATTCCGTATTTATCGGCAAAAGCTTTGCCGTTTTCTTCCGTTCTTGACGCAACAGCTACAAGTTCTGCCCCATCAACATTTTTTATGGCTTTTGCAAATTTATTGGCAATTACTCCGGGTCCTGCAATGCCCCATCTTATTTTCTTCATCATACATCCTCCGACATTTTATTTGCCATCAAAATCGGTTGGTAAAAACCCGTCTTTTAAGGCTTGTCATATTGTGAAGCTAAATTATCATAAAAGTTTTGAATTATATCTATATAAAAATTTCATGTTCAATTTAATCACATCGAAATAAGATGTTTTCCAATCGTAACGGCAAATTTCAACGCATCAGGCAAAAGCTCATCGGGAAATCTGTTTAAATACTTAACAATTTCAAAGGTCAAATCACCATCATACCCTGCCCTTTTCAATGAGGACATAATTTCTTTCCAGTTTAAATCTCCCATATAAGGCAAAATATGTCTGTCCCCAATATAATCATTATCCTGTACGTGCAAAGCCTTTAAAATAGCAGGGTTTACACCGTCAATAAATTTCTCGGGTTCATATCCCGTCAATGCGGCGTGTCCTATATCCACACAGGCTACAATCCACGGTGAATTGATTTTTTCAACTATATTGTTTAATTCCTCAGGACTTCCAATCTTGCCTTTTAGGTATTTTCTTTTCTGATCCCTTGTAAACAAATTTTCCACAGCAACGTGTATACCGAATTTTTCACAATAAGGAATAAAGCTTCTGTAATATTCAATATTATATTCTTCAAAGCTTACACCTTCAGGAACATTAAGTGAATGTACCACTATGTTTTTTGCTCCGAGAATTGATGCCGATTCCAAAGCCCTTACCATCCAAAGTTGTTTTTGCTCGGCAACATCTTTTTCCAAATCATATTTAAAAGAAAATGGCGCGTGCGCCTGATTGCAGCTTATACCAACTTTATCAAGATGCCTTCTTAAATTTTCCGCATATTCCCGGTATCCATCACCTAAAATTTCTTCACATTCGTTAGCATAATAATATGAATAATCTATGGCATCAAAACCTGCTTCCTTTGCCATTTCAATAGCCTTAAAATCGCCAAACCTTTGTGAAAGGGTGTATAATTCAACAGATATTTTCATAAATAAATTCTCCTTTTGAATGATATTTGTTTCAGTTAAGTTTTTGCTAATGAAAAAGTGAAGCTTACTTTCTCATTCTGCCATCAGGCAAACCTTAACTTACAAAGTAAACTTCACTTACCATTTAGTTCAAACTCAATTAATGAATTCACTTTGTGAATTCATTATATCATAAATATTCAAAATCCGCAACCTGGTTTATTTAATTTTTGAATTTGGTGTAAATACAACAGAACCGTCTCCTTGTGTTTAAGGTTTAGATGCAAACCTTTTTAATGATGCTTCGCATTAAGTTAGAAAAAATTTTATTATATGTTTTTGTCTACTCCTATATCACGAATCACTTAAATACAGCAACTTCTTCTTTCGTTTCAATATTATAAATATGCATTATCCAACAACCAAATTTCCCATGTTCTTGTGGAAGATGTTCAATTTCATAATCATATAGTTCATAATTCTTAAAAATCTCCACAGAATTTCCGTCAAGCATAGTGAGTGGAATTTTACCATTATCCTGCCAACACGCTCCATAAGCCATCAATAAAAGCCAACATTGGACAGTATAAAAAAATTCATGTGTGTATTCATCGTAAGAAACCTTGAAATCTAAATAGTCAAATATTGTTTCTCCTTCAGCAGGTATATAGTGATTCGGATTGCCGCCATTTTCTAATAATAATTTCAAAACCGCTGCACCAACACCCGGAGCATCAATCCACATAGTGTTCCACATTACATTATCATCATTCACAATTACATTTGGGTCAAGTCCGACATCAATCAACAATTTAATATCATCAACTATATAGTTGCTACGCATATCTTCCATTGTGAAGTTTTCGTACTCTGGATTGCAAACATCCTGATACTCACAAAAGCAATTATCAGTACAATCAATCGCTATTTCTGCCAACTCTTCTTTACTAAATTCCCGTGAATACAATAGTTCTTTTATTTTTTCAAAATCATTCGGTACTTTCTCAAATAAACTTTTAATTTCTTCAACCAAATGCATCGTTTTCCCCCCTTAAGTGTAAACAATAAAAAAACATTTTTATATTGCTATCTCGTCTATACAATAATATTTATTTCGTCAAATTTCGACATCTATTAATAGTTCGTGTCAAAACAGGATTAAAAAAATTATATTTAGTTTATTCTATCATATATAACAAAAAAACACAATACACATAAAAAAGAAGGAATGCATCGCATTCCCTCCATAATTTTCAATTCTCCATTTTCCATTTTCAATTACAAAAGAAAAAGTAGTTGCCCTAAGACAACTACTTTCCTTTTGTTCCGGCAACGTCCTACTCTCCCGGGCAGTCTCCCACCAAGTACCATCAGCGCTGAAGAGCTTAACTTCCGTGTTCGGAATGGGAACGGGTGGATCCTCTTCGCCATCATCACCGGATATTTTCTTTTAGATTGCCAACTCAACAATGCAAAAAATCTCGCTTCACCTTACTCATTTTTTCCTTCTGCTTTTGAGGTCAAGTCCTCGACCTATTAGTATCAATCAGCTTAATGTGTCACCACACTTACACCTTTGACCTATCTACCACATAGTCTACGTGGGGTCTTACTTGCTTGCGCAATGGGAAATCTTATCTTGAGGGGGGCTTCAC
>JAZQAN010000074.1:0-16475 GCA_045545235.1 Clostridia bacterium | reverse complement strand
TATAAAAAAGCATATTATGATATACTTTTTGTTCATTATATTACTTTGTTGACTTTCTTTTGGCAAAACAATAAATATAAGTAACAAAATCAACAATGAAAACAGATACATATAAAAATTAAAAACCGTGCCGTCAAGTTTAACGTTTATTACCCATAGCTTCTGGCAAAAATCAGCCACAGCAGAACCCAAGCAACCAATTAAAAGTATTGCAATGCCTTTTACTGAAATTTTACCGTTTATAGCTTTATTATACAATGACATTATATAAATTGCAATCAGAACAAGAGCCATTCCAAGCCATTGAAGTGGTTTTATTGCTTCGCTGAGGAAAATACGGCTTAAAAGACAAGTTATAACCGTACCAAGCATTGTAAAAACGCTTAAAAACATATACGCCTCGGTTTTATATGCATACAACCAGCAAACGCAAAAAGCAGTCATAGATACGGCAGATAGCATACATATAACCAAACCATAGCCTGTTACTATCTGCAAGCCGCTTGTTGGCAGTGCAACAACAGCACCGACAAGACTGCAAAAAAACATTCGAAGAGCGTTTATAACTATACATTCACGAAAGTTGTTTACATCATTGCTTATGTACTTACCCAAAAAGCCTTTACCGAGACCGCCTATCAGGGCAAGGGTCAAAAATAGATATCCCATTATAAAACCTCCGGTGCATCCCCAAAATCAGGTACATCCAACGGAATACCACCGAGATTGGATGATTCAATTGCTATAAGTCCGGGAACAGTTGTTCTTGCGGCAAACCAGGCATTAAGCACTGGCATTTCCCTGTTGTATACAGCCTTGCAAAAATCATCTATTAAAAATTTATGTGTACCCATATGACCGTTTTCGAGGTTTTCATATTCCTTGGGTAGTCTTGCGATTTCCCTGTTCTGAACGGCAGAGGTACTGCTCCACTGGTATTTTCCGTTTGCAACGTCATTTTTAAATTCCGGTGTATTTTTGTTTTCTACCATTTTATCTGTATTAACATAATCACTTACATCTGTAAGCTGTACTTTTTCATAGCCGTTTTCATCATCAAGTTTTTCTACAAAAATATGCTGTGCATTTGAAAATTCATAGCCTGCTTTTGTTCCGTACAATGAAGATATATAAGAGCTTGGTTTTGCCCAACCAAATCCTCTTGCTTCTGTTACTCGTGCAGTACCGCCGTTTTCAAGTTCCATAAGTGCATACTGGTTTATAAATTCATTGTTCCACACACTGTTTTTATCAAATGCCTTGTCCTCAGCAGGTGCCTTGCATCCAAAGCACGATACACGCTTTACATATGAATTTACTGCTGAAATAATCATTGCAATAGAATGAGTAGGATACAGCATAGGAGCCATTCCACGTTCTTCAGGTCTTTTACCGTATGATATAGAGTCGATATGATGATAATACTGACTGGCACCGTATTGAAAATCACCAAACTTACCTTTGCTGTACATTTCACGGCAATACATAGCACAGGGGTAGTAATAGCATGTTTCACCTATTACATATGTGAGTCCTGTTTTTTTAACCAATTCAACTATTTCTTTGCATTCTTCAACAGTAGGTGCCATAGGTACAGCAGAATAAACGTGTTTTCCTGCCTTTAGGGCTTTTATAACAATTTCTCCGTGAAGATGTCTTTGAGTGAAATTTGCAATACAATTTATGCTTTTGTCCGAAAGAACATCTTCAAATGTGTCTATAATTTCAACATTGAATTTTTCTTTGTACTCTTCAGCCTTTTCCTTTATGACATCACATACATACACTTTTTGCACAAAGGGATGCTCCTTGAAAAGATTAACAAAATTTTTGGCAAAATTACCACAACCTATAACTGCAACAGTTAGTTTTTCTTTCATAAATATTTCATTCCTTTTCCTGTTATTATGGGTTTATTGTATATTTTTCCATAAGTTTTGTAAATGTATAAAAGGTACATTGTTTTGTGTTTTTTGTACTTTTTATTTACAAGGCATTTTACTTTTGATATAATAAAATCGGGTGATGAAAATGAAGTTTGAGGAAATAAATCCATTTGTACGACAGGCGGTTGTCGGAAAAATAGACAGGAAAAGTCATTATGCATATACAAAGCTTAAAAGTCCTGATTGCAGACTTTTCTACATAATATCTGGAAGCGGAAAAATATCCTTTGAAAATGAAGAATATAATCTTCAGCCGGGAACTGTAATCTTGTTTCCGTCAGGCATAGAATATTTCTGGTTTGTGGATAATCTTAAATACTATGCAATAAATTTTGACTATACGCAGGATTACAGTGAATTTAATAAAACCCTGCATGCAATACCTGCCTCGTCAATTAATAATGCAAATATACTGAAACATCCGTATTTTGAGGATACATCTGAACTTAAAGCACCAATTGTTATTTATGACCTTTTGTCTTTGGAAAAATATTTTAGCCTGATAGTTACAGAATTTAACGTAAAAAGTGAGTTTTATAAGCCGCTTACATCATCGCTTTTAAAAACTCTTTTGATAAGAATTGTATATTGTAAAAATAATCTTAAAAGCGAAAAGGAAAATTCATCAAAAGTTGTAAGGAATATAATAGAATACATTACATCAAATTATGACAAGGATATAACAAATACTAAAATTTCGGAGATTTTTTCATTTAATGCTTCATATATCAACCGTATATTCAAACAATATACGGGAAAGAGCATTCGTCAGTTTTTGATAAACTACCGTATAAATGCGGCGGCAGAAATGCTTGCAAACTCTAATATGTCAGTTGAGGAAATATGCCTTTCCACAGGTTTTAAAGATGTTTCCCATTTTTCAAAAACTTTTAAAAAGCACGTTGGCAAAAATCCATGTTCATACAGAAGAAAAAACACCGCCTAAGCGGTGTTTTTTATTTTTTAATTACCGTAACATTTCCGTCAATTGCATCTACAACTATGCTATCGCCGTCTGTGATTGCATTGGAAATTATAAGCTCTGCAATTTTATTTTCCACTTCACGGAAAATAATTCGCTTCATAGGTCTTGCACCATATTGTTCGTCAAAGCCCTTTTCAATAATATAATTTACAATATTGTCAGTATATGAAACTGAAATATTCTTTTCTTCCAAAGCCTTTTGAATATCTGAAAGCATAAGTCTGCAAATGCCGTCAAGCTCTTTTTTGGTAAGAGTTTCAAACACTACAACTTCATTTATTCTGTTTAAAAATTCAGGGCGGAAAATTTGCTTAAGGGCAATTTCTGCCTTGTTTTTAAGACCTTCTGCTTGTGACACACCAAAGCCAAGTGTTGCGGCTTTAAAGTCAGAACCTGCATTTGAAGTCATAATAATAACGCAGTTTTCAAAGCTTACAAGCTTGCCGTGACTGTCTGTAATTCTACCCTCGTCAAGTATCTGTAACAAAATGTTGAAAATATCAGGATGAGCCTTTTCAATTTCATCAAGCAAAATTACGCTATATGGTCTTCTGCGAACTTTTTCAGTAAGCTGACCTGCTTCATCATAGCCTACATATCCCGGAGGCGAGCCTATGATTTTAGCAACAGAGTGCTTTTCCATATATTCACTCATATCAAGGCGGATAAGTGCCTGTTCATCATCAAAAAGTTCTTTTGCAAGCTGGCGTACAAGTTCGGTTTTACCAACACCTGTAGGACCTACGAAAATGAAGGATACAGGGCGTTTTTTAAGTGAAAGACCTGCACGGCTTATGCGTATTGCACGTGAAACAGATTCAACGGCGTTGTTCTGACCAATCAGTCTTTCGTGAAGTCTGCTCTCAAGTGACATAAGCTTGTTGGATTCAAATTCACTGATTCTCTGTACCGGAATTTTTGTCCACATTTCAATAACTCTTGCAATGTCATCAGTTGTAATTTCTTTGAAGCCACATTCTGATTCAAGTTCTTTTATGCTTTGTTCAAGCTGACATTCTCTTGTTTTTAGGTCTGCTGCTTTCTGGTAGTCTTCAGTAGAGTCAGCTTCAATACAATTATCCTTTTCAAGCTGAATTTCAGCAAGCTGATTTTTTAGGATTTCAAGGTCAACAAGTTTTTTATTGTTAAGGTTTGCACGTGAACCTGCTTCGTCTATAACGTCAATTGCCTTGTCGGGCAAAAATCTGTCTGTAATGTATCGTTCAGACAAAACTGATGCAAATTTTATAACCTCATCGGAAATTTTTACTTTGTGATGATTTTCGTAATAGTCTCTTATACCTTTTATAATTTCTATTGTTTGTTCAACGGAAGGTTCTTCAACTATTACAGGCTGGAAACGGCGTTCCAAAGCAGAATCCTTTTCTATATATTTTCTGTATTCGTCAAGTGTTGTAGCGCCAATAACCTGAATATCACCCTTTGCAAGTGCAGGTTTTAAGATGTTTGCCGCACCCATTGCACCTTCAGAATCACCGGTTGCAACAATGTTGTGAATTTCGTCAATTACAAATATTACATTGCCGCGTTCAACAGCCTCGTCAATTATACCTTTTATTCTTGCTTCAAACTGACCGCGAAACTGTGTTCCTGCAACAAGTGAAGTAAGGTCCAAAAGATAAATTTCTTTATTTAAAAGCTTGTGGGGAACATCGTTGTTTACAATTTTAACTGCCAGACCTTCTGCAATGGCGGTTTTACCTACACCGGGTTCACCGATAAGCGCAGGGTTGTTCTTCTTACGTCTGTTTAAAATCTGAACAACGCGCTCAATTTCCACATCTCTTCCTATAACACGGTCTATCTGACCCTCTTTAGCCTTAAGATTTAAGTTTGTTGCATATTGTTCAATAAGGCTTTTTTTCTTTTGCTTATTCATTTTTTTAGTTTTTGTTGTTTTTGAAGACTGTTCTTCCTGATTAGCTTCTATGTCCATACCGCCCATTCCTGAAAACATATTCTGCATCATAGGCATCATTTCGTTAATCATTTCAGGAGTGATTTCAGGGGGATTTTCCATAATTTCCTGACTCATAGCTTCAAATTCTTCAGGAGTCATACCCATCTGTTCAATTATATTTTCAAATTGTCCCTGTGGCATACCAAGTTCTTTTGCGCATGTCAGGCACAAGCCTTCGTTTTTCTTTTCACCATTTTCTACCTTTGTTACAAATACAACGGCAGGTCTCTGGTTACATCTGTTACACATCATCATATCAGATTCCTCCTTTGTAATATGATGCAAACAAGGTTTTTCCTTGTCGTTATGACATTATATCATTAAACAAGGAGGAATTCAAGTATATAATTGTTAATGATTTTTTAATTTTATTTTTCTTTTGGCTTTCCCAATATTGCAAAAATAAGCCCAAAGGTTACTGCGGCGGCAATACCTGCAGATGTTGCGGTTATACCACCTGTGAATATACCTATGAAACCGTCTTTGTCTACCGCCTCCATAACACCTTTTGCAAGAGAATATCCAAAGCCCGATATTGGTACAGTAGCACCTGTGCCTGCATATTCCACTATGGGCTGATAAAGTCCTAATGCTGTAAGAACTGCACCGGCACATACAAATATAACAAGAATACGTGCGGGAGTAAGCTTTGTTTTATCAATTAAAATCTGCCCTATTGCACAAATAATACCGCCTACCCAGAATGCGTTGAAATATTCCATTAAATCACGTCCTTTCATTTGATATTACAACTGCGTGTGCAATTCCCGGTATGGATTCACCCTGTTGAATACTTACAGGACTCATAAGTGCGCCTGTGCCTATAAATAAAACCTTTTTTAATTTGCCCTTTTCCATTTGTGGTAATATATATGAACATAGTACTGCTGCACTGCATCCGCAACCGCTTCCGCCTGAGTGAACATCTTGCTTTTTAAGGTCGTAGAGCATCATACCGCAGTCGTTATAATTTTTCATTTTTATTCCGTTTTTTTCCAAAAGGTCCATAACTATTGAGTGACCAAGCTTGCCTAAATCTCCCGTTACTATAAGGTCATAAGCTGATGGTGAAGTGTTGAAGTCTTCAAAATGATTAAGCAGAGTATCAACTGCGGCAGGTGCCATAGCGGCACCCATATTAAGACCGTCCTTTATGCCCTTGTCAACAATTTTACCTGTTGTTATCCCTGTAATATATGGACCGTTTCCACTGTTTGAAAGCACAACCATACCGGATGCCGTTGCTGTTGATTGTGCAGTAAAAGGTCTTTGTCCGCCGTATTCAAGGGGCATACGGAATTGCCTTTCCGAACTGCAAAAATGACTGCTTGTACCACAAACAACATTTTGGGCAAAGGCTCCGTCAATCATAATTGAACCTACCGAGAGTGATTCTGCCATGGTAGAGCATGCTCCATAGAGTCCGTAAAAGGGTATTTCAAGCTCCCTGAGACCATAGCTTGAACCTATACACTGGTTTAAAAGGTCACCTGCGAATATGGCATCTATGTCTGCAAGTGATTTACCTGCCTTTGAAACAGCTTTTATGACGGTTTCCTTTTGCATTTTTGATTCTGCCTTTTCCCAGGTTTTTTCACCGAAATACCCATCATCGGTAGTTATGTCCAAAAAAGCACCGAGGGGACCCTCACTTTCTTTTTTTCCTCCTACGCAGGCATATCCCTCTACGGAAACACAGCCTGTTATATTATAGCTTTGTTTACCCAGTTTTTTAATATTTTGCAAAATATCACCTCTTTTTCTATTATTAATTTTTCGTAAAATAATTATTCTTTTGTTGACTAATATATTTATAAAGGTTAAAATGTAATAAAGAGGTGTTAATGTGTTTGAGTTAAGAGAAAAAGACGGTGTAAAATATCTTGTAATAACGGAATTTGAAGATACAGGGCTTGTTAATCATTGCTTTTCAACCCGCATCGGCGGTGTATCTGAAGGTGAAGCAGGCACCTTGAACTTTGGCTTTTCACGTAAGGATACCAGAGAAAATGTATTGGAAAATTTCAGGATAATATGCAAAACAATTGATGTGGATTTTAACCGCCTTGTGCTTACAGACCAGGTACACGATAACAAGGTATATAAGGTTACTGAAAAGGATGAGGGAAAAGGAATAATCTGTGAAAGTGACATAAAGTGTATTGATGCTTTTATTACAGATGTGCCCGGTATTCCAATTGTTACATTTCACGCAGATTGTATTCCTGTGTTTTTTCTTGATGTTGAGAATAAGGCAATAGGTCTTGCTCATAGCGGATGGAAGGGGACCTATAGTAATATTTCGAAAAATGTTGTAGATAAAATGATGGAAGAATATGGAACGAATCCGGACGATTTGATTTGCGGTATAGGACCTTCGATTCTGGAATGTCATTTTGAGGTAGATGAGGATTTGGCAGGTAAGTTTTCTCAAAAGTACGGCAGAGATTTTGTAAAAATGTATGAAAAGCCTCATATAAACCTTACTGCAATAGTTGAAAAACAGCTTCGTGACTGCGGAGTTAAAAGGGTTTTACAATCAGGAATATGTACTTTTTGTAACAATGATATATATTACTCTTACAGGGGAGATAATCATAAAACGGGAAGCCTTATTTCCATAATGGCTTTGAAAGGATAAATGTATGAGAAAAATAATTTCAGCAATTTTGGTTTTGTGCATAGGTCTGTGTATGACAGCCTGTAAAAAAAACGAAGGCAATGTTTCGGGTGAGGAATCAGTAAAAATAGCTAACGAAACTCTTAAAGTGTGTTGTTATTCACATAAAGACCTTAATCCGCTTACTGCTGTAAACAACGAAAATATGCAGATGGAGAGGCTTATTTTTGAAAGTCTTACAGAATGTGACAATACGCAAAAGTCAAAGCCGTTGCTTGCAGAAAGCTATAGTGTTTCTGATGACGGTATGGTGTGGACTGTTAAATTGAAAAACAATGTAAAATGGCATGACGGAACAATTCTTACAAGTAAGGATGTTGTGTATACCTACAATTATGTTATGGATAATGCGGCTGAAACGGCATATTCTGTCAACGTAAGTAATATTGAATATGTTACAGCTATTTCAGATTATGAGGTTAATTTTAAACTGAAATCTCCGCAGGCAAATTTTGTTAATTTGCTTGAAATACCTGTGGTTAAAAAACAGGATAGCAGTAAGTTTAACCCTGTTGGTACAGGGCCTTATGTTTATAAAAAAACGGATAATAAAATAGTGTATCTTGAAGCAAATCAAAACTGGCACGGTGGAGAGGTTAAAATAAAAAATGTTCAGGCGAGGATTTTGCCCGATAAAGAAACTGTGACTTATGCTTATGTATCCAAGGAAATTGACGTTGTTTCAGTAGGCTCGGGTACAGACATGGGTAAGTATTCATCAAATGCAGATAATACAATTGTAGATTACCCTTCAAATACTTTTAACTTTATATCAATAAATACTGCGGCAGAGCCGTTGTCAAACAGAATGTTCAGAAAAGCAATAGCGCATGCAATTGATAAGGAAACTATAAATTCTACGGTTTTACTTTCTCACGGGTCAGTTGCAAATTCCTGCATCAATACAAACTGGTGGGTTTATAATCCTTCTGTTACAATTTACGAATACAGCAAGGATAAAGCTTCGGAGGCATTTGATGTTGCAAAGAAAAATGTAGTTATAACACCGGTAACACTTATGGTAAATAAGGAAAATGAAGATAAATGTAAAACTGCAGAGATGATAAAAGAAAATCTTCACAGTTGCGGTATAATTATGAATATAGAGTATGTTGACTGGGATACATTTATACAAAGGGTTGATTCCGGTAATTACCAGATGTATCTTGGAAGCTTGAAATATGCGGCTGATATTAATCCGCAGTATGTAATTAAAAATCCGTCACCTGAATTGCAGAGCTTGTTTATGTCGTTGCAAACGCAGACGACGGAAGATGGAATAATGGGCAAATATTTTGAAATTCAGGAAAAAATTGCAGTAGAACTTCAAATTATACCGCTTACTTTTGATGTGAGTGCAGTTATGTACAATAAGCGTATGGAGGGAAAGCTTACTCCTGACAGAATAAATATTTTTAACGGAATTAAAAACATGAGCCTGAAGCAGTAATATATTGACTTTGGTTATTGT
The DNA here is from genome assembly GCA_045545235.1 of Clostridia bacterium. Lineage (GTDB taxonomy): Bacteria > Bacillota > Clostridia > Monoglobales > Firm-18 > CAZNKU01. The sequence continues at coordinate 7,412 of JAZQAN010000074.1, read as the reverse complement.
ATAATATATAATTTTATTAAGCTTTTTATGGAGGTTTAAAAATTTGGCGATTGTAAAATATGACAAACTTTCTGAAACAACCGAAAATAAAATTGCCGAAAATTTTGCTGATAAAATAATACTTGAAAAAACGGCGATACGCCGTGACAGTACAAGGGATAAGGGTACGATTTTACGACCTGATTTTGTAAGGGATATTGAAAAAATTATGAATTGCCCTTACTATAACAGGTATACCGATAAAACACAGGTTTTTTCCCTTTATAAAAATGATGACATTTCAAGACGTGCCCTTCACGTTCAGTTAGTTTCGCGAATAGCACGTAACATAGGCAGACTTTTGGGTTTAAATACAGATTTGATTGAGGCAATTGCACTTGGTCACGATATGGGGCATACTCCATTTGGACACGCGGGTGAAGCGATTTTGTCAAATTTATATAACAGACGAACAGGCAGATTTTTTAATCACAATGTTCATAGTGTACGTGTTCTTGATAAAATTTTTCACTATAATATTTCCCTGCAGACTCTGGATGGTATACTATGCCACAACGGTGAACTTGAGCTTGAAGAGTACCGCCCTGTAAAACGTAATAGCTTTGATGAGTTTGACAGACTTTTTGAGGAATGTTACAAGGGAGAATGTTCCGGTATGCTTGTTCCATCAACCTTAGAGGGGTGTGTTGTGAGAATAAGTGATATAATCGCATACCTTGGAAAAGACAGGCAGGATGCCGAAAGGGCAAAGCTTATTTGCGATAACTCTGTTTTTAATGATAATGCAATTGGTGCGTTTAATGCAAAAATTATAAATAATCTTATTGTAAACATAGTTGAAAACAGTTATGGCAAGGATTACATAAAAATGGACAGTGATTATTATACTGCTCTTAAAGAGGGTAAAAGAGAAAATTATGAGCATATATATAAAAATGAAACAGTAGGCAGTATAAGCGAAATTATAGAGCCGATGTTTGAAAAAATATATGCAAAATGTCTTGATGATATACTTGTTAAGGACAAGGAATCACCTATATATAAACACCATATAGAATATGTCAGAAGGTGCAATAAATTTTACAAAGGCCCTGAATATGAAACGGAAGAACCTAATCAGATTGTTGTGGATTATATTGCAAGTATGACTGATGATTATATGATAGAGTTGTATTCGTATTTGTTCCCTGAAGAAAAAACGGTGGAATATGTATCGTATTTTAATGATTTAAAATAGACCGGAGGTTAGTAAAATGAGAAGAGTTTTAACTTTTGACTTTGGTGCATCAAGTGGCAGAGCTATAATTGCATCATACGAAAATGGGAAGCTTGATATGAAAGAGGTGCACCGCTTTTCAAACGACCCTGTTATGATTAACGGAGTTCTATACTGGGATATTCTTCGTTTGTTCCACGAAATAAAGCAGGGTATTGTAGCTGCAAAATTAGACGGTGGATTTGATGCAATAGGTATAGATACATGGGGTGTTGACTACGGTATAATTGATGTAGACGGCAACCTTGCGGAAAATCCTGTTTGCTACCGTGATACAAATGCAAACGGTATAGAAAAAGATGTTTATAAAATTGTTTCCGAAGAGGAATTGTACCTTCGTACAGGTGTTCAGTATCAGACATTCAACAGCTTGTACAGAATTTTCAATACAGTTAAAAACTACAAAAGAAAAATTGACAGTTGTGATAAGCTTTTGTTTATCCCCGATTTATTTGCATACTTCCTTACAGGTGCAAAGAAAACCGAACTTACATTTGCAGGTACAACAAACCTTTTGGACCCTGTTACAAAACAGTGGGATTATGAACTTATTGAAAAATTGGGTATGCCAAAATCTATTTTTGCTGACCTTATAAAGCCGGGTGAAACTTACGGGCTTTTAAAGGAAGATATCGCCGAAGAACTTGGTTGCCCACAGGTGCCGGTTATTGCGGTTGCTTCTCACGATACTGCTTCTGCAATATTTTCTATTCCTACATCTGAAAAGGATTTTGTGTATGTAAGCTGCGGAACCTGGTCACTTTTTGGCACAGAACTTAAAGACCCAATCTTAAAAAGAGAAGCTATGGAAGCACAGTATACAAATGAGGGAGGTTATGACGATACAATAATTTTCCTTAAAAATATAATGGGTATGTGGATTTTTCAGGAAACCTGCCGTCAATGGAAACGTGAGGGTAAGGAATTTAACTACAAAATTCTTGATGATGCAGCAACTGCGGCAAAGCCATATTTGAGCTTTATAAATCCCGATGACCCTGTTTTCAGCCCCTTTGGTAATATGCCAAAGAGAATAAAGGAATTTTGCGAAAAGACAGGTCAGCCTGTTCCTGAAACAGATGGCGAAATATGCAGATGTATTTATCAGAGTCTTGCTATGAAGTACAGACAGTCGCTTGAATATCTTGAAAAGATTACAGGTAAAACCTATGACAGAATACATATGGTAGGCGGCGGTATCAATAATAAGCTTGTTTGTCAGTTTGCGGCAGATTTCTGTAACCGTACTGTTTATGCAGGTCCGGTTGAGGCAACTGCAACAGGCAATGCCCTTGCACAGCTAATTGCACTTGGTGAAATTTCTGATATGTGGGAAGCACGTAAAGTAATTGCCGATAATACCGATATGGTGGTTTACACACCAAATCCTACAGAGGAAAGTGAAAAAGCTTATAAGGAATTTTTGAAATATCAATAATTAAATTTCAGGGTACTTAAAAAAACATATTGACAAATGAAATGAAAATGTGTTATTATATTTGGGTACCTTGTGTACGCTCGAGTGGCGGAACTGGCAGACGCACAGGACTTAAAATCCTGCGGCCCTTAAAGCCGTACCGGTTCGATTCCGGTCTCGAGCACCAGAAAAAACCGTTAACTTTGATTCAAAGTTAACGGTTTTTTCAATAAAGTGTCCCCCATGGTATTTTAAAATTTTTCTAAAAATGATTTTAATTTTTCAAAGGTTTCGTTACTTATATCGTGTTCTATTTTGCAACTGTCCTCATAGGCAGTTTCTTCACTTACACCTATTGCCATAAGTGCTTTTGCAATAATTTCGTGCCTTTCATACACTTTATTGGCAATTTCCATACCCTTTTCCGTAAGTTCTATGCTGCCGTTTTCATCAACAGTTATATACCCTTCCGCTCTGAAGGATTTCATAGCAACAGAAACACTGGGTTTTGTAACGCCAAGGTCATTTGCAATATCGATACTGCGTACATTACCCTTTTCTTTTTTTAATATAAGTATTGCTTCCAAATAATTTTCGGCTGATTCTTTAATTCTCATAAAAATTACCTCGTTGAATATTTACAAATATTATACTATATTTAGTGTGAAATGTCAAAATTAAATATTTTTTTGTTTTTTAGCACATAGATATTGATTTTTTTCGTTAAATATTATACAATGTTTAATAGATTGTTATTAGGAGGTTTATATAAATGAGCGTTAAATTTAATTACAAGTTGGCTGAAAGCTTTATTTCAGAGGAAGAAGTTAAAAACCTTGCCCCTATGGTTGCAGAAGCTCACAAGATGCTTCACGAAAAAACAGGTGCAGGCAATGACTTTTTGGGTTGGGTAGAGCTTCCTAAAAATTATGACAAGGACGAATTTGAAAGAATTAAAAAGGCTGCTGCCAAAATTAAGAGTGATTCTGAAGTTCTTATCGTTATAGGTATAGGTGGTTCATACCTTGGTGCAAGAGCTGCTATTGAATTTTTGACATCACCTCTTGCAAACTACACTGCAAAGACACAGATTTTCTATGTTGGTAACAGCATCAGCGGTCCTTACCTTGCAGAACTTATTGATATGGTTAAGGATAAGGAGCTTTCTGTTAACGTTATTTCAAAATCAGGTACTACAACAGAGCCTGCCATCGCTTTCCGTGTATTTAAAGAGCTTATGGAAAAGAAATACGGAAAAGACGGTGCAAAATCAAGAATTTATGCTACAACTGACAAAGCACGCGGTGCTCTTAAAACTCTTTCAGACAGTGAAGGTTATGAAACTTTCGTTATTCCTGATGATGTTGGCGGACGTTTCTCTGTACTTACAGCAGTAGGCTTGCTTCCTATCGCAGTAAGCGGTGCTGACATTGATGCTATGATGAAGGGTGCTGCAGATGCTTATGATAAGTATAACAATGCAGACCTTGATTCTAACGAATGTTATCAGTATGCGGCGGTAAGAAATGCTCTTCTTCGTAAGGGTAAGTGCATTGAAGTTATGGCTAACTACGAGCCTTCTCTTCACTACTTGACAGAATGGTGGAAACAGCTTTATGGCGAAAGTGAAGGTAAAGACGGCAAGGGCATTTTCCCTGCAGGTGTTGACCTTTCAACAGACCTTCATTCAATGGGTCAGTTTATTCAGGACGGTTCAAGAAACCTTTTTGAAACTGTTATTAATGTTGAAACACCTTCAATTGACGTTATGATTGGCGAAGATGCCGATAATCTTGACGGACTTAATTTCCTTGCAGGTGAAACATTAGACTTTGTAAATCATAAAGCTATGGAAGGTACAATTCTTGCTCATACAGACGGTAGTGTACCAAACCTTATGGTTTCACTTGCAAAGCTTGACGAATACACATTTGGACAGCTTGTATACTTCTTTGAAAAGGCTTGTGGTATAAGCGGTTACCTTCTTGGAGTTAACCCATTCAACCAGCCGGGTGTTGAAGCATATAAGAAAAATATGTTTGCACTTCTTGGTAAGCCCGGTTATGAAGATGCCAAGGCAGAACTTGAAGCACGTCTTAAGTAGTTAATAGTGAATAATTAATGGTGAAAAGCCGAGTCAATCGGCTTTTCTTTTTTTGCTTTGACATATAATTAAAATACCCTTCTTTTTTATGCAAATTGCATTAAAAAAATTTTAAATTCTTCAAAGATTACAAAAAAATTGCATAAAATTAGTCATTTTCACAATTGATAAATTGTTAAAATTGTTGTATTATAATGTTAATAAAAAAATTTCATCATGGGAGGGTTTATTATGATTAAAATACTTATGGGTGAAAAAGGTACAGGTAAGACCAAAGCGTTTATTGAAATGGTTAACCAGTCAGTAAATGAAGAAAAGGGGAATGTTATCTGTGTAATGAAGGGCGACAGACATCTTTTTGATTTGAAGTCTGCTATTCGTCTTACTGATACAAATGATTTTTATGTTGAAGATTTTCACGCTCTTCACGGTTTTATCAGTGGTATGATTTCACGCGACTATGATATCACACATATTTTTATCGACAGTATTACAAAGATTGCAGGCGAAAACTTTGCTGAATTTGACGGTTTCTTATGTAAATTGGAAAACTTGTCTGATAAATATAATGTAAACTTTACCATTACAGTAAGTGCTCCGGTTGCATCTGCTACTGATGAGATTAAAAAATATCTTACAACTTTATAAAATTTGTATGAGCTGTTACTTTAATGTGACAGCTCATTTGATATAAAGAGGTGATTTTGGTGAAAAAGTTTTTATTTTTATTTTTGGCTTTAGTATTGTGCCTTTGTACGGTGCAGGCTTTTGCTGATGGGGAGCGATACGCATCAATAAGTACGGCATATATTGATTATACTCCTATAGAAACATATAGTATAAATGACATTGACTATATAGCGGTTGGTGATTTGTCAAACTACGGTTTTACTGTTGGTTATAATGCATCCACACAAGTGTGTAATGTGTCCAGAGTAAAATTTGCCACACCAATGTACACAAGGGAAATGTGGAAAAAAGAAACCTTAATGAAAACAGGTATTAATGTCAGTGACAGTAATATAAAGGTGTATCTTGACGGAGAGCTTGTAAACAGTCTTTATTGGGGCGGGAAAGCCTTAATAGATATAACTGCCCTTGAAAAATATGGTGCCGTTTCCGGTAGAAATGTATATATTTTCCGTGAAGAAATGCAGAAGGAACTTGATAAAGCGGCAAATGTTGTTGAAATTCAAATTGGTGAAGGTACATATAAAGGACAGGTTGATGAAAACAATCAGCCTCACGGAATAGGGTGTTGGACAGATGACCATGACTATGAAGGGAAATTTGAATATTTAGGATATTTTACACATTCAAAGCCCGATGGTTTGATGTATAAGAAAACCTATCGAACCGCAATTCATAGTTATGTTGGGCGTAATACTTATTTTATCGGAAAAGTAGATGGCTCAAAAGAGGCGGAAAGAAGATACGAGTATGTAGAGCCTGAAATGAAATATGACGAATATTACGGTTGGGTCAAGGTAAAAGAAGGATATTCCAGATTGGTAGACAAAGATTTTAATTTTGGTGTTGCATATTTGCCGGAAAAGGAAATTACCGTTTCCTATGGTACTGAAGATAATTTTTATGATAAAACTATATATACAGAAGGTTGCTACTATGAAGAGTGGTCCGGTATGGAGGGTACTCACGAACACAGAATATGGCATAACGGAAATGATAAGCAGACCATTTTGCATTACAGCTTTGGGGAAGGAGATAACAGAGAAGCTGTATATTCTGTAAGAAGGTTGGGAACAGATGCCTCACATCTGTCCACATTTTACGAATATACAAATGGCAAATTGACCATGCACACAGGTTTTATAAATACAAAAACAAAAAACGGGGTTAATAATTCTGTTGACGGTGCAAGAAAGTTTATTACGGTATTGCTGAATAGTGAAAGTGTGGATTTTGATGTTTTACCGGTTAACCAAAAGGGCAGGGTTATAGTTCCTGTTCGCGCTATTGCGGAAGCACTTGGGGCAAAGGTTACATGGAATGATGCTGAAAGTAAAATTATTATTGAAAAAGATGGTAAGAATATTTTGTTGCAAATAGCTAATAATGTTATGGAAGTTGACGGCAGAAAAATAACACTTGACGTTGCTCCGAAAATTATTGACGGCAGAACTATGGTTCCTGTGCGTGCAGTTTCGGAAGCTTTTGATGCAAAGGTTGACTGGAACAATGAATTTCAACAGGTTATTATAGATACTGAATAAAAACGGCAGAGTATGAAGTGTACGCTAAAGGATAGTCAAATAGCCAAAGTTAAGTTTTCTCATTACGGAAAACCTGGTTTTTGGCAAGGCTTCTCCTTGAGGAGAAGCTGTCGAACGAAGTGAGACTGATGAGGTGTAAGATGCGAAGACATCCGTTCTTTTGTGACACCTCATCCGTCAAACCCTGCGGTTTTGCCACGGCAGATTGTCAAGCAAGTGCAACATAAATTTCTTTAGGCAATTTCCAACCAAGACATTTACGAGGTCGATTATTGATTAATTCAACAACAACATCCAATTGAGCTTGGGTTAATTGGCGAAAATCATAGCCTTTAGGAAAGAAAAATCTTAAAATATCATTTGTGTTTTCGTTCGTACCAC
>JAZQAN010000073.1:0-30000 GCA_045545235.1 Clostridia bacterium | reverse complement strand
TGTCCCTACAACTCTTACCTCATGCTCATTTTCTCTTGCAGGAAAAGCAAGAGCACTTCCCATCATTCCTGCACCTATAATTGTTATAACTGCCATTTTACTACCTCCTGAAAACATTTGAAAAAATTTGACACTTTTTGATAATCATGATATTATTATATAACAAGACTCGAAAAAAACAAGTAGTGAGACAAATTTTGAAATCTTTTCAAAGTTTGTCATTTGGGAGAATGCTATATGATCATCTACGAAAGACAAGAAACAATTTTAAATTATCTGAAAGAAAATAAATTTTCTACAATTAAAGAACTTTCTAAAATAGTTTGGGCAAGCGAATCTTCAGTAAGACGTGACATTAAGGTTTTGGAGCAAAAAGGATACGTAGACCAAGTGTATGGTGGAGTCACTTTGGCCGGTTATTCTAACAAGGTTATCCCCATCGGGTTACGAGATCCTAATAATTCAACTGTAAAAGATGAACTTGCAAAAGAAGCATCTAAATATATTTTCGACGGGGCTACTATACTAATGGATGGCTCATCAACTGTAAGAAGAATAATTAAATATACTAATATATATAAAAACCTAAAAATTATCACAAATAATCAACTGATTTTTTCAGAGTGTTCAAACCCGCAAATAAAACTATATTGCACCGGTGGTCTTTTCGATAGTCAAAGCAATATATTTACTGGGAATGCAGCAGAAAACTATATTGATTCAATAAATGCTGATATTGTATTTTTTTCAAGTCAGGCAATATCAAATGATGGTGAAATAAGCGATGTGTCCGAGGGAGAAACATCGTTGCGTAAAAAAATGCTATCACGTTCGAAAACAAAAATTTTCCTATGTGATTCATCAAAATTAGGACTTGAAAAAACATTTGTTTTATGTACTAAAAATGATATAGATTTGATAATATGTGACAAACAATTACCATGGGAAAAAACAGACAAATAAAGGGGATGTAAATTAATCCCTAGCAGTTTAGGGACGGCATATCCAGCGGACTTACCAACTCAAAAACTGACGAACGAGCCGACGAAACAAACTGCAACTGTGAAGGTGAATTTAGCCATTATACATGTTGGACATATATAAACTAAAACCATATTGAAAACACTACGATAAGTTAAAATAAACAGAAGAATACTCTGATGAAGAGGTTAATAATGCATATTGGTATGATTTCAAAAGCTTGATTGAGATATAAAGTAACAACGCTATGGGTAAATATCCATAGCGTTGTTTTATCATATTAAAGTAGTTTAAGTAATTCGGAAATAACCTTTGCAGCTTCTGCTCTTGTCAAATTATCATGCGGTCTGTATTCATTGTTATAGCCTTCGATAAGACCTATTGACTTCATATATTCAACAGCTTTTGTTGCATAATCAGAAACCTTATTTTTGTCTGCAAATGCATCAACTTCTTTTACTTCAATTATTATTCCCAATTTTTCTATTGTACGGGTAATCATAACCGCCATATCCTGACGGGTTATGTTTGTACCTATACCAAACTCTGTATCAGAAATACCATTAACTATGCCAAAAGCTTTTGCCTTTAATACATAAGGCTTATACCAGGCATCTGCAACGTCTGTAAATGCATTTTCTGTTTCTTCCGCTTCTATACCTGATGCTTCTATAAGCATTTTAAGGAACTGTTCTCGGGTTACGTTTGCAGTTGGGTTAAAGTTACCTGTGCCATCACCTGAAACAATATTTTTTTCTGTAAGTTTTTCTACATATTCAAAATACCAGTCAGTTTCATTAACATCATTATATGATGGAGTTACAGGTTCGGGTTCAACAGGTGGGTTTACATCTTCTGTTTTATCTTCTTCCTTAACAGGAGGTTTTGGTGTAACTGCACCACCGCCACCGGCTGGTTTACCGGAAACGCCCTGGTTACGGTCGCCTGAATCATCGGGTTCAACGTTACTGTCATCCTCTGAATCTTCAACATCCAAAAGCGGTGTGTCACCAAAGTAGATGTATCCGCCCTGCTTACCTATTTTAAGGTTGCTGCCCGTTGGTGTGAAGTACACACTGTTTGCACCTTCGGAATAAAGGGTAATATTTTTCATATCATCTTCTTCCAAAAATGCTGATGCAACACTTATCGTACCATTGGCAATCTTATATGACATTGAAGTTATTACTTCGTTTGACTTTATAACATATTCATTAAGAAGTACATCATTTTTTAGATATGTACCATTCATCATAAATACGGAAGTAGTTTTGCCTGCACTGTTTTTCTTTATAAGTAAAGTAGTTGCATCGGTTGTATATTCACCGATTTTTGCTTCCTGCTTTTTACTTTCGTCATTTAGGTGATAGAAATAGTATGTGTTTTTAATACCTGTTTTGTTGTTGATTACAGTAAAATATGCCGCATTAACAAGTTCAGGATCAATACCTGTATCGAATGTGGATGTTTCCACTGTAATATCTTCGCCTACATTTTCAGGAACAGCGATTGTTGTAAATCTGCCTATGCCGTCTTTAGTCTTTACAATCATAGCCTTTTCATTATTCAATAACTGTCCGCTTGCTTCGGAATAATATGTTTTAACCCTCTTTACTTCATCAATTTCCGAATGTTCTACAGGAACAAGTTTTATGTTTACACCATCAAAGTTTGTTTCCACTGTGTATTTATCATCAACCTTGAAATTTGAATCGGGACGAAATTGCCAATGTTGTGTATATACATTTTGTGCGGAAGTATCATTAGGTACATGATAATCCGTTATAATCCAGAAATTGTCATCACGAACAAAGGTTACACTTCGTTGTGAAAGTTCAGTGGTTGTAAACAGTTCTGTTGAATATTCTGTAAAATCATACTGAAGATTAGATTCGTAAGCAATCTCTTTACCATCACCCTCAAGCAATGTGTTTGCAGAAGATAAAATGCCATCATTCAGCCAGTCTTTATAGTCATTTACCGTAACAATATTGTGGTTTAGAGGCGACAACATATATTCACGTGTATCACCGGTAAGAATTCCACCATAACCAGGGTCAACAAGAAGATATTCACCATACGCAAAGCTTGCAATGGACAAGGCATCTTTATGACCGTGAGAACCTTTTACGGCAACATTGTTTGTAAAGGCAAGCATAAGGTCATTTACACCCCATCCACCACGCATATATGTTCTTTGTGCATCCCAGTATCTTGTTGTGGGGTTTGTAGGCAAAGCACCCTTAGCACCTTTAGTGCCAAGATAAGTAAGATGTGGGTCATCAAAAAGTCCATAATCATACCACGTTTTAATTAAACTATAATATGTGCTTGCGTCATATGGGTGATTACTATCAGACAAACTGAAATCATAATACGGTCCCCTACAATTAACTACAGTCATAACAGTGTTGTAAATATCTTCCATAATTTCGTCATCATAAGGAAGCTCTTCACCTGTTACCTTAGTTGTTTTGATAGGATTTGCATATGTGCCAAGAATTGTCCTTACATAATCCAAGGCCAACTCAATACACATACCATCTTCAAAGGTAGCATCGGACAAAACTCGTTTGTTTTCAGCCTTTACCATTTCAAGCCATTCATCGTGCATATCAATTTCGGGGAATCTTGCAAGGAAATTATAAACTGCACCTGTTGCAAATGTAGCCCAGTTGTTGTCCCTTTTGCCAAATTCCACAGTTGTCTGATGTTCAGTAAGCAATATATAGTGCTTTATAAATGAAGTAAGTATATCACCTGTCATATATTTACTTGACATACACTTATACAACCCATCCGAAGAATTGGTTACATGGTTTGACATATCAAGAGAGTTCATAACATCCGGTGAACAGCCTATACCATTTATAAGACCCATCAAATAACGCAGGTATGCATAAGCAAAACGCTCATCACCATAAGCCGCATAACGCGAAGCAACAGTGTTTACATTATCTCTATGCCATCCGCAAACCTTACCCTTTTTATCTGCTCCGCTTGGTGTTACAAAGTCCCATGCTTCCTTATCGTTGCATGAAAACCAATGCTGTTCAATAAAGCTATCCCAACATATATCATCTTCTGTCCATATTACCTCTTTATACCATAAGAAGTTAAGTTCCTTTTGACCTCTTGGTGCAGTATTTCTTGCAACAATTTCTATCGTTGCATTTTCTATTTTTTCAGTACCTTTTAAACTGCTTATATCAAAAACAATCATTGCTCTTGAAGTTGTTTCATCATAAGAACCATAGGATTTATCAGCATTTTCGTAACACCCATGCTCTTCAATAATCATTACTTCATCCATGCCGTAATTCGTTTTTGATTCAATACCTGCACGGATAGCGGAGTCCATTACACACGGAAATTCCACATTTATCCCATTTACTCTTGCTTTCAAAACAGGCTTATAGTCAGACTGATTTGAATACACTTCCGCAGTTGTATAATATTTGTCAACAGATGACACCAACACATTTAACTGCGGATATTCACTTGCCGCCTCATTAAGAATACGGGTAACATCAACAGATATTGTCTGCCATTCATTTGTTGTACCCACGATACCTATCTGGTCGGCTGTACCTATTACATCAGGGTATGTATTACGCGCCATTGATTCCATATATGCGTCAGACTTATCTCTTGAAGTTTCCGAAAGAGATGTGCTTGTACGTTCAATTCTTTCGTATCTTACACTAAGATAATATTTTAAAAGTTCTTCCTTGGCTTTAGAGTAATTACCCTTTTTTGCCTCGGCTTCAACATCTGCCATTGCAGGAAACTGAGAATATCTGAATCTTGGAAGAGTTGCCCATTCTCCGTTAGTTTCGTCCCATACACCGAACATTGTTTCGTCGGATATATACATTGGGTCGCCATAAAGCGGATAGTAGTAATAGTTAATAGTACCATCCTCATTCCACGGACCCTCGTAATAATATATGGGGTCGTCCGTGGGATTCATTATATTACGGTTTGTAGCATTAGGCTGATAGCCGGCAAAAACGGAAGGTGTAAAGAGTGTGGCAAGCATAACTAAAGTTACACCAACGCATACAACTGCTTTAAATAGTCTGTTGTTTAAAATTAGTTGCATAAACACCCTCCTTTACTTTTCTGCCAAAAATTCTATTAATGAAGCCATAACCTTTGCAGCCTCTGCACGAGTAAGGCTATTCTTTGGATTGTACATACCGTCACTACCATTTACAAGACCAAGTGCTTTCAATACATAAACTGCATTGTATGCGTAATCAGAAATTGCACCATCGTCTGCAAACTTATCTGTTTCCTTATCAAAAGTATAGCCTTTCTTTTCAAGCAATCTTGCAATTATAGTAGCCATATCCTGTCTTGAAACGTTAGCACCTACGCCAAATTCATTGTCGGATATACCATTTACAATGCCACTTTCTTTTGCAGTTACAATGTACTGTTCGTACCACGCACCTGAAACTACATCAGTAAAAGTATTTTTATTTTCAGAAAGTTCTGTACCTGTAGCAAGCAAAATCATTTTAACAAACTGTTCTCTTGTTACCTTGTCAGATGGTTTGAAGTAACCTGAACCATCACCTGATACAATGCCCTTTTCAGTAAGCATCATTACAGGCTCAAAATACCAATCTGTGTTTTTAACGTCTGTATATACAGATGCTTCAGCAACATCTTCTTTAACAAAATCGTCTGTTGTAAATGTATCGCCAGGTTTAACGCTGTCTATAAGACCGTTATCTTTAACACCTGTACTGCCTCCTGCGCCGCCACCGCCGCCGGAGCCACCGCTACCGCCAACTACTGCAGGACCGGATGATGAGCCACTGCTTTTTACGGTAACTTCAAATGTTTTTGTTACCGTGCCTGTTTCATCAGATACTGTAAGTGTAACAACTACTGATTCATTAGGTCTTGTAACCTTACCATCTTTTGAAATTACGCTTTCATTTGATGATGACCACACAAACTTTGTACCGTTTGCACCTTCTTTTGGAAGTGTAAGATCTGTTGAAGTTGACTTCGGAACTACAATAGCGTCAATATCAACCTTTGCAAGGTCTTTTGCATCACCGTAAAGGTAAACTTTAAGGTCGTTGATATACACAGTTGATTTTGTGCTGTTTGTAAATACAACCTTAACATATCTGCCTGATACGATTTCGCCTATACTTATAAGATTACTTTCCACATCATTGGTAATTGTACCTGTTTTTACAGATTGCCATGCCTTTGCATCTTCAGAAACAAAAATTTCGTAATTCTTAAGTCCGCCGTCGTGGTTTACATATACCGTATTGAAATACTTTGTTTCTCCAAAATCATAAATTACATACTGTGAATTTTCAGCATAAGTAAGTGCAAATTGTGTGTTTACATTGTTGTCATTAATATTATTTTTAGGAGCATCAAGTGATTCATGGTTACTTACTGTAACTGTAGCTTTTGATGCAATATCCTTTTCGGATGCAACGTCTACCGCAACATCTTCACTATATACAAACTTAATTTTTGCATCTTCAGAATCTGTAATTTTAAGTGATATTGTTACATACTGCATTGTTTCAGGATCTGTAACCTTACCCTGTGAATTTAATAAAGCATCGTTGCTTGAAGACCACACTGTATTTGCACCAAACAAAGTATCATCTACAAGGTCAACATCTGCATTTACATATTTTTTAGCAAAGACATCAAAATATGAAATGTTATCTGCATTGGATTTTAAAACAGTATAAGCATCCGCTTTTATTTCCACAGATTTTACACCTGTATCGTTGTTATCTGCAATAACCTTTGCAAAGTCTGTTGCATTAGCCTTAAACTTAACACCTTCTGCAACCATTTCGCCATTTAGCCAGATTGCCATTCTCTGGGTTTCGGGAATTACATAAACTGAAATATTTGCTGTATCCGAAACCGCAAATTTCTTTCCTGATGAAGCTGCATAATCAAACACAATACCATCGGCAGTATTTTTAATCTTCAAAATCACATTACCTTTTGAATCTACAAGTTTTATGTTGCCTGATTTACCTGCTTCAACAGTAAGGTTAACCATCGTATCCCCTGTAAATCTGATATTTTCAACATCGTTGTATACAATACCTACGCCATCTGTTGTAAGTGCACCTGTGCTTGCAATATCCTTAAATTCTGTATATTTTTTAACAGTTAGCGGATATTTCTTTGTAGCACCATCTTTTGTGGCTGTCATTGTAACAACTGTATCTTCATATAATTTGTTGTTTCGAACTATTTTACCGTCATTTGTTATAATATCTGTTTTGTCAGTTGTCCATGTTACACCTTCTGCTTCAGGCAAATCAAGGTCATATCTTATATCAGAATATGGCTGATTTGTGATTGTACCCATTGCATTAAGATCATATTCTGCCAATTCCTTATCACTACTTGCTTTACGGATTAAAACATTATAATCTTTTCTTGCAATAACATGACCATTGCTTACATAAGCTGAAACTATTGCATTAACATCTTCCATGCCATGGAATACTTCACCTGTCTGTATATCGATAAGATTAGTATTTGCTTTCCATTCCACATCATAACCATCTACAGTAGCAGGCAAGCCGTAAATATTTTCAGGTGCAGGTGAAACTGCATTGTCATTAAGCATTTTAGCGGCATTAACTGCACTGTCCTTACCCGGTACTGTTTCTTCCATATATGATGTGAGTTTTACACCACCTATTGTTATATAGTCACCTGCTGCATTGTTTTTATCAACAGAAATTTTTAGTGCATTGAATGCATAATCATCCATACCTTCAGGAATTGAACTTGTAAATTTTACCCCTTCATTTGTCAACAACTGACCATTTACAAACAACCATACTTTAGAATTTACTGTATCAATTCTTAACTTGTAGTCGTTAAAATTACCTTTTTTTATTCCGCAAGAAATTTTATTTTCAGATTCTGCAGTAGGGCGATATGTTGCATAAGCTTCAGTTTCCGTGAAATTAAGTGTAATTGCATTATAGAAGCTTTCACCCTTGTGGTAACCAAGAGATATTGTAGCAGGTGCAGCAGAGCTTACTGAAGCAAGTGCTGAAAGGTCTATATCATAGGTACCCTTGTGGTCTCTTGTGTATATATCGTCTGAATCTTGTGCATACAAGTCAAAATATGCGTTGTAAACAGATTTTTTAGAAGTTTCATCCACATTTTCAGCTGCTGATGTCTTTTCTACCTTTACTCCGGTTTCAGTTAAAGAAACTGTACCTTCTTCATCAGTTGATGATGTAACAAAATCCCAGTTTATCATATCTGTTTCGGAGTCAAATGATGTGTCAAGCTTAGTTACAGATTCAACGCCCTCCAATTTTGGAATTGTAAGGTTATATTCCTTCTGATAACAGTGCGCACCTGAACGTACTGTTGCAATAACTGTTACTTCATAGTCATCATACCAACGTGTTATAACACCGTCTGCAGTAACTACTGCCTTATTGGAAGTTGACCATGTAACATTTGAAAGTTTTGGTAATTCGAGATTTTCTGTTACAAAATTCGGATTTTCACAAAGTTTATCAGGAAGCTTATTCAAAATGTCCATACATTTTATATAGTCCGAACTTTCTGTATCTTCCTCTATCAAAGTAATTTTTATATTTTTAAATTTAACGTATGAGCCAACGCCTGCTCTTTGGAAAGTCTTTAAAGAGAATGCATTGAAATATTCGTAGGCACTATATGCTTTACCCGTCTGCTTGGCACTGTCTGTCTGCTTGGCACTGTCAGTTAGCCATGTTGTTACAGAGCCATCTCTTGTATCAAATTCCATATGCATTGTATAAGGTGTTCCTTCAGTATAGTTTATTGCTTTAAAGGTACTGCTGCTTACAGAAGTTGTATTAAGAGGAGTAAGCGTTGTCGATGATGAACGATATGTCAAAGGACCTGTTTTTACGCCCGTAGGGTTATTTGTTTCATTAAATCCCATTGTCATAAATATAAACGAACCACTTTTAGAACCTGTGTATTCATCGGGATATATACCCATATCCTGACGGACATCCAAGGTCATATCAAATAAATATTTACCAACAAAATTGGTGGTTTTAACCCTTGTTCTTTTTTCCAAATCTTCTTCCAATACACCATAGAAGTTTGCACCTATTACAGCTTCCTGTACACCGTTTTGTGTTGTAAGAGCCGTGTATGGAGTAGAGCGAATCTGATTAATTTCAATACCTCCATCTACACCTACACCTGCTGTTGTATGGTCTGTACTTGTAAAGTACCAACCTTCTGCCATGGCTTCTTCAATTGTTTTAATTTGTGTAAGATCCTTATCATAAATTACTTTACGGGTAGATGTATATGTTGCATACACAGTAGTGGCTTTTTCAATAACATCACCTGCATTGAAAGGCTTATCATCTTCAGTTACCCAACCTGCAAAAGTATAACCACCGTATTTTGATGGATTTACAGGAAAATCACTAAAAGCTTCTTTATAATATCCCTTACCATTATACAAAACTGTTGTTTTATCATCATCATAAAATGTAACGGCCATTTCTGCAGGTTTGAAAACTGCAGTAAGTGTAATGTTTGACATTACAGGTGTGCCTTCTGCATAATCCACACCGTCAAGCTGCCATTTATCAAATGTATAGTTTTCCTTTTCGGGAACTTTCGGGAACCCTACTGCAAAACCTTCAAGTACGGTATCTTCTGCATATTCTTCGCCGTCTACCGTAAACTTAACTGTGTAGTATGTACGCACACCCTCTGTGTATTTTGCATTTATTACCATTTCGCCATCTATAATTGTTGCTTCGGTGAATACTACATCACTGTCCCCAATCATCCAGTCAACAGCTGTCCAACCATCTTTTGTGGGAATTTCAGGAATAGTACCTTCAATGGTAGAGCCGTATTTACCCGTAAGAGTTTCTACAACTTCACCATCTTTTTTAAATATTACGTTATATGTTTTTGGCACGTATGTAGCATAAAGGTCAACGTGGTCTTCAAGTACTGTATCAAAGTCAAATTCTTCACCTGTTGCTTTGTTGTACCATTTATTAAATTCATAATGTTCCTTTTCAGGTCCTTCAATTAATGTTGCAGTTGTACCTTTTGTTATTTCTACCTGTTCAAACAATTCATCATCTGCATAGTAGCTTACAATAACACCGCTTTGTAAAACTGTCATTTCATAGTTTTTAGCATATGTAATTCCGTCCGCAGTAAATTCTGCTGTTAGTGTAACCTTTTTATTTTTAGAAGCTGAACGTGTTACCTTACCTGTTTCAGGGTTTATAACACCTTCATCAGATGATGTCCATGTTACACCATCAATTGAAGGAATTACAACATTTTCCTTCAAAGCGTGAATTTTGTCACTATCAACCAAAGAACTTGGTAATGTATTAAGCATTGCCTTTAGTTCATCACCCATATATGGTTCTATCTGAGTGATTTTAAAGTTTTTAAACTTCATATATGAATCTTTACCCATTCTTATATGGCTGTTAACATTTAATTTTGATAGTGCTACATTTTTATTTGCTATAGTGCCGGACTGTAATTTACTTGTATTATCGTCCATATGTACAGTTACAGTACCTTCTTCTGTATCGAGTAAAGCAGTAAGTTTATGTGTAGAAACCTGTGTAGGATCAATAGTAAATGAATTACCTGTAATAGTGTCGCTTGATGCAGATGTAGTTGACATTACACCTATACTGCTATGTGAAATACGATATGAAAAAGAAAGTTTGTTACTTTGATCCTGAAAATTCAAGTTCCAAAATGCATTTGATGTAACAATACGATTCAAAAGCATTTCTAAGGTCATATCTATCTGATATTTACCTTTTAGTACATTTGCTGTAAGATAAGTTGAGTTTTCTTCATCCCTTGCTACAACTGTATCTTTAAAATTACGGCTACCCTCATCTTTTGTGCTTGAAACCGAACCATCTTCATCATTATGCCAAAACATTACATAACCGTCATCAGAAAGTTTCATTTCCGAATAATCATTATTTGACTTTTCTGTCCAGTAGACTTTTGCCTCATCAAGAGAATCATACGTTGTTTCGTCAACAGAAATTATGTTTTCTGTTACGTCATCTGCATTTACAAGTGCAAAAGAAGGCAGACAACATACTACCATTGCAAAGCAAATGATTAAAGATAAAATTCTGTTTAGTTTTTTCATTATCTGCTTCCTCCTTATCTGTAAATTACCACAGCAGCAACATATCCGTATGCTGATGGGTTATATACGCAAACTCTGTCATTTACGCATATATCTTTCATAGAGCCAATTCTTGATTCACCGTTTTCTTCAACTATAAACACAACCGGTGCAATACTTGATGACTGTTGGATGCTGAATGTTTTTGCCACACCTTCGCCTGATTTTTTGGAATACAACGAAACAACATCCACCCAACGACATTCTGCACTGTTTATTTCATCAAAATCTACGCTGTATACATCGTAAGTATGAGTTTCGTAATCTGTATATTCTTTATTTATGCCGTCTGTATTTCTTTCGTTAAAGTCCTTGATTATTGCAACATTATCAAGCCTGTCGAAGTAATCAAGAGAATACCATATAAGGTCGCCCTTTGAAAGACCTTCAAACTTCTTTGTATCACTTATAATATCAGATACATACAAAGTCTGTTCGGAAAGTGCCTTTTCCTTACCTATTGTATACATAACAATTTTTATTGATTCTTCATCTGTTTCGGCATTATATATACGAGATGCCTTTTTAACCATACCAACATATTTTTTACCTGACTGTAATGTGCCTGTTCCTCCAACCTTCATGGAAGATGCATCCTGACCTAAAACAATAAATGACGCTATATGTGTTTCATCATCAACTTCATAACCTGAAACTCTGTAGTATGTGTTGTTTGTAAGCTCCATTTTAAAGTTTAAAAGTTCAGTATCTGAAAGATCAACTACATCCATACCCTTTGCAGAATCTGCAACCGGAATACATACCGCAAGTGTTTTATCTGTTACGCCAAACGGGTTGCATGAACTTTTAGCGAATATCTTTTCGCTACTGTTATAATTCATTCTCTGTGCAACAGTTTCAGATGTTACAATGTAGTTTCCGTTAGAATCCACCTTCTTTTCACCTGTAAGTGCATCTGTTTCGTATGCAATTGAAGGTTCAAGGAAATCTATTTTTATAATTTTATTATCTGCATCTGTTGAATATCTTATTGCCTGATTTTTAATAAGTGTTGCAGCATTTTCAGCAGAATATGTTTTACCATTTACCTTAACCTTTGAAGCAAGGTAGTATATAAGTGACTGTGAATTGTAAACATAAAGGTTTGTAACCTTAGAAGTTGAGTTTGTAGTTTCGTCAAATACACCTTCTAAAGTCTGTGATGATACAGCAGCAGGCAATATAACTTTAACCTTTGTATTACCAAATCCATTTCCAGGACTTTGCACAGCATAAACATATGCAAAATCTGTTGATGCATTTACAACCTCATAATCTGTAATTTCTCCATGGAAGTTAATCCATGCAGTTATATTGGTACCAAGTCTGATATCCTTAATATCTTTATTGTACAGATATTCTGTACCGTCAATTATTATGTAATCGTCATCCTTGCCTTCCACAAAGCCCTGTATTTTCTTTTTGGAAATTACAATACGCACACTGTAACCATCTTTGCTTGAAGCAATACTTAATATGTCATCTTTTTCGATGGTGCTGTATGTTGACTTGCTTCCGTCAGCATTAAAATATTCTACACGTGCCTTTGTGTCACGCTCGTCCACTGCAAGTGTAAGTGAACCATTATATGGTTTTGTAAACAAAATTGCTTCACGGTCTGTGTAAACACTCTGAACCTTACGGTCAACATATTCAAATACAAAAACCACATCTGCAATTTCATCTTCATTGTTATCTATTGCACGAACAGTAATAACATTGTCATAGTCAAGTGATGACGGATTAAAGTTGTCATCTATGTTGTTATTGTAAATGTAAGTTGTATTTGTATTTGTTTTAACCTTTGCAATTTTTGTATCGTCAACCAAATATTCAATTACATCAGTTCCAAACAAAGCGATATCTTCACCGTACATTTCCGTAACGGTATTTTTCTTGGTTGCAGTTATTGATATAACTTTATCATATTCATTTTCAACCGTTGAAACATACATTTCAACTTCCATACCTACCATACCTGTAGGTGCAATGCCATCAAAGTCGAATACCTTACCTTCTACTTCAATCTGAGTTTCCTTAAGGTTGTTTCTCTGTGTGTAAAGATATGTGGAAACATCGGCTGTAACAATACCTCTTAGTTTAACAACACCTTCCGGATTGGCTTTTGTCAACAAACTACGGAATGTATTGCCTGCCTCAATTTCATATGATGGTGCAATATTTGTGTTGTAGTACATAGGTACCATTTTGTCAATATCAAGGCAATTGTTAATCATAACAAGCATATCACGGATTGTAATAAATTCCTTTGAGGAATCAACACCATCTGTAACGCCTATTGTACCTGCCATAAATGTGTAAGAACTCAAAGAATTGTCAGAAACAATCACATCATATCCCAAAACCTTAACAAGCATTTTGCAAGCTTCTTCATATCTTACGTTTCTTTCGGGTTCAAATGTTCCTGCACCTGTACCGGAAACAACACCCTGAGAACTTAAAAGATTAATTGCTCCCGCATAAGGATTACCTGCAACATCGCTGTATATAACGTCATCAGCCATTGCCGCAGCAACGCTCTTTTCCCCTTTCATATTGATTACCAACTGTGAAAATTCTCCCCTTGTAATGTTGGCATCAAGCTTATTTGCAAAGCTAAAACCTTTTGTAATCCCCAACGAATCAAGGTCAAAAAGAATAGTATTATCCGCCATAACAACACCGCTAAAGCATGTAACAAACATTACTATAACACACATTACAGCAAGAATTCTTTTTGAAAAAAATTTCATTTTCTTCACACCTTTCATTTACTATTTTAAACATTCGTAATACATACAATTAATTAATGTTTTTCTATCCATTCCTTATACCAATAAGCGGAATCCTTGGGTATTCTCTCCTGTGTTTTAAAATCGACAAATACGATACCGAATCTTTCACTATATCCTTTCATCCATTCTAAATTATCCATAAACGACCACAAGAAGTATCCGCCAATATCTACACCATCATCTGTTGCTTTTTCAAGTTCATTCAAATATCTGTTTAAAAAATCTATACGATTTGGGTCGTGAACCTTTCCGTCCAGAGACACCCAATCATGAGCAGACATACCATTTTCAGTAATATATATGGGGAGTTTGTATCTTTCATATAAAAATCTTGGTCCCCAACGAAGACACTCCGGTGTAACAGGCCATTGAGCCGCTGTTTTTGGGAATCCCTCATATCTTTTAACATATTCTCCCTCACCGTTTTTCCCTATCTTCATTTCACGACCGTTGTACAAATTTTGTCCGTAAAAATCTATAGGCTGGCTTATAAGCTTCATATCCTCTTCTGTTATTTCAGGAAGATGCTCTTTATACAATTCAAGTCCATCTTCAGGATATTTAGCAAAAATAACAGGATCGCTCCACCAGGCAACATTCCACAAAACATCTTCACTCAAAGGTGGGCAACTAAAATAATCTTTACGAGCCGCCTCTATATTTTCCTTTGTTTCTTCCGCCGGATAGGTTACACCACAAGTAGGTGAATATCCAATCTTTATTTCACTTTTTGCATTTGCTCTTAAAGCAATAACCGCCGCACCGTGTGCTCTGAGTACATTATGACACATTTTAAATGCATCTTTATATGTGCATTTAAGTCCAGGTGCGCTGATTCCCCTCAAATAAGCTTGCCCTATAAAGCACTGCGGTTCGTTAAATGTAATAAAGTATTTTACACGGTCTGAATAAAGTTCTGAAACTTTACCTGCATAATCTGCAAACCATTTAATAATTTCATCATTAAGCCATCCGCCTTTTTTATGAAGCTCATACGGTAAATCCCAATGAAAAAGTGTTACATAAGGCTCTATAGAGTTTTTCAAAAGTTCATCTATAAGGTCAGAATAAAACTGCACACCCTTTTCATTGATTTTTCCGGTTCCGTCAGGGAAAATACGGGACCAGCATATTGAAAAGCGATAAGCTTTTATACCAAGTTCCTTCATAAGCTTAACATCTTCTCTAAACCTATGATAATGGTCGCAGGCTACATCGCCATTTTGATTTTCATAAGTTTTTCCTTCTGTATGTGTAAATACATCCCATGTGCTCAAACCTCTGCCGTCTTCATTCCAGGCACCTTCTATCTGATAAGATGCTGTGGCAGTACCCCACACAAAATCATTTTTAAAACTCATAGTTTATCGCTCCTTTTAAAATTCTTATAAAGCTATACTCAATTAATAAATTTTTAATCCTTCAACATCATCAAAGAACATTTCTTCTCTTGCATCATCATCAATGGTAAAAACATTTACATTTTGTATTGAAAGATTTTTTACATGACGAAAAAATATTCCGCTTGCAGGCAAGAGTTCACCATGTGCTCCCGCAGATGGTGTTGCACCGGGGTTTTCAGGAACAATAATATCTCTGCCTGCTTCTCCTATTCCTCCCGGCACTGTAAGGTATATATTTGATAAGCTGATATTCTCTAATTTTTCACCCGGTTGTCCTACAACACCGGATGCAATCACTACAGGAGCATTAAACAATTCTTCATCAGGTATTATAGTAGTATATCGTATAGGGTTGATATATCCGTATGGCCCTGTAGCGACTAAATTGTCAATTATAATATTCTTTATTTTTCCAATGGTTGCTCCTTTCGGTGCACATCTTCTGTCGGTGAGCATTATGATAAAGGGTGTGCCTACATTTTTCATTGTTATTCCGGTAACGGTAACTCCATCCATAACACCTCCGTCAGCTACTTCAAGTGCAACACCGGTAAGGCATGTATCGTATATGGAACAATTACTTACACTGATGTTTTTAAAATCGCCATTGCTTTCTGTTCCGAGTTTTATTGCACACATCCTTGATGATACGACGCAGTTTGAAATTGATATGTTTTCACAAGCTCTTTTTTCGTTTAAGGTATAAGAAGTTTTAAGGACTATCCCGTCATCACCGGCAACTACATTACAGTCGGAGATAACAACATTCTTACAGCAATCGGGACTGATTCCGTCGATGTTTACCAGCATAGTAAGTCCTGTAACCCTAACATCTTCACATCCTGCAAAATATACCGCCAAATCGGTTGCATTGTACATTTTCAAATCAGAGATTAGTACATTTTTGCATCTTTTTAGGGAAATGATTTTGTTTGCACGGCAACCTACCCATTTCTTTTCGTTGGGAACAAAGGTATTTTCCCAAACTTCCTGCATATCAATTGTTGCATTTCCTGTAAATGATATATTTTCGCAATCTTCAGCCCAGAAAAGTGATCTTCTAAAATACGAATGCGAACAATCCTGATATAGAGGATATTTTATTTCCTCGCGTGCATCGAAATCGTCGGGGTTAAGGCTTCCGAGGATTAATGTTCCGGGTTCAAATACAAGGTGAATATCATTGTATAAATGAACAGTTGACATTACGTACTTTCCATAAGGAAAATAAATAACGCCGCCACCGTTTTTGGCACATTCATCTATTGCTTTTTGTACAAAAACGGCTGAGTTAGTTTTTCCGTCACTTACTGCACCATAATCAAGTATGTTATACATTAAAATTTTGCTCCTTTTTTAATATCTACAAACACATTATTTTCCGCAGATTTGCGTGCAGCAAGACACAATTCTGCACTTAAAATACCCTCTGAAAGTGGTGAATGTGATTTACCTTCACCTTTCATAACAGAAATAAAATCATCACATAGCAGTTCATCGCCGCCACCATGACCATCAGTTTTAGCAAGAACTTTTATGTCTGTTGTATTATTAAAATGGTCATATACTGTAACAGTTGATGTATTCCAATCAAACTCAAGTGTACCATCATAACCTATAATACGAGCTCCTCGTTTTCCTGCTCCGCTTCTGACAATAAAATTCTGACTGTACACAACATGTAAGCCATTATCATATTCTATTAACATTGACCCACTGTCGTGGTTACCTGTATCTACTGCGAAACAACAGTATTCACCTATTCTTCTGCCATCTTTAAGTTTTTTTACATTAATATCACTTTCGCGACATGTTTCACGCTCAACACAATCCACACATTTTAATCCTGCAGGCTTATCGCCTTTATATATCTGCTTTGATTCCATTGCACACACACGAACAGGTTTTATGTCACCCAAAAGATAGTTGATATAATCAAGGTCATGTGTTGACTTTTGAAGGAAAAGTCCCCCTGTTTCACTATCATTACGATACCACAGATGAAAATATCCTCTGCCGTATGTTACATTATTGTATGCCTGAACATGAGTTATTTCCCCAAGCTTTCCGCTATCAATAATACTTTTCACATAAGAACATAAATTGGAAAGACGCAAAGGAAAAGAAACAATAGTTTTGTCATTCATATGCGGTATTGATTTTAATCTGTCCAAGTCTTTGTAAGTTGTGCAAACAGGCTTTTCCAAAAATAGCGGTATATTATATTTTGCAACCAACATAGCATAGTGGGTATGTAATGAACATCTTGTACCGATACAAATACCATCAAGCTTTTCATTTTCCAGCATTTTCTCCGCATCAGTGTAATAATTTACATTTTCAAATCCATTAGGTTCAATATATTTTTCTTTGACTGCATCTGTATCAACATCCATTACTGCAGCAAGTTTAACCTCTCCGCTATTTACAAGTAATTTGACAATTGTGTTAATTCTTGTACCGTAACCTATAACTCCCAATTTAAGCATTGACACTACTCCTTATAAAAACCATAATATACAACTTAATTATAGCATTATTTCATATGGTTTTAAATAAAGTTATCTGTCGTTTTTTTGCACTTTTCTGCTATGCAAAACATAAAAAAGTATGCGATAAACTATCGCATACTTTTTCTGTATTCCAATGGTGACAACAAGGTATATTTTTTAAACATTCTACTAAAGTAATGTTGATTTTGCAAACCTACTATATCACTTATTTTTGAAATTGGCAAATCAGTATCTTCCAGTAAACTTTTTGCTTTTTGAATACGAATATCAACCAAATACTGTTGTGGACTAATATTCATAATTTCCTTAAACAAATGTGAAAAACGACTTTCGCTCAAATTACACATATTTGCATAATCACCAACAGCTAATTTTTCAGAGTAATTGGACTGCATATATCTGCAAATTTCCATTACTTTTTTTCTGGAATTATACTCCAAATTCGCATAACTAATTTCTCTTAGTATAAAAGTAATTATACTTAAAAGCATCGTTCCCGACAATGTTTCATAAAATGGAAGTTTTAATGTATACTCATCCACAAATTTATAAATCATTTCTTCAAGATTTATGTTTTTTCCAATAAAATATATTCTTTCAGTTAATTCACCAAGTAATTTGTAACACCAATCACCTTCAAAATGAACAAAAAAATATTTGCTTTCTTCATTTTTATTAAATCTGTATTTTTGTGGAGTATCAGGAGGATATATAACAACGGTTCCGGATTTACATTCAAATTCAATATCATCGATACTCACAAAACAACGACCTTTAATTATGTATAGAATGTGCCAATCCTTTCTGCCCAAAGGTCGATTACTGCCTCTTTCATAGGGATCGGAAATAGTTAATATACTGGTCGAAACCACTCGAATAAAGTTTTCCAAATTCATTTTGCGCCACCTCTTTTTTCATCGTAACACAAGTTGATTTTAAAATCAATAATAAATTTTTGGAAAAGCCTCAAAAATGTTGAAACTACGTACTAATTCGAACCACTTTTAGTCCAAAACTGACGAGCCGACGAAAAGCCGACCAAAAAGATTTGTTTAAAACGGTCTACTTCGGTGAAGTGCCAAGATAGAAAAAACCTTGTATTCGTTATGAACACAAGGTTTTCTTATGGATAATAGCTTATATTTTAATAGAATTTTACCATAGGGGGTGCAGGATAATAATCGATTGTAAAATTAAACGAAATGATGGATAATTCATTGACAATTCGTGCGCTATGCGCTATAATTTGTATCAATGGAGGTAATTGCAATGATTGATATTCAAGAGAAAACACTTACAGGTTATTCCTTTATTGATTTATTTGCTGGTCTCGGCGGCTTTAGAATAGCTCTTGAATCCCTTGGGGCACATTGTGTATACTCAAACGAATGGGACAAGCCTGTTCAAAGGGTTTATGCGGACAACTTTGGAAATGTTCCCGAGGGAGATATCACACAGGTTGATGAAAACACCATACCTGACCATGATATATTATGTGCCGGATTTCCGTGCCAAGCTTTTTCGATAAGCGGTAAGCAGAGAGGTTTTGAAGATAGTCGCGGAACTTTATTTTTTGATGTTGCACGAATTGTAAAAGCCAAAAAGCCCAAAATCGTATTTATGGAAAACGTTAAAAATTTTGCTTCTCACGATAATGGACGCACCTTGGATGTGGTTAGGAACACTATGGAGGAACTTGGATACTCATTTAACCAAAGAGTATTAAGTGCCGTAGACTATGGTGTACCACAAAAAAGAGAGAGGATTTATATGGTCTGTTTTAGGAAAGATTTGAATATATCAGAATTCTCTTTCCCAACTCCTTTCAAACTCACTCGCCATGTAGAAGATTTTCTGCTTGATGACGAAAAAATGGTAGAAAAGTTATATGTGAACAGACCCGACACCTACTATAGTATCACAACTGATGATGAGTATAGCGACAAACCGATTCGTTTGGGAATTGTAAACAAAGGTGGTCAAGGTGAACGAATTTATAGCACTAAAGGAATTGCAATAACGTTATCCGCCTATGGAGGCGGAGTTTTCGCAAAAACTGGTGGTTTTCTCATCAACGGAAAAACAAGACGTTTGCACCCAAGAGAATGTGCGAGAATTATGGGTTATCCTGATAGTTATAAAATTTGCGATAATGCAAATCAAGCATATCAGCAGTTCGGCAATTCTGTTGTAATTGATGTTCTCCAATATATTGGCAAGGAAATCGGTGAATGTGTAAAAGGAGTGTAAGCTTATGAACGAACTGGATTTTCGCACATGGCTTTCTCGCCAAAATGCCAACAAAAAAGTTGTAAGTGATATTGTTTCAAGACTCAAACGCATAGAACGAGAAATAACCCTTTGTGATATTGACATAGAATATCGTAAAGATGAATGTGGCACACTGCTCTCCTTGTTTAGAAATAAGGGTATCAATGAGCAGATGAAAGCACTTAAAACATCACTGCCTATAGGAAAATACCAATTAAGCACATATAAATATGCACTTCAAAAATATATATCGTTTCTACAAGAAACTATTTTAGAAAACCGATAAAATCGCTATCGGAAAGCCCCGATTTATCATTTTTGAGGTCTATTGAAAAAATAACGTTTGCATTATAAGTGTTGGATAGTTTTCTAATCTCATACTCGGAATCACGTGACGAAATCATATACTCGTTACCTTCATAAATAAAACGAGTATTATGTAAATCAACAGACGAAGTAACAAAAAGTTTGTCACCTTGTGTTCTTGAAGAAGATATGCTTCGAAATTCGTTTTTCAGTAACGAAGATATCACAGATAATCGACTTCTTCCAACACTATTTGAGCCACTACGTTTGATTCGGTATTTAGCAGAAACATTGAAATATTCCGAAAAATCGTCAATGTCTATAATTGTAAAATCATTGGTAATAAATAGACGTGCTCCTTTTTCTTTGTATGTTTGGATAATCCAATCGGCAAAGATTTTGGAGCCGTTTTGCATATTTATGTCTTTTCCGGCAGTTCCAGCATCTCTGAACTCATCAAAATCCCTGTTCATAAATTCGATAATTTCAATTGCATGAGCATTTATTCTGTTTGCATTTAAAGTGCTGTATTTAAAAGTCCGTGTTGAAATATCCGGCAACAGCACAAATTGTCCACACTGTGCGGGACAATGTTTTGCATCAATATAAAACGTTCTGTTTGTATTTGTTTTAACTCTTATATCCGGTACGGTGGAATCAGCTCCGCCTTCATGGTAAAATGTTGCATATTCTCCGAATGTATCATTCAAATAATCGGTACAGTCGAATTCAAAATCCTGCCATATAGCCATATTTATAACTCCTTGTTTGCTAAGTCTTTTTCAAACATTAATAAGTCTGTTGTTTCTTGATGTTTTTTCTTCAAAGACAAGGGGCAAATAACATTTGGATTGTTGGTGTTAGAGAGGCGCCTTATCTCATAAACATGGTCATCTTTTGCTTTGATTTTCTTTGAATGTTTGTTGCTTTTGAATTGGTATGTGTAATTTGAGCATATGATTCGTTTTTTTTCTATGTTAGCGTCGGTATGAAAAAAACATCTGTTTTTATTGCCAACAAAAGCAAATTCAATGATTCCACTTGTTGAGTTTGCTTTAAGCCAAGCCTCAATTTCTTTAAGATTATTATTCTTATTTGGTTCAGAAGAACCACTTTTTTTCTTTCTGTAAACAGCACTAATATCAAAATAGCAAGAAAAATTACTGATAGGGAAAAGTATATATTCATCTCCCTTAGTAATAAAAAATTTAACCTTCTTAGCGGTATAGAAATCATTTACCCAGCCATATAAAATATTTTTGTCAATATCTAATGAAATTCCGCTACTTCCAACTTTTGAGAATTTCTTATATCTTTCGTCCATGAATTGAACAATAGCTTGTCTGTTTTGGGTGTCTGGTGATTTTACATCTGTTGAAACTTCAAATTTTTTAGTTTCGGCATTAGGGAAGACAACAAACTGACAACATTGCGAACTATCTTCTTTTATTTCTATGAAAAACTTTGATTCTTCTAAAGATACAACTTCAATATCAGCTTTTGTTGAATCATGTTCTCCGTGCGATTCGAACGAGAACTCCCCAGAATACTTGTCTGATAAATATTTAAAACAATCTTTTTCGAATTTTTCCCATGCCATAATCACACCTCCAAAATGTTCAAAAATTTAACTATTGATTTCCCAAGTGCCTCAATAACATCAACCGTCATAGCATTTCCGGCTTGCATTAACAAGTGTCTGTCGGAAACAATATCTTTAACTTTATCGGCACATTCTTTTGGGAATCCTTGAAGTAACAACGCTTCATACCCGGTCAATTGATAAATTCTCCCACCTCTAACGTATAGTACACCATCACGCTGTGCACGCAGAGTAGGACATCTACCATCGTATATTCTTAAATCGTTCATTCGTGTGTCGAGAATTTTGCCTTCCATTTTCAACAAATCGTCTATAGTGTACTTCCCTTGGTTTACCGGATTGTTGAGATAGTACTTTAAAATGGTAAGCCTTTCTTCGTTTGCAGCATTGTCATCCACTAAAAAGTCAGATAAAGGTTGTTTGTCCACGAACTCCGGCCATAAGAACTTTGAATAATCTAAATTCAAATCTTTTCTGAAACCTACAAAATATACTCTCTGCCTCATTTGAGGGACACGATAATTTAAGCTTGTAAGAACTCGATAACTTGCAACATATCCCGACTCATTAAGCTCTTCCATAATCTTCTTTATAGTATGACCGTTGTCGTGAGTTACAAGACCTTTGACATTTTCCAATATAAAACATTTGGGCTGCATTTCACGCATAATACGAGATAATTGAAAAATAATCTGTCCACGGTCATCCGAAAACCCTTCTTGTCTTCCTATAACTGAGAATGTTTGACATGGAAAACCTGCGATTAAAACATCAAAATTTGGAAGGTTGTCTTTTCCGAGTTTTTTTAGGTTGCCGTAATTGTTATCGTTTTCAGTATCGTGCATCAGTTTATATGTTGTATCTGCAAGCCGACTTGTTTCAGAACGTCCAACACATTGTAGACCGGCTTTTTCAAGACCCAATCTACCTCCACCGATACCAGAGCAAAAATCAAAAAATGTATGTATCACGTCTTTTGCCCCCTCAAGTAATCTAACACTGTAATCGCTGTGTTTTTCACATGAACTTTTATGTTTTCGCTTTCAAGTTCCTCTATTGGAAACCATCGTAATTCTTTACTTTCACTAATCATCGGTGAAAACTCCGTTTGTGTTGTTTCACCAATGTATATAAAGTCAAGAAATTGTTCCTCAACATCACCTTCGTGATAAAGGCAAAATGGTGCAGGCAATCTGTCCACGCGACCAATATCGAAATGTGGTACATTTTCTGTTTCCACCAAGGTAATATCTAACCCGGTTTCTTCTTTGGCTTCACGAATCGCTGCCTCGTGTGGAAGTTCATCAGGTTCTAAATGTCCGCCCACAGGAAACCAAGTGTTATATTTCTTATGTTTATGTAGTAGCACTTTACCGTCGTTGACAATGTATACTGTTGCTGTTATTGATTTATTGTATATCATAATTGCACCTAATTATTATAATCCTTTAAACAACTCGGACAACGAAATATTTAGTCCATCTGCAATTTTTTTGATATTGCAGATTGCGATATTTCTCTTGCCAGCTTCTACTGAAGCAAAATATGTTCTATCCATTTCTATACTTAAAGCAAATTTTTCTTGACTAATCCCAGCTTGATTACGTAGTTCTCGTATACGAATGCCCAATTTCTTTGTAATCACAACAACACCTCCTAATATATTAAATATTATACAAGTACACGGAATATAAATCAACGGGCTATGAGCAACAAGACGAAGATAAACTATAAAATTCAACGTTTTACATAATAATTCAACGAATACCCATAAATGCAACGTTTACCTAAAAATTCAACGTTTATGTTTTTTAAATCTAAAAAAATTCCGTGAAATAGTATTTTTATATAAGTATTTTAGTTTTTTCTAACAAGTCCGCAAAAAGAAAAAATCCTTAAAAATCGCATCATTACTACGTTTTCAAAGAATAAAAAATAAGACTAACTATTCTATCAAAATAGTCAGTCTTTTCTGGTTGCGGGAGCCGGATTTGAACCAACGACCTTCGGGTTATGAGCCCGACGAGCTACCAGACTGCTCCATCCCGCGATATTTAACTATATCAATCGCAAGCGACTTTATAAGTATATCACTTATAATATTATTTGTCAATACTTTTTTTATATTTTTTAAGTATTAAGGTGTGTTATAGCACACCTTAATACAAATAGTTTATTATTTTTCAGATGTTTCTTTAACTTTTTCGGGTTTAGGCATAGCTATAGCATTGACAAAAACATCAACACTTATAACCTTAAGACTTGTCATTGTTTCAACTTCTCTTTTAACTTTTTCCTGAACCTCTGTTGCAACATCAGGAATATTACAACCATATGATACAGTAACAGAAAGCGAAATTTTTACCTGTTCTTCTTCTATTTCAACCTTAACACCTTTGGAATAATTTTTCTTACCAAGCAATTCTGTTATACCACCGGCAAGAGAATTATTCATTTCCGCAACACCCTGAACTTCAGAGGCAGCAACACCTGCAACAACAGCTATAACCTCTTCAGAAATATTTATTTTACCGTTATTATTCATTACTTTTTCCTCGTACATATTTAGGCAACCCCTTTCTTTAGTTATATTCTATCACATCTTTTATCAAAAAAAAAGTGTTTTTTTATTTATTTTCAATTATTTTTATATTTTCAGCGGAAAAACCACATACATTCTCAACAACATCTTTTATTTGAGAAACGTTAGTTTCGTTAAGTTCTGTTTCAAAAACAATAACACGTGCTTCTTGTTCATCTATAAAAACAACACTCTTTTCTATACCTTTGGCTTTTAGACTATTTTCAATTGTGTTTTCAAAATTAATGTATTTTGCTGAATCAGTAAGCATTTTTTGAGCATTATTTTTTGTTTGTGTATCACAGTTTGAATTGTTTAGTATTTCTTTATAAACATCCATACTCTCGCTTCTCTTTTTATCTCTTTCCATTATTGACATAGTATATTCATCTTCTTTTTCTTTTTTTACATTTTCAAATTCCACAGGTGCTGTTGTTTCAACAATATTTTCAGATTGTTGTACATTAACATACCCTGCAATTGCAACTACAACAACCAACCCCGCTAAAGTCAAATGTCTTTTGTTTATACTCGAAAACTTGATTTTTTTCATTTAATCCCCTCTATTTCTGTTTAATTAAAATCTGAATTTTATAATCCGGCAAATCAAGTACCGCAACTGCTGAATCATGAAGTGCTTTTCGTATTTCAGGATTTTCTGCACCCTCAGCAACTATAATTGCCCCTTCAATGACGTTATCACTACTTCTATTCACCATTACATCAACATCACCTACTCCTTCTGCCATTTCAAGAATTTTACACAACTCCTTTTCAACATTGCCTGTTTGTACAGTTTTATCACCTTCCCAGGAAGAAAAAAATAAAACTAAAATACCTGCAAACAATATAAAAATATATTTGGTGTTTGTTTTCAAAAAAATCTTTATCTTATCATTCATTCAAATCCCTCATTATAGAGTTATAAATTTCAGAATCATCACAGTATATACTGTCAATTTTAAAATCATCTGTCAGTTTGGCTTCAATAGAATTATTTTTGTATTTATCACGCAACACACTTTCAAGACGTTCTTCGTACATTTCTTTAATGTAATTAACACTTTGGCCTGTATCGCCGGTATATTCTTCATATTCAAATAAATTTTCAACATCTAGCTTCAGAAAAAAATTAAAAACCATTGAAATTAATATAATTCCATATACAAAGTTAAAATTTTTCTTCAAAGAACAGTCAGTCAAAAGGCTTTCTGCAATGCACCACAAGAAAGAAATTACTATAACGGCTTTAACGAACAAGCTTACATTACCCATACTATGCACCACCAATAGAAATAATGACTGTAATAAAAATAATGTAAACCATTGCAACAACAATATTCATTCCAAGAAGTACTCCAAGACAAGATGAAATATGATTGATGCTGTTTACAACCGATTTTTCTGACACAGGTGAAATAACAAAAGAAAATATGTTAACGGTAATAAGCCTTACTGCAATATTAATACAAGGTATCCCCAAAACAGATATTACTCCAATTAAACCGGCTACACCAACGGCACTTTTTAACACATTTGAGCATTCTAAAATAAGTTCAACTGATTCCGAAACCATTCCTCCAACGTAAGGAATAAAATTTGACACTGCATATTTTGCTGTTTTTAAGGTTACATTATCTATTTCAGGTGCAACTACACCTATTATAGCAATTATACCTACATATATGGTAAAAACAATTCCCAAAATCCATTTAAGTGTTTTAATAATCTGACTACCAAAATTCAACAGATGATTTTTCTCAAGAATTTCTCCGGTAAGATTTACTGCCAATGCCATAACTGACAGTGGAATAATTATGTTTTTTACAATCAGAGATATTGCTGAAGAAACATATATCATCAAAGGATTTAACACAGCACTTGTCCCCATTTTACCGGCAGAAAAAAGCATTGTAACCAAAACCGGCAAAAGAGAATTGATAAATATAATAACCCTGTCTGTAGAAGTAATTGTAAATTCTATCACACTATATATAATATTTATTAAACTTAGTACAACAGTTCCTGTAACAACCATCTTTGATATACTTATTTTGCCGAATGAAATATCTATATTGTTTATCAAAGAAGCCAACATCGCAATAATCATTACAGGAACTATAAATAAAAATACATTTTTAAATTCATCTGTAATTAATCCGATTAATTTACCTGCATCAAAATTTTTTTCAACTTCAACATTACCGCTGCTTATTTTTTTTATAAAATCAATAACATCAATATCAAGTCCACTCAGTTCAAAAGCTTCTGTAATCTGTTTTTTAGTATCCTTGTCAAGTTCATATATTGGATTTTGTGCAAAAGCCTTTACGTTGAAAAACAGAAAAAACACCATTAAACACACATATATTTTTCTCATGTTATCACCTTAAATTAACGAGGTAATGCTATTTAAAAGCTTACTCAACAATGGAAATGATACAGACAAAACAATTATTTTACCTGCAAGTTCAATTTTTTTCGCAATAAGCTTTTCCCCACATTCCTCTGCAACAGATATTCCAAATTGGGTTATGTAGGAAATACCCAAAACCTTAAGTAACAATTTTATGTGCTCACCCTGAACACCATACCCGTTTTCAAAATTTTTTAATAAGTAAACAATATTTTTTGCATCATCGTATAAAAAAGCAACAATGAGTACTCCCGTAAAAATTGCTACAACATAACCTATATTTGAATTTATATTTTTCAAAAAAAGCGACACAAATACTCCTATTAAAGCAACTACTACTATTTTTATCATAACTCAAACAAACTTTTAACTGTTTCAAAAAGTTGACTCACTTTTTGAACAATTAATATAAGTGCTACCATAAGACCTGCCAGTGATGTCATAATACCAAGTTCGCTTTTTCCCGCCTGATTGAGTAAATTATGAAGGACAGAAACAATAATACCTATTGCCGCAACTTTAAAAACCAAATCTATACCAGTATCCATACCACACCACCTATGCCAGTATAACAGAAATCAGGCATCCTGCAAGCACTCCTGACGTTCTGAATAACTTTACATATTTACTTTCCTTTTCGCAGGAATCCTGTAACAACAAATTGATTTTTTCCATTGCAGAATCTATATTTTTAATTTCATCATCAACATCACCTGTTCCTAACATAGAGAAAAAATCACTTAGTACATCCAAATCTTCCTTCGAAAGCGATAGGGCTTCATCTGTTACCAGATAACTTTTAAAAGCCGAAATGAGAGAACAATTTTCTTTTTTCACCATATTACAAATATACTCAATCATAATATGCACGTTATGTTCCTGAACATCATTGGATTTATCAAGTGCATCAGCTATAACACTATTCGACAATTTAATTTCCGCTTTCAGTCTTTCTAAAATGAAAACGAACGCTTTAAGTTGTTCCGTTCTTGAGGTGTATTTTAAAGAATAATCAAAACCTATTTTTGTTGAAGATATCATTATAATTAAAAAACCTATTAATTTAAGCAATATGAATAACCTCCTCTATTGTACCTACACCTTTTTTATCACTTAAAACAATTATATGATTAAAAGTTTTGTCTTTTTTTTCAAGTCCTAATCTTGTCAGTACATCCTCGTAATCACTTCCGTGAGCGGTGGCAATTATGTTTACGCCATATGAAAATGACTTTTTTATTGCCTCGCAATCCTCATTTGATATTTCATCAACAACTATATACTCAGGTGACATACTACGTATTGCATATTCTATCCCTGATTTCTTTTCAACAAGTGATAAAACATCTGTCATATCGCCTATATCAAAGGGAGATATACCGTTATAAACACCCGCAATTTCTCCTCTTTCATCTATTATGGTTATTTTATTTTTTGCTCCTATTTTTCGACACAAATCACGTATTAACGTGGTTTTACCACAACAGGGTGGAGAAATCACAAGAAGATTTTTTACACTAAAATCAATAAAATCAGAGCACCCCTTAATCTCACAAGCAATACGTATATTAACACTACTTATATTTTTTATATTGTAAACCTTGTTATCACGAACAACCACTGTACCACAAATACCAATGCGATGTCCGCCTTTAACAGTAATAAAACCACTGCGGATTTCATCCAGATATGCATAAACTGAAAGATTACAAAACTGTTTGAATACTTCTTCAATTTCCTCATAATTCATAACATAATCAATTTTGTAATATCTGTTATTTGCTTTCACAACTACTTTTTTACCTGCACGCAGTGTAATTTCGCTTATATTATCAAGCATCAATTTTTTTACAAGCCCGTCCGGTAGTTTTTCGAATATATTTCTCATATGTATCACCTCTTGAGTTATATTATGTTCTATACACTGCATTTAGAACTAATATATTGACACAAATGAAAAAAAAGAATATAATACTAATGTAAATTGCAGAGTAAGAATATGTGCGTATAGTGTTAACAGACGGGGAGTTGCTGTTAAACGAATACAATTTGTAGCGATACATATTCTGCATCCCGCTGCCTTATACGAGGATTATGCCTACTTAAATTTAATCTCCGTAAATGCGCAGAATAAATTAAGGAGGTTTTTTTATGTCACAAAAACACATTACAATGAAATTTCTATCACCAAAAAGATTGTTTTATTTTCCTGAATTAAGTACAAAAAACATATGCTCACTTGGTTTGCTTATAGCTATAACGGTTGTTTTGTCAATTATATCAGGTTATCTTCGTATTGGTAATATCAGCAAGCTTTCGATAAGCTTTGTACCGGTATTCATTGCTGCGTATGCATACGGAGGTATTATAGGAGGGGTTGTTGCCGCGATAGCAGATATTATATCATGCTTTATAAATCCTGTTGGCCCTTTTATGTTGCAAATAACTATGATAGAGTTCGTGTTTGGATTTATATACGGAATATTTTTTTACAGGTTATCTTGTAAATTTTATACACAAAATGCTGCCTTATGCAGTATAATACAATTTCTTTCAAACATTTTTATAAAAACAATTATTTTATCTCTATCATACAAAAATCCGTTTACGATACTTTTTATTCAAAGATTACCTGTATGTATAATACAAATGATTTTAATATTTGCTGTTCTTCTACTGTTAAAATCTTTTACAAAAACAATAGACAAAATAAAGTAATTAAAAAGATACCAAAATTTTTTGGTATATTCAGCGTGTCGATAAACCTATCGACACGCTGACAGATTGCGAAAAAGGAAGGTATATTTTGTCAATTTGAATTCGTCGGCGTACGAGGGTACGGTAGAGTTCAAATTGGCAAAAAGCAAGTAATTCCAAGGAAAACTCAA
>JAZQAN010000072.1:0-16048 GCA_045545235.1 Clostridia bacterium | reverse complement strand
TTTTTGCCAATTTGAACTCTACCGTACCCTCGTACGCCGACGAATTCAAATTGACAAAATATACCTTCCTTTTTCGCAATCTGTCAGCGTGTCGATAGGTTTATCGACACGCTGAGAGTAAACCATTCAAAATGGTTTACTCTTTTTAATAGTTATCAATATTTTCTATTAATATCTTTTTATATTCTTCCACCACATCCTGCGGTGCAGTAATTTTAACCTTATTACCAAGCATAAATACCCAACTGAAAAAAGTGGGGCTGATGCCTGCGTTTACAGTTACACTGTACTGATTTTCATTTTCCTTACGCAAATGAACCTTATCACCGAAGCGGTCTATTACAACGCTTATTATACTTTCATCACACAAAAGAGTTATTGTTTTTGTGTCACCCTTATACATATTAAAAAGCTTTTTTGTATATTCACCTATATTGAAATTAACCCCTGCTACCGATTTAATATTTTCACTTTTTTCGTCAAGAATTTTAATATCCGTCATCTTGTCCACGCGGAAATGGCTTACTCCCTCGTGTTTGGGGTAATGTGCAACCATATAATAATTATCGTCTGAATACACCATAAAATACGGACTTACAACATATTCATTACCATCGTTGCGAAAAACCTTTGCGCCTACGGTATTATAACGGTAATATTTAAAGGATATCTTTTTATTGGAATTGATTGCATCATACAAAAAGTCTACATTATAATATATTTTTTCATTATATGTTTTAACACGGTCGGTAATATATACCTGACGCTGAAGCTGAGTTGCCTGAGCCTTACTTGCAAGACCCTCAATCTTTCCTATAAGCTCGGCACTCTTTTTTGCAGTTACAAACTTTGAAGCCTGTACACAGTCAACAAGAAGTTTAAGCTCGGCAACCTGAAAATCACGGCTTGCCATATAATAAACATATTTATCACGTTTTTCGGAAACTATGTCTACACCTGCATTAACAAGTAATTCAATGTCGCTATATACAGATTTACGTTCTGCAGTTATACCGTATCTTTCAAGCGCAGCAATTATCTGAGGCATAGTTATAGGATTATTTTCATCCGTATTTTCAAATAGTATACGGTATAAATACCATAATTTAAGCTTCTGGTTGCTGCTCTTGGGCATCTTCTGTCACTACCTCTTCATCATTTATTAGTTGCTCTTCTTCCATTTCTTCAGGCAACGGCTTTCTTTCCGCAAGCCTGATATCAACAATGTCTTCAACAACATTTTTAATTACAACAACAAGAGGCACACCAAATATCATACCTGCAAAGCCAAATGCAACACCGCATATTGTTACGGCAAGTAAAATCCAGAATGCAGAAACTCCAATGTTGTCACTTAAAATTTTAGGACCAATAACATTACCGTCAAGCTGTTGAACAACAAGAATTATTATAAGTGCAATAAGTGAATGCCATGGATTAATAATAAGTAAAATAATCAGTACAGGTACAGATGAAATAAGCGGACCAAAGTAAGGTATCATATTACCTATACCCAGGAATAAGCCAAAAAGACCTGCATATTCTATTCTGAAAATAAGGAAAAGAATATAAAGCATTATGCCTATTATGGCACTATCAATAAATTTACCTATAATAAACTTTTTAAATACTGTGTTTGCCATCGTAAAAGTACCAAGCACACGGTCTTCATACTTTTCAGGAACCATCGCCCTCACGGTTCTCTTTGCACGCAAAAGCAAATCCTTTTTCTCAATAAGCATATATATTGCAAGCATAACAGAAGTAATTATGGTTACAACACTGCTTCCGATTGATGCTATTCTGCCAACAACAAAGCTGTAAATTGTCTGAACAATGCCATTAAGCGAATCAACAAGATTTTTATCAAGCTTTGATATGTCAAAAGCCTCGGCATTGTTAATATCAATGTTAAAAAACTTTGCAACCGAATCAATGGTAACATAAAGCCATGTATTGTGCCCTGTAATAAGCTTTGTTATGTAGTTTATAAGGTCGCTTACTGTATTTACAAGCAATGGCAAAGTATAATAGCACCCTAAAAAAACTATAGCAAGCACTATTACAAAAGCCACAGCAATTGCAAGGTTTCTGTGCATTTTAAGCCTTCTGTTGAAAAATCTTACAATTCCGTCCATAAGGTATGCAATCACTATACCATACACAAGCGGTGCAAAAACAGAAAGCACGAAGGCTATTTTATCACTAGCGAATACTATAAGGAAAACTGCAACTGCTATGAAAAACAAAGCTACATAATTTTTACTTTTGGATTTTCCCATAAAATCATCCCTTTTTATTAATAAGCCTTACCCCAATATGTCATTGCCTTTGCAGGCTTACCGCAGCATACACATTTATCTGAAATATTTTCCTGTTCAAAAGGCATACATCTTGAAGACAAGCCTGCTTCTTCCTTGATTTTTTCTTCACAGGCAAGGTCGCCACACCACATTGCTTTAACAAAGCCTGTCTTTTCCTCTGCACACTTTTTCATTTCTTCAAAGTCTGTTACCTTGTATGTGTTCTTTTCACGAAGTGCCAAAGCTCTGTCAAACATATCCTGCTGAATTGTATCCAGAAGATTTGTAACTGTTTCTTCAATGTTGTCCAAAGATGCAACAATCTTTTCCTGATTGTCACGTCTTACAAGCACACACTGATTATTTTCAATGTCCTTAGGACCAATTTCAAGACGAAGAGGAACACCCTTCATTTCATATTCACTGAACTTCCAGCCCGGTGATTTGTCAGAATCATCAAGTTTAACACTTACAACCTTTTTAAGTTTTGCAAGAAGCTCGTTAGCCTTATCAAGTACCCCTTCCTTCTTCTGTGCAATAGGTACTATAATAAGCTGCTGTGGTGCAATCTTAGGCGGAAGTACAAGACCGTTGTTATCACCGTGCATCATAATTATTGCACCGATAAGTCTTGTTGAAACGCCCCATGATGTTTCGTGAACATATTGCAATTTATTGTTACGGTCGGTAAACTGAATATCAAATGCCTTTGCAAAGCCGTCACCGAAATAATGTGATGTACCTGCCTGCAAAGCCTTACCGTCGTGCATCATACTTTCGATAGTATATGTCTGTTCAGCACCTGCAAATTTTTCCTTATCGGTCTTCTGACCTTTAATAACAGGAATTGCAAGGTAGTTTTCGCAAAAATCAGCATATACGTTAAGCATTCTCTGTGTTTCTTCAATAGCTTCTTCTGCAGTTTCGTGAACAGTATGACCTTCCTGCCACAAAAATTCAACTGAACGAAGGAAAGGACGTGTTGTCTTTTCCCATCTTACAACAGAGCACCACTGATTATATAGCTTTGGCAAATCTCTGTAGGAATGTATAATATTTGAATAGTGGTCGCAGAAAAGAGTTTCAGAAGTAGGACGTACGCACATTCTTTCCTGCAAGGGTTCACTACCACCGTGAGTAACCCATGCTACTTCAGGGGCAAAACCTTCAACGTGATCCTTTTCCTTTTGCAAAAGACTTTCAGGAATAAACATAGGCATATATACATTTTCGTGCCCTGTTTCCTTGAACATACCATCTAAAACCTTCTGAATATTTTCCCAGATAGCATAGCCGTAAGGACGTATAATCATACAACCTCTTACACTTGAGTATTCGATAAGTTCAGCCTTTTTAACAACATCTGTATACCATTTTGCAAAATCCACATCCATAGATGTAATTTCTTCTACAAATTTCTTCTGTTTATCCATTATAATTCAATCCTTTCTTTACATAAAATTAATTTTACCCCAAAAACATTAAAATGTCAAGAATAACGGCATTTTTTAACGTAAAAAACTATTGAATTTTATAATTATTTTTGTTATAATAGTCCAAATGAAAGTATAAAGGAGAAATTTTATGGGAAACAATAAAAAAACAAGTGCCGATTCAGCACTTACTCTCAAAATAACAGTTATTACCGTAATTGCAATTGTATGGATTATATGCCTTGCATTTATAATTACAAAATGCGAAAACAAGCCTGAAGAATCATCAAATCCTCATCCTGATACAGTTACTGAGGAAACAGAAAAAATAACCAACCCTTATGATTCGGTTGAAAGCGGAAAGGTAAAAAAAGAAGACTCAAAAACTCTTGCTTACTTTAATTCTCGTTTTAAAGAAAGCTATTACACAGTTATTGAGGCATATACAGAAACAGTAAACGAAGGTTATAATTTTATGACTATACAACGGGCATATTCAACTGACGGATATCTGTATGAAAGGTCAGTACCTGTTCCGTACTATGACAGTAAAACGTCAGATATGGGTATTACCCGTATTGTAACACCTGAAGGCTCTTATACTCTTTATGAGGACCAGAGAACTTATTTTAAAGCAGAACAAACAACAGAAAACTACAAAAACACCTTTAACTTTCCCGGTGAAGAATTCAAAACAGGTACTATAAATGTAAACGGCGTTGAATTTTACTATGAGGAATTACCCGTTCAAGATGGTGTAACAACAAAATACTGCTTTGGCAAAGAAGATAATTTAAAGTACAGAATTTCAACCTCTCAAAAGGGGTCTGCAACAGAAACATACTATGAATATTCAAACGAAGTAGATCCTTCACTTTTTGAAATTCCCGAAGATTATACCTTACAGGAATAGGATTTTACAAGTTCTTCCTTTTTATGACGCTTCATCTTTTTGATTTCACATTCACGTTTTAAGGCGTCAGACTTTGTTTCAAATTCTTCAATATACACAATTTCAAGCGGTAGTCGCGACCTTGTATACTTGGCGCCACTACCGCTTTTGTGTTTTTCAAATCTCTTTTCAACATCATTGGTATATCCGCAGTAAAAACTGCCGTCACCGCATTTTAATATGTAAACATAAAACATTTCTATCACCAA
Source organism: Clostridia bacterium (assembly GCA_045545235.1). Lineage (GTDB taxonomy): Bacteria > Bacillota > Clostridia > Monoglobales > Firm-18 > CAZNKU01. The sequence goes on along the minus strand of JAZQAN010000072.1, from coordinate 11,151 downwards.
CTGTATTTTAACATAAATAAAATTCAAACACAAATTAAATTTCCGTATCACCCATATTTTCACCTAATTTTTCAAGAGCTTTTTTCTCAATGCGTGAAACATATGAGCGCGATATACCAAGCTTTTTTGCAACCTGATTTTGTGTATATTCCACACCGTCCAAAAGGCCGTAACGCATAGTTATTATAACACGTTCACGTTTATCAAGCACTTTATTTATGAGAATGCTAAGTTTATTTTTTGCCATTTTAAGATTTACAGTATCTAAAATTTCTTCACCATCATCACTTAAAATATCGTTAAAGGTTATGTTATTGCCCTCGCTGTCTGTACCTATCGGTTCATCTATTGAAATTTCATTTCCATTTTTCTTACCTGCTCGTATTGCCATTAAAATTTCATTTTCAATGCAACGGGATATGTAAGTTGAAAGCTTGGTTTTCTTTTCAAAATTGTAGCTTGAAATACCCTTTATAAGACCTATTGTGCCAATGGAAATGGCATCGTCGCTGTCGGGGAAAGCACTTGAATATTTTTTTGCAATGTGCGCCACAAGGCGAAGATTATGTTCAATAAGCTTGTTTTTTGCATCGGTATCTCCCCTGCTGTATTTTTCAATAAGCTCTCTTTCCTCTTCGTTGCTAAGCTGTTTTGGAAAAGAATTAATGTTGGAAACATAACCCATGAGTACAAAAAGTTGTTTTAACAGTAAAGTAATAAACATACAAATCACTCCTCGATATATTGTATGTTTATAACAACTTGGACAATTAAAAAAAGTCTGTTTTCACAGACTTTTTTCATAAAATTCAGGTTTATCCTTACTGCACACACATATTTTATAACCTTCAATATTGTACATATAAAACCCATATTCCGTTATTTTATCAACATCAAAATTACCAAGACCTGCTTTTATACCTTTTCCCGTAAGCTTAAGATAACTCTCCTTTTTAACCCAGTATTCAAAAAAAGCTTTTTCGGAGTTTTGTGATGCTATTATTTTTTTATATTCATCCTCGCAAAAACGTTTTTTTGCTACATCAATATTAACACTTCGTATTTTTTCAACATCACAACCAACATTACTGTGTGAAACTACACAGACTGCAATATTGCCCGAATGGGAAAAATTAAAATGCACTTCTTCTCCCATTGGTTTGCCGTTTTCATCTATATAGTAGTTTGGTTTTCTGCCAAGATATGATGCAAACAAAAGCTCAACACCAAGTGAAAGCTTAACATCTTCCTCACGTTTAAGGCTACATAGCTTCTTGTATCTGTAATCAGAAACAAGGTCCTTATACAGACTGTAATCACTATTTAATTTTGATACGTCTGTTATAAAGACCTTTGTCATACTACCACTCCATTACAGAAACGGTGCAACCTCCACTGCAAGCTCCTGTTCAATATCTATAAGCTTATTGGCAATTGCAATACTACGTTCATCAGCACTGTTATACTGATTAATATATCGTCTTAGTGACTTTACACCCATATTACATCCGTCGGTAATAAGGTCTGAAACCGTAGCATCACTGTCATCAAGCCCAAGCTTCATATTTGTTTTAAGCCACGACATTCCCTTTGCAACCGGGTTTGGCTCTTTGGTTTCCTCACCAAGCTCATTCAAAAGCTTGTTTGTTTCATTTCCAAGTTGAGAATGCTTGTTTTTATACTCATTTAAAACACTTTCAAGTTTATTGCTTCCAACGTGAGGAAGTACCTCGTCAATTGAGCTTACACCCATTTGCACACCTGCATTACATTCCTTTAAAAGTTTTACTGTATCATCATTTACCACATAAATCACCTCGGTGATATTATGTACGGAAAAAACCAAATAAATTCCACGGTTTTTCATCAGGCGGATTTTTACATATGCATTTTTCGTCTGTTGATATTTTATGAGAAAACAATGCTATTGGACAATTTATATTACTTCCGTACTTTCCGTCACCTAAAAGCGGATGCTTACGGCTTGCAAACTGCACACGAATCTGGTGGCTTCTTCCCGTTTTTAATGTAACCTCAACAAGTGAACATTCAACTTCGTTATATTTTACTGTTTCAATTACCTTATAAGTAAGGCTTGCTTTTTTTACACCCTTGCGTTCCTTTTTAACTACAAAGCTTTTGTTTTTTCGTGAATCTTTAAAAAGCAAGTCCTCCATTTCACCAACGCTTTCTTCAAAAGCACCCTGACAAACTGTGAGATATGTTTTTTCAAAATCGGTATTTTCGGCAATCTTACGACTGAACTTTGCCGCAGCAGTTTTAGTTTTGGCATAAACCATCACCCCTGCAACAGGTGTATCAAGGCGATGTAATGTATATATTTCACTTTCAAGTTGTTCCTTCAATGCCTGTGGAAGCTCATTTTCAGAGGAAACACCCACAGGTTTTACGCAAAAAACGATATTTTCATCTTCATACAAAATTTCAATCATAAGCTTCTCCAAAAATAACATTGTTTTTTTGTATATTATAACACATTTTCATTTTTTGTGCAAATATATTGTTGACAAATTTTACAAAAAATAGTATATTTTTAGTTAGGTAAATTGTTGTAATTTATCAAAAATTGAAAGTGAGGTTCTCATTATGAAACTTGTTTACGGGGTTAAGGACAAACCCAAATTCGCTCAGTTGATTATACTGGCATTTCAGCAGTTACTTTCTATTATAACTGCAACACTTGTAGTTCCTGTTATTATCAACGGAAGCTGCGGAACAAATATGTCTTCTGCTGCTGCTCTTGTTGGTGCAGGTATCGGTACACTTTGTTATATTTTATTCACCAAAAAGAAAAGTCCTGTATTTTTAGGTTCTTCTTTTGCTTTTATCGGTTCTATGATTGCTGCATTTGCAGGTGCAAGCTCAATGGCAGCCGGTTTTGCAGGCCTTATACTAGGTGCTGTTTTTGCAGGTCTTGTTTATGTTATAATTGCAATTATTGTTAAATTTGCAGGTGTTAACTGGCTTAACAAAATTATGCCTGTTGCCGTTATTGGACCTACTGTTACAATTATCGGTCTTTCACTTGCAGGTAATGCAGTAGGCGATGTTTTAAAATTTTCTGAATTTGATACCGTAAATAATGTATATATTATGGGTACAAAAGGTTGGATAGGTCTTATTTGTGCTATAATTACTTTACTTGGTGTTATAATAAGTTCAGCTTATGGTAAAAAGACATTAAAACTCATACCTTTTATTGTTGGTATTTTGAGTGGCTATGCAGCTTGTGGTATATTTACAATTATCGGACACATTGCAAATATAGATGTTCTTAAAATTATGGATATAACACCATTTACAAACCTCGTTGCAAATGGCATTAACATTAACACATTTATTACAATTCCTGACTTTACATTTATGACTGCACTAAAGGGTGTTGGGGAACTTACTCCCACATATATCGGTACAGTTGCAGTTGCATACGTTCCTGTTGCATTTGTTGTATTTGCAGAACATATTGCAGACCACAAAAACATTTCTTCAATTATTGAAACAGACCTTTTGGAAGAACCGGGCTTACACAGAACACTTCTTGGTGATGGTATAGGTTCAATGCTTGGTGCATTCTTTGGCGGATGCCCTAACACTACATACGGTGAATCAGTAGGATGCGTTGCTATTACACGTAATGCCTCAGTTGTTACTATTATTACTGCTGCAATACTAGCTATTGTAATTGCATTCATCTCACCATTTATTGCATTTGTTAACTCAATCCCTTCTTGTGTAATGGGCGGTGTATGTATGGCACTTTACGGCTTTATCGCAGTTTCAGGTCTTAAGATGATTCAAAAGGTTAACCTTAACCTTAACAAAAACCTGTTTGTTGTTTCTACAATACTTATTTCAGGTATCGGTGGAATGGCACTTCAGATAGGTGCAGTTAAAATTACTTCAATCGCATGTGCTCTTATTTTGGGTATAATAGTTAATGTTATTGTATCTAAAGCATCAGACCAGGAATAGGAGAAAAAAACAATGAAAAACGTTACAGTATTTGACCATCCCTTAATTCAGCATAAGACAACTCTTATGCGTCAGACTTCAACCAACAACAAAGAATTTCGTGAAGCGGTTGAAGAAATAACAATGCTTATGTGTTATGAAGCATTAAGAGATTTGCCTCTTGAGGATATTGAAATTGAAACACCTATCAAAAAAACCGTTCAAAAGGTTATTAAGGGCAAGGATATTGCCATTGTACCTATTTTGCGTGCAGGTCTTGGTATGGTAAACGGTATGCTTAACCTTGTTCCTACTGCAAAGGTAGGTCATATAGGTATGTACAGAGATGAAGAAACTATGCAGCCTCAGCCTTATTACTGCAAGCTTCCCGATGACATTGCAAACCGTCTTGTGGTTGTTGTTGACCCTATGCTTGCAACAGGCGGTTCTGCAATAGACGCCATTACACAGATAAAGTCATACGGCGCAACAAACATTAAATTCCTCTGTCTTATAGCTGCACCTGAGGGTATAGATGCTCTTACAAAGGCTCATCCTGATGTTCAGATTTACTGTGCTAACGTTGATGAAGGTCTTAATGAAAAGTGCTACATCGTTCCAGGTCTTGGAGATGCAGGGGACAGAATATTCGGTACAAAATAATTATTATAGAAGTTGTGGTAATTTTTACCGCAACTTCTTTTTGTTTGACTTGAAAGATAATATTTGATAAAATAATATACAGAGGTGATTTTTATGAAAATATATACTTCAGTTGATCAGTTAATAGGGCATACTCCTCTTCTGGAGCTTACACATATTGAAGAAGAATTTGAACTTGAAGCTAAAATTTACGCAAAGCTTGAATATTTTAATCCCGCAGGCTCTGTAAAAGACAGAGTTGCAAAGGCTATGATAGATAACGCGGAAGAAAAAGGTATTTTAAATGAAAATTCCGTTATCATAGAACCAACAAGCGGTAATACAGGCATAGGTCTTGCTGTTGTTGGTGCATCAAGAGGCTACAGAGTAATTATAGTAATGCCGGACACAATGTCTGTTGAGCGTCAGAAGCTTATGAGCGCATATGGTGCAGAACTTATTCTTACAGACGGTCGTGAGGGTATGACGGGAGCGATAAAAAAAGCTGAAGAGCTTGCAAAGGAAATACCCGACAGCTTTGTAGCAGGGCAATTTGTAAACCCTGCAAATGCAAAGGCACATTTTGACACAACAGGTCCTGAAATATGGGAAGATACAGAAGGCAAGGTTGATATTTTAGTTGCAGGCATAGGTACGGGCGGCACAATTACGGGAACAGGTGAATATTTAAAATCTAAAAAATCCGACTTAAAGGTTGTTGGAATAGAGCCAAAGGATTCTGCCGTACTATCAGGCGGAAAAGCAGGTCCGCACGGTCTGCAGGGCATAGGTGCAGGCTTTATACCCGAAGTTCTCAACACCAAAGTGTATGACGAAATTTTAACAGTTTCAACCGAGGAAGCATATAACGCCGCAAGACTACTTGGAAAAACAGAAGGCGTTTTAACAGGCATTTCATCAGGCGCGGCACTACACGGTGCAATTAAAGAGGCTTTAAAACCCGAAAACAAAGGTAAAAACATTGTAGTTATTCTTCCTGACACAGGTGACAGATATCTTTCAACAGAATTATACAAATAAAAACGGGATTTCCCGTTTTTATTTTTTTCTGATCTCTTTAGGTGTTTTTCCTATTATCTTCTCAAATATCTTTCGGAAATAATTTGATGATGAAAAGCCAACCTTCAGGCTTATTTCCTCAATAGACATATTTGTGTAAGAAAGAAGCTCCAAAGCGTGCTGAATCATAACATTGTGCTTATAGGAAACAGGGGTAACCCCCGTTGATTTTTTAAATGTTCTGAAAAAGCCCGATTCACTGCAGTTACATAGCTTTGCAAGTTCAGCTATACAAATACTTTGAGTGTAGTTATTTTCTATATATTCTATTGCAGGCTCCACAGAAGTATATGTTACATGTTCTGCAGGTTTAAGCTTTTTATATACATCTTCAATAAGCTGATAGAAATATGAAACCGAAAGCATATATGAAGTTTCGTATATTTCAAACATCTTATCAATAAGTTCACAGGGATAATCCTTTAAAATCTGAAATGGATATTCATAAAAATCGTAATTAGATTTAAAGGCAAATCCTGCTGAATACCACTCAATATCCGGTGAACCAAACCATACCGAACCGTATTTTGTTCCTGTAGCAATGTATATAAGGTCACCTTCATAAGCATAAATTGTTTTTCCGTTATAAAGAATTTCTGCATAACCCTTTTTTACATATGCTATCCACGGATTATTAAAATGCTGGTCACGACCTGCAGAATGAATGTTCTTATATTTATATTTTTTCAGCAAATAACTGGTTACAAGTGTGTTTTTATTCAAGCCCAACCCTCCTTTTGGTAGTATAGTAGTGTTTTTATACAGTATAATCTATATTTTTGCAGTTGTCAATGGAGTATAATAGTTTTACGAGGTGATTTCATTGAATAAACAAATTGTATTTACAGAAAAAAACAAAGCAGAATTAGTTGATGTTGAAAATGAAATACTAAAGCCAAATCAGATTAAGGTTAAAACTGTTTACAGTACAATAAGCAACGGTACGGAAAAGGCAAACATTACAGGCAACCCTATGGTAAGTCTTTGTTCAACCCCTGATGATGTGGTTAAATTCCCAAGGTCTTCAGGCTATAGCTCTTCCGGTATAGTTGTTGAAACAGGTGAGAACGTAAAAAATTTAAAAGTGGGCGACAGAGTAGCAATGTATTGGTCAAAGCATATGCTTTTTAATGTGCTTGACGAAAAAAATGCCGTAAAAATCGAAAGTGATAAAGTATCATTTGAAGAAGCCTCAATTGCCCATATAGGAACATTTCCACTTGCGGCAATACGAAAAACAAAACTTGAAATAGGTGAATCTATAATAGTTATGGGGCTTGGTACATTAGGACTTATGGCTGTACATTTTGCACGTGCTGCAGGTGCTGTACCCGTAATAGCAGTAGACCCTGTTAAAGAAAGACGCGAAAAAGCTTTGGAATTCGGAGCAGACTTTGCATTTGACCCATTTGAAGATGATTTTGTTGACAAAGTAAAATCTGTAACAGACGGCGGAGCAAATGTTGCAATTGAAGTTACAGGGCAGGGGGTAGGTCTAAACGAAGTTTTAGACTGTATGGCTCCATTTGGCAGAGTGGCACTTTTAGGTTGTACACGAGAAAGTAACTTTTCCGTTGATTACTATAGAAAGGTACACGGGCCTGGTATAACACTTATTGGTGCTCATACTTTGGCACGACCTGAAAATGATTCTTACCCCGGCTACTTTACAACTGAAGATGACATAAAGGCTATTTTAAAGCTTTGTGCAACAGGCAGAATCAATCTTAAAAATATGATTGACGAAACTCATTCACCAACGGAATGTACAGAAGTTTACAACAGACTTATAAGCGACAGAACATTTCCTACAATAGTACAATTTAACTGGGAGGATTTAAAATAATGAAAAAAATTAAAATAGCACAAATAGGCACAAGTAATAACAGCCACGGAAACTTAATTTTTAATTCTCTTAAAAAACAGAGTGATGTTTTTGAAATTGTAGGCTACCATATGCCTGAAAATGAGTTTGAAAAGTTTCCTAACAGAAAGGCTGACTTTGACGGCTACAAAGAACTTACTTTAGAGGAAATACTTGAAAATCCCGAAATTGAAGCTGTAACCGTCGAAACCGAAGAAATATATTTAACAAAATATGCACAGATGGCTGCAGACCACAAAAAACATATTCATATGGAAAAGCCAGGTGGTACTTCACTGCCTGAATTTGAAAAGCTTATAAACACCGTAAAAAACAACAAAACTGTTTTCCACACAGGCTATATGTACAGATATAACCCATACATTATGGAGCTTAAAGAACAGATAAAAAACGGTGAGCTTGGCGACATAATCAGCGTTGAGGCACAGATGAATTGCATCAGCCCAAAAGAAACAAGAGAGTGGCTTTCCACATTTAAGGGTGGTATGATGTTTTATTTAGGTTGTCACCTGATTGATCTGATTTATTCTATTCAGGGGCTTCCGAAAAATATAATTCCGCTTAACAAATGCAGTGGTGTTGACGGTGTTAATGGCGAAGACTTTGGAATGGTAGTTTTTGAATATGAAAAGGGTGTATCCTTCGCAAAGACAACATCCATTGAGGTTGGAGGATACGAAAGACGTCAGCTTGTGGTATCGGGAACAAAAAAAACTGTTGAGTTAAAACCTCTTGAATGGCGCTCATCACTTAATCCTGAGGATAAAAATCAGGTTACTTACAGATACACACGCACCAAACACGACTGGCACGCACCTGCCGAAAAGGACGTAAGCGCTCCACTTGACCGTTATGACGGTATGATGTTGGGCTTTGCACAAATGATATGCGGAGAAAAGGAAAATCCATGGAGTTATGATTATGAACTTGAATTATATAAACTAATAAAAAAATGTTGCGGAGGTAATGAGTAATGAAGGCAATACTTATAAACGATGATAAAAGCTTAAGATGGGATAACGTACCGGACCCAATAATAAAATCAGAAGAGGTTTTGGTTGAAATTCACACAGCAGCACTTAACCGTGCAGACCTTTTACAAAGAGCAGGTGACTATCCTCCTCCACCGGGATGCCCTGAATGGATGGGTCTTGAGGTGGCAGGTATAATTGTTGAAATGGGTGAAGAAGCAAAAGCAAAATCCAATTGGAAAATCGGTGACAAGGTATGTGCACTTTTGGGCGGTGGAGGTTATGCAGAGTATGTAGCAGTAAAATACGATATGTTAATGCCGGTTCCTGAAAACTGTTCTATGGAAGAAGCTGCTTCAATTCCTGAAGCTTATGCAACATCATACCTTAACCTGTTTATAGAAGGTAAGGCTGAAAAAGGTAACACAATTTTAATGCACGGCGGAAACTCAGGACTTGCAAGTGTCCTAATACCTATGGCAAAAGCTTTTGGTATGCGTGTTATCACAACCGTTCGTACAGATGAAAAGAAAAACCTTATAGCTCACCTTAATGCTGACAGAATTGTTGTTACATCAAAAGAGGATATATGCGAGGTTTTAAAGAAAGAGCTTGATAACGGACACGGTGTTGATGTTGCCATTGACTGCATAGGCGGTGAGGGTATGGGTAAATGCCTGCACTATTTAAACCATGGTGCAAGATGGATTATGATTGCGGCACTTGCAGGTACACTTACAGAAATAGACCTTAAAAACATCTATGTACGAAACGTTCGAATTATAGGAAGCACACTTCGTTCAAGAGCACCGGAAATGAAAGCATATATACTTTCAGAAGTGGTTAAAAATGTGTATCCCAAAATAGAAAGCGGAGAAATAAAACCTACTATTTTCAAAACACTGCCGATAACTCAGGCTGAAGAGGCACATTCACTTCTTCAAAACGGTGAAAATATAGGTAAAGTAGTTTTAAAAGTAAAATAAAAAATCAAAGGCATATTCTCAATTATATTGAGAATATGCCCTTTTATATTAAATACCTAATTCCTCTATTAATTTTTCCTTTGGTGCAAAGCCAACAGATTTTTTAACAATTTCTCCATTTTCAAACAACAAAATTGTAGGTATACTTGAAATATTGTACTTTAAAGCCAATTTAACCTCTTCATCCACATTGCATTTTGCAACCTTTACTTTACCTTCATATTCTTCTGCTATTTCAGCAATTACAGGTGCAAGCATTTTACAAGGTCCGCACCATTCAGCCCAGAAGTCAACTATAACAGGCTTGTCTGCCCTTAAAACCTCATTTTCAAAATTTTCTGATGTAATTTTAATTTCTGCCATAATAAATTCCTCCTTTATTTTGATTTATAATATAACATACAATGGCAATAGCCTTCAAAGTTTTCATCCTTAATCTGGTCACGAAATTCCTTACACATACACTTGTTTTCCTCTGTACGTTCAAGTCTGCATGGGCAATAACCACCTGTCCTTTCAAGACCATCTTTAACCGTCTTTACAATTTCTTCATTTGAATTTAAAGTAACTTTCATAAACTACACCTCCGTTACCATATTACACCTTATCTAATTATATTAAAGTTTAAAAAAGATGTCAACGTCAACTTAACAAATATAATATTTTATCAAAAAAAGGTTGACAAAACACAATTTTTAATATATAATGTTACAAGCGGTTCAAAATAGGGGTATAGTTCAGCTGGTAGAGCGACAGTCTCCAAAACTGTAAGTCGTGGGTTCAAATCCTACTGCCCCTGCCAATATATTTGGCTCAAACACTGGGTTTGAGCCATTTTTTATTGCCAATTTTCAAGAGCGGCAATCTTCACTTTTTCGAGAATCAAAACCATTTTTTAGTAATTTTAGATTATATTTCTGATGACGGCGCATGGTCTTGTGTTTCAAATAATTATGCCTGAAATGAGCATCAATTTCGCATACGGTCGCATCCGTTTCTAACGATTCCGTCTGCTACATCATCATTTTAGCATCACTTGATTTCGCCAATTCTATCAATTTCGCCTGTAGAGAACAATTCTGCAAGAATATTTTTTAGTTCTCGCAGATATTTTTTGACCAAATACAATTCTGCTTTTCTTTGGTTACTGTATATTAAAATTTGACACATTTAAAAGTTACGGCACGGAGAAAATCCGTGCCGTTTCATCAATATAGAATCTAATGCTTTTAAAATATTTATTTCTTATTTTTGTTTCCGATACAACAAATATGAATAGACAGTTGGAATAATAACAAGTGCAAAAATTATTGTCATAAATATAAATGTTAAATTAAACAATCCTGACACAATCATTATTATACCGCCGCAAATCCAAAGTTTTCCTGCAAGTTTATGTGTTTTATTCCAGTTCTCTTCGTCATGCAGCGTCCAGGGGAGTTTGATTCCGATTGTGTAATTTTGTTTGCATTTTGGAAGAATAAAGCCAAGCACAAAAAATAAAATTCCCACGAAGACAGGCATTATGCTTTCGACACTTATTTGATATCCCAATGCATTAGCATAGATACAAATTCCGCAAAGCAGTGAGCAAACAGGAACAATGCTTATAACG
>JAZQAN010000071.1:0-14454 GCA_045545235.1 Clostridia bacterium | reverse complement strand
CATCTGTCTGTCTTTATCAAAATCATCGGTTTCAAACGCAAGATGCCGAAGCCCTTTTACATAGTTGTCATAAACTGTTTCGTCATCAGATTTCATAGGATAAACCTCAATAATACCGTTGTGGCATTTTAAAAATTTTGTACCGTTTGGATATGACAAAATCACCTTACAGCCAAAGTATTTTTCATAAAATTCACAAAGTTTTTCTGTATCTCTTGCAACTAATCCCGTATGCTCTATTCCCGTAATCATAACTATTCTCCCTTATTTTTGTATATTATTTATTTTTCAATTCATTAAGTAAATCAGTTGTGCCTTTAACGATAATATTATCTGCACCCTTTTTAAGACGTGATGTCCTTGCCTCGTAACCGCCTTCTTCGTATGCACGGCTTGTAGGGAAGTAGGATTCACCGCCATTTGTCAAACAACAAAGAATTGTTGTATCAAATGGTGAATCTGCATATATTCTGTTTGCAATTTCCGTAAAAGGTTCACCAGGGATTCCTGCAAATGCTATATCTCCAATTTTGATTGCAGACAGTGTAAAAGAATATGAATCCGGACCGTTTTCCAATTCAACAATACGAGTAGCCTCTGCAACTACCGTTGTAAGCTCCATTGCCTTGTATGGAAGTTCCGCATCACGACCGTTTTCGTGTATTTCCACTATTTTTCTCGCTTCTTCCAGTTTGTCATTTTCCTGATTTGACGGACATACAACTGTTTTTACGGAAAAATCTATGGAATCTAATTCAAATTCCTCTGCCTTGCCGCAAATCTGTAAAACTGCACCTGCAATAACTCTGCCCATGTGTTTTGTATGTTCGTATCCGCGTGGACAACCATCAAACGTAATCTGAAGCCCGTTGCTTTCACCCTTCTTGGGATTTGTGTTAATATGATTCACACACATCTTCAAGGGCAAGTTTTGCGGCATCACGCATTTGTAGTCCTAAAAACTCCTCATATATAGGATTACCACATAAATCAGAAGCCAAGTCTTTACCAAGCATAGGTCCGGTATGGGTATGAGAACAATTTACAAAAACTGCTTCCATAGGCAGATTACAAAAATCTGCAATTACCTTATATATCCTCCTAAAAGTTTTTATTCTTATTATACACGAATAAATATCAAACTTGAAGATAAATATCCAAAAGGTCTGCAACAACACTCATTTTTCTGCATTTTCAGATTTATTATAACTCAACATTTTCAATTCCGTTTTTTTCAGCTTCTGTAAGTGCCATTATAACAGGACCGAAAACATGGCTATCATTACGTCTTGGCATAGGAATTGTAAGGTATGCGTCAACTGTTCCTTTCATATCACCTTCACCGGGGCAACAGCAACCGCAGCACCCTTTATCTATTGAAAGGTCAGGGTTAATACAATATTTGCAAAGTCCTTCTATGCCTTTCTCAAAAACAGGCATATAAGTTTCTTTATCAAGTATACCTCTTCTGAGTCCAACGCCAATTGCATATAAAAATATCCCTGTACCCGATGCTTCTTCCCATGCAAGAGGCTCACAAATTTCCTGCCTCCAAAGACCGCGGAAATTCTGATATTTAATTAAGGAAAAGCAATGTGCCTTAAATCTTTCAACTGCCTCGGCATAATACTTAGAATCCTTTGGCAGATATCTTACAAGCTCCGTCATACCAAGTATGCCCCATCCGTTACCTCGGGACCAATGGTCGTCAGAAACCTTGGATTTATCCTCTAAAAAGCCTCTTGTCTGGTGAAGTAATCCATTAGACATATCCATAAACACATCATACATTTTAAAACATTGTTCTACTGCATAATCTATGTATTTTTGTTCATCAAGTATAAGCCCTGCATAAAGCATAAAAGGTGTTACTGCAAATACAACATCTATCCATATTTTGTTATGGTTTACAGGGAGACAAATTATACCATCATGACTTCTTGGTGCGGCAAGAGTTAATTCAGCATATTCTCGGATAAGCTCAGGATCTTCATCAAAATAACCATTCATTACAGCCCATCCTTTTCCAAGGCCGCCTACTCGGTAATTGTCAAAACTGCCTTTAAAAAATACATCAGGGTCGTTAAAATGATGTGGATACTTTGCAAGATATTTTTTCACATCATTTATCCATTCTTCATCCTTTGACTCAGCAGCAGCCTGTATACCCGCAAACATTGTAAGAATGCCGGGATAGTGGCGTAACGGTGCAGATGAATAATGAGGGTCCTTTTCCATAGTTCCTTTTAATGTTTTTGCATAGTCCCATATGATTTTTGCTAACTCTATCGGTTTCATTCAACAAGACTCTCCTTTTTATATTTTTGTGCAATATTAAAAATTATAAATAACAATTTTCAATCAGATAAAAATAGCACCATAATTTCCATGGCACTATTTTATCTTACGGAAAAACACTCTGTAATTTTTTTACAGGTTAATCTATTGTACCTTCTACCATTTCAGCTAATGGTACAGCAGACGCTAAGCTTTCAAATAAAAATACTTTATATTTATATCCTGATTCAGCACCGCTCAAATCACATGTCATTGTTCTTGTAGTATCAGAATCCGTATATTCGGTTGTTTTTGTAGGTGCAGTAGGGTCTTCTGCACTAACTTCATTTAACATAACACTCATTAATGTTGAACAAGCTATTGTCAACACTAACAATTTAGATATGATTCTTTTCATATCTTTCTCTTCCATTTATTTATACAAATATTCATTGTTTATCAAAAAGATATTTTGATATAACTTCACCATTCTCATCTTCACATACAAGCATATTCACGCAAGTATCCGAATATTTACCCGAAAAAATTTTCTTAATTTGATTATTACTGTGAGCAAAATAGTATTTTTTAAAGTTTCCATCATTTGAAACAATTTTTGCTTCAAATGAGTTTACATTATCGTAATCTGTACACTTTGTTTCAACCTTAAAGTCCTCACCATTATTTATTGGTATAATAATGGTGCTGAACAACCCTTCACCCTGCTTGTTCTTAATAAGCTTTGCCTTTTTACTGTCTGTAATTACCCCTGCACATGGTGAATATTTTGTATCAACAATCGATGCCTCTTCTATTTTTCCAACAGGCACAACCATTACGTTTATACCATCATCAAAATTACTTCTGACCACATTTGAAGAATCTATTGACATTTCAGCATCGGGAAGCATATTCCAGTACTGTGTATATTTTGTAATCTTTTCACAATCAATCGGCTTTATGTAGTCTGTTACAATCCAAAATTTACCTTCTTTACAGAAGGTTACACTTCTGTTTTGTATGTCAACAAATTCATTATTAGCTCCTGAATATTCACAATAGTCAAAATTATCGTTTGTATCAAAGCCAAGCTGTTCGGCATCTTTTAGCAATGTGTTTTCAACATCATCAGCCACCACAATATTATGCGATGAAGAAGCGCTCATAAGCTTATATATATCACCGGTAAGCTGTGCACCATATCCCTGGTCTGTAATCAGATGCTTACCATAAGCCATCATAGCAATTGAAAAAGCATCATTGTGCCCGTGTGAGCCTTCAAGCTTACCTGTAACAACCATTGCAAGAGCATCTTTTGTCCAGTCAGTTTTCATATATGTTCTGCGGTTATCAGGAAAATTTATGGTAGTAAAATCAGGAAGCTTACCCTCCTTACCACCTGTAACAACATATTTTATTTCCTCATCGCTGCCGATAATATCATTGCATAGGTCGTACCAGCCTTCAATAACATAGATAAGACTTTTAAATGGTTCTGTAGTATCTCCGATATTATAATCACAACCCGTAGGACTTAGTGTATAATAAAAAGTCTTCATAAGCTTATACAAAACATCATAAGAATTTTCCGACAATGGTAAAAGTTCTCCTGTGGCATTACGTATATTATACAAATCAGTAATGGTACGAAGCAAAACATGGTGATACCACTGAGAAAGTTCTACGCAGGAATCATCATTGATTTTAAACTCAGAAATAAGTCGTTCATTTTCTTTAATGGTAATATTACGCCATTCATCGTGAACCTTGATTTCTTTAAAAAATGCAGTTACGCAAAATACACCTTCCGTAGCATAAGATGCCCAGTTATTGTTTACCTTACCATAAAAATTGTGTAACAACCAATCCGCCATCTTATAAATGTTTTTGAATATTGCAACAAAATATTCTCCTGTCATATATTTGCTGTCTATTATCTTGAATAAATCTCTTGTATGTATATCAATGTGTCTGCCCATATCAAGCTGATTGAAAACTTCAGGATTGCAACCAACATAATGCACTATTGCCATTGCATTACGAATAAAAGTATAGGCATATTTTTCATCACCGGTTTTAAGATACATTTGTGCAGGTGCTGAAAGTTCGGGACTTCTGTGATAAAAACATATTTTACCTTTTATTGATGTCCGATGGCTTGTTATAAAATCCCATGAATTCATATCATTACATGAAAAACAAAGCTCGTCCGTAACATTGTCCCAACAGAAGGTTTTTTCATCCCACGCTGATTCAAACTCGTTGTATACAAAAATTTCTTTTTCTCCACTGTAGGACTTACCATACACATTAAGTGTTGCACCGCTGATTACATCATCCTGCTTTATAAAGCTTAAATCAAAAACAAAGTATGCCCTTTTCATTTTTTCATCGTGAAAGTGGTAATAACCACTTTCGCACACTTCAAAAACCTCTCTGTCGCTATAATTTACAGAAGAATTATCACCGGCAGATACCATTGTATCCTTAAAGCATTCCACCTTAACCTTTTCACCATTTATAATAAGTTCAAGATACGGCTTGTATTCAGATTTTCTTGAATAAAATTCCGCACAAATATCTGTTTTATCAACAGACATAAGCTGATATGCTACATGCACTACACTTCCGAACAAAAGTCTTTTAATGGAAACAAAAACATCTGCCGAATGCCACATAGGCTGCTCACCTACATTTATAAATCCCATAGCCTTACCATTCATACAGTTTACTGAATATACATTTTTTTCAAGGGCCGAACAAGATATATCAAGGTCGGGATTTTGGTCAACATTTAAAACACCGCCATTATGTCTGATAAGATGTTTACGGTTGAACTTTCTGTAATATTCAAGCAATTCATCCTTTGCAAGCTTATAATTTTTTGATTTTACTGCATCTATCACCAAAGCAAGTTCTTTTGAATATCTGTCATAATCTAAAGCACCTTCTATTTCCCATGCTTGTTTTTCACTATCCCACACACCGAAAAAATCAGAGTCTGTCCATCTCATAGGATCTTTTAATATTTTGTAATTAAATGTGCTACTCACAATAAATTCTCCTTTATTTATCAATAATGTATTTTGAAACCGCTTTCCCATTCTCATCTTCACACACTATCATATTTACGGCAAATTCCGAGTATTTGCCTGAAGAAATTTCTTTAATCTGATTATTACTGTGTGCAAAATAATATGTTTTTGAAACCCCGTTCTTGTCAGTAATTTTTGCGACAAAGGAATTTACATTATCGTAATCTGTACACTTTGATTCAACTTTAAAGTCCTCACCTTCATTTATTGGAATAATAAGTGTACTGAACAAAACTTCGCCTTTTTTATTTTTAACAAGTTTTGCCTTTTTACTGTCTACTATAACTCCATGACCCGGCGAATATTTGGAAGGTATAATCTCAGAATTTTCAATTTCCCCAACAGGTACAATCATTACGTTTATACCGTCGGCAAAATTACTTTTCAGCACATTTTGTTCCCCGATGGATATATTTGCTTCAGGTAACATATGCCAGTATTGTGTGTATTTTGTGTCTTTTTCACAATTAATCGGTTTTATGTAATCTGTAACAATCCAGAATTTATCCTCCTTACAGAAGGTAACACTTCTATTCTGTACGTCAATTATTTCATTATTGGCTCCGGAATATTCGCAGTAATCAAACTTGTGATTTGTGTCAAAGCCAAGCTGTTTTGAATCCTTACGCCATGTATTTTCCACATCATCCGCAAGTACTACATTGTGTGAGGATGATGCCATCATCATTTCACGAATTCCGCCTGTAAGCAATGCACCATAACCCTGGTCGGTAACAAGATGCTTACCGTATGCCATCATAGCTATTGAAAAAACATCCTCGTGACCGTGAGACCCCTCGCGTCTGCCGTTAACCACCATTGCAAGGGCATCCCTTGACCAGTCTGTTTTCATATAAGTTCTTAAGTTATACGGAAAATTTATTGTTGTAAAATCAGGTAGTTTTCCTTCCTTACCATCTGTTGCAACATACTTAAGTTCCTCATCATCCCCCAAAAGGTCGGGATATTTATTATACCAGATAGCAACTCGCTCCTTGAGATTTTTAAACGGGTCTGTGGTATCAGCAATGTTATAGTCGGAACCCGTAGGACTTAAGGTGTAATAATAATGCTTTATAAGCTTATGTGCAATATCAAAAGCCTCATCCGACAAAGGCATTTTACTACGGTTAAGCTCGTGAATACTATAAAGTCCCGTAATAGTATTTATAAGTGTAGACTGATAACATTGACCAAGCTCAATATTTGAACCGTCCTTGCCAATAAATCCTCTTATAAGTCTGTTATTTTCATTGACTGTTATATCAAACCATTTATCGTAGGATTTAATTTCAGAAAAAAAGCCAATGAAACAATATACACCCATAGTTGCAAATGATGCCCAGTTGTTTTTCTTTACTCCGTAAAAATTATTTATAAGCCACTGCGCAATAGCATATATGTTTTTAAAAACAGCAACAAACCTTTCACCCGTCATATATTTACTGTGTATCACACGAAACAAATCTATCGTATGTGTACTACAATGACAACCCATATCCAGCTCGTTAAAAACTTCTCTGTTACAGCCCACATAATGGACTATTGCCATTGCGTTGCGTATAAATGTATAGGCATATTTTTCATCGCCTGTACGCCTGTACATATCTGCGGGCATAGAAAGCTCAGCTCCACGGTGATAAAAGCATATTTTACCCTTAATTATGGTACGATGACTTGTTATAAAGTCCCAGGAATTCATATCATTGCAGGAAAAAATAAGCTCGTCTGTAACATTGTCCCAGCAAAATGTCTTTTCGTCCCAGTTTGCTGCATGCTCGTTATAAACGCAAATTTCCTTTTCACCTTTATTTGATTTTCCGTATAAATAAAGCTTTGCGGAAGATATAACATCATTTTTGTTTATAAAGCTTACATCAAATGCAAAATAGGCTCTTTTCATATTTTCATCATGATTATGGTATATACCGCTTTCACACACTTCAAAAACCTTGTTTTCACTATAGTTTACAGAAGAATTTTCACCTGCCGACACCATAGTGTCCTTACAGCATTTCACCCTTACTTTTTCGCCGTTTATCACAAGCTCAAGATATGGACTGTGATCAGATTTCCTTGAATAAAATTCTGCTGAGATGTCTGCTTTATCAACAGACATAAGCTGATATGACACCTTAACATTACTGCCGAAAACCAATGAGTCCATTGAAAAGCCAACATCTACACTGTGCCACTTTAATTCTTCATCCACAGTAAAAAAACCCATAATATGACCATTCATTTTATTGACGGCATACACGTTTTTTTCCAGTGCCCTGCAACAAAGTTCAAGCTTTTCCGTACATGCGGGATAAGGCTTAACCTTAATATCCTTATATTTTTCACGGTAATATTCAAGCAAGTGATTTTTCGCAAGCCTGTAATCCCCTGTCTTTACTGCATCAATTACTGATGCAAGCTCTATTGAATATTTATCGTAATCTAAAAGTCCCTCATTTTCCCACCTTTGACTTTTTTTGTTCCATAGTCCAAAAAAGTCAGAATCCGTTATTTTCATAGGATCATTTAAGATTTTATAATTATATGTTATGCTCATTACAAATCTCCTACAATCAGCAAAGAAATCTTGACTGAATTTGTTTTTTAAAATATTAAAATTCAAACTCTCTGATAATTTTAGCAATAATAGTTGCTGCCTCTGCACGTGTCAGATTATCTAAAGGTCTGAATTCATTGTTGTAGCCCTCTATCAATCCAATTGATTTCATAAAACCGACAGAATCCTTTGCGTAATCGGAAATACTATTTTCATCTACAAATTTATCAGTTTCAAATTCAGTTGTTTTTACGTTAAGCTTATCTATAATACGTGATATCATAACTGCCATATCCTGACGTGTTATGTTTCTTCCTATACCAAACTCACTGTCAGAAATACCGTTTACTATACCGAATTTTTTTGCTTTTAACACATAAGGCTTATACCATGCATTTTCATCAACATCGGCAAATGTATTTTCACCTTCTTCAGTATCTATTCCTGTTGCCAATATTAACATTTTAAGGAATTGCTCCCTCGTAACATTGTTATTTGGTGAAAAAGCACCTGTACCGTCTCCTGATACAATATTTTTTTCGCTTAACAACATTACATCGTTATAATACCAAGCATCTTCCAAAACATCATTATAAGAAGGCTTAATTGTCGGATTGGTATCCGCAATATCTTCTTCCTTATTTTCAGGGTCATCAGCAGCATTATTGTCATCCTTATCAGGAGTTATCGGCTGAACGCCACCTGCTCCGCCTGATGACGAACCTCCTCCGGAACTACCTGAACCGCCACCGGATGACGGACGACCACCTGTAAAATCACCAAATATTTCATCAGATGTCTGATTATCAGAATCAGGTGTAAATTCTTCGGTACATTTTACTATTGGTTCATCTCCAAAATACAGATATGCTCCATCCTTTTTGGTATTTATGTTCTTACCGTTAAATGTAATTGACTTTATGTCATAACCTGCATAAACAGTAATATCCTTCAAAGTTCTTTCATCAAAGTCATCTGATGAGAATTCAGATATTTCACCGGATGCCATATCTACGCCAAAAGTAACATCACCTGCATTACTCTTGAACAGATATTCGTCTTTTATTCCATATTTTTTAATGTAGGAACCATCGTAAATAAAGAACGAAACAACCTTGCCGTTTTTATCCTCCTGAACAAGGAGTGATGTAGCATCGGTTGTATAATCTCCCAATACAATTTCCTTCTTTTGAGAAAGATCACTTAAATGATAATAGTAATAATTCTGTGCATCATCTTTTCCCGGTGTGTTTATAGTAAGGTAGAAAGCTGATGCCCCGTTATTTTCTATTCCTACATCAATTTCTTCGGTAACAATAGAGCGTTTTTCGCCAATATTAAGCGGATACAAAATAGTGCCATACTTAGCAGTATCTCTTGTAGTACGTTCATAAACACCCTTTGGTGTTACAACATATACACCTGCGGCAACACCCTGTTCAACATCTGTAAAATAGATATCCGACATTGAAGCTGAATCTACCGGTGAAACAATTATATTTGCACCACTTTCAAAATTACTTACAAACTCATTATTTTCACTAAGGCTTATATAAGCTTCAGGTGACATATGCCATGCCTGTGCTACCTTATTATCCTTTGTCTTATCTTTTACCTGAATATAATCAGTTACTATAAAGAATTTCTGGTTTTTAAGGAACAGAACAGTACGTTCTGTATTGCTTGCATAATCAACATACGCAGTTGTATACGTAGTGTGATTATAAAGGTCATTGATTTCCTGTTCTTTTTCTACACCATCATTTCCGGCAGTCTGATTTTGAATGTTTCCGTTATTTACCGTTATTGTATTATGCATAGCTGCACTAACATCAGATCTTCTTCTATCACCTGCATATTCGGCTCCGTATGAATCAACAAGCAAATTCTGTCCGTATGCTTTTAGCACCAAATGAAGCTGATCACGATGACTGTGAGTTACTTCGCCGCCCTTATTTGTGAATGCAAGCATTACATCATTTTTGGTCCAGCCTGTTCTCATATAAGTTCTGAGTGCAACAGGAAAAGAATTAGAAATAAATTCCGGAGCTGTACCGCTTGTACCGTTAGTTGCAACATATTCAAGATATGGATCGTCTATACCAAAATCAAGCAGCAAACCATACCAATTTGTAAGAAAGCTTTTAGAATTAAAGTTACTGGAGTCACCAAAACCAAATTCTTCATATTCCCACGCGGTTGAATATAGAGCATTGATAAGCATATTGCGAACAATTTCTCCGGTCTCTCTATCTGCATACATACCATAGTACGGATTTTTAATCTTAGTATAAATTCCAGCGTGTGAAGTACTTATATTTCCACAAAAAGTTTCAACATATCCCGCAGCCTGTTCTATACAACTACCATCAGCAAGTGCTCCATCCTCAACAATCCATTTATATGAATATTTAGTTATATCATACCAATAGTCAGATTTTTTGAATTCCGGATACCACATACTAAAGGAATAAGTCATACGAGCCAAGTTTGTAG
Source organism: Clostridia bacterium (assembly GCA_045545235.1). Classification (GTDB taxonomy): domain Bacteria; phylum Bacillota; class Clostridia; order Monoglobales; family Firm-18; genus CAZNKU01. The sequence goes on along the minus strand of JAZQAN010000071.1, from coordinate 4,029 downwards.
CACCATTTGCTGTACAATCCTTTGGTACCAACCATGTTTCACAAGCTAAATCTGTAACAAGATAAAAATGCTTTAAGGCAGCTGTAAATATTTCTGGGGTCATATACATACTGTCCCAGCAAGCAATAAAACAACCACCAACATTATATACATGGTTTGACATATCAAGATGATTCATAACATCAGCACGGTTGCTTACATTAGTAATTGTGCTCATAAGCTCACGGAGAAATGTATATGCATATCTTTCATCCTTGGTGTTATTAAAAACTCTTGAAAGCGTCTGTAGTTTTGCTCCTCTGTGAAAATAACAAATTTTACCTTTTTCTGTTGTGTTTTCGCTCGTTAAAAAACTCCACGTTTCCTGTTCATTGCAAGAAAAAAACTTCCAGTCATCAAAACTGTTCCATTTAATTGTATTTTCTTCCCAAGCAGAATCATCCCAACCATATATGAACAATTCTTTTTCAGTAAGGTCGCCACCGGCTTCCGTACGAGCCGTAAAAGTAAGCGATGCAGAAGATACATCGTCGGTAGATTTTATGTCAGAAACATCAAACTTAAAATAAGTTCTTCTGGTAGGGTTAGCTTCACTTGTCCAACGATTACTCTTATCACTCCAGTGCCCCACATATCCATATTCCTGAGCATAAAGAATTTCTTCATTACCATAGTTGGTATTTGCATTATCTACAGGACTGATATATGAATCTTCAACCGCTGTATATTGTCTCTGCACATTATTTACGGTAATATTAAGTACCGGAGGAGAATCTGTATCTCTGGATTTTATTTGTGCAGCAGTATTACTTTTATCCATAGAAGCAACAACCAATGTAACATCAGGACTTGTTTTAGCCATCGATGTTACATAAGAAGATAAGATACTGGAATTTGCAGTAATCGTCTTCCAATCCTGAGTTACCCAATCAGTTACATCCAAAGGTTGTCCGTTTGTAGATGCTGCATACATATTTCTTTCTCTGAATTTAATTTCAAAAAAAGATTCATCATTTACAGACATGACTTTAGAAACTTTATTGTATTTTTGAGGTAAATAATATTCCATTAAGGCTATTTTAGCGCCGTAGTAATCACCGTTCTTTGCAGCTTCTTCTATCGGATCAAGCCCAGGGAAGTCTTTGTCACCGTATTTTAAAAGTGGTTCTATATCCCATGCTTGGGTATCCTCATCCCATTTACCGAAAAATTTTTCATCCGTTATATACTGTGGGTCATTCTGGATGATTTCAAAATCATAGGTACTTGTTCTATATATATATTTTCCTTCGTCATCATACGCTCCTGCAGCAAAAGCAACGGGCAAACAGGAAGCTATAAAAACAAATGTCAAAATTATCGAAATTATCTTTTTCATAAATAATTATCCTTTCTTTTATTTGATTTCAGGGGAGATTACTCCCCTGAAAAACTTCCTATTTTAAGTATTCCAACAACATAAAAATTACTTTTGTTGCTTCGGCTCTTGTAAGATAACCTGAAGGTTTAAATTCACCATTTTCATAACCGTTTATCAAACCAAGCTGTTTTATTGCATAAACCTGATTATATGCGTAATCCGCAATGTTATTATCATCGGCAAACATTTCTGTATTTTTAACCACATCATTTTCAATACCAAGTACATTATATATCATAACAGACATATCCTGTCTTGAAATTGTCATACCTACGCCAAATGAATTTTCACTCATTCCGTTTACTATGCCATTTTCCTTTGCAGCATAAACATAAGGAGCAAACCAATCATCAGCTTTTACATCTTCAAAGCCATCAAAAGTATCAGACAACTGAATGTTTGCAGCTACAACAAGCATCTTAAGGAATTCTTCTCTCTTAACAAAGTTGTCAGGATAAAAATTACCGTCATCAGAGCCGTTAACAATTCCTGTTTCCTTAAGACTTACAAGATATTTGTAATACCAATCATTCATTTTTACATCTTTGAATTCTGTTTTAAGATTTTCTGTAGATGGTGTCTGAACTATATCTGTGTCTACCGGTAGTGAAATTGAAGGTACTACGCCGTTGTATCCGCCGCCTGAGCCACCTGCACCTCCGGATGAACCACCTGCACCACCACCAGAATTACCTTTTCCGGGGAAGTAGTATGTAAATGATTTTGAATATGTATTCCCATTGTTACTTGCTGTAACTGTTAATACAACTTCTGTTCGACCTGATGGTACATTGATTTTACCATCAAGAGAAATAACACTCGGATCGGATGATTTCCATGTCATTACCGAACCATATAAAGCACCTACAGTCGGCAATGTCAATGAAGAAACTTTAAGTACACGTTCAGTAGGCATATTAAGAGCCATTACATCAAGATATGCTGCATCATCCGCTGTGTATGTTATATATCCCTTTATTTCATCCAAAACAATCTTCTTGTCTTTTGCTGAAATATTTGTAATTTTTATATATCTTACATCTTCTTTATCAAATACAACATAGTTACTTTCACCATCTGCAAACTGTGGTGAAGCAACAGGCTTTGATGACCAATCTGTTCCGTCTTCTGACAGATAAATATCACATGACAACATTCCCTTATCCTCAATTGACTGGAAGAAGAAAAGTGAACCGATAGTCTGTACAGAACCCATATCTATAATGACATAGTCATTTTTACCTGAAAGAGTTGCTTCCATATAAGTTTTGAAATTTTTATCAAACAATTTGTTTGTGTTGTTTACAATATCCATACGCATATTTGAAGATGCAGACGCTTTATTCAAAAGATTATCATCTTCAGTCGGAATTGCGGCAAGTGTCATTTTATTTTCATATACCGCACCGTTTGTATTTGTATTGGAAAGCTTCAATGTAATATCGAAAAATTCCACCTCAAATGAAGGTGTATACACCCCTTCAGCTGATACAGGAGCATCTTCTGAAATAACCCATTCAACCAATACTCCGCCTATAGAATCTTTTGCAAATACAACATCCTTAGTAATATAAGGCTTCGTGAATTCATCATAATAATCAAAAACCTTAATGTTGTAATCATAAAGTGAATACTCATCAAACACGACACTATCACTTATAATAATTCCTGCTGTTGCCTCAGCTGATTTAAAATTATTTACGGCAACAATGTAAGGAACATAGTCGGCAACCAACACGCCGTCAATAAATATTGAAGCACATTTGTCTGTGGAATTCATAACAACATCAAGTTTAAAATCACTTCCTCCCACAGGGATAACTGCACCTTCAGCACCCTTGTATTCCAAAGTAACTTTAGAATCTTTAATTTCAAGTCCAACAATGTTGTTTCCTTTATCATCCTTCAGATAAACAGTACCATTGTTGTTAGCGACTTTAGCGTTGTATGTAACTACCCCCTCTACGCCTTCAACAATGTCATTGCAATTAAGTTTAGTTTCCGCACCACGTTTGGCAATTGTAAATTTAATTGGTTTAGGTGAAGCGGAATATTCACCATAAGAAATTGTAACTTCAAAGGCAACTTCAGTATCCTGAGAAATAACAGCATTCTTATTTATAACACCTTTATCATTGATTATATTTCCATTCAACGATTTCCAGCTTAATGTATAGCCGTCTTTTGTACTTGTTGGCAATACTAAATCAGTAATTATTTTAGATGTATTTTGGTTTGTAACACTTTCCGCTGTAACTTTAGCCAATGCACCTTCCAAAAGTATATTAATATCCTCTAATGATGCACCCTTAACTTTAAGTTTAAAATCCTTAACAACCTTAACTTCCGGATTGGAAATACTGCTGATTGTAAGCTTAATGGTAATATCCTCATCATCAAAAGAACGATAGATTTTATTTGTATCAAAGTCAACCAATTCATTATCCGCTGTCCAGACCATTTTGAATCCATCTTTTTGCGGCAAGTTGATACTTCCGTATGCATCATCTACAGTTCCATCAACGAGAATATCGTTAACATCTATGTCTTTTGCAACCGCAAGTGCGTCTTCAACAGGCTTATATTCGTTGTTAACCCACTGTGACAAA
>JAZQAN010000070.1:0-35447 GCA_045545235.1 Clostridia bacterium | reverse complement strand
TCGAATTTTCCTTGCGGTCATTTGCTTTTCGCCAATTTGAACTCTACCGTACCCTCGTACGCCGACGAATTCAAATTGACAAAATATACCTTCCTTTTTCGCAATCTGTCAGCGTGTCGATAGGTTTATCGACACGCTGAGAACAGCTATTTTAATGTAACTGTTCTTTTGTGTTTTAAAGTTCGTTTTTAATCATATCACAGGTCAGACAAGCACTCCAACCGTAATCTCTTATTGTCTGAACTCTTACGTCAATATTATAAGGTTCTATTGGTTCACCTTTTCTTTTTAGTCTGTTTGGTGCAATTTTGTTTGAGGAGTCATAAAATTCGAAAATGCATCCTGTCTTTTCATACCATTCATTTACTGTATCTATAGTTTTGTTCACTATTTCCTGTGCGATTTCAGTATATTTGTATTCCGAAAGACCTTTTGCAATCATATAGTTGAAGTTTAACCATACCGGACCTTTCCACATATCTATGCCGTATGTACTGTCGTCAATTGAAATACTTGGTATTGGAAATTCTGTACGGAATTCTTTTGGGTTTGTAAGATGTTCTACAAGTTTTTTTGCTTTTTCGTCGTCGCATATTCCTGCAAAAAGAGGCAGAAATGATGCTACTGATTTTACCTTGTGAAGTCTTTCTTTTTCTGTGTCATAATCGTAGTAAAAACCTGTTTCTTCATCCCACAGAATTTCATTTATTGATTTTTTTATTTCTTCGTATTTTGTTTCGTAGAATGATGCATCCATGTCAAGTTCTTTTGCTATCTTTGCCATAAAACGCATTTCGTTTGCCATAAAGCAGGAAAAATCTATAGCAAGTAAATATGTTGCATCATCAAATCTTGGAGAATTATCCATTCCCGATTCACCGCATTTGCACAGAGAATTTTTTACCACTACATACCAGGAATAAAGTTCATTGCGGCACATTCTGTTTTCATAGCACCAGTTTAAAAATTTTCCGTTACATTCATAAATTTTTTTAAGAAAATCCTTATCTTTTGTATGCTCGTAAACAAGCCAGGAACCCCACGCAATTATTGGAGACTGTGTTTCTATGCTTATCATATGCTTGTATTTACTTGTTGCCGAACGGCAAGGAATAAAGCCGTCCTCTTTCTGGCTGCAGAATACTGCGGTTATAAGGTCCTGTGCAAGTTTGGTGTGTATATTTCTGTGTCCCAATGCGTGGAATACAGAGTCCCATATCCATATATGCTTATGGGGGAGTCTGTCGGGAGTTGACCATATTGTATCAAACTGTTCTTCCGGTGAGAAAAGCTGGGTTTTCATTACGGAAATACACTTTTTGTAAAGCTTTTCGTAATCTTTAGTAACATCTACGTTTTTGTAGTATGAAAGTTTTTCTTCCTCAGATTTTTCTATGTCTGTTTTTATACCTTCCTCTACAAGAGAAATTACATCCTCTTTACTGTAGCCGAAGGCAAAGGCAAATTTCCCATCCTTTTGCAAAAGTGCAGTATATTCACCATCATAAGTATCCTGAATTTCAATTTCGCCTGCAAATTCTCTGTTGTATCTGCCTTCCGTAAAGACTACTGCGGTAGCAGTATTACACAATGTGCCAACTACAAGATGTGAAGATTTAAAAATAAATTTTATATCCCCAAGCGGAGTAGTTGCACTTATGTAGTCACCGCACACAGCATTAAATATAAGGTCATTTGTCTTATAACCTACCACTGCAAGCTCACGTAGTACGTTGGAATAAAACTTTATTCCTATTCTGTCACCTGCAAGCATGCCTGTAAAATCATCATTTAAATATACATTACCATCCAAGGCAGAAAATGCAAAAAGCTGTCCTTGTCCCCAAATGTCTGGTAAAATCATTTTAACTCCTCCTTGACTTTTTATTAAGATAATATTATTATAACAACATAAAGTATTGCATTTGTAGTAAAAAATATATAAAAAATTGTAAAATATCAACATATGTGGTGATGGAATGTCAAAGGTTTATTTTAAATTTGAAAATTATCCTCACAGGGATTTTCCGGTATATTCTTCAGTGCGTGAAAATGTTGAAAAGATTTTTGGAATGCATTATCATCGTGATGGAGAATTCTTAAAAGTGGTAAAAGGAAAAGTGCGTGTCAATTGCGGTAAATGTGAGTTTACACTTAAAGAAAATGATATAGTGTTTTTTGCACCTAATACAATACACGGCGGTGATGCACAAACAGAGGTTGTACGTACTCATGCTATTACATTTGATCCGTTATTGCTTGGCAATATGGTGGATTTTTCCGACTCTGCAGATTCGCATATTATTTTTGATAACAATAACCGTGAAGTAAATGAAAGTTTTGACAAGGTGTTTGATGCATACCGAAGTGATAAACCTACTGCAAAAATCCGTATTATGTCAGGTCTTATGCTTTTGTCGGGAATACTTGCGGAAAAAGGATTTATAAATTGCAGGGAAAGCTTAAGCAAAAAACGCACATTACCTGTAATTGAATATATAAAGGAAAATTACAATCAGGAAATAACACTTGAAGAAATGGCTGTTTTAATGAATTTTTGCCCTAATCATTTTATACGAATTTTTAAAGAGGAAAATCAAAAAACTCCTTTTGAATATATTGCAGATTACAGAATTGAAAAATCTCTGCAATTGCTTTCACAAAACAAATATTCTGTTTCGGAAATTGCCGGTATGATTGGATTTTCGGATTCTGCACATTTTATTAAAGTGTTCAGGAAAAAACTTGGAATTACACCGGGTAAATATAGGAATTATAAACTTTAATTGACATATTTTTTCTGAAATGCTATAATAAATATGTCAAAAAAAGTAATATTTATAATGAAATTGGTGAGGAGATGGTTATTCATGAAAAAAATTTTTATTTTGTTTATGACTATAACTATTTTGTTAAGTATTTCTGCTTGTGGCGGTGATAAACCGAATTTGTCTGTTGTTGAACAATATAAAAAAATTGTTCAGGAATATATAGATAAAGGTGATATTGAAACTGCAAAAAAAGCACTTGCAGAAGGAGTTACACTGACAAATGATGAAGATTTGAAAAATATGTTGGAAGAAATGAATTCAAAAGAATCAGAGGCAGGGAATAACGAAAGTTCACATAATGGCGAAAGCACAAACGGTAATGCGAAACCAAAAGAAGTAATCGACTATGCAGAATATGACGGTGTTTGGAGCACTGAAGGATTCAGTTGGGAGTCCGGGGGTGTAACAATGGATATTATAATAGATGGACAAGAAATGTTTGTAACTTGTAGCTGCGTACAATCTGCACCGGCAAACAGAGTAGCGGATTTTAATGAAAGCATACCTTTTTCAAGTATTATAGATTCATCTTTTACAACAAATTATAAAGATGGTTGGGGTAATAGCGGAACAGTTACATTTGAATTTAAAGATGATGCTATTATATGTTCTTTCAAGGATATTACAAGCAGCGATTGGACGCAGTGGGGATTTGGTGAAAATAGTTATGTTTTGAAGAGGCAAAAGGAAAGCTTTGGAATGGATGAATATACCATAAATGAATATTTAACAAATTCAAAAGATTTTTTGGACTTTGATTCAAAACAAGAAGTTACATTGGAAACGTTATCAATGGCAAATAATCGTTATAATGGTATTCCGTATCAATATGCGGTTATAGACCTTGATGGAGATGGTTGTGATGAATTACTTGTTGAGTATAATATGATGGGAGATACGGCAATTCTTCATATTGAAGACAATAAATGTGTTGCATATTATATTTCGTTCCGTGGACGTGGAAATATAAAAACTGATGGCACAATGAGTTACAGCAACGGAGCTTCTGATAATGGAATACATAAAATTTCATTTTCTCCGGAAGGCTTGGTAATAAAAAAAATTCTGGAATGTGTTGATGGAGTATACAAAATTGATGGTAAAATCGTAAGTGAAGATATTGGTCTTGCAGAATTGGATAAACAGAATTCCAAGACTGATGTTATATGGAATACACTTAACTAAAATGAAAAGGAGTAAGAAAAATGGATGTAAAAGAATTCGTAAAGAAAAACCTGTTGACAATTTTGAGTGTGGTGGCAATAATTTGTATGGTGTTACCTTTTATGAGTTTTGAGGCTCAGACTCAATACAGTGAAACGTCGGAAACTTTTAATGGATTTCAATTGTGTTCGTACAGTATGTATACATATATGCTGATTTTGTTACCTGCAACGCTGATTGTTATGAATTACATAAGCCAATTGAAAAAATACAAAGGTATTTTGACTATGCTTATTCCGGCAATATGCTTGATTTCACTTTTGATTGTGTATTTTACTGCTAAGGCGGGTTACGAGGCAGGCGCAGGAGCAGGTGCTGAAATGGCAAGTGCTTTTGGCGTGGAAATGGATTATGCATCAAAAATCGGAATAGGTATGATTTTAAGTGGTATTTGTTATGTGGGTATGATTATTTACGGTTTTAAAACTCAGCGTGACTTTTCTATCGAAAAAATCAATATAAATATGGCTAAACCTGATGTTGAAGGTATTAAAAATGCAGGTGCAGAATTTTTCAAAAATGCACAGGCAACAGTTTCAAAAGCAGCTCAGAATATTTCTGAAAATATTTCATCTGCTTCTGTGGGAACAACATCAAAAAAACATGTTGATGATACCTTGGCACTTATTGAAAGACTTGCAAAAATGAAAGATGACGGAATACTTACAGAGGAAGAATTTAAAGAAAAGAAAGCGAAACTTTTGGAGGAAATATAAATGAAGCGTATACTGGTATTTGCAATGGTATTATTGCTTACCGCCACAATGTGTGCTTGTGGCAATAAAGATAATGATACATCCGTTGTTGATAATTATAAGAAAGTTGTTCAGGAATACATAGATAAGGGCGATATGGAAACCGCAAAAAAAGCACTTGAAGAAGGCATAGCTCTTACGGGTGATGAGGATTTAAAAAGCCTTCTTAAGGTAATTGAAATGAACAATAGTACTGAAGAGGCAAGCACAGTGGGGGATAAAGAGCCTGTTAAAGAAGAAAAAACAGAAAAACCAGAAGTGAAAGAAGATAAAACTCCTGTGGAAATTTTAGACCAATTAAGTGCTGAAAAACGCAGAGATCTTAATATTTTTATGAGTAATTTCAGTGAGGCTTATTTTGAAAATTACTCGTCAGAAAGTTATGACAATGCACAGCTTATTAATTATTCTTTTACACATAATAATATTAATAAGCCTGATGAAATTGTGTGGGATAGTTCCCAAATGGGTATTTCTGCAGACCTTGTTAACAAAGACCTTGACAGATTTTTTGGCAAAAGTGTTCCGCGTAATTCTGTAGGTGAATGGACTTATGCTGACGGATATTTCTATCAGCCTGCGGCTATGGGTGAGTTTTACGGAATATTCTCGATAGTTACAAAGCTTGTTGACAATAAGGACGGAACCTTTGATGTGGAATTTTCAGTATTTTCTGATACCGAAAACTTTGGAGAGGTTTCTTTGTCTGAATGGTATTCATATACCGAAGCTCAGGCACGTGCAAAATGTGACTTTTCCGGTACAGGAAGAGCTAAAATAAAGGCAAAAACATACAATGGAAATGAAACGTACGAACTTCTTGAATATTACAGATAAATTTTTAAGTAAGCTTGTTACAAAAATGTAAAAATAAAACTGTTGCATATTTTTGTGTTTTTGGATATAATATAGTTATTGAAGTTAATAAAGAAATTATCCCTGATTTGTTCGTGATTATTTTCGCATATTTATAACCAACACTTTATTAAAGGGAACAAGTTCTCCGAAGGCTGCGTGCAGGCTCGAATTTATTCGAGAAGCCCATAACCCTTTGGGACGTACCCACCTGCGAAAGCAGGTTGTAAATATGAAATCACACGGCATAATTGGGGGATTTTTTTATCAGGTTGGTGCATTTGGCGCTGAACGTTCAAAGGCGGAAATGACTTAATATGCACGAAAAACAGAATGTGTTCGAAACAATAGAAGAATAATAGAATGAAATGTTGAAATCCGTTAGCGGATTTCTTTTTTTGTCTTTGAACTATGAACAAACTTCACCACTCGGCGTATCCGCATACGCCTTCGGGTAACCCTATGGTTCAGTTTGTCCATTCTGCATCCAAATCCCCTCAACCTTTTGTTTGATTGGTGCATTTGGCGCTGAACGTTCAACGACGATGTGTTTTATTGGATAGTTGATAGTGGATAATGGATAGTTATGGTAGAAATTCGTTTTTTAACGAATTTCTTTTTTTCTGAATTGTTTGGGTGATATACCTTTAAAATCTTTAAATACCTTAATGAAATAGCTAAGGTCATTAAAACCGCAGGAATATGCAATATCCGTTATAGATGCATCAGATGTAAGAAGCTTTGCTGCTGCCTTTTCAACACGGTAGCTGTTTAAATATTCCATTGGTTTTTTAGAGGTCATATTTTTGAAAAAACTACAGAAATACTTAGGTGAAACGCCTGCGACATCTGCCATATCATCAAGTGTAATATGTTTTGAATATGATGCACGCATAAAGTTTAAAACTTTTTTTAATTTGTACAGGTTTTTGGCATTGTCGTTTTCTATGTGCAATCTTTCATCAAAGTAGTTTTTATTTATAAATTCTCCGAAAAGGGAATATAAATTTCCCATAACCGCAAACTTATTTTTTTGATTTTTAAGTGATTCAAAAAGAAGTGCGGTTATTTTGTTTATTTCTTTATCTTGAGAAAACTCTTTTATAAATACATCGTGATTTAGTATACGGCTTATAAATTCTTCAAATTCCGAATTTATTGATAGAAATGATGGGTCAAAAACGATGCACTCATAAATACATTCCTCGGGCAGTGCACTGTGAACAACCTGGCTGTTTATGAAAAATACATCGCCGGCGGTTGCGTAATACTTGCGTTCGTTAAGCTGAACAGTTGATTTTCCCTTTAAAATACGCATTATTTCAAGATTGGTGTGGAAATGGTGTGCCATTTCATATTTAGGGTGATTTTTGTCTATACAGTATAGTTGTAGAGGAAAATCCTCTGTGCCGTGAAGAATAATTTCATTAAAAGCCATATCATTACCTCGGAATGTGAATATTTTTATACTTTTTTCTATTATATCACAAGAAATTTGTTTTGTATAGGTATATAATTAAATTACAAATAAAAATAACGGAGGGATTTTTATGGCAAAAAGCAGATTAGTGGGAGATTATCCCGTTATAGGTATCCGCCCTACCATTGACGGCAGACGCGGTGTTTTGAAGGTGAGAGAATCACTTGAAGACCAGACAATGAATATGGCAAAGGCTGCAAAGAAATTGTTTGAAGAAAATCTTAAATATTCTAACGGTGAGCCTGTAAAGGTTGTTATTGCAGATACTACAATAGGACGTGTTGCAGAGGCTGCTGCCTGTGCTGATAAATTCAAAAAGGAAGGTGTTGACATTACACTTACAGTTACACCTTGCTGGTGCTATGGGTCCGAAACAATGGATATGGATACAAATACAATAAAGGCGGTGTGGGGCTTTAACGGTACTGAAAGACCGGGTGCAGTTTATCTTGCTGCAGTTTTGGCATCTCACGCACAGAAGGGGATTCCTGCATTTGGTATTTATGGGCACGATGTGCAGGATATGACAGATACAGAAATACCTGCCGACGTTAAGGAAAAACTTTTGAGATTTGGTCGTGCTGCTGTTGCGGCGGCTACAATGAGAGGTAAGTCATATCTGCAGATTGGTTCAATCTGTATGGGTATTGGCGGCTCTATTATAGACGTTGCGTTTATGGAAGAATACCTTGGTATGCGTGTTGAATCTGTAGACGAAGTTGAAATTATAAGAAGAATGACAGAAGGCATTTATGACAAGGCGGAATATGAAAAAGCACTTGCATGGGCAAAAGAAAAATGTGTTATGGGCTTTGATAAAAATCCTGAGAATTTGCAGCTTACAGATAAGGAAAAGGAAGAACAGTTTGAATTTGTCGTAAAAATGATGTGTATTATAAAAGACCTTATGAACGGCAATGAAAATCTTCCTGAAGGTTGTGAAGAGGAAAGAGTAGGACACAATGCAATTGCTGCAGGCTTCCAGGGTCAGAGACAGTGGACAGACTTTTATCCAAACTGCGATTTCCCCGAAGCAATGCTTAATACTTCATTTGACTGGAACGGTGCAAGAGAACCATACATACTTGCTACAGAAAACGACGTACTAAATGGCATAGGTATGCTTTTCGGTAAGCTTCTTACAAACAGAGCGCAGATGTTTGCAGATGTTCGTACATACTGGAGCGGAGATGCTGTTAAGAGAGTAACGGGCTATGAAATAGAAGGAAAAGCCAAAGAGGCAGATGGGTTTATTCACCTTATAAATTCAGGCGCTTGTTGTCTTGATGCCTGTGGTGAAGTTAAGGATGAAAACGGCAACAATGTTATGAAACCGTGGTATGAGGTTACTGATGAAGATGCAGATTTGATTATGAAATCAACTACATGGAATATGGCAGACCTTGGATACTTCCGTGGAGGCGGTTTTTCATCAAGATTCTTAACACGTGCCGAAATGCCTGCAACTATGATAAGACTAAACCTTGTAAAAGGTCTTGGTCCTGTTGTTCAGATTGCAGAGGGCTGGACAATTAATTTGCCTGATGAAGTTTCAGATAAGCTTTGGGCAAGAACAGACTACACATGGCCTTGCACATGGTTTGCTCCAAGATGCACAGGTGAAGGTGCATTTAAAACTGCATATGATGTTATGAACAACTGGGGTGCTAACCACGGTGCTATATCATACGGTCATATCGGTGCAGACCTTATTACACTTTGCTCAATGCTTCGAATTCCTGTATGTATGCACAATGTTCCTGAAGAAAAGATATTCAGACCTGCATCATGGAATGCTTTCGGTATGGATAAGGAAGGTCAGGATTACAGAGCTTGTAATGCATATGGACCACTTTATAAAATAACAAAATAACGGGATGTAAAAAGTTGCCTGTACCGTTCAAAGGCATTAATATTTTATGAGTGCTTTTGAAGTTTATAGGTTTGGAAAAGATGGATAATATGTTGAAATCCGTATGTGTGAGCATACGGATTTTTTGCATAAATAAAAGCGGTGTGAATTTCACACCGCTTAATTTATTGCTTACGCCTTGTTTACTGAACCGAAAAGTTCCATTTTTTCTTTAACGATAACTTTGATAGCTTCAAAGCCCGGAGCAAGAAGCTTTCTTGGGTCAAAGCCCTTACCAACAAGGTCTTTACCTTCTTCAATGTACTTTCTTGTAGCAGCCTGGAAGTAAAGCTGACATTCTGTATTAACGTTGATTTTTGCAACGCCAAGAGAAATACCTTCTTTAATCATTTCAGCAGGGATACCTGTACCGCCGTGAAGTACTAATGGCATATCGCCTGTAAGTTCCTTGATTTTTGCCAAAGCACCAAAGTCAAGACCCTTCCAGTTTTCAGGATATTTACCGTGAATGTTACCGATACCTGCAGCAAGGAAATCGATACCAAGGTCAGCGATTGTCTTACATTCGTTTGGATCTGCAATTTCGCCTGAACCTACAACGCCGTCTTCTTCACCGCCGATTGCACCAACTTCTGCTTCGATAGAAATACCCTTTTCGCGGCAGATGTTAACCAATTCAGTTGTTTTAGCCTTGTTTTCATCAATTGGGAAGTGTGAACCGTCAAACATTACTGATGAAAAGCCTGCTTCGATACACTTTAGGCAGCCTTCGTATGTGCCGTGGTCAAGGTGAAGTGCAACAGGAACTGTGATGTTCATTTCTTCAATCATTGCTTTAACCATTGCAGCAACTGTTTTGAAGCCTGTCATGTACTTACCTGCACCTTCTGAAACACCAAGAATAACAGGAGAGTTATTTTCCTGTGCTGTCTGAAGAATAGCCTTTGTCCATTCAAGATTGTTGATGTTGAACTGTCCTACTGCATATTTGCCTTCAACAGCTTTTTTCAACATTTCTGTAGCTGATACTAACATGTTTTTTTCCTCCTTATAATAACGGGGTTATCCCCATACTTTAAAACATTGTTATAATTATAACACAAAAAAAATATTATGGCAACAATAAATTTTTATAATATTTTTATAAAATTACAGGCGATGTTGTGTAATCTGCCATAGATGGTGTGTCTGTAAGCAACGAATATATGTTTGTTGCACGTACATCTGCTTCAAGCATTGATGACGGTTGTGCGTCTGCCATTTTTGTTATAATTGGTATGTTTGTTCTGTTACGAAGGCTTGACAATATTTCCATACCTGTTTTATTCATACCAAGCACTCTTATATATTCAGGCAGTTTTGTAATATCATCTTTTGTAATTCCAAGCAGCATATTATTTAAAATACGTCTTATCCGTGCCATTGTGTAGCGTTTGGTTTTTATGCAATCATAAAGTTCGTCAAGGGTTGTTACTTTATGGGCATACTGTATAATTCTGTTTTCAAGCCCCTCTGTAACATCCGGAATATTTGTCAGGTTACCGGCAGTTGTTGTGCGAAGTCTGTAAAGTATAAGCTTTTCATATGTTTCGCGGTTTGGTGTTGGTGAACATTCGAGTATTTTCAAGGCGTTATCAGGCATAAGTTCTGTTACCTTTTCACCTTTTCTGATGCTTTCGCGTATGTCTGATGCACTTCCCTTACCGTCGTGAAGAGAACCTTTTCGTTGTACACCTACGGGTATCATATTTTTAAGTTGTTTTATATATTCTATTGCAAGAACATTATTTGGTGTATTTACAGCATTGTTTCCAAGTGCGTTTGCCAGTGCTTTGGGGTAACTTTCGCCGTTTTGCATATTTTCAGTAAGCTTTTGCTTGAAAACATCGTCAGGATTTTTTAAATATTCTGCAATTTTTATTAAATTGGCAATGTGGTCTGTTTCTGTACCGAAAGAGAGAAAGTTGCATTTCAGTTCTTCTAAAATTCCCACTGCACCCTTTGCAAAATATTCTGCCGACTGACATGCATATACACAGGGTAATTCCACAACAAGGTCCGCACCGTTTAAAAGTGCCATTTTTGCCCTTTCCCACTTGTTGCATATTGCATATTCACCACGTTGTACAAAGCTGCCGCTCATTGCAACTATTACGGCATCTGAACCGGTGGTGTTTTTTGTTTCTTCTATATGATATTTATGTCCTTTGTGAAATGGATTATATTCCGCTATTATTCCTGCAACCTGCATATATTCACCTCTTTTGCGGAAAAAATTGACAAATATTTCAATAAATTATATCGTTATTATATCACATTATTAAAAATTTTCAAATAATATTTACAAATCAGGAAATATTATGTATAATATTTAATTGGATAGATATGTATTTAATTTTAGGAGGTTTTTATAAATGGCATTTTTAGACAGAGTAAAAGAAAGAGCAAAAGCTGACAAAAAAACTATAGTTCTTCCTGAATCAATGGACAGAAGAACTTGGGAAGCAGCTGAAAAGGTACTTAAGGAAGATATCGCTGATATTATTATTATCGGTACTCCTGAAGAAGTTGAAGCTAACAGCAAAGGTCTTGATGTTTCAAAGGCTACTGTTATTAACCCATTCACTTATGAAAAAACAGAAGATTATATTAACCTTTTTGTTGAACTTAGAAAGAGCAAAGGTTTAACATATGAAGAAGCAAAGAAAACTGCTTTGGGTGATTATATGTACTATGCTTGCCTTATGGTTAAAGCAGGTGACGCTGACGGTGTTGTTTCAGGTGCTTGTCATTCTACAGCAAACACACTTCGCCCAAGTTTGCAGATTATAAAGACAAAACCTGGCGTGAAGTTGGTTTCAGCATTCTTTGTAATGGTTGTTCCTGATTGTGAATATGGTGCAAACGGCACATTTATTTTTGCAGATAGTGGTCTTGAACAGAATCCTGACCCTGAAAAGCTTGCTGCAATTGCTGCTTGTTCTGCAGAATCATTTGAACTTCTGGCAGAAACTCCTGCAAAGGTTGCTATGCTTTCACACTCTACAATGGGCAGTGCAAAACACGCTGATGTAGATAAGGTTGTTGAAGCTACAAGAATCTGTAAGGAACAGAATCCTGACCTTGCAGTTGATGGTGAACTTCAGCTTGATGCTGCTATAGTTCCTGAAATCGGTGCTTCAAAAGCTCCAAACAGCCCTGTTGCAGGTAAGGCTAATGTATTGGTATTCCCTGACCTTGATGCAGGTAACATCGGTTACAAGCTTGTACAAAGACTTGCAAAGGCTGAAGCATACGGCCCGGTAACACAGGGTATAGCAATGCCTATTAATGACCTTTCAAGAGGTTGTTCTGCTGATGACATCGTAGGTGTTGTTGCTATAACATGTGTACAAGCACAGGCTAACAAATAAAACCGGTAAAAATTGCACATATCGGCTGAATGGTACCACTTGCAGTATCATAATACAGCGGCGGGTCCCATTCAACCAATCCGCACTAATTTTTCCTCGGTTTATATAATCGGTTTATATAATTGGAATTTGAGATTTCTATAATAATTTTCAATTTCCCATTTTAAATTTCAAAAAAAGGAGTTATAAAAATGAAAATTCTTGTTATAAATGCAGGTAGTTCTTCACTTAAATATCAGCTTATCGATATGGATACAGAAAAAGTAATGGCAAAAGGTCTTTGCGAAAGAATCGGCATTGACGGTTCAAAGCTTAACCATACTCCGGGTGATGCTGACAAGGTTGTTATTGAAAAGCCTATGAAGGACCACGCTGATGCTATTAATATGGTTATTGATGCCTTGGTAAGTAAGGAACACGGCGTAATTGCAGATATGAGTGAAATTTCTGCAGTAGGTCATCGTGTTGTTCACGGTGGTGAGCTTTTCAGCAAGTCTGTTATAATTACAGACGAAGTTAAAAAGGCAGTTGAAAGTTGCAATGATCTTGCACCTCTACACAACCCTGCAAACCTTATCGGTATTGCGGCTTGTGAAAAGGCTATGCCGGGTGTACCACAGGTTGGCGTATTTGATACAGCATTCCATCAGACAATGCCTAAGGAAGCATATATGTATGCTATTCCTTATAAATATTATGAAAACTACAAAGTAAGAAGATACGGCTTCCACGGTACATCTCACAGATATGTTACACAGCGTGCAGCTGCTATGCTTGGCAAAAAGCCTGAAGAAATTAACATTATTACTTGTCATCTTGGTAACGGTTCATCAATTACTGCTGTTAAAAACGGCGAATCAATAGATACAACAATGGGCTTTACTCCTCTTGCAGGTGTTCCTATGGGTACACGAAGCGGTGATATTGACCCTGCTATCCTACAGTTTATTATGAACAAAGAAGGTATTGACATTGACAAGATGAACGGTATTCTTAACAAGGAATCCGGCGTTTTGGGTGTTTCTGAGTTAAGTTCTGACTTCCGTGACCTTAATGCTGCAGGTAAGGATGGCAACGAAAAGGCTAAACTTGCTGAAGATATGTTCATATATAGTGTTAAAAAATGTATTGGTGAATATATGGCTGTTCTTGGTGGAGCAGATGCTATTGTATTTACAGCTGGTATCGGTGAAAATAATGGTGCTTACCGTAAGGCCATGACTGCAGGATTGGAATTTATGGGTGTTGCAATTGATGATGAGAAAAACGCAATCCGCGGTGAAGAAATTGATGTAAGTGCTGAAGGTGCAACTGTTAAAACTCTTGTAATTCCTACAAATGAAGAGCTTATGATTGCTCTTGATACAAAAGAATTATTGGGTTAATAAAAAAAGTGTTGACAAAAGTTTGATTTTTAGATATAATACTGTTTATGAATGTTGATTTGTTGACTATTATAAACAATACTGAAAAAGAGATTAACTTTGAGGGCAAAACATCTTTTACCGATAACGACTGTGATGTTAATTGCAATGTACACGGTAAAGCAGTCAGCTTTTCCGGACGTATTGAAGTGGCGATTGATATCAATGCAGTTGTAAATACAAAATGTGCGAGGTGTTTAAAACCGTTGCAGCTTCCCCTTGATTTAAATGTGGAGGAAGTAGTAGGAGAAGATGGAGTAGAACTTGAAGGGACGCTCTTGAATGTGGACAACATTGTAAAAAACAATATTGTGGTGGAATTACCGATTAGATTTCTCTGCAAGGAAGATTGTAAAGGGATTTGCAGTCTTTGCGGAGCGGATTTAAATATTACTGAATGTAATTGTGAGCACGAACAATTCGATGAAAGATTTGCTGTGCTTAAAAAATTGTTAGATTCCGGTAACAAACCTGAATGATTTGAGGAGGTGTAGCAAATGGCAGTACCAAAGAGAAAAGTTTCTAACGCAAGAAGAGATAGCAGACGTGCACACTGGAAGTTAGCACTACCTGGTATGGTTAAGTGTCCTAACTGTCAGGAATTCAAATTGCCTCATAGAGTATGCGGTAATTGCGGTTTCTATAAGGGGAAAGAAGTAGTAAAAAAAGAAGCGTAAGCTGTTGGTGTGTGTGCAATTAGCGCACACACCTTTTTGCGTTTTAATGGATAGTGTATAGTTTTTGTTCTATAACTATTAATTATCACCTGACAACTATTCACTAAATAAAACCGGAGGTTTAAATATGGATGCAGTAATTAAATATGTTTATGAAAATTCAATAGCTGATGAAATCGGTATAGAGCCGGGAGATATTATTGTGTCCATAGACGGGCAAAAGCTTAGAGACATTATTGATTTTAAGTTTTACTCTGCTTCTGATGAATACGAGCTTGAGATTTTAAAAACAGACGGTACAACAGAAATAGTGGAAATTATAAATGATGACTACGAAGAGCTGGGTGTGGAATTTGAAAACGGGCTTCTTGATAAGCCGCAGGTTTGCAAAAATAAGTGTATGTTTTGCTTTATTGATCAGCTTCCACGTAACTGTATGAGAAAAACCTTGTATTTTAAGGATGACGACTACCGTCTTTCTGCACTTATGGGTAATTATATTACACTTACTAATCTTGATGAAAATGATATTGATAGAATTATAAAAATGAGGCTTCCAAGAATTAATCTTTCAATACATTCTGCAAATCCGCAGATTAGGGCTAAACTTTTAAATAATAAAAATGCTGATATAATGCCGTATGTAAAAAGGTTTGCAGAGGCAGGTATTACGATGGATTGTCAGGTTGTTTGTTGCCCGGGCATAAATGATGGGGATGACCTTGACAACACAATAGCAGAGCTTGCAAAATACTATCCTTATGTACAGAGTCTTTCAGTAGTACCTGTAGGTTTGACAAAATACAGAGAACACTTGCCAAATCTTGTAAGATTTGATAAAATAAGTGCAGAGGCACTTATAAAACAGGTTGAGGGACATCAAAAAAATTGTATGGATGCGTTTGGAAGTCATTTTGTGTATGCATCTGATGAATTTTATGTTAAGGCTGAATATGATTTGCCGGCCCCTGAAGTGTATGAGGGATATCTGCAGATTGAAAATGGCGTAGGGCTTATGACATCTTTGAAGGATGAATTTTTGCAGGCAAAGGATGAATTTAAAAAATCATCCTATAAAAAGACCATAGCTACAGGCGTTTCTGCGGCACCCTTTATACGTGGACTTGTGGAAAGTGTAACTGATAATATTGAGGTTGTTGCAATAAAAAATAATTTTCTTGGTGAAACTATAACTGTTGCGGGGTTAATTACCGCAGGTGATTTGGTTGAACAGTTAAAGGGAAGAGATTTAGGAAGAGAACTTCTGATTCCAAGAGTTATGTTAAACCACGATATGATTTTTCTGGATGATAAAACGGTGGAAGATGTTGAACGAGAATTGAATGTAAAGGTTGTAACTGTAGAAAATGATGGGTACGATTTAATCTGTAAATTGGGTGAGGTGTTATAATGGCAAAGCCGGTTGTAGCAATAGTGGGAAGACCTAATGTTGGTAAATCCACTTTGTTTAATAAAATAGCAGGTAAGAGAATAGCAATTGTAGAGGATACTCCCGGTGTAACCCGTGACAGACTTTATACTGAAGCGGAATGGAATGGGATAACCTTTACTATGATAGATACAGGTGGTATTGAACCTGTTTCGTCAGACCGTATTCTGACGGAAATGCGTAATCAGGCACAGATTGCCATTGATACCGCAGATGTTATAGTTCTTGTAGTGGATGTTCGCGAGGGTATGACAGCAACAGATAAGGATGTTGCCAATATGCTTATACGTTCGGGCAAGGAAATTGTAATTGCCTGTAACAAGTGTGATGCTCCGGGAGAACCTCCCCTTCAACTTTACGATTTTTATAATCTTGCACTTGGTGAACCTATTCCGGTTTCAGGTGTTCACGGTAGTGGCGTTGGTGACCTGCTTGATGAAATATGCAAGCATTTTCCTGAAGATATCGAGGAAGAGGAAGAAGAGGATATAATAAAAATTGCTGTTGTTGGTAAACCTAATGCAGGAAAATCCTCACTTATAAATCGTATTTTGGGTGAAAACAGAGTTATTGTAAGCCCTATTGCAGGTACAACACGTGACTCTATTGATACTTACTATGAAAAAGACGGCGAAAAGTTTATGATAATAGACACCGCAGGTATGAGAAAACGTGGTAAGGTTGAAGAAAATATTGAAAGGTTTTCTGTTATTCGTGCACTAAGCTCGGTTGACAGAGCTGATGTTGTTCTTATTATGATCGATGCAACAGAAGGTGTAACCGAACAGGATACGAAGATTGCAGGTTATGCACACGAGCAGGGCAAGGCGTGTATGATTTGCGTTAATAAGTGGGACTTGATTGAAAAAGATACAAAGACTATGAATAACTTCCGTTTAGAGGTTCAGGAAGGTCTTTCATATATGCTTTATGCACCTATTTTGTTTATTTCTGCAAAAACAGGTCAAAGAGTGGATAAAATTTTTGAAATGGCAAAGTATGTTGCCAATCAGAATGCAATGCGTGTTTCAACAGGTATGCTTAATGATGTTATAAATGATGCTACATCAAGAGTACAGCCGCCTTCTGATAAGGGTAAAAGACTTAAAATTCTGTACATTACTCAGGCATCTGTTAAACCGCCTACGTTTGTTATATTTGTAAATGACAAGAAGCTTGCTCATTTTTCATATATACGTTATCTGGAAAATCAGCTTCGAAATACTTTCGGTTTTGAAGGTACGCCAATAAGATTTATAATAAGAGAAAGAAGCAAGGAGGATTAATTATGTCAGTTTTCTTAATGCTAATTGTCGGTTATTTACTTGGTAGTCTTAATTTCTCTATTATTTTCACAAGAATATTTGCAAAAACCGATGTCCGCGACCACGGAAGCGGTAATGCGGGTTTTACTAACACAATAAGAACCGCAGGTAAAAAAGTCGGTATCCTGGTTTTTATATGTGATGCACTAAAGGCAATTGCGGCAATTTTAGTTGCTATAGCGGTTGCAAAGTGGATTCCTTTTGACAACTTTGTGCAGTATGGAAGATACGCGGCAGCACTTGGTGCGGTACTTGGACATAATTTTCCGTTGTATTACGGTTTCAGAGGCGGTAAGGGTATTGTTGTGTCAATTGCCATTATATACAGCCTTAACTGGATCTCCGGTTGCATTACTTTAGGTTCGTTTTTAATTGTGTTTGCAATTACAGGAATAGTTTCTGCAAGCTCACTTACAGGTGCGGTAGCTGTTATGGTTGCAACCTTGGTTATGTTCCTTAATGGATGGGCAGGGGTTGATGCAGTACAACTTGTTCTTATGCTTGTTATGGGTGTTCTTGCTTTTTACATGCACAGAGCAAATATAAAAAGACTTTTGAACGGTACAGAAAGCAGTTTTAAAAAGAAGAAAAAATAATCCCGGAGGTGCGGAGTATGGCAAGAGTTTCGGTTTTGGGTTCAGGTAGTTGGGGTACTGCAATGGCAATGTGTCTTGCAAATAACGGACACAGTATTTTGCTATGGTCCCGTAAGCAGGAAACAACAGAAGAACTAAAAAAGACACGTGTTAATAAAAAATATCTGCCTGATACTGTTTTGCCTGAAAATATTGAATATACAAGTGATATTTCAAGTTGTGCCGAAGCGGATGTTATAATTGTTGCAACACCTTCACATACCATTCGTCAGGTGTGCAACAGTATTTCACCTTATATAAAAGATGGTCAGATTATTGTAAGTATTTCAAAGGGATTTGACAGTGAAAATTACAACAGACTTTCTCAGGTTATAAAAGAGGAAATTCCAAATTGCCGTGTTGCGGCAATGTCGGGACCTTCTCACGCCGAAGAGGTTGTGAAAAAGCTTCCTACCACAAACGTTGTCGGTTGTGCTGATATGGAGGTCGCAAAGTATATTCAGAAAATATTTATGTCTGAACATTTCAGAATATATACTACAGATGATATTGTTGGGGTAGAACTTGGTGGGTCACTTAAAAACGTTATAGCACTTTGTGCAGGTATAAGTGACGGTCTTGGTTATGGCGACAATACAAAGGCAGCTTTAATGACTCGTGGTATGGCGGAAATTATACGCCTTGGTCTTGCTATGGGTGCGAAATATGAAACCTTTACGGGACTTTCGGGTATTGGCGACCTTATAGTTACATGTACAAGTATGCATTCCCGTAACAGACGCGCCGGCATACTTATTGGTCAGGGAAGAACTCCCGAACAGGCACAGGAGGAAGTGAAAATGGTTGTGGAGGGTGTCAAAACAGCCAAGGCAGTTAAATTTCTTTCCGATAAATGGAATGTGGAAATGCCAATTTCAAATGTTGCCTATGAAGTTCTTTTTGAAGGTATGGATGTAGCTGAAAGTGTTCCTGCACTGATGAATCGTGCTATGAGAAGTGAAAGAGAAATATATACATCTTTCGGAGGACGAAATGTATAATATACTTGAAAAAAACAGATTTGATGAAATGTATAAAATAATGGAGGCAAGTTTTCCTTCTGATGAACGCAGGTCATATGACGGTCAGCAGGCTGCTATGGATGAAGATAATTATTGCGTTTATACTTATGAAGAAAACGGTGTTACTATTGCGTTTTTCACAGTATGGTTTTTGGATGGATTTGTGTTTGCGGAACATTTTGCAGTTGATGAAAATCACCGCGGTGAGGGCATAGGTACAAAACTTATAAAAAGAGTACTTGGTTCAATTGATATTCCACTTGTGCTTGAAATTGAACTTGAAAATTCATCTGAAACTGCAAAAAGACGTGCGGATTTTTACAGACGTCTGGGTTTTAATATTAATGAATACAACTATGAACAACCTTCATATGGTGAGGGTAAAAGTGCAATACCGATGCACCTTGTTTCATATCCTGATGCTCTTTCGGAAGATGAGTTTTTAAAATACAAAAAAATGATATATAAAGAAATATATAAAATGGAGTTGTAAAAATGGAAGAAAAGACATTTTCAAGAGATTCGATACTTGCACTTATAGGTGCATTTTGTTACATATCCTGTGCAACAATGGCTATGCCCATAACTGCAGGTTTTACAAAGTCACTTGGCGGTACAGCAGAGCTTATGGGAATAATGACAGGGCTTATGTACCTTGTTTCTCTGTGTGTACGTCCGGTAGCAGGTAACCTTGCGGATAAGATTAAAAAGTCAACTCTTACAATATGGGGTTCAGGGCTTATGCTTGTTTCAAACTTTGCCTATGCACTTGCAACTGATCTTTTTGTACTTACCGTTGCAAGAATAGTTTGCGGTATTGGTTATGCGGCTTGTACAGTTGGACTTTCAACATGGTTTTCAATGCTTGTGCCAAGCAACAAGGTTGGTAAGGCAATGGGTATTTACGGTACAATGCAGGCTATAAGTATGGCTATTGTAGGTAAGGTTGCAATTTCTGTTACAGAACTTACAAATGAAAGGGTAGCTTTTGTAATTTCCGCTTTATTTGCAGTAGTTACTTTTGTACTTGCATTTATAATTAAAGACAGAGGTAACCCTGTTGTAAAAGAGGGTGTTTCAAAGAAAAAGATACGTTTGCTCGATATAAATGTTCTTCCTGTTGCAATTATACTTATGCTGTTTACTATACCATACAATGCTACACAGGGGCTTATTAAGGAATATGTACCCGCAAGAGGTTTTGCTGTGGATGCAGGTTGGTTTATAACAATGTATGCAATCTTTTTGATTGTACTTCGTGTAGGATTCAGAAACTTTTTTGACAAGGTTAAGTACAGAAACTTTTTGTTTATAAGTCTTGTAAGCTCACTTATTGCTATGACTTGTCTGCATTTTGTAAGTAATTATGTATTTATGGCTGTTGCTTCACTTTGTATGGCAGGTGGCTACGGTATAATGTGCTCTGTTACACAGGCTACTGCAATTAAACTTGCAGGTGGTAAGGAAAACCGTGGTGTAGCAAACTCAACTTATTATATGGGTTTTGATATGGGTATGGCTTTGGGTCCTACTGTTGGTGGAATACTAATGGCAAAATTGCCTGTTGATATGTTCTACCCTGCACTTGCAGTTTGTTCTGTAATTGCTTTTGTAATATATTTATTATATAAAAAGAAAATTGATAATGCATAATAAAAATGTGTAAGACAAATCGTCTTACACATTTTTTTTCTTTAGTATATATGGGTAAATAAGTATACACCACAAAATAAGTATGAAATTTTGTATGTACATAATAAATGTATTTCCTTCAGGCAAAAGTTTGAAAGCAAGCTTAACTGTGATAAGAACTGCTACGCCAATAATTGTTTTTATTGCATTGACCTTTGCGGATGAGTTGGAATTGTATTTTACATATCTGCGCTCAATAAACCAACCTGTAATAAAGCCTCCTATTGCACCTGCAATTTTTATGCAGTCGTAGGAATATTCTGCAATGTGATAGTCGGGGTAGCTTTTTAAAAGCGGAAAAACAAGGGCAAATGCAGATATTGCAATACCTGTAACAAGTGTGATAACATCGTGCTTTTCGGATACGTTATAGATATAGTCAGCAAGAAATATTACGGCTATACCTATTAAAAATGAAACTGCCACATCCCACGGGGTATGTACTCGCAAATACATTCTTGATATACCTACACCTATGGCACATAAAATACATATTATTTTAAAAGTTTTTTTGCCAAAGTCTTTTGCTACACAACCAAGGGCTGTTACACCGCTTTGTGTGTGACCACTCGGAAATGAATAACCCGTTGCATTTTCAAGAGCCCCTTCCGATGGGATTATTCTTGAATCAAGCACCCATGGACGTGGTATACAGAAAATTATTTTAAGTATCTGGTTAATTCCCATACCCATACAGAATGCGAAGCCTGTTTTATGTGAAAATTTTTTGTAACCGCACCATTCAAGAAAACAGAAAATAAGTATTATAAAATATTCTTCGCCGAGAAATGAGAAAAACCGAAACAGTATGTCGAGCCATACATTGCTTATACCTTGAAACCAAAGTAAAATTTCCATAAAATCATCACCTATTATATTTTATGGTTAACATTTTACTACAAAATTCAGATTATTTCAAGTGCAGTTGATAAAAGTGGTGAGTTATCACTATAAATTTCGTCAAACTGCTCAAGAGGCAGTGGGTTTTCGCCTTCGCCTGCTTCTACAGTATATCCTGGTTTGTTAAATGCCTGAATAAACCAGTCTTTGTATCCTGCATAGGCAGATTCCGCAGGTGTGACGGAAAGAATATAGCCTGATGCTTTTGCAAGCTGTTGTGCAATGCGGTATGAGTTTTCGGGAAGATAGTTAATATATTTCCAGTATATCACCTTGCCCTGAGTATGATATGAAATTGTAAGATCAAAGTTGTTTTGTACCGTGAAATTATACATAGCGAGGCTTTCAGGCTCGGAAAGAGGTTCTGTTCCTACATAATCTCGCGGTGCAGGAGTAGTGTAGCCAAGGTTATATTTTATTTCCTTTGCCCTTTGCCAGTTTGCGGGATAATTAAGGTTAAGGTCTACTCCGTTGATATTTGCTTTCCAACCATCTGGAAATGGTATCTGCGGATAATTACGACTTATCTCAAGAGCTTTATTTGAATATTCCCCTATTGGTGTGGCACCGTTTACAACATCCATTCCGTCAGGATTTACGCAGGGTATAATGTACAGGGTAGTGTTTTCAAAAAGTGCATTGGCATCTTTTCCGGAAATGTTTTCACCTTTTTCAAATGCCTTTACGTAATCTTCTGCAAATTTTAAAAGCAGAGGAGTGGTAATCCACTCATTTGCGTGATGTGTTGCATTGAACATAACGTTCTTTTCACCTCTGCCTGCTTTCAGGTAATAAAGCTCTTTGCCCATAACACTTTTTCCTATACTTCCCATTTCTAAAAAAGGGTACCGAACCGCAAGCCCATTTACTATGTATGAAACAAGCTCCCATGTGTAGTGTATGTTTGTTGGCACTATATCAAAATCAAAAAATGTTACATTTCCGTCTGTGTCAGTTTTGTATCCGAATAAATATGGTTCAAGCAAGTTCCAGGTCTGGGGACCTGCAATTCCGTCATCGTCAATTTTGTTAGCCTTTTGAAATTCTTTTAATGTGTTTTCAAGATTTTCATTGAATTCTCCGTTTATGGCTACATCATAACCTGCTCTTTCAAGTGCAAGTTCCAGCATTTCCACAAATGGACCCTTGTCGCCTTTTTTTAAAGTTATCATCTAATCACCTCTTTATATTTGATGATTGTTTTTTATGGAATATGAGTTTGATTTTCATTCATATTTATATATATTTCTTCTGTTTCAATCTGTGCCTGCTTTGTTTTTTCTATTATCTGTGTTGCTTTTTCGATTAATTTTTGCAATTCCTCCTGAACATCTGTAAGCTCATTAAAAAGCTTTGTGTACATTTCTGTTGATACTTTCATAAAATCAAATCCTTTCTGAAACAATATATTACAAATATACCATATAACACTTTTGGTAGATTGTCAATGTGTAATATGTGAAATATACTATATACAAGGTGATTTTATGAGTAGTATAAAGGTTGTTTTGAAAGATGTTCTTGAAGAAAAAGGCAAAACAAGATATTGGTTAGCCAAAGAAACCGGAATACATTTCAAAACTATAGACAGTTATTATAAGAATAAAGTGAAAAGATATGAGGCAGACTCAATTATGAAAATGTGTCTTGCACTTGATTGTCAGGTTGGAGATATAATAAAGATATATAAATAAAGCTAAGGTGTGATATGCCTCGGCTTTGTTATTTTATAAAATCATTTCTTTTGTACGAACAGGTGATTGTATGAATATTGATTATGAAAAACAGGTTGGAATGGACATTAAAAACTTAAGAATTAAAAATAAATTAACACAGGAACAGCTTTCAGCAAAGCTTCAGGTTTTGGGATGTGATATTACAAGAAGTGCTCTTGCAAAAATAGAAGTTGGGCAAAGACATTTGTACCCTGACGAAATAAAGGCGTTGAAGCAAATTTTGAAAGTGAATTATGAAGATATACTCATATAGCTGATAGATGTTTTTGAGTAGTACAAAAATTGGGATTGTAAAAAACAATTAGTTTTTTACAATCCCGTATTTATTATTTTAACTTTAAAATTTCGTTTATCTTTTTACCTATAACCTCTGACATTCTCATAAATCCAACATCATTTGGGTGAGTACCTTCAATTGTACAACGTACAGTGTCATTTGGGTTCATCAGGGTTTCACCGTCAATAAAATATACATTTTTGTCACCGCTGTCAAGTGCTTTTTGGTATGAAGCTTTTATAATATCTCTTCTTATGACGGAAGCCTCATAATTGTGTATAAAGTCAGGTCTTGAAACCATTACAACGGGAGTGTCAGGATTTTTTTCTCTGAATTTTTTATAGAATTTATGGTGAGTTTCTTCTAAATATTCAGGGTTTGGTGCGTTGTGGTCATAATCGTAAACAAACATACACATGTCTTTACCTGAAATATATTCGCACATTGCATCCTCAGCCCTTGCATTACCGGAAAAGCCTAAATTTACATAGTTCATATTATACTTCTGTGCAATTAAATTTTCGTATGTATAACCCGGTGTACTTGCCGCTGCACCGTGGGTAATGGAAGAACCATAGAAATATACGGGCTTTTCGTTTGAATACTTTTTGCCTCTTTCTAACTTTGTACCTTCAAATATGCCTATTTGCAATTTTTCCACACCTGTAAAGAAGGGAAAATTAAGAGTGTAGTATATCAGACCTTCGTCTTTTGTTTTATACGGGTCGTTGTCAAAAATTTTATAGTCAAAATCAACACCCGGTCTGTACTGATGGCGGAAAACTTCGGTGCCGTCATCGTTGCATTTGTAAAGGTCAAAACCGTATGCACCGCATACAGTACAACAGGTAGGTACACGGCCTTCGCCGTATTCTGCCCTTATCGCAATAAGCGGAGAGTCGGATGCAAAGCGTATTCTTACACCTGCTGCATGCGCACGCATTCCGTATACACCATTATTTACATTTTTAGCATATTCTTCCGGAATACGGCAACTGAAAATGTCGTTTTCTCCTCTGTCAGTACCGTAAAGGTCAAAGTCCTTATCGTTTACGTCAATCCATACAAGGTTTTCGTTATCATTTGTTGCTGAAATCATATTTTTATCATATTGCTTGCTCACAAAAATCACCCCTTTTAAAAAATTATATCATAACTTGAAAAAGTGGTCAATGTTGCAATTGTACCTATTTTGTGATAAAATGTACCCGAGGTGTTTTTATGACTAAAATTATGTTTATTTGTCACGGTAACATATGTCGAAGCCCTATGGCTGAATTTGTTTTTAAAGATATGGTTGCAAAGCTTGGCAGAAGCGATGAGTTTTATGTAGCATCATCTGCAACAAGCTATGAGGAAATAGGAAACCCCGTGCATTATGGCACAGCGAGGATTCTTGACGGCATAGGTATTTCTTATAAAGCCAAACGTGCCGTACACCTTGAAAAAAGTGATTATGAAAAATATGACTATTTAATTTGTATGGACAGGGCAAATGTTCGTAACACTCTGCGTATTATAGGTAACGATACCCATAATAAGGTTTATAAATTACTTGAATTTGCAGGCAGTGACGCCGATGTTGCAGACCCGTGGTATACAGGGGATTTTAATGTAACCTACCGGGACGTTCTGGCAGGTTGCAAGGGTCTGTTAAAGGCAATTGATGAAAAATAAAATTATATAATATTTTTATTGAAATTTATCAATAAATCTGTTACAATATAATTTGGAATATTATTTATAATGGAGGTATGTAAAATGGTTAAAGGTATTGAACATGTAGGCATTTTCGGTAAGGATACAAAAGCTTTGGCAGACTGGTACTGCGAAAACCTTGGTTTTGAAATTGTTTATGACAATGGTAAGGGTACATATTTTGTGGCTGCACCTGACAAGAGTATGATTGAAATCTGCGTTGGTGATACAGAACTTCGCAGCACAACAACTACTGAAAGCGGTATAAGACACATTGCTCTTACAACAGATAATATCGAAGAAATGACAGAAAAAATGATTGCAGCAGGTGTTGAGGTTGTTACTCCAATGAAAATTGCACCTAATGGTGTAGGTACATTCTTCTTCAGAGATCCTGAAGGCAATATTTTGCATTTCATCCAGAGACCAAGTCCATTGGTATAATCTTATAACGTAACGCACGTGTGCATTGTAAATAGTGACGTGCGTTACGTTGTGCATTTTTCTCGGAGGAAGGTTTTATGAAAAAAGATGTACTCATTACTCTTGTGGGAACACAGGAGAATGATGGTGATAAGGATAAGATAGAACTTGTCACAGAAGGCAGTATGTATAAAAAAGGCGATGCATATTATATAAAATATAAAGAATCGGAGCTTACAGGTATGGATGGTACCACCACAACTGTAAAATTGCAGGGTAAGAAGGTTACAATACTTCGGTTTGGTACAAATAACACACAGCTTATATTTGAAAAGGGAATGCATCATGTGTGTTGCTATGACACACCGTATGGAGGAATTTCAGTTGGTGTGTGGGCACAGGATGTTAAAGTTGAATTTGACGATAACGGCGGAGAAATATTTGCCGATTACAGTATAGATGTAGATAATAATTCAGTAGGAAAAAATAATTTTCATATGAAAGTAAGGTGCAATGATTAATGAATATAAAAGAAACAGTAAGAAAACAAATATCATCACTTGTTGATAAAGCAGTTGCAGATTGCGGTTTTGAAGCAGTTGCGTATCAGGTGGAAACCCCTCGTGAAAAAGCAAATGGAGACTTTTCCACAAATGCTGCAATGCTACTTACAAAGATAGCAAAAAAAGCACCCCGTATGATTGCGGAAGAACTTGTTTCAAAAATGGACTGTAACGGAACATATATTGAAAAAGTAGAAATTGCAGGTCCCGGTTTTATAAACTTTTATCTTAACAAAAACTGGCTTTATGACGTAATAGACCTTGTTGAAAAGATGGGCAATCGTTACGGTAGCATTGATTACGGAAAGGGCAAAAAGGTTATGGTTGAATTTATCAGCGCAAACCCTACGGGTCCTATGCATATGGGTAATGCAAGAGGTGGTGCATTGGGTGATTCAATGGCGGCAGTTCTTGACTTTGCAGGATATGATGTAACACGTGAATTTTATCTTAACGATGCAGGTAATCAGGTTGAAAAATTTGCATGCTCGCTTGAAGCAAGATATTTGCAGGAATGTGGCATAGATGTACCTTTTGAGGAAGAATGGTATCAGGGTGCTGACATTACACAGCGTGCGAAGGAATTTATTGAAATCAACGGAGATAAATATGTAAATGCCGAAAGTGAAGAACGTAAAGCGGCTCTTGTAGATTATTCACTTAATAAAAACGTAGAGCTTATGAAAAAGACTCTTGGTGACTACCGTGTAAACTATGATGTGTGGTTCTATGAAAGTGAACTTCACAAAAGCGGCGAGGTTATGGAAACCGTTGAAATTCTTAAAGAAAAAGGTTATACCTATGAAAAAGATGGTGCAATATGGTTAAAATCTGCAGTTGAGGACGAAAAGGATGATGTTCTTGTTCGTGCAAATGGTATACCAACATATTTTGCAGCAGATATTGCATACCACAGAAATAAATTTGTAACCCGTGGGTTCGACAGAGTTATAGACGTATGGGGTGCAGACCATCATGGCCATGTTGCACGTATGAAATATGCTATGGATGCGGTTGGTGTTGAGTCTGAAAAGCTGGAAGTTGTACTTATGCAGCTTGTACGTCTGATGAGAAACGGTGAGGTTGCAAGAATGTCAAAGCGTACAGGTAAGGCAATTACACTTGATGACTTACTTGAAGAAATCGGTATAGACGCTGCACGTTTCTTCTTTAATATGAGAAATGCAGGCAGTCATTTTGACTTTGACCTTGACCTTGCAGTTGAGCAGTCAAATAACAATCCTGTGTTTTACGTTCAGTATGCACATGCAAGAATTTGCAGTATTATACGTCTGCTTGAAGAAACAGGCAAAAAGGTAAAAGCTTCAGGTGAAATAAATAAGGATATCCTTGTTAAAGATGAAGAATTTAATTTATTAAGACAAATTGCGGAATTGCCTGATGAAATTAAGGCTGCTGCTGAAACACTTGAACCTTCAAAGCTTACAAGATATTCTGTAGAGCTTGCAAATGCTTTCCATTCATTCTATAACGAATGTCACGTAAACATTGAAGATGAAGAACTTTCACTTGCAAGACTTAAACTTATAGATTGTGCAAGAATTACTCTTGCAAATGTGCTTGAACTATTAAAGGTTGAAGCACCTGAAAAAATGTAAAACGGAGACAATATGAAAAAGATAATTACTGTACTGACATTTTTGATATTTACTTTAATTACAAATGTAAGTGCATCAGGTTTTATGGAATTAACAGAAACACTTTTAAAATATCATAACATCGAGGTTACAGATGACATTTCGGGGATAAGCCGTTTGCAAAACAGACGTAATCTTAAAAACCCTGCGGTTATATCAGCCGCAATAAACAGCGGTGTTATAGTTGCAAAAGCGGGGCTTGTAAACGAGGAGGGTAAAGACCTTTCACCACTTACTGATGGGTTAATAAAAAGATATATAAATGACAATTCCTGCCTGTTTGTTTCAGGGAAGCGAGAAGCTTTAATACGCAATCACAATCTTGCTTTTTACAGCAAAACTGTTTTTGTTACAGAAAATCAAAGTATAGAAGATATAAATTATAATGATGTTTATACCTGTATTACAGACAAAGCAAACAGAATTATGTTTATATGGAAAGCAGGAGAAATTGTACAGCCTTCAATGTACAAGGTAAAACTTTACTGGCTTGAAAACAGCGAACTTTATGCATCAGAAGTGTACAGAAAGGGCTATGGAACCTGGATAAAAGAAAGCGTTGATGGTACATTTGCCGTTTTTGATGCATCTGATATTGGTGTAAGCGAAAGCTTTATTTTGGAAAATCTCGATAAATATGTTTATGTTTTTGCAGATAATTATGGTGGTAAGGTAGTAGTAAAAGGAATATCGCGTTAAGAGGTGATTTTAATGAAATTAAAAAGAATTTTTGCAGTACTTCTATGTGTTGTAATGATGTTTTCTGCAATTAGTACGGTAAGTGCCAAAACTCTTGCAGACTATTTGCCTATAGATACAACAGACGGTGAAAAAGTTGCAGAATTTTATGATAATCTTCTTAATTATATTATGAAATATTATAAGTACGATATTTCAAGGGAAGAAATGTTGACTGCGGCAGTAACTGCAATTTTAAAAGAACATCCGGAACTTTTGGAAGAGTTTGGCAAAGGTACTTTCGAGGCACTTGACGAAAATTCAATGTATTATAATGAAGAAGAATTTGCAACACGTCTTGAAGATGTTTCGGGAGTGTATGTGGGTATCGGTATAAATGTACATTATGATGAAGAATATGTAATACTTGGTGAAGCAATTGAGGGTGCACCTGCGGAAGGCTCGGGTTTAAAAGTTGGTGACAGAGTAATTGCTGTAGACGGTGTTAATGTTAAAGGCTATGGCCTTGACAAGGTTACCGATCTTATAAAAGGTGTTGCAGGCACAAGTGTTGAAATTACTGTTTTGAGAAATGGCGAAGAATATACATATACCATAAAAAGAGCAGAAATAAAAATTAACCCTGTTACATACAAATTAATTGATGGTACAGATGTCGGCTATGTAAAAATATCTTCATTCAATGCCAATACAGGTGAAGCTTTTGCAAAAGTGATGAATGAATTTAATGAAAAAGGAGTTAAAAAGGTTATACTTGACCTTAGAAATAACCTTGGCGGTTACCTTTCTGCAGCAATAGAGGTTGCAAGCTATTTTATTCCTGACGGTGAGCTTATAGCAACAGAAGAATATAAAAATGAAAAGAATAACCAATATCACCACGCAAAGGATACTCCGTGCAAATTCAAGGCGGTTGTGCTTATAAATGAATATAGTGCCTCTGCTTCAGAACTTGTTTCAGGTGCTATAAAGGATTATAAAGCAGGCTATATAGTGGGGCAGACCTCTTATGGTAAAGGTACTGTACAGACATATGTGCCATTAAGAAGTAATCATTATATGTGGATGACTGTTGCTGAATACTACACACCAAGTCACAAAGTAATACATAAATCCGGCATAGACCCTGATTATTTTGTTACAAATAAGCTTGAACCGTTTGATATGTCAACGGTTACACCATATGAAATTACAAGAGTTTTGAAAGTTGGGGATAAAGGCAGTGATGTAAAATGCCTTAAAGAGCGACTTTCGGCACTTGGGTTTAAGCTTGAAATAAATGAAACCTACGACCTGCAAACTGCTGATTTAATAAAGCAGTTCCAGAAAAACACCAAACTTTTCCCTTATGGTGTTGCCGATTTTACAACACAGATAAAAATTAATGATGTATTAAAAGAAACAAAGGTTGAGGTTGACAAACAACTTGAAAAAGCAATAAGTCTTGCTGAAAAAATGAAATAATCGGAGGCAGTAAAATGAAAATCAAAGATGGTTTTGAACTTAGGGAAATTGCAGATAATTATGTTGTTATTCCTACAGAAAGCAGAGTTGTAGACTTCAGTTCTATGATTATGCTTAATGAGGTAAGTGCATTTTTGTGGCTTCAGCTTTTGGAAGATAAGTCTGAAAGTGATTTGCTTAAGGCAGTTCTTTCAGAATACGATGTAGATAAGGAAACTGCGGCAAGTGATATTAAGGTTTTTGTAAATGAACTTGCAGCAGCAGGAGTAATAGATGTCTGATTTAATAGGAAGATTTTCACTTACAGATATGGCGGACATTGTCAATTTATCAATGCCGTTTCTGGAAATGGGAAAAGAAATTAAGTTTACAATAGTGGGCAACAGTATGTATCCGTTGTTTTGCAATCAGCGTGATAAAGCAATTGTTGCAAAATGCAAGAAGGTAAAAAAACGCGATGTTATACTTTATCGCCGTGAGGATGGAAGCTACATTCTTCACCGTGTAGTTGGCAAGGGTAAGCTTGGCTACAAACTTTGCGGTGATGATCAGGTTGCAATAGAATATCCTGTAAAAAAGGAAAATGTAATTGCTGTAATGACATCATTTGAACGTAAGGGTAAGCAATACAGCACAAATTGTTTGTGGTACAGAATGTATAGCTTTTTGTGGTGCCTTTTCATAGGTTTAAGACCTTTTAAGTTTAAAATAATAAAAAAACTAAGAGGTTGGTAAGCTTTTACGGTGGATGAGGTGTAATATGAATCAGAATTATAATTCAACATTAACTGCCAATTCACGAATTTTAAGAAAGAATATGACAAAAGAAGAAAGACATCTTTGGTTTGATTTTCTTAAAGCTCTACCGGTTACCGTGAAACGACAAAAAGTAATAGGAAAGTATATTGTTGATTTTTATATAGCATCTTCAAAAATTGTAATAGAACTTGACGGGTCACAACATTATGAAGATGTAAATATAAAAAATGATAAAGAGCGGGATGATTATTTAAAAGAACAAGGTATCAAGGTGTTAAGATATTCAAATTTGGATGTTAATGCGAACTTTGATGCAGTGTGTAGTGACATTCTTAGTCATATAAGGTGACACCTCATCAGGCTCGTAAACTCGCCAGCTTCTCCTCAAGGAGAAGCCGTAAAAAGCCTTCTCCTTGAGGAGAAGGGGGACCGCTTTAGCGGTGGATGAGGTGTAGGAAGCATACAAGAGAGGAGCAGATGATTTTGAAAACTGAAAATCCGATACTCCAATGGATAAAAAGTATAAGCAGACCTGTAATACCCGGTATTATAGCAATAAGCATTGTAGGAATGATGAATGCATTTTTTGGTGTGATACTTGCTCTGCAATCTAAAAACGTAATAGATTCTGCAGTTGCCAAAAACCGTGAAGAACTTATAAGTTCTGCGGTTTTTCTTGGTATTCTTATTATTTTGCAATTTGTTCTCAGCTTTTTATATATGAAGATAAGTGCAGATATTGTTGCAAAGCATACCTTAAAGCTGCAAAGACGTATTTTTGCCGATGCAATTAATATGGATTATGCCAGGGCAACTGCTATGCACAGTGGTGAGCTTTTAAACCGCATAACACTTGACAGTGACGTTGTAATGTGTGCAGTAATTGGTATAATACCCCAGATACTTGCCTTTGTAACAGGTGTAGTTTCTGCTTTTGGTGCTTTGCTTATAATTCAGCCGTTGTTTGCCGTTGTTTGTGCAGCTACAGGTGCTGTTGTAGGCGCAGGGGCTATGTTTTGGGGCAAACGCCTGAAAAAATTCACACTTGAATGTCGCAAATGGTCTGATAAAAGTAATTCCTTTATGCTTGAATGTATTCATAATATGCTTGTTATAAAATCCTTTGCAAATGAAGAAAAGGTTGTAAAACATGCAAAGGGCATACAGGATAATAACTATAGGGCTTTAAAGAGAAGAAATAACAATAACATTTTAGCGAGTCTTGCGGCAGAATTTGCATTCACCTTTGGGTATTTTCTTGCCCTGGGTTGGGGTGCTTTTGGTATAGCGATGGGTAAAATAAGCTATGGTAACTTAATGGCTATGGTACAGCTTGTAGGTAAGGTGCAGTCACCATTTAAGGGAATTGCCTCTGTAATACCACAGTACTATCAGATGCTTGCCTCTGCGGAAAGACTAATGGACATTGTGCAATTTAATGAAAATAAAACAAACTGTGATATTTCGGATTTTGAAAGCATAGAATTTAAAAACGTTTCTTTTTCATATAATAAGGAAGAAAAAATTATTGAAAATGCAAACTTTAAAATTGATAAAGGTGATTTTGTTTTAATATCAGGTATATCGGGTATAGGAAAAAGCACTTTGCTTAAGCTTATGCTTCATATGTACAAACCCGATGGCGGAGAGATTGCCCTTACTGATGATGTTGGGAATATTCACAAAATAAGTGCAGACTGCCGAAAACTTTTTGCATATGTACCGCAGGGTAATATGGTGCTTTCCGGTACCGTTGAGGAAAACGTATTGTTTTTTGCGGAAACTGTCGATACAAAAAGGGTTGAGGCATGTCTTAAGCTTGCCTGCCTGTGGGATGATGTATGTAATATGCCCGATGGAGTAAATACGGTTGTTGGGGAAAACGGCGTAGGCCTTTCCGAGGGGCAGGTACAACGTCTTGCTGTTGCAAGGGCGCTTTACCGTAATGTACCTGTATTGCTTCTTGACGAGGCAACATCTGCACTTGATGAAAAGACGGAAAGAGAGTTACTTCATAATATCAAATGCCTTGAAGATAAAACCTGCATTCTTATTTCACATAAAACGGCGGCAAAACAATATATGGATAAAAAATTAATTATTAGTAATGGAGAATTGATAATGGAGAATTGATAATTAATGTAAAAATGCTTCGCATTTTCGTTAAAAAAATTAAACTTGATTGTAAGCTATCAATAAAAAGGAGACCTTATGATTGATAATATTATAGAAAACAAAAGCATTGATTTTGCAGTTCGTATTGTTAATTTACATAAATTTTTAACAACCGAAAAAAATGAGTATGTTTTATCAAAACAAATACTAAAATCAGGAACAAGTATTGGTGCTAATATATGTGAGGCACAACAAGCTCAAAGTATGGCGGATTTTCTTTCAAAAAATAATATAGCACTAAAGGAAGCAAAAGAAACGGAGTATTGGGTTAAGCTTTTGCACAGAACAAATTATATTGATAATGCACAGTACGATAGCTTGAATAATGATTTGGATGAAATTATAAAAATTCTTGTATCCATATGCAAAACTACCAAAGAAAAACTAAAAAATTAAAAGAAACGCAAAGCGTTTCAACAATAATTATCCATTCTCCATTATCAATTACAAAAGCCATTTTGTTTTTTTGCCTAAAAAACAAAATGCGTTTTGTAACACTTGCACAAAAAGAAAAATTTTATTAATTTTTTTAAAAAAACATTTGACATTTCTGTAAAAAAGTTGTAAAATATGTTTAAATGTTAATTTAATATTTTTTTAACACTCAAGGAGGTTTAAAAATGAAGCTAAAAAGAATTATTTCAGCTTTGATTGTCTTCACTATGGTGATGACATGTGCGGTGTGTGTTTCCGCTGACGGCGCTACATACCAGACATCAACAAAATACGACGTATCAACCGGTGAAATCACAGTAAATGCAAAGCTTGCAGGTGCTGTTGAAGGTTCAATGGTTTCTTACATTATCTATGGTGATGATGATGCAGAAACTAATGAAGCTGTTGCTGAAGGCAACATTGTTCACATTGACCAGGCTACTGTAGATGCAAACGGTGCAGCATCATTTGATGCAGTTACAGCTGATTTTGATGCATTCAAAAACCGTAAGGTTCAGTTTGTTTCTAATGAAGAAGAACTTGCTGCATTAAAGGGCGGTTCAAGAACAACACGTTACGCTTCTGTAGATACAATCACAGATATGCAGACATCTGTTGTATTTGTAGGTGCACAGATTAACGCAAAGAACCCTACTATTTATGCTATGGTTGATGGTGTTCCAACAAAGGTTGGTTCATTCAGCGGTAACATAGGTACTGGTAACAACTGGGGTCTTGACGGTGAAGGTAATGACCTCTACATTCCAAAGCCGAGCGCAACTGTTGACTTGAAGAGTGCTTCAGCTATCATGGTTGACCTTGGTACAAAAAATGGTCGTGACTCACACTTTAAAGTTAACTTCAAGAGATTTGCAGGTAGCTACAACGGTGCAGCACAAAAAGAAGAAAACGGTGATACAGTTTATGCTACAAGTAAGTCACAGGCTACAAGCAGAGTTCAGGGCGAAGGTTATACAAACTTGCTTGTTGCCGGTCTTTATAAGGATGACATCACAGACAACGAATTTGCAGGTCTTGAACTTTTCGGTGGTGACCTAATCGGTATCCAAGTAACAAATGCTCCCGGTAACACTAATGCAAGTGCATCATACAAAGCGAATGCAAATACTGTTACATACGGAACAGTTTATGAACCAATAATTGGTAAGTATGCAGATAACGATGGTGATTTTGATTCTGTTACTTTCCTTACTACAGTTTCTAACCCATCAGATTATGAAGAATATGGTTTGAATGTTTACAGATATGAAAAAGCTACTACATCTGCTGCTGAAAAAGCAAACTTAGAACTAATTGCATCACTTCCAAGTGCTGCTGATGGCAATACTAAGTACGGTGTACAGTTGTTTGACGGTTCAAACAAAGGTGAACTTGATCCTGATAAGTACGGTTTCGAAGCTTTCCCATATGTTGTAATCGATGGTGAAAAGATAGAACTTTCAGTATTCGGTGATACTTATGTATCAAACCCAACAGGTACAGATGCTGAAGGTAACGTAACAAACTTCGGTACTGCTTACTACTATGTAAGAAACCGTGACGCAATGACAGAAGCAGAATAAGGAGGTGCAATATAGTATGAAAAAATATGTAAAACCATCAGTAAAGGTTGTAAATCTAAAATCTTCAAACGATATTGCAGCCAAATTTGAAAATATCAGAGATAGCTATGTTAAAAACTATTTGTTAGATGGCAAATCTACTAAGTATTCAATTTCTGTTTACTCAAATACAGTAAGTTTGGGTAACGGGGAAGAGCTTCCAGAGGTTGATCCTGTAGTAGAAGGCTAAACTGAATTGATTTGTTAATTTAAAAGACGGGTTTATAACCCGTCTTTTTTATTGTGTAACGAAAACCACGCGATAGTCGCGTGGTTCAATAGAGGTTTACCGATGAGCAGATAGCAAAGTAGAGCCTACAAATAAAGTATACTGTTTTGAAATGTTGCAGTATAGTACAATCAATTTGTTAGAAAGCCTTCC
>JAZQAN010000069.1:0-2218 GCA_045545235.1 Clostridia bacterium | reverse complement strand
CCATTCAGACAAAAGCTTGTAAAAGAATGCCCTGCAATGATAGGAACAGTTCCTGTATATGACAGTGTAATTCATTATCAGAGAGATTTAAATACCTTGACAGCAAAAGACTTTATTGATGTAATAAGACTTCATGCACAGGACGGTGTTGATTTTGTTACTATCCATTGCGGAATTACAAGAAAAACAATTGACCAGATAAAGAATCATAACAGAAAAATGAATATCGTATCCCGTGGTGGTTCGCTTGTGTTTGCCTGGATGAGTATGACAGGAGAAGAAAATCCGTTCTATGAATACTATGACGAAATTCTTGACATCTGTCGTGAATATGATGTAACCATCTCTCTTGGAGATGCTTGTCGGCCCGGTTGCTTAGCGGATGCAAGCGATGTTTGTCAGATAGAGGAGCTTGTTCGCCTTGGAGAACTTACAAAACGTGCATGGGCAAAGGATGTTCAGGTTATGGTTGAAGGCCCCGGACATATGCCTCTGGACCAGATTGAAGCAAATATGAAATTACAGCAGACAATCTGTATGGGTGCACCGTTCTATGTATTAGGACCTATCGTAACAGATATTGCTCCGGGATATGACCATATAACATCAGCTATTGGCGGTGCAATAGCAGCCAGTGCCGGAGCGGCGTTTTTATGCTACGTTACACCTGCAGAACATCTTGCTCTTCCAAATGTTGATGATGTAAAACAGGGGATTATTGCTTCTAAAATTGCTGCACACGCTGCAGACATTGCAAAGAAAATACCTCATGCAAGAGATATAGATGATAAAATGGCTGATGCCAGAAGAACCTTTGATTGGGACATGCAGTGGGAGTGCTCAATAGATCCTGAAACTGCAAAGAAAATCAGAGATGACAGAAAGCCTGAACTTGAGGAAAGCTGTTCAATGTGCGGAAAGTTCTGTGCAGTAAGAAGTATGAACAAGGCGTTGAATAACGAACATATTGATATTTTATAAAAGAAAGAAAGTGCAGATTAGTTCTGCACTTTACTTATTTTTATGTATTTGACGGAGTTTCCTTCGTGTTCGGTTTATATGTCTTTCAAAGTCACCATTTGAAATAA
Organism: Clostridia bacterium; assembly: GCA_045545235.1. Taxonomy (GTDB): domain Bacteria; phylum Bacillota; class Clostridia; order Monoglobales; family Firm-18; genus CAZNKU01. Next base: position 1,130 of record JAZQAN010000069.1, on the reverse strand, counting down.
ATTCTGCAAGAACATACTGATCAAATATTGGAACGGTACAGGAGTAAAATCCCATCTTGTCAAAGAATGGTTTAACAAGTTCTTCAGGTAAGACCATGTATCCGATTCTCATTGAAGGTGCAATTGTTTTAGTAAAGGTATTTACATAGATAACACTGCGGACAGGTTCGAGGGAAAAAACAGTATCTTCGTTTTTGGTAGAAACGGTGAATTCAGAATTGAAATCATCTTCGATGATTACGGCTTTTCGGTCATTAGCCCACTTGATGTACTCGTTGCGCTTCGATGCACTTGCAGTAATTCCACTTGGAAAACTTCTAAAAGGTGTTATGTGTAGAACGGATGCCTTTGTTTTTGTAAGCTGAGAGGTAAGAATTCCATCTTTTCCTAATTTAAGCAAATCACACTTTGCACCGTTTGCTCTGTAAACGGAATGAATTTTTTCGTAAGATGGATTTTCAAGAGCATATATCTTATCACGTCCCAGAAACTGTACGATAAGTCCGTAGAGATACTCTGCACCGGAACCAATTACAATCTGATTATATGAAACATTGATTCCTTTTCCTCTTGCAAGGTAATCTGAAATTGCTTTTCTAAGCTCAGTACAACCTGCGTTTGGGGATTTAACTAATATGTTTTCGCCGTATTTTGAGATTACATTTCGCATTGTTTTTGCAAGAACAGAGAATGGGAACTCATTTGTGTGATAGTGATGATTGCTTAAAGATATATCATGATTCTCATTTTCTGCAATAGGAACAAAATCATTTTTGCGGTATGTAACAAAATATCCGCATCGCTCTCTGGATTCGATATATCCTTCATCACAAAGTATTCCGTATGCGTGTTCAACAGTAATAACACTTGTCAGTGTTTCCTCGGCGAGAATACGCTTTGAAGGGAGTTTGTCTCCATATTTATATATTGAATTTATTATGTCATTTCTAATCTGTTCGTACAATTGCATGTATGCCTTTTTGGTTGATTTAGTATCAATTGAGTATTTCATCTGGTTATATTAAAATCTCCTTAATTGGTAATTGCGATATGTTCAGATTTATTATATAATAAATAAAAAAATTTGTAAAGGGGTTTTTCAAAATGAAAACGAAAACACAAAAAATTGT
>JAZQAN010000068.1:0-31575 GCA_045545235.1 Clostridia bacterium | reverse complement strand
ATTTATAAATAAAACCCCGATGTGTGCAACATAACACCGGGGCTGGGTATACTGCCGAAGGCTTCGAATCATACAATATTGGAACAGATGATTTGGACGGATTCAACTGCTACAAATGTAATAAACGTAACCTTCACCCATAGAAAATTTACTATTATTTTATTTAAGGTGTCAACGCAAAATGCAAAACTGCGGTTTTAGAGTGCAAAAATGCGACTTTTTTACAAAATGTGTCCAAATAATACTTTTAATTTGCTTTTTAACCAGATTTGCATTCAAATGCAAAACTAATTGTCATTTTAGACAAAACTAAGAGCTTTATTTGTACAAAACGCAGAAAAATTATTTTTTTAAAAATTTTTGCGTAACATTTTAAGTTTTTTGTCATTTATATATAAGAGTTAAATTTACATACACAAGAAAGGAATGTAAATGATGAAAAGATTTGTAGGAAACGGCTACTATTTCGTTGGTTCATTAGGGTATTTCAACATTAATCGTAGCCACCAATATTTTGAAAAGAAAAAGTGTTTGAACAACGGAATGCTTATAGCCGATAAAGAACACTTAAAGAAGCTGTTTGCAGAAAAATTGAAGAAAGATTTGACAGAACACAATGTGAACAGCTTTTTCTGTGTTACGCATGATAGTTTTATCGACATAATAGAACATATAGGTTTCGTAGTTGAAATGAAAGTTAAGTTTCCTATGATAGGTAAAGCTAATATCAGAGAACTATTTAAGCAGTGGAAATGCCAAGAATGCTCAACTTGCGAACAAATAGATAGGTGTTTTGTTTGTAATGGCAAATTGCCCGAAATTGGAAGAGATGAGTATTTCGTTGTTTTCAAAAGAAAGGAAAACAAATAATCTTATGGATTGCATCTTTTGCACGGTATGTAGCCTAATTCAATAAGTTCTTCTCTTGTTCCGTTGAATGACCGTTTATTCTTTTCTTTCATATCTTCAACAGAAGAACAAAACGGATAGTGAAATTTGGCTGTGTTTATATTTACAATATACTTTGTACTATCTGCAATTGAATATGTAGTTAACGGTACTGCTAATTGACTATCTCCAGTTGAATAGTCTATTATTATTCCAGGTTGAACATTGTAACAAAACACATTGAAGCAGATTCCTTCACCGTTATCTTCAACAGAATAAGCCTCGATTATAACCCCATTTGCCAAGAGATTATCCCCTTCAAAAACGGGAGTTACCCTATACAAGACATGATTGTTTGTACTTTCAACATAATCAGCAACTATATTTTCGAAGTAGAGCATACCTTCAACATTTAAATAACGAGTTCCGGTTATCAAATTCTTTGGGTTGGCATTTTCTCCTGAAAGTTGATAACCGACAAGATGACAGCGGTTATACAGATATTTACCGTCTACAATATCATACTTGATAGTGTGCCAGCCCGAAGGTTTTATGTTCCCTATTTCGCCTCGTTCTTCTGTCGGCATTGTGTCTTTGCAAACGCAGACGAACGCTGTTCCACATCGTCCTAGATGATCAAGTTCACAATATTGCTCAAAAGAAAAGGCAATTCGGTCTGAATCTTCGAACCATGGAATACTGTTGTTTAATACTACAAATGGTTGTTGCGAATATGATGGAATATTATAGTCAGAAATTTTTTTATGTGTCTGCTGCGCATAATTGTTTGTTTTTTCTAACTCGCTATAAACTTGGGTTACAGTTGTTTTGCTAGATGAAGATTGTGCCGTTGATTTTGTATTTTCTTTAAAATTACAGGAAGAAAATGCTACAAGCAAAACAAACACTAATAACACAGTCATTGAATTTTGATGAAATAACTTTTTTATACTCATAACCAACCGCCCTTTGGTTAATAATTGACTTACTTAATCTTTTTATGTTAAGTAGGTTAAATTTGTATACCCTAAATCAAAAACAGCCTGCAAAATGTAGGCTGTTTTTGATAATATATAATCTATTCTTTTGTTTTACATCTTGAAGTAAACTCATAAAAAAGTCTTATTGCAGCCTCTTTGTCTTCTTCAATTAAACTCTGCAAAATTTTTTCCATATCAGAAACATGTTCATGCAAAACAATATTTGAATTAAGGCCTAACAGGTAATCACTTGAAACATTAAGAGCGTTTGCTAATGCTGCCAAATTATCAACAGTAGGTTTTCTGGCTCCGGTTTCTACTCGACTGATATAGCAGGTGTCTGAATTTATCTTTTCTGCAAGTTCTGCCTGTGTAAGATTAAGTTCCATTCGTCTTCTTTTTACGAACTCGCCAACAGTTAACTCCAACATTTACTCACACCTTATATATCTTTTATAAATCTTTTATAATTATAGTATATGAAATTTAAAAGTAAAAAAATGACGATTTCGTCAAACTTGACAAAATCGTCATAAAATTGTATTCTTTAGTTATACAGTATATTTTTTGAGGTGTATGTATGATTCATAAAAAAATCAAAGCAGTCCGTGAACTGTTGGGAATATCAGAAGCACAAGTTTCCAATATAATATTTGTAAATAGCTATAAATACAAACGAAGTGAAGGAGATATAGCATATCTTACAACTGAAATGTTGATTCTATTATCAATAATCTATAGAGTACCTTTTGAAAAGTTTTTACTAGACGAATATACTATTGAGGATATTATTAGCAGTGATTATCTGATTAGTTTGAAAGGATTAGGAAAAGACCAAATCGAAATTATACTTAAGGATAATCTTTGTTTGTATTTTCCAAAGAAAAGAAAGAAAGCCAATTCAACAACAATTGATTTAATCAATAAAAATGAAAGAACAGGATTTCGTAACAATCTAAAATCCATTAGAGAAAATCATAATTTTGAGGCATCCCAAATGGCTGAAATCTTGGAGATTGACACGGAAGAATACATCAGTTTGGAAATGAGGTCAGTTTTACCCAATCCAACTCAGCTTAAAGTTTTTTTGGGGAAACTTGACATCAAAGTATCCGACTTAATTATATCAGCAAAATGACAGACACTTTTTGAGATGTCTGTCATTTTGTTTTTTGATTTAATTTACTTTCTGTACTTTTCAAGACCTGTAGGCACTTTGGGCTGATGGAAGATAACAAAACTCGGTGAGTTTACAGATGAAATTCCAACAAAAATAGCTAATGATGCAACCAGGGATGCAATGTGCATAAAAAACTTTTTCATTGCCGTTCCTCCTTTCTTTTAAGAATCACTATTTCAATTTTCGCTATCAAAATGGCGATAGTAGCCAAAAAAATTCCTGTAGCATAATTGAATACATATGGTGCCATATTTTTTGAAAACAAGGATACAAAGTGAATTAGACAGATAATAATTGAAAGGAGCAGACTAAAAAAACGGTTTTTATTTTTTCTGTATTCTGTCATAGGATTATCTGGATGTTCAATCGGAGCAAAAGCTATTATCAGAATTGCAGAAACAACAGTCATAAAGCCGGTTACTAAATTTAAATAAGGTTTTGAATAAAAACAGATATTTAAAATCAAAAATAGAAAGTAAGTAGAAGTTGTTATTACATAGCAAGTGTAATGATGTTTTGCGTGATAGCCGCCACATATTGCCCTGACACATAAAAAGCCAACTAAATACAACACAGTTTCAACAAACTTGTGGATGAGTAGTGATATCAGAACAATACTGGTTACGGTTGATAATAATGCAATAATGAGTTCAAAACCGTACTTGTAAATTTCATAATCATCGTTAGAAATTATCCCAAGCGTTACAAATTTTTCGCTTATTTTCTGCGAAATCTTTTTATACATACTTTTTCACCGTCCAAAATAAAAAAGTGTACGAGAAAAGTTCTCGTACACATAATAGTATAAAAATAAAAAAATCTAAAGTTAAAATGCAAAACTGCGGTTTTAGGATGCAACTTTGCGGTTTTTCTGTTATTTGTTTGCCATATTAATACTCACATTGAATACTCTGTTTTCGCAAGAAAACGATACGATACCGTCATATTTTTGAACAATAGCTTTTATGCTTTTGATTCCATATCCGTGTTTCTCTTTATCGTCTTTAGAGGTTACAAGTCTCTCAGTGTCAATATCTTCTTCTACTGGATTTGAGACGGATATTGATATTCTGTCATCGGTTGACATTAGAGTAAGACTAATATATTTCTTGTCTTTGTCAAAGTTTTTTTCAACAGCTTCAATTGCATTATCTAAAGCATTGCCTAAAACTATTCCAAGCTCCAGTTCATCTATTGTGATTTCTTCTGCAAGTTTTGTAGAAATTTGTAATGAAATGTTTTTGTCTTTTGCAATATGAAGCTTAGCTTGGAGAATAGCATCAACAATAGGATTTCCGCTGTTTATAATATTACTATTCATTTCTTCAAGCCAATTAAGATTGTTTTCCATTATTTGAAGTGCCTTATCTGATTTGCCGTCTTTCACCAAAGCCATAAGCGAAAGTAACCTATTTTTTATATCATGTCTGAATATTTTGAGTTCGTTTTGGTGTTTGTTAAGTTCTTGGTAATGCATAACTTGGTTGTTTATATGAATTTCTGCAAAAAGTAATTTTTCTTTTGTTTCAATCAATTCATTTTGTTTGTCAACTATATAAAATACGGTAATATTTGCAACAGTTAAAACAATTGATGCTGTAAGTGTAATTATTTCAAATACTGTATCACTTATTTGATAACAACAGCGAAGAAATAAGAGTATAACAAGAAGTGACGCTATTGGCAAAGAGTAAATCAAAAGAGATAGTTGTTTTCCTTTTTTATAATTAGAACTAATTCGATTTCTTTTTGTAAGAAGAACAAAGAAATATGCCAAGAATTTTGACGCTACTGTTCCAGTTGCAAAAGCAAAAGCGTTGTTTTGGATAAAACTTATATCAATTCTAAATATTAAAGAAAAAAGCATTCCAACAATAACTTCAGAACATCCTATTATAGCAAACAGAAAGAATAAAAATGCCAAATGATTTTTCCAGTTTAATCTATGAATAAGCAACACAAGAAAAACAAATAACAAACTTCCTAAAATAACAAAATTGGATTCAGCCAAAAATAGATTTGTGTTTAAAAATTGAAAAAGTGTAAAGAGGATACATAGAGGAATAAAAATTGTTTTTTTAAATCTCGGTTTGTAATTGTCTTTTAAAAAGAAAAGGATAATAAACAATTCACAAATATTACCAAACAAGTTGATTATATAATTAGCCATAAAATCACCACTTCCACTTTTGAATATATTTATCATACATCTGCAATATTTCTTTTCTTCTTTTTTCACCGATAGGAATTTTTGAACCGTCTCTCAAAGTTATTTCAGTGCTGCCGAAAGATTTAATATGTCTCATATTTATAACAAAACCTTGATGCGGCCGAAGGAACCCATGAGCTTTGAGTTTTTCGTAGGCATCTGAAACTTTTCCCATATGTTCATATTCTTCTCCGACTATATGAACCTTTAATCTCCTTTTATATCCCTCAATATATGTTATATCGCCAATCATAAGCGTTTCTCTACTGTTTTTCCAACACACATGATATTTCTCATTCATTACCCTGTGCTTATGCAATGCTCGGTTAAATACATCGTCAAACTCATCTTGTCTGATCGGTTTAACAAGAAAATGAAATGCTTCACATCTGAAAGCATCAAACACATAATTCTTGTGGCTTGATACAAATATAATAATTGCTTCCGGTGCATGCTTGCGTACTTCTGTTGCTGTATCTATGCCGTTCATTTTGCCCATCTCTATATCAAGAAATATTATATCAAAATCTTTTTGTGACGAATAATGTTTAACCAATTCTTCACCTTGAAAGAAATCTGTAATCTGCGGCATATCAGCTTCGGTAAAGAATGGTTGCAGGCACTTTCTTATTTCCTGATGCATTACTTCATTGTCATCACAAATACAAATTCTCATATTATTAACTCCTTTACTTTATCAAACTATAAATATAATAATAGATATTTTTATCTAATCATATTATAAATCAATAAATATTTACCGTCAATCAGTAATGTTGCATCCTAAAACCGCAGTTTTGCTCGAACTATTGAAACACCTAAAATTTTATAATAAGTTAAAAACGGAAATTATTCCAAAGTAACCAAAAGAGGAGGATTATACTTATGAAGAAAAAGAAGTATATCAAGCGCATTTTTTCGTTAATTCTTGCAACCATTCTTTTATTTAGTGCTATTCCTGTATCTCTCGCAGTTCAGGATATACTCGCTGAAGAAGTGGATGCAAAAATCGTAAAAGAAGTAACTGAGTTAAGAGAGGAATCTGTAAAACACTTCCTTTGTGAGGACGGCTCTTATATTGCAGCTACATACTCTGCTCCCGTACACTACAAAGAAAACGGCGAATGGAAAGAGATTGACAACAGCTTATCTCTTGACAGAGCAACTTTGAGTGAGTCGGGTAAACCAACCTATACAACTAAATCCGGAGGTTTGGATGTTAGCATACCTCAGGATTTTTCTGATGACCAGAAAATCACCGCTAAAAACAAAGGCTATGAAATCGGATTTGGCGTAAATTCAGACCAAAAGGATGTTTCCTTAAAAACATCTGCATCTGTAGTTGAGCTTGAAACACTTTCTTCAAATACAGAAGTTGTAAAGTTCGATACAGTTAAAAGTGTTAACAATGTAACAACCGTATCTGCATTGGATAGCGTAGATATAGAGGCTTATAATGCCGAACTAATGACTGTTGATAATCAATCAAGTGCGGTTACATATAAAGAAATCATGCCTGATACAGATTTTGAGTATATTGTAACAAGCAACAGTATTAAAGAAAACATCGTTGTGTATGAGCCTCAGTCTGAATATACATATAGCTTTGATATGGATTTCAATGGACTTACACCTGTTGTGAATCCTGATAATTCTATAAGTTTAATTGAGTCTAATAACCCTGATGAAACAATTTTCTTTATTGAAGCTCCGTATATGTATGATTCAAACAATGCGGAAAGTATAGACATAGAAATGTCACTCGTGTCAAACGGTGATGAATACGTTATGACATTAGTTGCAAATACTGAATGGCTTAACAGTTCCGAAAGAGTTTTCCCTGTGGTGATTGATCCTACAATTCAATTGTTGAATTCAAGTATCAGCGATGTTTTTGTTATTGATGGATTATATGCTGATTCGCCAAGAATAAAGAATGAACTTCGTGTCGGAAGAAATCTTGCCAATGTTACCCGAACATATATAAAGATGACGCTTCCCGAAAATGTTCCTGAAGGAAGCATTGTCAATTCGGCAAGTTTGACATTGAAAAAAGATGACTTTTTCCAGGCTCTTCTTGCGGATGATGTATCCGTTCGAGTTTATGACTGTTGTAATGTGGGTTCATGGAATATAGATACAATTTCATGGAACAATCAACCATTTAACAATTCCGATAACGGCTATAAATCAACTTCCGGTGCCATATGGCTTTCTTCTATTTCGGCAAACTCCGACAAAAGCAGTTATTCTTTCAATATAACCGCGGCTGTTCAGCGTTGGATTAATAAAGGCACGAACAATGGTCTTATGCTTGCATCGTCTAATGAGTCATCAAAAACACAGATTGATTTTTATTCTTCAAGGATTTCAAATGAGTCAAACCGTCCGACAATGAGTTTTTCCTATGTGCCATCAGGTATTGATAAAACAAGTTGGAATACAACTTCGGAAGCTAATACAAGCACCGAAATAAAGGTAACCGCAAGCAAGGAATGGATAGCTACCACCAACCAGTCTTGGCTTACCGTTTCTCCGTCTAACGGTACTGGAGAATCGTCTTTTACAATAACCGCTACCGAAAACACCAGTATTACCGCAAGAACTGGAATCGTTGTAGTTACATCCGGAAGCACAGTAATCGGCACGGTAAATGTTATACAGTCAGGAGCAAACGCCGATATAATTGTCGAAAAAAATGAAATGTTATTTGATTGTAAAGATGGGTCTCAATCAATATCTGTTATATCAAATTCACCTTGGAGTGTTTCGGTGGACAGCGAAAGCTCAAGTTGGTTAGGTGCAGTCAAAGATGATTTGGGTAATATTTGTGTAACAGTTACGGCAAAAAATGATATTGGAGAAAGAAATGGTGAAATAATTGTTAATGCTGATAATGGAGGAGATTTAGAAATAATTACCGTTACTCAGCTTGATTACATCAATTACTATTTCAGCGAAATTGACGAGAACGGTTCGATTACAAACAAAAGTTCTTCAGAATATAACCATCTAATAGCTCAATGGTCAATGGCATTAAGCTATGCGGCATATAATCCTATAGAGTATCAAGCGCTTCCGCTTATTCCGAGTGGTTTTATGCAAGAACCCTATGATGATGAAACCAAAACTGCCGAGGCTGAACTTGAAAGTTTGGGGTTTGATGCAACTTCATATAATTATGATGGTGGATATTTGGGCTATGCTGCACATACAATCGGACACAGAAAAATCACAGTTAATAATATTACAGGAGACGATAATAATGATATTAATGGCACTAATGCATTTGTTGATGATACCAATAGCTTATATTTTGGAAATCTTTCCGTTCTTGAAACCGATAGCGGAAGCTCCTTTGGAGATTTTGCTGAACCTGTCGGAATGGATTCGGGGATAGTAGAAACTGTATCCGAATCGGATAGCAACAGTAGAACCTTGATTGTTATTTCTGTAAGAGGATCAGTTACACCATTAGATTGGGTAATGGACTTAGCTAACCAGATTAATTCAGAAATCATTAATTTTGAAACTGGGTGTCAAGAAATTTTAGCCTCATTAGATAGTTATGTGTCATCTAACGAAGAGATAGAAGACAACCCAATAATTCTTGTAACCGGTCATAGTCTTGGTGCGGCAATTGCTAATCTTGTTGCACATGAGCTCAATAATGGTATCTCATCACCTGATGTTTATGCCTATACGTTTGCCTCACCCAATACGGTTAATAGTGCTAACAACAACTCTATACAATATACAAACATATTTAACATTTTAAACAACAATGATTTTGTTCCACATTTTCCATTTGATGTTCCAGAGAATGTGTGGACAAGGCATGGTCGAGATTTTCATATTACCATGCCTTTGAATATTGATTGGATTGTCGGTGTTGATTATGCTTTGTTGGGTATAGCAGGTCATGGTATGCCAAACTATTATGAATGGCTAAACAATTTGCCAGAAGAACTTGGAAAAGCCGCAGAAAATATCACCGTTGATGACCTTTTAGAATTGTCGGAAGATTATGCAGTAGGTCTGGTAGCGAAACTCCTAAAAGCTAAGTGTCCTGTGGCGGTTACTCTGTACGATGGCAGCGGAAACATTGTTGCTTATGAAAGTCAAGGGTCATTATCTACTCAAGGCACAATAAAGGATGCGGGTATTGTTTCGTGGATTACTGAAAGCGGCGAAAAAATGTTCCTTATTCCATATGGTAGCGAAGCAATAGATATTAACATCGAAGCTTACGATTATGGAACAATGAACTTAACTGTTGAGCAACCTGGTATTGGTGAACCACTTAACACAAAAACCTATAACAATGTTAGTCTCTATCCCGGCAAAGAATTCACGGTGGAAGTTTCCGCTGATGTTCTTCCCGAGGATACACGAATGTTCGTAACAGAAAACGGAGAAATTATTGGCGAAGTAACAGAAACAGACCCACCTTTCAAAAGCATAACTGCCGAACAAACCGAGCTTACATATGGAACACCCATACAATTTACTATTGTAACTGACCAAACAGTATCTGAAATGCAGCTTCATAATAGAACTGATGATTATACTTTAACGTTAGTTGAATATGGAATGTATGTATCTGATGTCTCTGTTGATGGAGACAATCTAATATGGACAGTTGGTTTTTATCCAAATCCCTCTGAAGTAGGATATAATATATTTGATATTTCTGTGAAGTCGGGAGATGAATGGTACGATTACAACAATGTAATTGCAATTACTGTTTTAAGTGGAGACTAATGAAAAGCGAATAACATATACAAAGAGGAATTACACCGTTTGATTTGATAGCTGGTCTCTTTTATGAATTTCTTCTTTTTGGAGCAGCATAGCTTTGGCCAATTCATGGTCTCATTATGGCATTGTCAGCTTGGATAAAGCAAATTTTATAAAAAACAACTTATAATCTCAATCTAAAAAAGAGGGCGATTCATCACTTGTTGAATCGTCCTCTTGTAGACATATGTCTATTCAAAAATCACAAAAGAAAGGAAGTAAAACGATGAAACGATTTTCGTTTGCAACTAAAATAATAGCTGTTTTTATGGCTGTTATTCTGGCTATACAAATTATTCCTGCATCTTTGCTTACTGTTTCAGCGGAAACCTTACAGAACCAAACTGAAATTGAAGGCTATTCAACTTCCGTGTCTCAAATTGAGGAAGAGCCTATTGTTTTGGGTGAAGATATTGAACTGCGAAACAACAGTAATATAAAATATTTTAAAATGAGTGATGGCACAACAAAAGCTGCGGTATATAATGAACCTGTTCATTATATGGATGAGAATGGTTCATGGCAGGATATCGACAACACCCTTGATGCTTCAGATTCAGACGGAAATAACGACGACGAATTACTTGAATATGACGGGTATGAAACACAGAAAAACAAATTTAAAGTTAAGTTTGCCAAAAACTCGAATCAGAAAAAATTAGTAAGTGTAAAAACGGAGGATTACTCTATGAGTTTTTCACTTGTTGCTGATTCAAATAAAGGAAAAACAGTTTTTTCATCTTCTATGGAACCGGAGAAAAAACAAAAACCAGACGATGAAACCATTCTTCAAAATATTAGCCAAAAGGTTTTATATGAAGATATCCTTACCGATACAGACTTTGAATATATTGTATCCGGAACAAGTCTTAAAGAAAACATAATCGTAAAATCTCAGCAGAGTGAATACATTTATACATTTGATGTTGATGTAAAGAACCTTGAACTTTCCCTTTCTGAAGATGGATGTATTTATGCAATTGATTCAGAAACCAAAGAAACAGTATTTATAATGCCCAAACCGTTTATGTTCGACGGTAACGGTGAATTATCAACAAGTGTAAATTACACTTTAGATGCTAAAAACAAGAAAAAATATCAAATTACAATTACCGCTGATAAAGAGTGGGTAAACAGGTCCGAACGAGTATTTCCTGTTACAATCGACCCCGGCATCCAAACTGAGCAGTCAAACACAGCAATAGACTCTGTTTATGTTGCTTCAGGATATCCGACCACAAGTCGTTGGAGTGATCCTATGATAATGATAGGAAGAGATTCTTCAGGCACCGGTAAATGTCAAGGCTTGCTTAAATTTGAACTGCCATCACTCAATCGTGGCGATGTTGTTATCGATGCAACCTTGTCTGCTCTTCAAATTAAGGCTGATGCCTATTCAAGCACAACCCCTGATACAGCATTAGAGGTTCATGCAGTAACAAGTAGTTGGTCAAAAACTTCGGTTACTTGGAACACAAAACCATCATACGAATCCGAAACAACTGATTTTGAAATACTCAAAGCAAGTGAATCAGGAACCACTCAAATTCAGAGGAATTGGAATGTTACATCAATTGTTAAGCGTTGGTATGAAGATTCCAGTTTCCCAAACTACGGTTTCTTGCTTCGTTCCTCTAACGAATCCGCTTCAGCACTTAATGATTCTTGTATATATGCATGGCTTTACGGCGAAAAGTATTCCCAGAGCACAGCGGGTTATCCCATACTTACCATAGTGTATAGGTCAAATAAAGGTATAGAGTCATATTGGAGCTATACAACCTTGAGTGCCGGAAGAGCAGGCACAGCATCTATATGCGATTTTTCAGGCAATTTAGTTTTTACCCATGCTGATGCCGCAACAGCAGGCAACCGAGCACCTGTAAGTGTATCCCATGTTTTTAATAACTATATGGCAAATGAGTCTTTTGGTTCAATTATGCCTTACAGAGGTCACGGTTGGATGGTAAACTATCAGCAGCAGCTTTTGCCGTCTTCTGAGTTTGGACTTTCAACAAGTGCACAAGAAACATATCCTTATGTCTATATTGATGGCGACGGAACTGAGCACTATTTTCTAAAAAAGTCAGACGGTACAATGATTGACGAAGACGGAATGGGACTAACATTAACTATTCCTAAGTCAACTCCAGACTTTTACTATAAAGTTGCAGATGATAACGGCAATGAAATGTGGTTTAATACTGCTGGTAGTTTTGCAAAATCACTTGATAACAATGGCAATCAGATAGCAAACTACTACACATCAATTGACGATGCTGAGTTAACTTTTGTAGGAGACGGTGCAGGACGATACATTTCAATTTCGCCGACTACAGACAATCTTGCTATAGGAAGTGTAACCGATGCTGCCGGACGTACAACAAATTTTAATTGGACTTCTGGAAAGCTTACAAGTATAACATATTCAGACAGTGAAACAACGACATTTACCTATGACAGTAATGGTGCAATGACTTCTGTTAAGGCTCCTGATGGTTATGAATTACAGTTTACATATACTTCTTTAGCCAGTGGAAAGCGAGTATCTAAAGTCGTTGAAAAAGGTTCTGGTACAACAGGACAAACAATTACTTTTGATTACTCCAAACATGGAAAAACAGTTATGCGTTCTTCTGGCAAAGATGGAATTTACGGCAATAGTGATGATATATTTACAACAACAAGTTTTGACAGCGCAGGCAGAACAGTATCTTCAGAAGCAACGAGCAATGGCAAATCGCTCGGTGCAACTTCCGCTGAATACACTGCATCAAATGCAAACAGTAGTGCAAGCAATATTAAACAGCTTAACAGATTAAGCAAATCTGCAACAGGCGGCACTTATGTCAGAAACTATCTTCGTGAAGGTAGTGCTGACCGAGGGGGATATTGGACAAATCTTCAATGGAGTGGAACCGCTACATTTGACGGTTGGGTATCGTCTGTTGAACAGCTTTACGGCAGATGGAGTTACTATATAAACAGTAAGTCTCTTGACAGTGATGATGCTGCAGCCCGTGCATATCAAACACTTACATCAGGGCAGTTTACCGCGGGAACAACCTATACTTTTTCTGCATGGGTAAAAGCCAAAGGCATTACTCCTTTAAGTAGCAGAAACTATGGTGCAGAACTCATGGCAACTTACTGGAATCCTGACGGCACCACAAAAGACTTCCATTCTGAATCAATCATTGGAACAACAGATACCTCAATAAACAACGGATGGCAGAGGATTTCTGTTACATTCACTGTACCCTCCGATGCTACTCAGATTCGCTGTAATCTTATGTTGCGAGATTGTACAGGTATTGCGTATTTTGACGGAATGCAGCTCGAAACAGGAACAAATGCCAGCCCGTTCAATATGCTTAACAACTCATCTTTTGAAAAATATGCTCAAGACGAAACTACAGGAGCATATTGGCCTGAAGATTGGGGCGGATATTTGACGGGAACCGGTGACTCTGTTGATAATGCACACGCAAGAGATTCGGGACATGCTTTCCGTTTTAAGAGTGTTGCAACAACACCTAAAGAAATAAGTCAGGCAGTAAATCTTGGCGGAAAAACTGCAGAAAACCTTGATGATACATATATAGTAAGCGGTTGGGTTTACGCAAATCCGGTTGGCGGAAGCAACGAAAATAACAAAATCAGTCTGTGTGCTAAAGTCATTTACAGCGACGGAACCTATTGCCATAATTGGTTTAACTTCAACAGCTCTGTTAAGGGTTGGCAATATGTAATGGGTGCTTTTACACTCAGAGATAAAGCCAATCCCACAGAAGAAAAAACGCCTTCTTCTGTCAAAATACATCTTATTAACTATCGTCAGTCAAATATGAGTTGGTTTGATGACATTCAACTCGTTCGTGACGAAGCACCCTCATACACTTATGACAGCGATGGTAATCTCATTACCGTTCAGGCAAATGCTGAGCAAAATTCTGCAATGGAATATTCTAATAACGATTTGACTAAATATACAGACGCAAAAGGTTATCAATATTCCTATACATACGATTCAAACCATAACATGACTCAGGCAACAAGTCAGGGCGGAACAAAATATTGCTATCAGTATGATTCAAATGGTAATCCCACAGCTTTGAGTATCAAAGGAATAGGGACGCTATCTATAGAAACTGAGGCTTCATATACCTCTAACGGTGCATTCGTGTCCTCAACAACCGACCATGACGGTGTTTCTGAATATTATACCTATAATGATGCTAAAGGTACATTAACTTCGTATACCGATAAAAAAGGCAATGTTTTGAATTATACATATGATGCCAATACAGATGCGATAACTTCTGTGTCGCAGACCTTATCAAACGGCGAAACTGTGCAAAATAATTATACCTATGAAGATTATCGTTTAAAAAATATTTCTCACAATGGCTTTAATTATTCTTTCGTCTATGATAGTTTCGGTAATGTAACTCAAACAAAGGTTGGTAGTCAGGCTCTTGCTACAAACACTTACGGAAGCTATAACGGTAACCTCAACCGTGTTACTTACGGCAACGGAGACTATATTGACTATACTTATGACAACTACGGAAATGTTGTTGCCATTTCACAAAACGGAACTCAAAACTTTACCTGGAGTTATGATTCAACAGGCAACCTTTACTCACATAATGATCTTGTGAACAATCAGAAGTATCTTTATACCTATGATTCAACAGGACGCCTTGTTCGCCAAAGTGTTGTAAATCCTTCAAGCAATAAGAATATCTACGATGCTGAATACGGCTATGATATGAATAACAATGTTAACCGTTTCACATCGCTTGCAGGTGGAACAAGTTTAACAGAAACTTTTGCTTACGGTTCTGATAATCTGCCGACATCTTATGTTTCTCCTGGTGGAATAACAACAACTTATTCACACGATTCCTTGCTGCGAAGAAATTTAGCATCAATAAACACAACAACACCAATTAATTGTAATTATGTTTATTTTATGTCAAACCGTTGTGTAGAGGACGGCGATGATTACCGTACAACAAAAATCGGCTGGATGCATCTCAATGAATATATTTATGCTTACACTTATGATGCAAACGGAAATATAACTCAAATATCGCGCCGTAATAAGAACACCGAAACCACCTATACAAAACTGCAGCAGTTTACTTATGATGAACTTAATCAGCTTATTCGAGCAGATGACCTTGAAAAAAATTGCACAGAGGTATATAATTACGATAACGGCAGCAACATAACAAGCGTTACCACCTATCCGTTAACCTGGGGCAGTCTTGATGGTGTTACAGCCACAAGCACTGTTAATTATACCTATGGTGACACCAACTGGAAAGATAAGCTGACCTCATATAACGGACAAACCATAACCTATGACGAAATTGGCAATCCACTTTCTTACAGAGGATACACCCTCACATGGCAGAATGGTAGACAGCTTGCTTCGCTTTCAGGCAACGGAGTAACCGCTTCTTACACTTATGATGTTGACGGTCTCCGCACATCAAAAACTGTTAACGGCGTTAAGCACGAATACTATTATGTCGGTAGCCGTTTGCAGTACGAATCTTATGGTTCATCAAAGCTCTGGTTCTTCTATGATGTTGACGGAAATCCCTCGGGTGTGCGTTATTACAACGGCTCAACTACAAGCGATTATTACTTTATTTGTAACTGGCGTGGCGATGTTCTTAAAATTTTCGATAGCACAGGCTCACTTGTTGCTAATTATGACTATGATGCCTGGGGTAATGTTGTTTCCGTAACTGATTCAAACGGCTCGGCAATAACATCTTCCTCTCATATTGCCAATGTTAATCCCCTGCGTTACCGTGGTTATTATTATGATGTCGAAACAGGAATGTACTATCTGCAAAACAGATACTATGATACTGAAGTTAAAAGATTTTTAAATGTAGATAATCAAATATCTGGTACTGGCAAGAATATTCAAGGCTATAATCTTTTTGCTTATTGTTTTAATAACCCAGTAAATATGTCAGATTCCTCTGGCCATTGGCCACAGTGGATGAAGAATGCAGCAAATTGGGTAAATAATAATATTATTAAGCCTGTTGTGAATTTCTTTAGTCCAAGCACCAATACAATTAGCGGCCAATTCCAAGAAGGAATTTTACGTGGTTCTGGCTCTCTAACTGGTGGTTATAGTGAAATTAATGGACGATTGCAAGTTAACTCCAAAGATAGTAAAAACAATGGAATGTTGGGTGGATTTGCGAAAGTTTCAACTGGAAATGCTTCTGGAAAAATTGGTATTGGAAATAACAATGTGATACTATCTTTAAAAGGTGTAGGAGATGGATTGACTGCTACTGTGCAAGCTGGCATACAATACAAAAATGGAGCGGGCTTGGCTGCGAAGGCAAAAGCGGCAGTGTTAACTGGTAGAGCTACCGCAGAGTTAGATTTGTTTGGATGGCAAATTGAATTTGGCGTTTCTGGTGATCTTCTCTCCGTTGGCGCAGAAGCAATGATAGGTATTTTCCCTGACGAAGGATTTACCGCTAAGGCAAGCGTAGGTGCTGGATTGTTTGGTGGTGGATTTGTTTTTAGGGTAAAACCTGCACAGCGATAGGAAGGTGGATTATGAAAAAAGCAATAAAATATATTTATGATGCTAATCCGTTTTATGTTCATTTGAAAAAACATTTTTGCCCTAAATGCGGAAAAAAATTAGAATTACGGTATATCAGTAAAATTGTAAATTCTAATTCTCCAGAAGCAAAAGATTATGATTTTTCCGTAGGAGATACTTTTTTTGTGGGTGATGTTGAGTTTAGAACAAGATATTTTCATTGTGCAAACTGTCATCTTGATATTTCATTTAAGGAAATGAAAAAGCATGAGAAAAGCAACCGAAATTAAATAACCTATATCAGCAAGCGTTGCGTTGGGTCACCCAAATGCAGACTTGTCAGGAATATTCCTGAAACCTTTAAGGGCTTGGGATTATCCCAACAACCCGCCTTTGTCCCCAAAAGGCGATGCTTGCTGATACATAGTAGTTACATTCGACATTTGTAAAGATTTTGTGAACATTCAATTTTGGGGCTTGCTTTTTTGCTTCCAAGTGATGGAACAGTTGGATAAATTTATATTTCCTTCAATTGTTACTCTCACGAAGGCGAAATAAATTATGTGTAAGGCGAAGTTTATCATTAATGAAATACTCTAAGCATATCGAAAGCATCTTAATGTTAAGTGAACCCAATTTATCGATTTTATGTTTACTAAGAATTCTAATTATAGCTATAATTCATAAACTGGAATGTTTGGTTTCGTATGATAAACAAAATACAGGTTATCTCGCTTGGAATGTAGTAGAATCATCACTTGCACCTATTGTTTCAATATACTCCACACAATACAAAACTTTTTATTTATAAACAGACCGTAAATTTTGAATTTATGGTCTGTTTTCTTCTTGTTGCTATATGTTGCTGTTTAATAAGTCTTGTAATGCCTTTTAAGAGAAGCATCTTGGAGAGCACTTCTTGTGTAAGTTTTATTAAATATAAAAATTGATTGTTTTTTGTCTTATGTAAACACTCAAAATTTTATTTTATAATTTTCTCAAATCGGCGATTCTGATAATTCAGGATCGTCGATTCTTTATGTGTAAAGTCCAATATATAAAGAAAAAATTAATGCAATATTCAAGCAACAACGATTTAGATTCAGTTCGTAAATTAGATAAAGAACAATTAGAAGCAACGAACATCTATATGCGATGAAATGAATATCAAAAAGTCAAAAAATCTGAAACAATCCAACAATTTCGTTGCCAACCGGTAATTTTGCATCCTAAAACCGCAGTTTTGTTCAAACTATTGAAATCAAAAAAATTCTTGCATAAAGTGTAAGTAGCAAATACTCAACGAATATCAAAAAGGAGGATTTTTATGAAACGTGTAGTACCAATTTTCTTGCTTATCGGAGCTATTCTCGCACTTTCTTCTTGTAAAGTTTCAGGACCGCAAGTAATCAGTTCGGATGGAAAATCATATGAAATGATTACTGCAGAAGACGGCGGCAGGGTAACGGATGACAACGGCAATCTCATTGTAGCAGCAACAGATGCAGACGGCAACGATGTCACAGAAGTTTTGTCTGATAACTACCTTATTGTTCAGGATGACAAGTTAATGGCACCTGCATACGACTTGGAAATCCCCGATGACTTTGAGTTAAAGTCAAGTGATACTGACCCTATGCTTGAAAACAAACAGGGAACGATCCAGTTCAACATAATGGATAAAACAAAAACAGCAAACGATTTTGATAAATATGTTTCTGATACATATCAGTCTGCTGTCGCTGCAGGAATTGCAACAGGTGAACTGGAAGATGTAACTATCAATGAAATTCCTATGAAACGGTTTGCAATGGCAATGACAGATGATGACGGAACTCAGCTTGAAGCTTATGGTTATTTAGCAAAGGTCAACGAAAGAGTAATAATGATTACTCTTACATCAAAAGATGGTGGCCTTGCAGATGTTTCCGCTGCGGATGATTTTGTAGCACAGATAGACTTTTTGAGCTGATAATAAATACATTTTGATATATATGGTTCCGGTTGTTTTGTGTATAAATTGAACTGTTTGTGATGTGGACGATTATATTCGGCTTGCTGAATGTAAATCTGATAGTTTGATTTGTATATTATGTTGGTGCAACATTTGAGAGGAGTGATACAGATGGTTTGCATACGTGAGTGGGCAGGCTTATATCAAAATTAAGGATGCGGTTTGATTTCAAACCTGCTCATTCTTACCACTTCGCATTGTAATCTCATCATTTATAAGCATCCTGACTTTTCAAATTGAAAGACGGTTGTCTTTCGGAAATATAAAAGGAGGTAACTCTAATGTCAAAAGCAAAAAGATTATTGGCTGTTCTTATGTCGGCAATTATGATTTTTGGCACTGTTTCAGTTGCTGCTTCAGCCGTACACAGCCCCTATCTTGACAGTGCTATCACAGACCAGTACAACTCGATTGATAAAGTTGAGCTGGAAAAAGCACAGAAAGCTTCACTTCTTCTTGACGACCTTGACATTATGCTCGCCAAAGAAGAAATCGTTCTCGATATACCTCTTATCGGTACTATCGACCTTACATCAACCGATGCTGCCCTTGATTCAATTTATGATTTGACAGGTAATTGGCTTTACGGCAGCCTTACAGTTGGTGACCTCGTTGTTCTCGAAACATACAGAGATAACATTGCCAGCGTTCGCAGAACAACAGCAGACAAGACCGATGTAGATGTTATCGAAAGTCTTGTAACTTATCTTGCTAACTGCGCACCCACTCTTGTTGAGATGATTGACCCCGATTCAGGTTTTTCATGGGGAATCGTAAAAGGTTTCCTTCCTCCTGAATTCCGCATCATTATTGATGATTTCAACGCTTGGCTTGATGAGCTTCTTTGGGATCTTCTTCACCCCGTAAATGAAGAAGCAATGCCCGAAGACCCCACTCTCGACTATTTTGTTCAGTTCCTTTGCGATAATCAGCTCGGAATGGAAGAAGGCAGTGCAAGAGCACTTGCAATGGGCTTTGAAGGCGTTATGCCTGGTTTCCTGCTTGATATTGACGGCGGCGATGCTAATGCATACAGAGCTCTTGAAGAAGGAATTTATCAGGCTCTTAATGCGTTTGTAGTTCCTCTGCTCAATAATGAACTTAAAGATGTTATTGTTGATGCAGTTGCAGCAAATCAGGATGACGGCGGCGACCTTTATCAGATTATCAATGTAAACTATAACATTCCTGGTTATACATTTGACAGAGAAAAGGGTCTTATGGAACAGCTTAACGATATGTTCGGTGAGGTTGTTGACCTTATGCTTATTCCTAAGGCTGAAAGACCAGCAGATACAACCTACACATTTGAATGGTCATACACTATTCCCGCAGGTGAAACATATGTTGACCTTCTCGAGGATAACCTTCACGGTGTTATGAGCATGATTATCAAAGCCGGCGGCGAGGATATGGCTGCTTTCAATCCTGATGGTAAATCACTTGAAGAAATCGGTGACTACATTGCTCGTATTGCTGTTGACGAATTCGTTAAGCATATGACAATTCCTTCGGATGCAACGATGGAAGAGGTAGCATACCTCGGTCTCCGTGAACTCTGTGCAAGTGTAATGCCTGAACAGTATTATGCACTTCTTGACAGAGAGACTACTTCAGATGCAGCTTACCGTTCAGCTATAATCGAAATTGCAGCAGACCTTGGAACATATTATCTCAACAATAATATCGGTCTTGATTGCGATATGGACACCACCTCCGGTGAATTCCTTACAGCATTTATCCTTTGGTGTGAAGATTACACCAATTGTCTCTTTGATAATGCACAATACAACACTGTTAAGGCACAGATTGCTGCCGGCACAGCAGGTGTTGACGGTTGGGATTTAATCGACACAATCCTTTGGGAAATCATTCCTAAAGAGTGGATTCCCTACGCCACAATGTTCGCTGATGCAAACGGTGCAGGTGTTGCATCTGATCTTACTTTTGAATCGCTTCTCAATTATTTCCTTGACACTATTTTCACATTTGATGTTAAAAAACTTGATACATTCTTTGCTCACAACACAAGCAGTCCTCTTTACACAAAGAATGTTCGTGTATTCTTTATTGACTGGATAAGTGATATTCTTAACGGTGCATTTACACCTTCAACAGCAACAAGCTGTGTTCCCGCAGGAATCACAAGCTTTGAGGCATTTATCAATCCTATCACTAATGCAACCGATACAATCTGCAATATTCTCAAGGCTCTTGATGAAGACAAAGATCTTCAGACAACAGTTATCAACCTTGTAACAATGCTTATGGGTCTTGCAGATCCTCAGAGCCTCAGCGATGTTGATATTGATATCGACGGCAGAATCAACTGCACAGCAGGCTCAGTTCCCGATGGCACAAAGATGCGTATTTCAAACTACTCCGACGGCGTTAATTCCGGATGGCTTCCCGTTGGCGCAACAGCAATTGATCAGGATAAAATGTATGAAATTGAGCTTATTTCTCTTACCAATAACGCAGGTCTTACCGCTTCCGTAACAACAGGCAACAAGATTCCTGCTAACGGTTATGTTGATGTTGCGATTTCCGGTACAGTTGCTGCAACAACAGAAGCTCGTTTTGACCTCACATACTATCTTCTTGACGAAGACGGTGCAAGAATTAACAACGGCACACCTCTTGTTAAATCAGTTTACACACACCTTTACACTGCAACAGGTAATTATGATGTTACAAGTGCTGAATCAACAGCAAACAATGTAACATTTGAAGATTTCAGCACCTATTTATATACAACAGATGTATATAATGCTGCTCTCTTCTCAATTCTTGCTACCAATGAAAGTGGTCTTGTAACAAGTGCTGTTGACATTAAAAAGTCAATAGTTACCGGTACTCTTCCCACAGGTATCAGTGCAAACGTTCCTACCTCTGGCGCAATAGTTTCAATCGACGATTCATCGGCAACAACCGATTCTTACGGTACTGTTAACCCCTATGTTTCAAATGTTGATCCCGATGCTGCTCAGCCTTATGGCATCTACGAAGTAACAATTCAGTTTGAAGTTCAGGGCAAGAACCTTTTCGGACAGACAACAACAGGCACTTCAGAAGCAAGAGCTCACAAGATTGTTGTTTACAACGATTTCGGTCTTCCCGGTCTTCTTGATGATATTATGAGCACAAACCGTCAGAGAATCGACTTTGCATCAGATGCTGATGCAGAATGGACTGCTTATCAGAACGCTGTTTCCGCCGGCTTTGCTCTTATCCAGGGCAATCCCGACCACAGCAAGATGTTTGCGGATGTAACAAATCCCGACGGTTCAGCTAATGCTTATTCAGCAGCAGTTACAGCTATTGAAACAGCTCTTGCAGCTCTTGATGCAAAGGCTGTTACCGATGCAACAAAGCTTGCAGCTCTTAAAACAGCAGTTGAAGCTTATGCAGACACAGACAGAGAAGATTATCTTCTTTATACCTATGACAGATTTAAGGATGCTTACAACCGTGCAAATGACCTTGTAAATTCACAGGTTGCTCCTGCCGGCGAAGAAGCAACATTCGTTGCTCCCGCTATTCCTGTATTTGACCTTGTTTATGCTAAGGAACAGCTTGAACTCTGGGGCGGCAGACTTATCACAAAGACTGTTGATACAAGATATCTTGAAGAAGAACTTGAAAAAACAGAGTCTCTTGTAGAAAATGACTATGCAACAGACCTTTGGGCTGATCTTGAAGCGGAGATTATTCTTGCAGACGGCTATATCGACAATCCCGCATCAACAACACAGGGTAGAGTAAATGCAAACCGTGTTAATCTTATGGAAGCTATGCTTGCTCTTAAGCCCAAGTATCTTAATGCAGAAAATGCATCAGTTGTAATTGATTCCAAAGATATGATTATCTATGGTATTCCGGCAGGAACCAGTACAGCGCTTTTAGGCAATTATGTTTCTGACGTAGATCAGGATAAATGGTATTCTGAGTGTTCGGATACAACCATTAGCACAGGTTCTGAGGTAAGAATACTTGATATTGATGACGACAGTATAGTTGCCACATACTGGGTAGTTATTACTGGTGATGTTAATGGCGATGGAGGTATTGATATTTCTGATGTAAATGCTGTTGATGAACATATTGCAGGAACAACATTGTTAGTAGAAGGTAGTTTGTCGTTTAAAGCAGCAGATACAAACTCTGACGGAGTAATCAACTCTACCGACAGAGATGCGATAAACGCTCTCAAGTCATAATCATATATCTAAAAGCAAGAGAAGCGACATTACAAATGTCGCTTCTCCCCAACACTTATTCATATTTGGGGTTATAATTTCCATAGTTAGGGCGTTTTGGATACAAGAAAAACATACAAGAAGGAAACACACAAATCGTTTCGCACTTAAATGGATTTTCTTGCTTTTGATATAAATATACTCTTTGGAGGGGAAAACAATGAAAAAACAACGCTATAAACTGACTTCAAAAATTGTTTCTGTCATTATGAGCATATTGTTTATTGCGTTATCTATACCCTTTGCTTTTGCTGCTGAGCCAACTGTATTAACAGAAGCAAACATTGCCGTTTGGCCAACTTTCGAAGGCGAAATGTATTACGGGCAAAAGTTAAGTGAAAGCAATTTGACTATTCAAGGTGGAACAGTAACTACCGATGGCACAACAGAAGGAACGGTTATTGAAGGATATTTTGAATTTGTTGATTTAGAATATCGTCCTACAGCATTAAATAATGGTGCATCGTTAAGATTTGTTCCTAAAGATTCTGAAAATTATACTGGATTTGAGACTCTTGAAAGTACAAAGGCGATATATAAAGTATTAAAGACAACTCCCGTTTTAGTTGATCCAATAAATAATCCTCCTGTTGCAACAAAAGTTTCCGAAGCAGGAAAAAGATTAATGACCACCACAATTTCTGGCGGAGCCTTAATGAATCCTTATACAAAAGAAGTAATTGAAGATGCAGTATGGGGTTGGTCAAAAAAGACAACAAAAGTAAATGAAAGTGGTTATTTCACAGCAACTTCAACACCTGTAAACTACAACACAATTTCAATGGATATATATGTAGGTATTGAGGGTGATACCGAAGAAACAACTGTTACTGTTGTTCCAACATTTGACGGGGAAATTTTCTATGCCCCTGATTTGACTTGGGGTGATTTAACTCTTGTAGGCGGCTCAGCTGTGATAAAGAGTACAAATACTCCGATCGATGGTACTTTTGCTGTTGTTGACACTATGAAAGACAAAGAGGTCAAAGTAGGTGAAAACACTATTGATGTTAGGTTTACTCCTGCTGATGAAACACTTGCGATGGCTTCAATTTGTCAAGTTTCTGTAACCGTTAACAAGGCTGTTCCCGCATTCAAAACTGATGACGAATCAGGTGTTCCCACAATCACTATGCCTTACGGTACAAAGCTTGACAGCAGCCTTGACTATAAGATTAAGCCTTTGGTTGATGTTGGCGTTCCCGTTTCACTTGCATACAAAGATTTGGACGGCAACAATCTGTCATACAGCGGTACAACTCCTGTAGTTGGTACACATGAAATTCAGGTAAGAGTTAATATTGATAACACCAATTATGAACAGTTTACAATGCTTACCTTTAATCTTGAAATTACAGGCTTCACGGCTAACTGTATTATGGTTCCTGTCGGAACTGAAGGTTACAAAATCATTGATCAAAACCTTGCTTACAATGCTACAAAGCCCACAGGAACATATACAGTTTCTTATACCATTGATGGCGAAAAGCAGCCCGATATAACAGTAAGATATGAAGAGCTTTTCAAGATTGATATGACCAAAAGCGGTAAATATGAATACTCGATAAAGTATAACGAAATCGAAAACGATCCGTTTGAAATTGACAGTTTCACATTCTCAAGCGAAGAAAAGCTTGACAGAAATGTTAAAATCGGCGACAGCATTCAGCAATACACCTATGGTGATAAAGTAACTGCCGTTGCTCCAGCAACAGACCCCTCAATGCCCGATAAGCCTTATTACGGCTTTGCAGGCTGGGAGGCAAAAGGCATTGAACTTACTGATGAGCAGATTTCAAGCCCTGAAATCACCTTTGATATGCCTGATGAAGATGTTGAACTTAACGCTACCTATAAGTTCTCAATGAAACTTTTCTTTGAGTGGATTTGGCAGCAGATTGTTCAGTTCTTCACATTCTTTATCAATGCGATGAAAGACTTGTTTGCTCTTTCGGTAGCATAAATTAAAACTTTTTTCAAATACCCTCCATATAGTGCTTTGTGAGGATGATAGGGGTGCCTAATAAAAAGTCACCCCTCATCTCCTCCGGTACGGAGAGGTATTGATAATAACGAATAATTTCATTCAATTTTTTCTTCCTTAAGTGCCACGGGGCGTTCACTAAAAGGACGCCCCCTATGGTACACCTTGAAAAAATGATGACAATTTCGTAAAGGGGATTTCCCCGAGTGTGACATTTTCCTTCTTGTGCAGGGGCAGTCACAGCCCATAAACTGTGACTGCCCTCAAGTCCTTTTGATGTAGAAGGAAAATATAAATCCAAACAACAGTTAATTCCTTTCGCTTATAAACATTTCAAAATTACAACAAGGTAATGTTAAAATAAGTGTTATAAAGTATTCTTGTAATCAGGGTTATACTGTCCCCTGATTGCATAAAGCAAGAATTATTTTAGAGTTGCAACAGAGGTCTTGGCTGCTTTATTCATAAAGGAGCAAGTAATGAAGATAAACAAGATTATCTCAATCATTTTATCTGTGATTTTATCAACAGTAATATTTATTCCTGCTTTTGCAGAGAGCAAAAGTGATTATTTTATTAAATCGGTTACGGTTAATAAAACCGTTCCCGACGGTTACACAGAAATAACAAACATTGAAGAATTAAACGCTGTTCGCAATAACCTTAACGGCAAATATATTTTAATGAATGATGTCGATTTAAGCTCGGTTACCGATTGGGAACCTATCGGCAACAAGGATGTTCCATTTACAGGAGTTTTTAACGGCAACGGTTACTCAGTAAAAAATCTTTCTGTTACGGAAGCAGACAACAAAACAATAGGTTTGTTTGGCGAAATAAAATATGCTACCGTAGCAAATGTTTATATAGACAATATAAATGTAAAAATCAATTACCCCTATCAGGTCACCTATTGTGTCGGCGCTGTTGCGGGTGTTGTTAATTCCTCAAATGTTCTTAACTGCTCCGCAAGCGGCTCTGTTGATGTAACATCAGGCGGAACACTTTGCATTGGTGGTATTGTCGGCTACGTTTCAGAAGGCAACTCATTGATTGTCAACTGTCTGAACAACGCAAATATTCAAGCGGAAGGCGTTATAAGTGATGACGGTTTCGGACTTGGTTCAACTATTTATGCCTACATCGGCGGTATTTCCGGTATCGTTTACAACGGTAACACAATATCAAGATGTATGAATAACGGTAATATCGGTGTTACTCCTCTCAACTCCGTATATGCAGGTGGCATCTGTGGTTCGGCATTATATAATGCACCTATTACGGATTGTGCAAACAACGGTGATATTTCTGTTAACGGCATAGCAACTGCAGGCGGTATCTGCGGCCAGTCCAACACTATCGCAAATTGTTATAACACAGGTACTATTTCGGTTGACAATGAGAACAAGTCAAAGCTTGGCGGCATTGCAGGCACAACACAGTTCAATATGTCAAGAGCAATCGTTTCCCCCCTCCCCGAAGATACAATAAATGCAACAGTATCAAACTGTTACTATATTGATGAATATGAAGCCGCAATCAGCAACGGCTCAGAAGGCGATATTTCATCTGTAAAGGCTCTTTCATCAGAAGAGTTTACAATGCAGGATTCATTTGTCGGTTTTGATTTTGCAAAGGTTTGGGTTGCACCGCAGAACGCAGCTCCCACTCTTATATACAAGACAAGTGAACTCGGTTCAAAAATTGAAGTTAATGGTACAGATTCTTTTGAACTTTTGGGCTCAATAGTATATGCCGTTTCAAATAACGAAGAAATTGTTTCTGTTGAATCCAATTCAATTGTTAAATGCAATTCAAGCGGTACAACAAGCATTGACACAATCAATGCTGACGGTGATTTCGCTGTAATTGAAATCTCTGTTGTCTGTGAAAATGAAGATGAAGCACCAAAAGGAATTTTTGAAAAGATTTCAGAATTCCTTGCATCATTGGTTGCTTGGTTTGTTAACATTTTTAATTAAGACAAAGGGAGCGTAAAAAATTGAGGATTTGTAAAAAACTTATTTCACTTTTACTCTCTGCTTTGTTTATGTTCGGTTCAGTATTTGTCATTGGTTTTGCAGCAAATGAAGATACGGAAATCGAAACCGAATCTGATACGGTTGCTTCAGAAAATTTCTTTTTATCGCTCAATGATATGGTCGTTGAGTATGATTTAAACTCTTTGGATTCGTCTGTTGTAAGCGGAGAGGCATCAACAAACCGTTTAGTAATAAAAACAGTAACAAACGATACTTTAACCGACACACAAGGAGCAACGGCAGTCCTTGAAGGTTGGAATTCGATTCACATCTTACAGTATTCAAATACAACCGAAGCCAATGCAGCTTTGGAATACTATCAAGCACAAGACTATGTTGTTTATGCTGAAATGGATGTGTATTACACCTGTTCGTCAGGTACACAAGCAGGCGAAGAATTTGAATATACTGCTTCTGACGAAAATACAAGCTGGGGAACATCTGCCGTTAATCTTGATTATTTGAACAATCTGATTGTTGAAAGCGGAAGAGTTTCAGATAATGACGAGATTGTGGTTGCTGTTTTTGATACAGGACTTTTGGAAACCCACGCTATGTTCGATAATAAAGACCGATTTTATAAAGGGTATAATGTGTTTGAAGGGAACAGCGATACATCAGACGAAGGCGATACTTCCCTTGAAAGTATCGGTCACGGAACGCATGTTTCGGGTATCATCTATGAAAACACTTTGCCTAATGTTAAAATCCGTCCTTATAGAGTAAATCTTGAACATGGTCAGGATTCATACAGCACGGCTATGACCATTCTCGGAACAGCAATCTACACTGCTGTTGATCTTGGCGATGATTTAATCAATGTCAGCATGAGATGGGGCGCATACGGAAACTCGTATATTACCGAAGCTATAGAGTATGCTTATGATAACAATGTACCTCTTATAGCGGCTGCCGGTAACTACGGAATAAATGCAAGCACCACATATCCTGCCAATCTCGAACATGTAATAACTGTTTCAGCGGTTGACGAAAGTTTCACTCCTGCAGATTTTACAAATTACGGCTCTTGTGTTGATCTTGCTGCACCTGGTGTTGATATAGCAAGTGCTTGCAAAAATCCTTATGTGATTCTTAAAGCCTCAGGCACATCAATGGCAGCTCCTTTTGTTTCCTCTGCCGTTGCAACATTGAAGCTAATTTATCCGGATATTACAAGTTATGAAATAACCGATGTTCTTAAGGCATCAGTCGACACTCCCACCGGATGGAACACAAAATACGGAACAGGTGTATTGAACTGTAAAACTTTTATGTCAATAGGCAAAACTGCTGCTCCGAAAATCAGCTTTAATTCAGATGGAAATATAGCCATCACTTCTTCATCTTCAAAGGCAAAGATATACTACACAACAGACGGGAGTAAACCCATAGTAGGAGAATCCTCTGTTTACAGTTCTCCGATAAGTACAAATGGTGTCACAAGCGTGAGAGCAGTTGCTTATGAAACAGGAAAATTCCAAAGTGATGAATCCTCTCTGCCGATTAAATGGACTGTTTATGAAGATATATATTACAAGGGAACAGTATCTTTTGATGAATTAAAGGTTCCGCTGAACTCTGAAATTATATCGGTGTATTCCTCTAATGAAGATGTTGTTACAGTAAACAAATCAGACAGAGAAATATATGCCACAGGTACGGGCGAAGCAAAGGTATATATATACTTAGAAAACAATCGCAAAATGACAATATGTATAACTTCCGAGTACCATATTTTCCAATGGTTTATAATTCTGTTTTTGTGGGGTTATTTCTGGTATATTTAAACTTTAAAGGGTGATTGTTAAAAACAGTCGCCCTATTTTCAAAAAATAGATGCGAAAATTGTCGAATTTACATAAAAGGAGAGATATTTTGAAAAATTCAAATAATGTAATGACAATAATCTACGAGTTGCTTGATGAAATTATCGGTGGAATTTTCCCCGGAATATATTTTTGTACATATTTTCTTATGTGTGCTTGTGTCATACTTGGAAGTGATGTGTTTGCATTAAGTTCCTCAAATACGCTCCTTATTGGTGTTCCATTTTTGGCAATATCATATGTATTAGGAACACTTTTCAGACGAGGAAATATGGAGAGAACTGATACTCTTAGTGTTAAGTACATAATGAAAAAATCAAAGAAAGATTTGCTTCATACAGAATATTTGAGCGATGCTTTTGAGGATTATTGCAAAAACGAATTAACTCAAGATATAAAAGACATAAAAGCAAAATACAGAGTTCCCATTTCTTTGTATTATATAGAAAATCAAAAGCGTATATGGAATCATGAAACAGTTCCCCAACACTTGATTTTTTTATATGCAAGCAAAAAGATAAGAAAAGCATATAAAAAAGCTAACAGAAAATGTTTCTTTCTTAACCCTTTAATTCGCTTGTTCAACGGGAAGCTTCATTTTTTAAATAGGCTCGTTGAAAAAAGAAATGATTTGAAACTTCTTTATGAAAAACTCAAAGAAAAAATTGATTTAAAAGTTGATTATCCTTATTCATATCTAAAAAACTATTTGCTTAAAAACGGACTTGTCGATTTGGCATCGGAAGTTGATTGGGATACAAGTAACAGAAGGAAAACGAAAGCTTTTATTACTGAAATTGTTTCATTATTAAATGAAAAAGACTATCCTGGAATGAAATATATACGGCAGAGAGGCGCCCACATAAGATTTATGAATTCTGCATATCATTCACAGAAAAGTCTATTCTTCTGTGCTCTTATAGTTTTTTGCATTGTTCTTTTGATACTTTCCTTTAGATTCGTTTTTTTATGGTTAGCAGGATTTCAAAAAGAACCAAGTTTTTCTTTTGGAAACAATACCATTCTTTTTATCATGCACAAAGCTTTTGATTATATTGTTCGTATTGTTAATTTTGAAGATTTGTTTGTGATTCTTTGTATTAGTGCTGTATATATGCTGTTTTACATAGTGACCAGAAGGTTTGTTTTGGGAAACTTTCACTATCAAAGAATCCGTGAAATCGTATATTTACTTCAGGCCAAGCATCATGTTTCACCCAAAATTGCAACACAAATTCCCCCAAACCCAAACACACCTTCAGCAACTGGTTCCTCCAACAATTGATAAGGATGTGAAGTTAATGAATACAATTAAATCTAATGCCACTAAAGACCGAGTAGAAATAAAATTATTTGCTGATTCTAATTGTAAAGAAGAAATTGGTAGATTAATTGTAAATGTCTTTTCGGTAGATAATGAGTGTTGCTCAAGAATTGATTATTTTTATGTAAAACCTGAATATAGAAATCAGAGAAACGGCAAATCAATGTTTTTGAAGGCGATTGCGAAACTTAAAAAAATGGGGTGTGTTTTTTTAACTGTTTATCCCAATCCTGAACCTCAAAAAGGTGAAGTTCCTTTGTCATACGAAGCATTATACAATATATATAATCATTTAGGGTTTGTATTTGTTAATAATACAGATGAAGAAAACTCACCAAACAAAGAAATGAGATATGAATTCTGATTTTGAGTCAGAAATATTGTTTTAATATGTAAAACAACATATATGTGAGTTCAGTTGCTTTTTTGCAACATTTAAGCTTTTTTTTCATAAAATTATAAACTCTAACTCATATATTGAAATCAACCTGCAACATTGAATTCTGATTTATGTTGCAGGTTGATTTTTATTTTAAAAAAAATTATTAAATAGGAAGACTTTTTTCCTGTTTAATTTTTAGAATACTCCTTACAGACGGGAAAGGAGGTGCAAACAGTTGAGTGCTCTTGAAAGAAGAGAGGAAATACTTGAAATTTTAAGCTTACGTCGTTTTGAAACTATGGGAAATCTCGCCAGTGAATTAAATGTAACTCGGAGAACAATTCAAAATGATATCGTGGCACTTAGTTGTTTTGCACCCATATATACAATTAGAGGTCGTTATGGTGGAGGTGTTTGTTTAACACAAGGCTTTTACTGGTATCGTAGACACCTTACAAATGAACAGAAAAAAGCATTAGAAGACATTATAAATGGTCAACCTCCAAATTGTGAGATGCTGCAAAGCATTATAAATACTTTTGCTAAAAAATAAACATATTATTGTTCAAAGAAGGATAAATTAAATGCTATTGCTCAAACATTTTAACGACGAAAATACTAAAATTGACCATGTAAAATGTCCGTTATGTAAAACAGGACGCTTATGTGATAAGCCCGTGGAAGAAAAAGTAGTTGCATCCATCGAACACAATGGATTTTCTAACAAAAACAGCAATAGAATAATTCTAAAATGTCCAAAGTGCAATCAAAAAATTATAATTTGTTTTCAAAATAAATAATATGTTTTGTACATAGTTCAACCACCAGACATACTGACATTATCAGTAAAGCAAGCTGGAAAAAAACCAATATTCATTATTTACGGTGAAATATACGGACTATTGAGTTAGGACATGACAAACAGCTCATAAGCTGAATTGTCGTGTCTTCTTTATACCCTTTCTGCTTATGACAGAAAGGGTTTTTATGTTTTATAAATGGATTTGCTTTGTTGCTGAATATCCTTAATCTCCGAATTTTGATTTTAACCAAAATTCAAAATTCGGAGATTAGAAAATGACAATATCTAAT
>JAZQAN010000067.1:0-49745 GCA_045545235.1 Clostridia bacterium | reverse complement strand
CATCGAATTTTCCTTGCGGTTATTTGCTTTTTGCCAATTTGAACTCTACCGTACCCTCGTACGCCGACGAATTCAAATTGACAAAATATACCTTCCTTTTTCGCAATCTGTCAGCGTGTCGATAGGTTTATCGACACGCTGGGGTGTAAAAACAAATGTTTTTCCACCTCTTTTTTATTGTTTTGTAAGTTTCTTTTCTGCAATTTTTTTCTTTCGTTTTTTGCGTGATTTTTCTGTATTTGTTTTAAGACGGTTTATATAATATTGTTCGTCAGCCTTGTCTGCTGTGTACATCATATATTTTGCAGATATTTTTCCGTCTTTTTCTCTTGAAAATTTAAGTTTGCTAACAAACAGACCATGGTTATTGCATCTGCCTATGGTTATATAACGGTCACCACTTTGTTTTACCCATGCTTTAAGTTCGCTTAAAGGTTGGTTGCAATAGGGGCAACGGAGATTTTTGACTTTGTCGTGTGAAAATACGGCGTGTTTGTTTGTACAACCGTAAATCACTTTGTAATTTCCGCAGGAAACTCGTTTGAGACCACTCAAATCTGCATTGTTAGAATACTCCTCCATACCTTTTTTTACGTCCAGAAATTCGCAAAGCATAGCGGTGTACCGGGCGTCGTTAAGTGCATTGTGTACCTCCAGTTCTACGGGGACACCGTAAAATTCCACAACCTTTTCCAAAGACATTGGTAAATTTTCACCCTGTGCCTGCATTGAATATATAACCTGAAGGTTAATCCACTTTCCCATCCATGAGGTATCCTGCTTGTGTACAAGTAAATTCTGCATCAGAATACGTGAATCATCGGGACCCCAGGTAAGGAATGTATGTTCTTCACCGCACCATTGTCTGAACTTTTCGATAATTGCCAAAAAGTCCTTGCCGTTATTCAGTTGTTTTTGGTCAATGCCTGTAAGCTCTTTGACTTTTTTATGGATTTTACGGTAAAAAACAGGTTTTATATCTGCAGAAAAATATTCGAGAGTTTCAAAATTCTCATCCATTTTTACTGCACCGAATTGTATTATTTCACCATCAAGCTGTACATTGCTTTTTCTGTTGTAGCCTGCCTGATTCCATTCAAAGTCTACTGCAATATAATTCATTGCAAGACTCCTTTACTTTAAAGTTGCCGCCTTAACTGTGTTTTTCATAAGCATTGCTATAGTCATAGGTCCTACACCACCGGGTACGGGAGTGATAGCTGCAGCTTTCTTTTCACATTCTGCAAAATCAACGTCACCAACAAGCTTTTTGTCGGGAAGTCTGTTCATGCCTACGTCAATTACAACTGCACCTTCTTTAATCATATCACCTTTTATAAGCTCGGGTACGCCAACTGCTGCAACCAATATATCAGCCTCTCTTGTAACAGCCGCTAAATCCTTTGTGCGTGAATGACATATTGTAACAGTACCGTTTTTCTGTAGTAAAAGCATAGCCTGAGGCTTACCTACAATGTTACTTCTGCCAACAACAACACAGTTTTTGCCTTCAACAGAAATACCGCTTTCTGCAATAAGTTCCATAACACCTGCAGGGGTACATGGTAAAAAGTCATAGTTACCAATCATAATTTTACCTACATTGGAAGGGTGAAATGCGTCTACGTCTTTTTTTGCTGAAATTGTGTTTATTACAGCTTCCTCATTTATGTGCTTTGGCAAAGGCAACTGTACTAAAATTCCGTCAATTGAGTCATCAACGTTAAGCTTTTCAACCAATGACTTTAATTCTTCTTCTGTGGTTTCTGCAGGTAATGCAAATTCTTCTGAATGAATACCAAGCTGTTCGCAAGCCTTTTTCTTGTTGTTTACATATATTCTGCTTGCGGGGTTATCTCCTACAATTATAACTGCAAGACCAACGGTCTTACCTTCTTTTTTTAGGTTTTCCACCTCTGTTTTCAATTCGTCCTTTATTCTTTGAGATACTGCTTTTCCGTCTAATATCTTTGCCATTTTTATTTTCTCCTTTCGGCTTTATCAAGCACTTTTGTGAATATCCTATTAAATCCTGCCTGTTGGCAGTAATCAGAGCCTTTTCAACTAACCTTCTGTTTTCGGGAAAACGGAACTGCAAAAGTGCTCTTTGCATCTGCTTTTCCTCGAAGGTTTTTGGTACATACACACTTTTCATTGTAACAGGGTCAAGCTCTGTGTAATACATACAGGTTGAAATTGTTCCCGGTGTGGGGTAAAAATCCTGAACCTGTTCCGGGCTTAAGTGATGGTCACGAAGATATTCCGCAAGCATAACCGCGTCGTTAAGTGTGCTTCCCGGATGAGATGACATAAGGTATGGTACAACGTATTGATTCATACCAAGCTTTTTGTTTATATTGTAGAATTTATCAACAAATCTGTCATACACATTTCTGCCGGGTTTTCCCATATATCGAAGAACGTTGTCGGAAATATGTTCCGGCGCAACACGAAGCTGACCGCTTATGTGGTGCTTGCAAAGTTCTTCAAAAAAGTCGGTGTTTTTGTCGTAAAGCAAATAGTCATAACGTATGCCGGAACGTACAAATACTTTTTTTACACCGTCCAGCGACCTTAATTTTCTCAACAATTTAAGGTAATCTCTGTGGTCTACCCTCATATTTTCACAGGGCGTAGGATACAGACATTTTTTTGTGGGGCATGGCACTTTTTTATCACATGAGCTGTGCCTGAAATTTGCAGTAGGTCCACCTACGTCATTTATATACCCTTTAAAGTCAGGGTCTTTTATCATAAGCTTTGCTTCTTTTAAAATAGATTCGTGGCTTCTTGCAGAAATTTTTCTGCCCTCGTGAAATGCCAGTGCACAAAAGTTGCAGGAACCAAAGCACCCTCGTGAAGACGTAATGCTGAACTTTACTTCCTCGATTGCAGGTACACCACCGTCTTTTTCGTACATAGGATGATAAGTACGCATATAAGGAAGCTCGTATACCTTGTCCATTTCCTCGGTTGTAAGAGGAGGTGAGGGTTTGTTTACAACAAGCCATCTGTCGCCGTGCTTTTGTGCGGTTTTTCCGTAAAATTCATATTGTATTTTGCAGGAAAGGGCATAATCCCTTTTATCCTCTTTTACATTTTCAAATGATGGTATTTCCTTTGCATCCCCGGGTTTTTCACGGGTTATATAACAAATGCCGTCAACATCCGTAATTTCGTTTGCGGATTTTCCGCTGTTAAGCTGATTGGCAATTTCCACAATCTGATGTTCACCCATACCGTAAATAAGTATGTCAGCACGGCTGTCAAAAAGTATTGAACGGCGTACCTTGTTGTCCCAGTAATCATAGTGTGCAAAACGTCGCAGGCTTGCCTCTACACCCCCTATTATAACAGGTACATCACCGTATGCCTCACGTATTCTGTTACAGTAAACAACAGTTGCTCTGTCAGGACGCATACCTGCCTTGCCACCGGGTGCGTAGCTGTCTGTTGAACGTGTTTTTTTGTTGACTGTGTAGCGGTTTACCATACTGTCCATATTGCCTGCCGAACATAAAAAGGCAAGTCGAGGCTTTCCAAGACGCATAAAATCGTCCTTCGTAAGCCAGTCGGGAAGTGCAATTATGCCAACTGTATAGCCGGCATCCTCAAGCACTCTTGAAATTATGGCGTGGCCAAATGACGGGTGGTCAACATATGCTTCACCCACAATGTACACAAAGTCAAGCTGTTCAATATTCAATTTTTCCATATCCTGTTTTGATACAGGCAGAAAAGTTTTTTTCATATTATAAGTCCAGTTTCAAATCGTTTTCTTTAATCCATCCGTATTTTCTGAAAGGTATTGCAATTACAGGTGTAAGTATTGCAGGTAGTATAAAGGAAATGGCAACAAGACCAATCCAATGCATAGGTGTAAGTGCAACACCTGTGCTTAACCAGCCTTCAATAACACCAATCTGCCCTACAAGTCCGCAGGTACCCATACCTGATGATACTGCCGCACCGTTCATTTCGAGACCGAAAATGCAGGTTGCAACAGGGCCTGTAATTGCAGATGTTATAATTGGAGGAAGCCATATGCGAGGGTTTTTAACAATGTTGCCCATCTGAAGCATACTTGTGCCTATACCCTGTGCAAAAAGACCGCCCCATTTATTTTCCTTAAAGCTCATTACCGCAAAGCCTACCATATTTGCACAACAGCCTGCCAAAGCAGCACCGCCTGCAAGACCTGTAAGTGAAAGTGCCGCACAAATTGCCGCACTGCTTATAGGCAGTGTAAGAGCAATACCGATAACTACTGATACTATTATACCCATAAAGAATGGTTGTAACTCGGTAGCCCACATAATGGCTCTGCCCACAGAGCTTGCCGCCGCACCTATGTATGGTGCACAGAGCATTGAAAATACAACACCTGTAAATATTGTAACAAAAGGAGTAACTATAATATCAAGCTTTGTTTCCTTGCTTACAAGCTTGCCGAATTCTGCAGCAATAATAGTAGCAAACAAAACAGCCAGAGGACCGCCTGCACCACCAAGACTGTTTGCCGCAACACCAACAGCCGCCAATGAGAATAAAACAAGGGGAGGACATTTAAGTGCATAACCTATGGCTATTGCCATTGCAGTACCCTGTGCAGATTTTGCAAAATTACCTATTTCAACAAGTACAGGTATGTTAAGCTGTGCGCCGATTGTTGAAATGATTGTACCAATTAAAAGGGATGCAAACAAACCCTGTGCCATAGCACCCAAAGCGTCAATAAAATACCGTTTCAAAGAAAATTCAATATCCTTTTTCTTTAAAAATTCTTTTACCTTCATTTCTGTCATCTCCTAAAAAAGTATAAACTTATTTGAGTATAACATATTTTCTCTTTTTTTTCAACAGAAAAAGCAAAAAAGTACATATAGTTTTGTTGAAAGAACTAATAAAATAAAAAAGTATTGACAAATAGACAAACATAGTGTAAAATATTAACGTCCTTGCGTATGCTTGCATACGCCAGAGTCCAGAAGGAGGTGCGAAAAAATGGTTGAAGTAATCAACAAGTACGAGACAATTTTTATCGTAGATGTGACTAAAACTGAAGACGAGGTTAACGCTATCGTTGAAAAAATGAAGTCATTAATCGAATCCAACGCAACACTTGAAAGTGTTGACAGCTGGGGTAAAAGACGTCTTGCTTACGAGATTGACGACAAAACTGAAGGTTTCTATGTTCTTGTAAACTTTGCTTCAAAGCCTGAGTTTCCAAAGGAACTTGAACGTGTTTACGGTATTACCGACGGTATTTTGCGTTATATCACAGTAAGAAAAGATGAAGAGTAAGAGGAGGTAAACAATATGCTTAATAAGGTTATTTTGATGGGTAGACTTACCCGTGATCCCGAACTTAAGTATACGCCTTCTAACGTAGCAGTATGTTCATTTTCAATTGCGGTTGACAGACGCTACGCAAGACCCGGCGAACAAAGACAGGCAGATTTTATCAATATCGTTGCATGGAGAAATACTGCGGAATTTGTTTCAAAGTATTTCGTTAAGGGTCAAATGATAAATGTTTGCGGTTCACTGCAGACACGTACATGGGACGATGCACAGGGGGTAAAGAGATATGCAACCGAAGTTATTGCCGATGAGGTTAACTTCTGCGGAGATAACAGAAACGGTGGTGCTTCTCAGGCTGACTCTATGGACCAGGGCTTTGTTGCTAACACACAGCAGGCTCCGGCTACAAGCGGTTTTACTCCTGTTGAAACAGATGATGAATTGCCGTTCTAAACATTTATTGAAATTTTAAAAGGAGGGTTTATTAATGGCTGAAAAGGAAAGAAACGAACGTCCAATGCGCAGAAAAGCTCGCAAGAAGACTTGTCAGTTCTGCGTTGATAAGGTTACAGATATCGATTACAAGGATGTTGCAAAATTGCGTCGTTATTTGACAGAACGTGCTAAGATAGTTCCTCGCCGTATGAGCGGTAACTGTGCTAAGCACCAGAGACAGCTAACAACAGCAATCAAAAGAGCAAGAATTATTGCCTTGCTTCCATTTACAACAGACTGATAATTATTTATTAAATACAGCATGGGCATAACTGCCCGAAACACAAAACAAATTTTATACAGCAGCTAAAAAGCCGGTCATACAGCAGACCGGCTTTTTTTATTACAAATTATTTATTAACATAGGGAATTATTTCTTTTTTTATCAATTCCTTTTCTTCATCGGTAGGTACGCCGAATGGGGCTCTGCATACCCCAAAGTCAAATCCAAGTTGATTTAAAACTTCTTTTTCAGCCTGCATAACGCCTATTTTACAAAGTATTGTAATTATTCTGTTTGCTGTTTGCTGAACTGCCTGTGCTTCTGCTATTTTGTTTTCAGCAAACAATCTCTGTATTTTTACAAAGTTATCTGCCATAAAGTTGTATGTACTTCCTATACCGCCATCTGCACCCATCGAAAGACCTGCAAGGAACATTTCGTCAAATCCGTTATAAACTAATTTGTCAGGGAATTTTGATTTGCACTGTTCCATTGTAAAGAAGTCGTTTGATGTGTATTTTATGCCTATAAATCTGTCATCAGACAAAAATTCGCTCATTTCATTTATGCCCATATTAACACCCGAAAAAGCAGGGAAGTGATAAACCAACATAGGCAAATCAGCTGCATCTGCAAGTCTGCAATAATAATTTTTAATTTCATTAAAAGTAAATTTGTAGTAGAAAGGTGCAACAGATGAAACAAGGTCGTAGGAAAGCTTTCTTGCGTGTTTAGCAAGTTCTGTTGCTTCAAGCTCGTTTACAGAGCCGATGTGAGCAATAAGTGTATGATTTGGTGCAACACTTTTTACAACATCCATAATCTGTTTTCTCTCATCTGTTGAAAGCAAAAATGCTTCTGCAGTACTTCCACCTACATAAAAACCTTTAACACCTTTTTCAATATTGAATTTAACAAGTTTTTCAAGTTCTTTTTCATTCACCTTATTTTCTTTGTCAAAAGGTGTCAATAGTGCTGTAAATATTCCTTTTAACTTTTCCACAATAACCTCCTAAAAAACGTTTTGTGTTGCATTTTCCGTCGCCGGCAAAACAACATCATTGGGGTAAAAACTATATCCGCGGATATATGCCTGGTCTTCGTCATCCTTAATATAATTTACAACATAAATTTCTCCATCATCAAACTGAGTCCATCCTGTATATCCAAGGTCGGGTGCAGGGTTTCTGTCATAATCAAGAGGCATTATGCGTGCCCTTTGGTCAACTCTTTTGGGCTTTAAAACATCTTCTATGGTCATAAAAGCCGCAAAAACATTTTGTGTACCACCGGGAATATAACGGTATGTTATCATAACGGTACCATCATTTAAAAATCCCGATACGGGGCGATGTCCGCAATCCATAGGAGTAGCCATAAGTTCACTCCATGTTTCGCCGTTATCATATGATATAACTTTTAGAATATCATATCCTTTGCGGGAATTTTCTCGTAAAAATGCCACAAGTGTATCATTTTCGCATTCCAAGATTGAAACTTCACAAAGTTTGTATCCCGGGTCTGCTGCAATAGTTATTCTGTCTGACCATGTTTTACCATTGTCATCACTGTACCACATATACTGTTCAAGCATTTTTGTTTCTTCTCCCGCAAAATGAGCGGCAATTATCATTCTGCCGTTTTTTAGTTGAATAAGCTTATCCGGAACAATTCCGCAAAATGGATAAATTACAGGCTCGCTCCAGTTATTACCCTCGCTGTCACCATACCATA
The DNA here is from genome assembly GCA_045545235.1 of Clostridia bacterium. GTDB lineage: Bacteria > Bacillota > Clostridia > Monoglobales > Firm-18 > CAZNKU01. The sequence goes on along the minus strand of JAZQAN010000067.1, from coordinate 41,989 downwards.
CATAAATCTTTCCGCCACGACCTTCGTGACCGATTATTTTATCGCATATAATTGCAAGGCGTCCGTCGTTAAGCCTTGAAATTCTTGCGCAGTTAAAATATTCGTCGGATTTCCCTTTTTCTGTCAGAAACTTCTTTTCCGTCCAGGTTCTGCCACGGTCTGTACTTTCACATATAGCTATACGGGCATTTTCTCTGTTAAGATGATGTACACATTCCGAAAAAACACAGATTAACTTTCCACTTTCGGTCTGTACCAAATCCGGCCATGCTTCGTAAACGCTTCTGTCATTACTTACTGTAAATTTCTCAATAGCCATTTTTAAACCTCCCAAATTATAGTATATCGCAATTATATCATAAAAAAGCATCTTTTTGTATACATATATTGCCGTGTTTTTTACCGTGATTGCTTTTTTCTTGTGAGAGTGTTAAAATATATTCAGGTGATTATTATGGATTACAATGTTATATGCCACGAAATAGGAAAAGACCCTATGTTTAAAATATGGCACGCTTCCGAAATGTCTATGTTTATATATATAAATTCAGATGGTGGAAGTATTGTCTGCAGTGAAAAGGCATACCCCATACATAAGGGAACTCTATGTTTTGTGGGTGCAGGTAAATATCATTATACAATGCCCGAATATCCTGAAGATTATGACAGAAGCAAATTGTTTGTTTCAACAAAGCTTATGGACAAAATATTAAACATACTGCCCGACAACACCTTTATTCAAAACTTTTCTGCAAGGTCTTTTGTATATGCTATGATTGATGATTGTGTAAAAGAAAAGGTGGAAAGTTTATTTGTTAAGCTAAAGGAATGTGAAAACGATGAGGTTTGCGGAATTTGGGAAGCTGTTTCCGTAATTATAGAACTTCTTGTGTTGTTGAAAAAACATTCTCTTGAAAACACTCCCGATTCCTCAGGTTCAATCAGCAGGGCAATTGAATATATAAACAGCAATATTATGAAAAACCTTACTATAGATGAAATAAGTCAAAAAGTGCATTTAAGCAAATTTCACTTTTGCCGTCTTTTTAAAAATACAACAGGCAGGACGGTTATGGAATACGTTTTGGAGACAAGAATTGTTATGGCAAAAAATATGCTTTTGAATGAAAAACTCTCTGTAACAGAAATAAGCAACCATTGTGGTTTCAGCAGTATATCATATTTCAGTCGGGTATTTAAAGAGAAAACAGGTGTAACACCACTTGAATACAAAAAGCAAAAAAATCATTGATACATTTTTTTCAAAAAACTACAATATATTCTCTAAAAGTGTTGACAAACATTTGTTAAATAAGGTACAATATAGTAGAGGTGTTATGTAATTATGAGAGTAATATCAGGTAAAGCAAGAGGCACCTCTCTTTATTCATTGGAGGGTAGTCACACGCGCCCTACAACGGACAGAGTAAAGGAGTCTATGTTTTCCATAATAAATTTTAATATTCCCGGCGCTGTGGTACTTGATTTGTTTTCGGGAAGCGGTGCTCTTGGCATTGAGGCTTTAAGCCGTGGTGCGAAAAAATGTTATTTTGTTGAAAACTCAAGGCAGGCAGCTGATATAGTTAAGAAAAACATTGAAAGAGCAAGGGTTGGAGAATCGGCAGTCTTGCAGGTTATGGATTTTAAGTCTTTTCTTAATTCTGCCAATGAAAAATTTGATGTGGTTTTACTTGACCCGCCATACAACAAAAAAATGTGTGACGAGGCAATGAAAATAATTTTTGAGAGAAATTTGCTTGCGGATGACGGTGTTATAATGTGTGAAACTGAATATGGTGAGGTTATAACAACTGATTTTGTTAAGGGTAAGGAATATAAATACGGCAAAATTTCTCTTACGGTTTTCACAAAGGGTGATTAATTTGAAAAATATTGCAATTTATCCGGGTAGTTTTGACCCGTGCACAAACGGACATCTTGACATTATAGAAAGAAGTTCGAGTATTTTCGAAAAGGTTATTGTTGCTATACTTGTAAACAGCAGTAAAACGCCTACATTTACCGTTGAAGAACGTGTTGAACTTTTAAAGGCTGCTACTGCACATATTCCAAATGTTGAGGTTATGTGCTTTAATGGTTTGCTTGCGCAGTTTGCAGATCAACAGGGTGCAAAGGTTATTATTAAGGGGCTTCGTGCAGTTTCGGATTTTGAATACGAATTTCAGATGTCTCTTACGAATACAAAACTTAATCCAAATGTGGAAACTTTGTTTATGACAACCAAGTCCGAAAATATGTATTTGAGTTCTAGTATCGTACGTGAGGTTGCACGTTACGGCGGCTCTGTTGAGGATATGGTTCCATCGGTAATTTTAGAACAGATATATAAAAAATTTCAATGAGGAGGATTTAATTTATGGAAGCTATGGAATTGCTTGATCAGTTGGAAGATATTATAGAAGGTAGTAAAACGGTTCCTGTTGTTGGAAAGGCTATGATTGATAAGGATGAGCTTTTGGATATTATTCAGGAGCTTAGAATCAAAATGCCTGATGACCTTAAACAGGCTAAATGGATTAAAAGTGAAAGACAGAGAATTCTTCTTGAAGCACAGAAGGAAGCAACTACTATTATAAAATCAGCAGAAGATAAAATAATTTCTATGATTAACGAAAACGAAATTACTAAAAAGGCAAATGAGGCTGCTGAAGAAATTGTAAAAAATGCAAACAACCGTGCAAGAGAAATAAGAAATGCTACAAAGCAGTATATTGATGATGCTTTGGCAGATTCTGAAAAGGTTTTGGAAAGAACTTTGAGTACTCTTCGTGACAACCGTCTTGCTATGCAACAGTCAAGTGTTAAAAAACAGGCTAAGCTTGAAGAAGCGTCTGAAGGTAACGTTGAAGAATAAACAGGGGCATAAAGTTCTATGAGAATGCGAAGAAAGAAAAACGTCCAGCAACGTATTGACAGGTGCGAGGGGTATTATATTTCCAATCCGTCTGAATATAAGGGAAAGTGGAATGAGCTTTTTGGCAACGATAATCCCGTACATATTGAGGTTGGTTGCGGAAAGGGTAATTTTGTCTGCGGTATGGCAGAACTTCACCCTGATATTAACTACATAGCTGTAGAGGTTTGTATAGATGTAATGGTTATAGCAGTTGAAAAGGCATGTGCAAAGAATGTTGGTAATGTTAAATTTATCAATGTGGATGCAAGGCTTTTGGGTGACTGTTTTTGCGATGGTGAATGTGATAGAGTATACCTTAACTTTAGTGATCCGTGGCCTAAAAGCGGACACTATAAGAGAAGGCTTACTTATAAGGATTTTCTTGACATTTACAGACAAATTCTTAATGAATCGGGTGAAATTCATTTCAAAACAGACAATATGCATTTGTTTGAATTTTCACTTTGTTCATTTGCACAGAATAACTTTAAACTTAAAAACGTTTCCCTTGACTTGCACAACAGCAATTTTGAAGGAAACGTTATGACTGAATATGAACAGAGATTTTCCGAAATGGGGCAGCCTATATACAGGCTTGAGGCATATTAAGAGGAAAAAAGCTCTACAATTTTAAATTTGAAATTTATTTTGCTTTTGGATGTAATCAGGTTGTATTCCTCCTGATTCAAGCTTTCTTTAAGCAAATTTTCGCTTTTCTCAGAAAGGGTTCCGTTACCCTTTGAAAAGCAAAGTTGAGGGTAGAGGACACACCACCAGTTGTTTCCCCTGCCGTTTCCGATTTCGATTTTTACGGCATCATATTTTCCCTTTGGGAATTTTGTGCTTTCATAAATTTTTGTAGGAAATTCAAAATTACCTGTATTTACGGTTACATTATAATTGTAACCGTATTTTTTTATGATTTTTTCGGCTTCTTTTTTTATTTGCTCAATATTATTTTCAATAATCTGTTTTGCTTTATCAGTGTTTGTGACACCATCTAAAACAGGGGCTAAGTAATTGATTATTCCGTCACGAACCCTTAACTTTAAATCCTGGTCTTCAAAGGTATTGCTGTTTGCAACAACGTGAAGTCTTAATACTTTTGATGATATGTTTTTTATAATACCGTCTGCATAGCTTTGCAGCATACTTGTTATACACAACCCCATTATTATTGATGCTATGAAAATTTTAACTTTTTTATGGGATAAGATTTTTTCAAAATTCATTTTAACAACCTCCGTATGTAAAGTGTTAACATAAAAATTTGCCTTTATACATAAAATATAAGGAGGTGATTTTATGAATTTGAAAAACATTCATATAGTGGGGTCTGTTTTTACTGCGTTGCTTGGGGTACTTTTGCATTTTGCATATGATATGTCGGGAGGTTCTGATTTTGTTGCTATATTCAGTGCTGTTAATGAAAGCACCTGGGAACATCTTAAGCTTTTATATTACCCTGTAGTAATATACGGAATTGGCGAATACTTTCTGTATGGAAAAAAAACAACGGGTTTTATAGCATCAAAGACTGTTGCTCTTATTGTGAGTATGCTTTCAATTGTTGCAGTATTTTATACCTACACGGGTGTACTTGGTGAAAATATAAGCGTAATAAATATTATGTTGTTTCTTGCTTCTGCTGTGCTTAACTATTACCTTTCATACAGCTTTATTGAGCTTAACGCCTTTGAAAATCCGTCAATAAACAGAGCGTCTATATTTACACTTATACTTCTTTTTGTGTTTTTTTGGGTATTTACTTTTTACCCACCTCTTATAAATCTTTTTCGTGACCCAATAAGCAATGGTTTTGGAATTTAGTGTTGTGTTTTTTTGTGAATTATGTTATAATCTTGTAAAAAGATTTTTATATTACCGAGGTAATTTAAATGAAAAAAATACTTATTATAAGTTCGGAATACACAGGCAGAGGGCATAAGAGCATTACTGATGCAATGTGTGAACAGCTTAATAAACAGAATGACGTAGAAGTTTCTATATTGGAAGGCTTTGAAATGCTTGGCAGGGTTGGTATAAAAATGAGCAAGTTTTACGGACCTCTTACAAGAAAATCCAAAAAGGCGTGGGAACATACCTGGAATTTCGCGCAGAATAACACCGAAACAATCAACAAGGCTATGAAAACTGTTATCAGTAAAAAATTTGTTGAATTTGTGGAGGAAGAAAAACCTGACGTTATAGTTTCCGTTCACCCTGTTTTTATAGGCAGTATTCTTGATATTATGGAAAAGAGAAACATCAATGTTCCGTTTGTAAGTATGTATGCAGACCTTGTTTCCATTTCAAATATGTGGACAGACCCTCGTGCAGATTACAGCATTTGTTATACAAATGAGGCTATTGATTATTCAATTAAAATGGGTATTCCAAAAGAGAAAATCAAAAAATTTTCCTTCCCTGTAAGAGAACGCTTTACATTTGGCAATCCTGTTGCAGGGAGTCAGATTTTCAAGTCATCCAAAATACCGACTTTTTTAATTATGAGTGGTGGCGAAGGTTCAGGAAATATGCTTGACCTTGCAAAAATGCTGTTGAATAATTTCAATTGCCGTGTAAAGGTGCTTGCAGGAAGAAACAAGAATTTACTTGAAAAATTCGAAGAAATCCAAAATGACTATGGCGAACGCATAGATGTATATGGCTTTGTAGAGGCTATTGAAGAGCTTATGCTTTCAAGTGATATTGCTTTTATGCGTGGAAGCCCGAATACCATTTTAGAGGCTATAAACTGTTGCCTGCCTGTAATTATTACAGATGCCCTCCCGGGACAGGAGGCAGGTAACCCGTGGTATTTTGAAGAAAATAATCTTGGTTGTTTTGCTAACAATCTTGATGATATCAAAAACCTTGTAAATGAGCTTTTGGATAATGATGCGGCAAAACTTTCGGAAATTCGGGAGCAACAGAAAAAATTCCGTAACCCAAATGCGGCGGCGGAAATCGCGGAATTTATAGTTTCTCTTGTGTAAAATAGCTGTAGGAGAATAATAATGAAATACGTTGAACTTGATGAAAATTTTAATGTAGATAAAATAAATGATGAGGAATTTAAGTTTTATCCGTACTATGTGTTTAAGCTTGAAGGGTTCCCATGGTATGAAAAGGATAAAAAACTGTACAGACTTCCGATGGATATTATGCCAAAGCTTTCTAAAAATATATCAAACCTTGCACGTTCAAGTGCAGGTGGATGTATACGTTTTAAAACAAACAGCAAAAAGCTTGCGCTTAAGGTTACGTATGAAAAGAGAAGAATATCACCGGGTATGCCACAGGTTTCTGATGCGGGCTTTGACTTATATGTCAAGAAGAATGGCAAATGGGTGTTTATACATATGTTCCGTCCGGAAATTGACCATGAAGAGCTGAATATGACACGAGAACTTTTTACAGATGGTCAGATGAGTGAATTTGCTTTATATATGCCGCTATATTCATGCCCTGATGAAATTTATATAGGTTTTGAATGTGATGCAACGGTAAGTGAAGATGTTGAGAAGAGAAAAATTGAAAAACCTATTTTGTTTTATGGGTCGTCCGTTACTAACGGAGGTTGTGTTGCAAAGCCTTCGGATACATATTCTGCTTATGTGGCAAGAAATCTTGACGCACCTTTAGTTAATATGGGCTATTCCGGTAACTGCAATGGTGAGGAGGAAATTGCAGAGGCTATAGCTGACCTTGACCTTGCAATGTATGTTTCGGAATTTGACCACAATATAAAGGAGCCTGAAGTTTTAAAAGAAAAACTTGGTAGATTTACAAGTATAATACGTGAGAAAAATCCAAATCTTCCTATTTTGCTTATGACACGTCCTTATTTTGTAGAATACAGACGCGAGCATACAGAAAGTATGATGAGAGTTGTCAGGGGAATATATGAGGATATGATTTCTAAAGGTGACAAAAATGTGTACTTTATAAGCGGTATGGATATATTTGATATGGAAGACAGGTATGACTACTGCATAGACGGAGTACATCCGACTTCCGCAGGAAACAGACTTATGGGAACAAAAATTCTTGAAATTATAGAAAAAAATAAAATTTTTTAAAAGATTTTTTCGCATAATATCAAGGTTTTCTTGGCTTTTTTAAAAATAATTAAAAATTTTTTTGAAAAAGTACAACAAAATCGGATTTTGAATTGTATTACTTATGAAAGGCCCTCAAAGAGGACTTACAGTAAAAATATTTTTTAAGAAAAAGGAGAACAAAAAATGAAAAAAGTACTAGCTTTAGTATTGGCAATAGCTGCCTTTACATCAATGACAGCATTCGCACAGGATGACGTAATGTTAATTTCTGAAAACCCAACTGAAGAAGTTGCAACAATGCAGGAAACTGCATATCTTTCTGCTTATGGTGAAATTACAGAAGTTGCAGATGAATATGTAGTTGTAAAAACAATGGACGGTGAAGAAATTCAGTTCAACACAAGTGAGCTTACACAGGTTATTGACGCAAACACAGTTTTGCCTTTAGACCTTAAGGAAAGAGAAACAGATATGGTTATGGTTACATACTCAAATGCTATGACAATGAGTATTCCTCCTCAGGCTTACGCTTTTGCAATTATCGGAAACATCAAGTCTGAAATGGGTAACCCAATTTATACAATAGTTGAAGATGTTAAAACATCTGAAGATGGTATTGTAATTGTTACTGAAGGTGGTTCAAAGGAAATTGCTGTTCCTTCAACTGCTGAGGTTTCACCATATCTTACAAGAAACATTGTTACACTTGCAGATGTTGTAAAGGGTTCAAATGTACTTCTTTGGTATGATATGATGACAATGAGTATTCCTGCTTATGCAACAAGTGAAAAGGTTGTTGTTTTGCCTGGTAATGTTCTTGAAATACTAGGTCTTGAAGATGCTCTTTATGTAAATGGTGTTGAAATTACACTTGCTGAAGATGAAATTGTATATGACAACAACGGAATTGAAATGCTTCCTCTAAGAACAGTTGCTGAAACACTTGGCTTTAAGGTTGAATGGATTCACGATACACAGAGCATTATAGTTTCTAAGGATGCTTTTTCTGCTACTGTAAGAATAGGTACACCTGAAGGCGGTATCAACAAAATGAGACTTGTTCTTGAAACTGCGCCTATTTTGTACGGTGGTTGCAAGACATATGTTCCTGCATCATTCTTTGAAGAACTACCTGTAGCTGAATAAGTTACAAGCTTCATAATAAACCTCATGAAAAATGGATGTGAAATTGTTTCACATCCATTTTTCTTTTGATTTTAATATATATGTTCAAGCATATATTCCTTTACTTTTTCAAGTTTACTTTGTTTCCATTTGCCGGTATCTGCCTTTTCTGCCAATGGGCATATTATGTGAAAGTCAAGGGTTTCACCGGGTACTCTGCCTGTACGCATAGGCTGCATAAAATGCTCCCGCCATTTTTCTTCTGTTGCATTTTCAAATTCTTTTGGGTTTAAAAAAGTCTGTTGGCGTTTTGTTGCCTCTACAAGCACTTTGGAAGAAAGGGGTGCCAGCAGATTGTAGTCATTTTCCTGAACATCTGTGAAGATACGCGGAAGGTCTGACTTTATGATTTTTTCTTCACCTCTTACAATTTCAAGCCCCATAGGTTCAAATGAAAAATTGTCTTCTGTAAAGTTTATTTTTACAAGTAAGCCAAGCTCTGTATTTGGCTGTGACCTTTGATAATCTGTATCAAATATAAAGTTGCCTAAAGAGTAAAAAATTATTTTATCTCCTACAGTTTCATAATTCATAGGTACGTGAGGGTGGTGTGCAACCACAATGTCAGCACCCATTTCAAGATATTTTAAATATCTTTCTCTTGTGTATGGGGATGGCAGTGGAGTAAACTCTTCACCTGCGTGTGCCACTACAACACACCAACGGCATTTGCTTTTGATTTCAGTTATGGTATTCTGAATTTCTTCAAGGTCACTCCAACTGTAGCACCCTGCTTTGTTTTCGTCTGCAACACGACATGCACGCTGATAACCTACACCGAAAAGACCTATTCCCCCTGCTTCGTTTATCACAATGTGCTTTCGAGCTTCTTTTATATTCATACCTGCACCAATGGTAAGTGCATTACTTTGTTTTGCGTATTTAAGTGTGCTTTCCATACCTTCTTCGCCTGCATCCATAATGTGGTTGTTGCAGATGTTCCAGATATCTGCGTGCATCTTTTCAAAAACACTTACGGCACCCGGGTTCATAGTGTGCTTAAGTGCCAAAGCACCGGTATGTGCAGAGGTTTGGTTAACATCTGCTATTGGACCTTCGACGTTTATAACAACGTGGTTGGCACTGTGTAAAAAATCAAGTATTTCGGAAGAAATAAGCTCGTCATCATTCCATTTTCCGTCCATGTACTTGTCAAAACCTATGTCTCCTGTAAACACAAAGGAAGTTTCTTTTTGCATATATAAATTCCTTTCAAAAAATTATCGTTTTATATAGACTTTTTAATAATATTATTTTATAATATTATAAATAGTTTGTCAAATTACATTATGAATTATCGGAGGTTATTTATGAAAAGGAAACAACATTATGTATGGATGCCTCTTATAGGCTTTGATATGGAGCAAAAAGACAAGGGTGTGCAGGAATTTCTTGATAATGCAGGTTTTATTCCTGAAGGGGTTTCGGTTTTCTTGTTTCATCCTGATATTGTAAATCAGCACAACGGAATGGAAAGTGAGTTTGTGCTTCATCCTGATAATTGTTCTTATTACGGAATTGCGGGAAATGAATTTCGCATGCGTCAGAAATGGACTAATTATGATCTTCGTACCCTTGCAGGCAAGCTTGTGGATAATGGTGTAGAGGCATATCTTGGTATAATGGGGGTTTACCTTGAGGATACAAGACATAAGGAGTGGGAAAGCGACCACCGCGAGCTTATGTCAATAGGTGTAAACGGTGCTATGAACTTAAACCCGTTAAAGAGGTTTAAAGATGGTACATATTACGAGGACTTTTTTGCGAAAAAGGCACTTGAGGCAACTGTGGATTATGGTTTTTCGGGGATACATGTTTCAGACTTTTTCTGCCCTCCTGAACATTCAATTGTAAATGGTGATTATTCAACAGATATGATAGAACAGTTTGTTGAACAAAGCGGGGTTGTGCTTCCGCAAAATATTCTTATACGTATGGGCTTTGACGAAAAAGATGATATATGTGAACGTCAGCGGTATATATGGAACAATCTTCGTCGTGAGTGGATAGATTTTTATGTTTGGAGATGGGATAAATTCTGGACAAAGGTTTGCGGAGTTCTTCACGGAGCAGGTAAAAAGGTGCTTGTTAACAATGCATGGTGTTCGGACCCATTTGAGGCATTATACAGATACGGTATAGATTACAGAAAATTTTATGAGTCAGGTGTAGACGGAATAATTGCAGAAACTGTACCTACGGGGCAAGAGCTTTTTAACAAGGGGTTTGTGCGTTTTAATCAGTTTATGTCAATGGCTCAGGTTATGTCGGCATATAACCCTGACAGAAAACTACTTACCCTTTTGGGTGTAAAGGACTGTACAGAGGAGTGGGATGTGCTTCACCATTCTCCTACACGTCTTGAGAGAGATTTGTATACTCTCGCATCTATGTATAAGCAGGTAGACGGAAGTTTGAAAAATTCTACTGATGGCTATGTGGTGACTTTGGGTGACGGTATTCTTGCTGATGAGTGGAAATGGCTTAATGAACGTTTTGATATTGCGTTTGAAAATGTTCCGAAAAGAATAGCGGCTTCGTCAGTTGTATGGTCGGACTATGCACACAAAAAACTTCTTGATGAGTATATAAAAACAAGACGTCCGTCGCTTCATAAACAGATGTATGAGCTTTTAAACCGAAATGCATCTTTCGGTGCAGTTGTGCGTACTGATGAACTTGAAAAAACAGAAGGTGCAATATTTGTGCCGAATTTTGACCTTCTGTCAGATGAAGAAAAGAAAAAAGTGCTTTCATACAAAAAGGGTGCGGTTATATGCACGGTACCCTGTGACTTTGATAAGAGTGGTATTGATTACTCTGTTTGTGTTGAAGATGAATTTGCAGAGTATAAAATGTGTATGTTTATTTTAAACACAGATAATTCAGAAAAAATAAATGCAAGAATAAGAGAAATTTTTGAAACAGGCGAAGTGGTTACAGAGCCTGACGGATTGCCTGAATTCTGGGAGGATGCACGTTTCTTTAAAACACCAATGCCATTTCGGACAATGTCTGATGCTTTTTTAACGGCAGTTTCGTATGCGGTAAACAATGTAAGCTGTGAAATTTTTGAAACTGATGCACGAATTGTTCCGATGCTTATGGAAAACGGTAAATATCGTCTTTATGTATTCAATTATGACAACGTATATGCAAGTTTCAAGATATTTATAAATAAAAGCTTTGAAAAAATTGAAATTGTAAGCAAATATCCTGTAATACAGCCACGCTATGTTTATAAGGTGAACCCATGGGCATCAAAGTTTGATGGTGCAAAGGCCGAATCTATTGCAATAGGTCTTGAAACAGATGAGATACCGTCAGGATTTGTGGCAAAGGTTGCACCTTTTGGTGTGTCGATATTTGACGTTACTCTTGATATATAAAAAATTATTTTAAAAATAAAATGAGAGGTGTACAAAATGAACAATTTGAAAGTAGGATTTGCAAGGGTGAACATTAATCCGCCTTTGGGTATTCCTGTAACGGGTTATTACAAACCAAGATATGCTGAGGGAATACTTGATGACCTTCAGGTAAATGTGCTTGCCCTTCAGTGTGGAGAAGTAAAAACAATACTTGTTTCTGTTGACCACCTTGGTATTGCACAGAAAATTGCGGATATGTACAGACAAAGTGTAAGTGAGGCTACAGGTGTGCCTGCTGATAATGTAATTATTTCTGCAACCCATACACATACGGGACCTGATATTTCTCTGATTTCAGAGAATGAGCTTGTAATTGAATATACTAAATTTACGGAAAGAAGAATTTCTGATGCTGCAAAGCTTGCCGTGGATGACCTTAAGGATGCAAGGATGGGTTATGGCAAGGGTGTTGCACCGAATGTTTCTTTTATTCGCCGTTATGTAATGAAGGACGGCAGTATAAAAACAAATCCGGGGGTTAATAATCCTGATATTGTAAAACCTGTTGGTGAAATTGATAACAGTGTTAATGTTTTAAGGTTTGACCGTAAGGGTGCGGATACAGTTGTTTTTGTGAATTTTGCAAATCATCCCGATGTTGTTGGAGGTTGTAAAATTTCTGCCGACTGGCCCGGACTTTTAAGGGCGGATGTTGAAAAAATTCTTGATAATACAAAGTGTATTGTGTTTAACGGCACTCAGGGAGACATAAACCACGTTAATGTACATCCTGAAGGTGGATATTTAAACGGGACTTTTATGGATTTTGACGATGTTTCAAGAGGCTATGCTCACTCTGAATACATAGCTCGTGTAGTAACGGGCGGGGTTCTTCAGGCTTTTGATAAAGTTAATTATGTTGATGTTGAAACACTTTGCAGTAAGCAACAGGTTATAAGTGTGGCTTCAAATATGCCAAACCCTGAGGATATTCCGGAGGCTCACCGTATAAATGACCTGCACGTGGCAGGAAGGGATAATGAACTGCCTTATGAGGGAATGATGCTTACAACAGTAGTAGCAGAGGCGGCAAGAATGGTAAAACTTGAAAATGGTCCTGAATTTTTTGATATGCGTCTTTCTGCAATAGCTATTGGTCCTGTTGCCATTATCGGTATTCCCGGTGAACCTTTTTCAAATATTGGTAAAGAACTTAAGCAGACAGAAGGTTTTGATATGGTTATTCCCTGTGGGCTTTCAAATGGCTTTGAGGGATATTTCCCTATGCGTGATTCCTATGATGAGGGTGGTTACGAGGCAAGGTCTTCACGTTTTAAGGCTGGGGTTGCTGAATACATAATAGAAGAAGGTAAAAAAATTCTGAAAAGCATTAAATAAAGGATTGCTTTAAATGAAAAAAGTAATTGTTATAGGTTGCCCCGGTTCAGGGAAAACCACTTTTGCGGAAAAACTTAATAAGTACACGGGGCTTCCTTTATATTATCTTGATGCAATATGGCACAAACCTGATAAAACACATATTTCAAGGGAAGAATATGATAATCGGTTAGATGAAATATTTGGAGAAGATGAATGGATTATAGACGGAAATTATAAAAGAACGGTAGAAAGACGTGTCAGGATGTGTGATACTGTGTTTTTGTTCGACTTGCCTGTTGAGGTTTGTATTCAGGGGGCAATCGAAAGAGTGGGGAAGGAACGTTATGATCTGCCCTGGCTTGAAAAAAAGGCAGATCCTGAATTTTTAAAGGCAATAGAGGAATTTCCGGATATGGTTTTGCCGTATTTATATGAAATTCTTGAAAAATATAAAAAAGATAAACAAATTGTGATTTTTAAATCAAGAAAACAGGCAGATGATTTTCTTGATAAATTAAAGAATAAACTTTAAATATTATGTTGTGTGAAAAAATATAAGGGAAGTGTTGGTATGGATTTTGAAAAAATTATATCGGAAAGATATTCTGTAAGAAAATTCAGAGAGGGTCATTTGCCAAAAGAATGTATTGATGCCATTCTTGAGGCGGCACACAAAGCTCCTACAGGATGTAATTTTCAGCCACACAGAATTGTTGTTATAAATACCGATGAGTCTGTTGAAAAGCTGAAAAAATGTACAAAGTGTCACTTTAACGCACCTACTGCAATGCTTGTGTGTTATAATGAGGATGAAAGCTGGAAAAGACCTTATGACGGTGCGCTTTCTGCTCCTGTTGATGCATCAATTGTAACAACTTTTATGATGCTTGCTGCACAAAATATTGGTGTGGGGTGTTGTTGGGTTATGCATTTTAACCCAACGGCAATGAGGGAGGAATTCAATATTCCTGAAAATATAAAACCTCAGGCACTTCTTGTTATGGGGTATCCTGCTGATGATTCAAAACCTATTGATATGCACTATAAATTCCGCCCTATGGAGGAAAATGTAGTGTATGACAGCTTTTGATTTTTTTATGACTATCTGTCAGATTGCAAAAGTAAGTAACCGCAAGGGGATTGTGATATTCCCCTTGCGGTTTTTTGTTGTATTTGTTTTTTGTCTATCTGGAAGGGGGTTAATTTTTGAGTGCCCTCTGAAACTTTCCGGGTGTTGTGCCCGATATACGTTTGTATGCCTTTATAAGCGAGGTTGTGTCGGAATAACCCATTATATTTGCAATATCTTCTATATGTAAATTATTAAAAAGCATTTCACAAATACATTGCATCCGGTAGTTTTTTATATAAGCGCCGGGGGTAATGTCAAGCTCGTTTTTGAAAATTCTTCCAAGATGTTTTACGGAAATGTGAAGATGATTTGCAACATCCATAACATCAAGATTGGCACTTATGTTGTTTTCAATATATTCGATTGCATTTGTTACTCTTATGTCGTTTGATTTTACCGGAATTTTTGATTTTTCATTTCCGACTACTATTATTAAAAGTTCAAATATAACAGAAATTGCAGCAAGATGAATAATGTTTGAATGTATATGGTTTTTTTTATTTGCGTTTGCAGTAAGTGTTTCTATGTGATTTTTTATTTTTTCATTTATTTTGCAAGCTTGAGATTTCGAAAGTTTTTTTTGTGCAATAGCATAAAAATCTGTGGCTTGGTTGTTTTTTACCTCCATATTGAATGAAAGGGATATTTTTTTAAAGCAGTCACTTTCTGACATTATTTTGTGCTTGGTGTTTGGAGGAATGATTATAACATCCCCTTCAAAAAGGTTGTAAATTTCTTTTGATTCTGTTTCAAAACGGCAGTTGCCTTCTAAAATTATATGCATCTCGTAATTGGGGTGTATATGTACCGGTTGTGCAAAGCTGAAGCCTTTTGTATTACGTTCTACATAAAATCCCAAAACTATGTCAAGAAATATATTAGGTGTGTCGTAGTCGTATTTACGGTTTTGGCTCTTTCTTATAAACAAATATCTTTTCATATTCAATTTATCCATACTGACCCTCCCTGCATCTTTTGAGTTTATAATATCATAATAAAAAAATACAGTCAATATAAAAATGTCCAAAAATGGCAATTTTTTGTCTTTATTTGTACTTGAAAATAATTGCGATTTTATATATAATATTATATAGGAAAAAATCCAATTTTTTAAAAGGTGGTTATATTATGCAAACAGGTTCATTTTTGGACAACAGACTTTTGAGGAATGTTAAGTATTCCTACCATAAATGTGGTGTTGGGGATTCATATATGCCAGATGCGGTTATGGAGGAAGTTAATAAAGAATATTACACAAGTGAAAACGGCAATTTGTTTTATGGCAAGGAAGTAGCCTGGAGGGATAATTTGATTCTGCAGATGGGTGTGGATATTAAGTTTGACCTTGACGGAAAGGCGTTTGTTGACCATATAAATCTACTGCAGGGTGAAGGCAGTGAAATTGCAGGTGTTGAAGTATTTACTGTTGTTGATGGTGAATACGTAAAAATCGGTACATACAAAAACGAAACAGGGAAATTGATTGAAACACCTGAAGTTTTAGTAGATGTTGCATATTGGTGTGACAATTTGGTTTTGCGTATTAATACAGACTGTATGCCGGTTGGTATTAAAAAGCTTGATATATGGGGCGCCTGGGATATGGAAAATACAGTTTACCCCACACCTTCAAATATAGAATACAAAAATAAAGCGTTTGCTCTTGCTGATTTGAAATCTGTTAAATTTGATAATGATGACAGCTACTTTGCGGCAAGATATCTTTCGGAGAAGCTTAATGAAAAGACAGGCTTTTTTGCAGATATTAATCCTGTTGACGGTGACGTGGTGTTTAAGACCGCAGAGGTTGGTAAAAAGGATTCCTACATTCTTGATGTTTCCGAGGGTAAGGTTGTAATAACTGCCCCAAACAGACGTTGTATGCTTTATGCAGTTGATGCATTTATGCAGCTTATTGACGGTGAAAATGTCAAGTGCTGTTACATAGAAGATGAAGCGTTTATGGAATTTCGTGGTGTGCATTTTGCATTGCCTCCGAAAAATCAGATTGGTTTCCTAAAAAAATTGGTTGAACACGTGTTTGTTCCAATGCGTTACAACACCATTTATCTGCAGATAGCAGGTGCTATGAGGTATGAAAATTATCCTGAAATAAATGAGGCGTGGGTTCATGCAAATGAAATGTATGAAAAGGGTGAATGGCCAATACCTGCACATTACGGTTTTGTAAGCAGGGATATATGGGAAAAATCTGAGGTTCGTGAACTTTGTGAATATTTTGAATCCTTTGGTCTTGAGGTTGTTCCTGAAATTCAAAGCTATGGACATTCTCAGTATGTGACTATGGCTTATCCGGAACTTGCGGAAAAAGCACCTTTGAATGATGAAGATGAAAATGTTTACCTTGTTTCAAAGGATACAAGACCCGATACTTTCTACTATCACACACTTTGTCCTTTGCATAAGGATTATTACAAGGTTATGTTCAATATTATTGACGAGGTTTTAGAGGCTGTAAAGCCAAAACGTTTCGTACAGATGGGACATGACGAAATTTATGAGGTTGGCAAGTGTCCTGAATGTCAAAAGGTTCCAAGAGGGGATTTGCTTGCAACAGAAATAAATACATTGAATGATTATTTAAGAAAAAAAGGTCTTTCAATGATGATATGGTCAGATATGTTCCAGGATATGCCGTACAGCGCAATGTCTGCAATAAACAAGGTTTCAAAGGATATTATTATGATGGACTTTGTATGGTATTTCCATCTTGATACCGATTTGGAGGACAACCTTCTTTCACACGGCTTTAAGGTAATGATGGGTAATATGTATTCAAGCCATTATCCGAGGTTTGAAAAACGTGCTCACAAGGAAGGTATGATTGGTGCCGAGGTTTCAACATGGCTTGACTGCAACGATGTTATATATTCGTATAATGGAAAAATATATGATTTTATTTATTCTGCAGAAGGTATGTGGAACACCAATTATGACAGCTCTATGAGACTTTCATATAACGAAATTGTAAAAGGCTTTATGAAGAATGCGCGTACATATATAGCAAATCTAAAATGTGACGGTGTTGAGAGCAAAGTTGAATTTTGCGGTGACAGAAAAAATATTCCATACGATATAAGAGATATTGTTGAATTTGATGGTGTACTGAAGGCTACCTTGACAAATCCTGAATGTGAAGTTGAGGTCAACAAATGTGCAGATATAATTTCATTTGTACACGCAACGAATAAAAATGCACCGAAGATTATGTGGAAAAAACCATTTAAGATTGGCGAATATGTAATAACTTACGAGGATGGAACAACATATATCGAGGATATTTTGTATGCTGCAAACATATTTAAATATCGTTCAGTATACGGTGAACGTGCAAAATCACCTCTTTTCCGTCATCAGGGATATGTTGGTGCATATCTTGCAAATCCTGTTTGCGGAAAAACTTATGATGGTGAAGATTATACCCTTGGAAAATACAGCATAAGAAATCCGCATCCTGAAAAGAAAGTAACATCTGTAAAAATAAATCACAGTAAAAATACAGATGCTGAAATTATAGTATTTGAAATAAGTACAACAAAGTAATTTGAAGAAAGGAAGTTTTTTATGAAAAAAATGCTTAAGTCCTTTTTGTGCATGGTTTGCACAGTTGCGATTATTGTATCTTGCGTAAGTACAGTTTTCGCAACATTTGAAGATGTGACTTTTGACCTTAAGTCACTTGGCGTTTTGGAAGATATCAATGAAAATGCCAATATGGATGAAAATCTTACAAGAGGAGAGTTTGCACAGCTTGTTGTAAATGCAATGGGTTATAACGAAATTGCCGAAACTATGCGTGGCAAGGGTTATTTTGCAGATACAACAAACACACCTTATGTTGGTGCAATTAACCTTTTGTATGAGCTTAATGTTTTGTCGGGTACAGGCGTAAATACTTTCAGCCCTGATGCTTATGTTACATACCCTCAGGTAGGTAAAATCACAGTAAATATGCTTGGTTATTCCCGTATTGTAAAAAACAATGACCTTGGCTCATATTACTATCAGGCAAGTATACTCGGTGTTTACGATAATGTAAATTCATCAGGTGAGTATGTTACACGCCGTGACGGATATGTTATGATTCATAATTGTCTTAATGTTGATATTATGACACAAAATTTCGGTATGTTTGGTACAGGAAGTTATGAGGTTGTTGAAGGTAACACATTAAAGTCATTTTTACAGACTGCGCAACACCACAAGCTTACAAAGATGAGAGGCGTTGTAACTGCTGACTGTGTTTCATATCTTTATACAGCAATTAATAAAAACAAAACAGATATGATTGAAATTGACGGTAAAACATATAAATGTAATTTTGAAGTACCACGCGGTCTTGTTGGTATGGATGTTGATTTTTATGTTGAAACAAACAACGAAGGAGATGTCGTTGTTACAGCTATAACACCTTCTGATAAAAACAGAGTTATTGAATTTGACCTTGAAGACTTTATCAGTGCATCTGATAATGTGCTTAAGTACAATGAAAATGACGATGATGTTAAAATTAAGTACAGCCAGACAACAAAAATGATGTATAACAACAGAAGAGAAATTTCTTTTACGCCTGCATCAATAGGTAATTACAAAGATGGTACAGTTCGTCTTATAGATAACAATGATGACGAAATTTATGATGTTATATATATTACACAGTATGATGATGCAATTGTAGAACGTGTGTATACAGATAACAAGCAGGTTTACTTTGCGTATAATATGACAATTGACGGTGCAAGATACCTTTCACTTGATGATGAAGAATATATAATAAGCATTACAGATGCAGAAGGATATGCTCTTTCAATTGAGGATATTGCAGAAGACAACGTAATAAGTATAGCAAAGAGCAGGGATGGAGAGGTTATATCAGCAGTTATTTTTGATAAAAAAGTAACAGGTGAAATAAAGCTTATCGATGAAGACTATGTTACAATAGGTACTGATGTTTACCTTTGTGGTAAAGGTGTTGTAGCAACTCTTGGCAAGCACGTAGATGCCTACATCAATTTCAGAGGAGAAATTGTTTATTTTGAAGAAACTGTAAGCTATGATAACTATGCTTATGTTTTGCAGAATTCAGTTTCAACAAAGGGCTTTGGTGAAGTGAAGATTGCACTTTTGGCACCGGGTCACATTAACGAAACACGTAAGGATGAATTTTCTGAAGAAGGTGCATCTGCAGTTTCCAAAAAGCTTTTTTTCAGAAATGAAGGAAAAGAAATTTATTCTCTTGCTTCAAAGGTAAGTGTTGATGGCAAGAAATATGATAATGCACAGGCTGCAAAGCTTATGATGAATCAGATTGTTTCATATACACTTAATTCTGAAAACAAAATAGCTAAAGTGGAAATTATAAAGCCTTATGATGATGATATTATGAAAACCTACAATGAAAACGGTAAGGTTTTTTCAAAGGGTTCAGGCAGAGGCTTTGGTATAAACGAAAGCGAAACAATGTCTATATGTATTCCTGACAACATTGCAAAGGCATCTGATGATGACTTACTTGTTCCTGTAATGCTTCTTAATTCAACGGAATACAGAATAAGAGCTTATGATGTTGATGAAAAGTCTAATATAGCAGGTCTTGTAGTTGTAACAGAAAAGATGCAGGCTGGTCTTCCGGGTAGTGTTACAGCAACAAGTGACGTGGCTGTTGTTAAAAAGGTTTCAAGAAAAATTGACAATGATACTGAAAAGCTTGTAGTTAATATGATAGCTAAGGATGGCGAAAAGAATTATTTTGTATCTCCGCTTATTCCTGATGCAGAAAAATTTACAAAACTTGGTATGGGTGACCTTATCGCTTATACTCTTGTTGAAGGTAATGATGAGCTTAATGGTTTCGAAATTATTCAGGATGCAAATGAATACAACGGAACATTCTTGCTTAATGCTTATGATGAAAATGAATTGTGTCTTGGTACTGTTACAGATTGTGACTACAACTTTGTATCACAGTCAAGAAGCCGTTGGACAGACAATATGACTGTAAATTACGGAACAGGCACAACAGAGTATGAAATTTACAAGACAGGTACGCCTCCTATTTATTTGCTTGAAGGTGAAAACACTATTAAACCACTTACTTTTGATGATATAAGAGTTGGTGACAAGGTGTTCGTTTCTGCAAATTTAAGTATGGTTCGTGCAATTGTTGTAAGAAGATAAGGAGGAGTAAAAGTGATGAAGAAAATAATATCATATATTTTAACAGTTTGTATGCTTTTAACTTTGGCTCCTGCTGTGATGGTTTCTGCAGCGGAAGAATTGGTTGACCCCGGCTATACAGGCGGAACATTACTTGCACATTATGAGCTTAATAATGAATTTGTTTCAAGTGAATTTGGTAAGCTTGTATTCAAAAATGTAATGAATGAAGAAACTGACGGTTATAAAGTTACCTATGAAGCAGATGGTATAAAAGTTGAACGTACCGCCGAAACGGGCGATAGTACGTTATACAAAAATATTGCTTTTAACCTGCTTGTACCTGCAACAGGTGGGAAAGACGACTTGAGTATCACAAATTACAGACAAGGCTTGCAGGGTATATATGCAATTGAACAGACTTTTGATGTTCAGATTATAAAGTTGGGAAGCAGTTCGGGCAGAACAGATTTATCATTTGTTTCCTCTAATGCTACTGATGCTGATGTGTATTTTTCTACAAACGGTGGTAATGAATTGCGTTTCTACCCACAGTATGCAACGTATTATGATGCTACCAAAAAAAGTGCCAGATACTGTGCTTGGGATAAAGATGCAGAGGTTATTGATCTAAAAGTAAGAACTGTTCTTGATACAGTAAATAATGTGGCTTATAACTATCTGATTAATGCTGACGGAACATATGAATATGTAGGTGAAGCAGGTTTTACTTTGGATTCATTGAATTCAATGACATTTGCTCCGAGAGGATATGTTGCAAAGGGAAGCTATGTTAAATTTAAAGAGATAAAGATTTATGAAATTGAAAAAGTTATGGACCTTAATGCCGAGCTTGCAAAAATAACTGCTGATGGCATTACAGGCGGTGAAGCAGTAAAGGCTGACCTTACATTGCCTCTTACAACAGATAGCGGTTGCACTGTTGTGTGGGATTCTAAAAACGACGATATAATTTCAGACAGCGGTGTTTTAAATAAAGATAAAAAGCTTGATGCTGACACAACAGTTACCTTTACTGTAACAGTAAGCTATAATGGTAAATCTGTAAGTAAGGATATCAATTTCGTTATAGCAAAGTCTGAAGAAACCGGTGGTGAAACAGGTAAGCCTAACCACGCTGTAGGTAATCTTGTTGCCGACTATAAGCTTAACAAGGCTTTTGCTGATTCAGCATTAGGTAAGATGGTTTTGGTTGAAAAATTTGATAAGGCTACTAACGGCTATGAAGCAACATATACAGATGACGGTATAACCATTACACAGACTAATGAAGGTACTGCAATTTCTTCTGTTAACAAATTTGCACTTAATATGGTAGTGCCTTATGATAATGGTGAAGTAAATGATACGATAACATACCATTCAGGTGTTTCGGGCATATATGCAGTCGATCTTACTATGCAGGTTTCATATGATGCAGCAGGCAAGCGTACTGATATGTATTTTAACCCGATAATAGCAACAAATGATGTACCCATTACATCTGCAAATAACTTCAGAATTTATACTAACAATAATGCTTATTTTGAAAAGGCAAGCGATGGCAAATATGTTGATAAGTGGACCGTAGGTGAGGATTGGACACTTCGCTTTGTAGTAGATACATTCAAACAAGAAATGTATGGGTATAACGTTGATGAAAACGGCAACTATGTGTATAAATTTACTGCACCTTACGCATCAAATACATTTGGTTCAATTACCTATGCACCACGTTTAAATGTTCCGAATGACTTCTTCATAACCTTTAAGAATATGAAGATTTATGAAATTGAAAAAGTTATGGACATTAATGCCGAGCTTGAAAAAATAACTGCCGATGGTATTACAGGCGGTGAAGCAGTAAAGGCGGACCTTACATTGCCACTTACAACAGATAGCGGTTGCACTGTTGCGTGGGATTCTAAAAATGATGATATAATTTCAGACAGCGGTGTTTTAAATAAAGATAAAAAGCTTGATGTTGACACAACAGTTACCTTTACTGTAACAGTAAGCTACGCTGGTAAATCAGCAAGCAAGGATATTGATTTTGTTATAGCGAAAACTGAAGAAACAGGTGGCGAAACAGGTGGCGAAACAGGCGGCGAAACTGATGAACCTGACTATACAGGTGGAACGTTGCTTGCGCATTATGACCTTAATAGTGACTTTGTTTCAAGTGAACTTGGTAAAATTGTGTTTAAAAACGTAATGGACGAAGAAACCCACGGTTACAAGGTAACCACCGACAATGAGGGTATTAAGGTTCAGCGTACAGCTGAAACAGGCGGCAGTACACAGTATAATAAGGTTGGCTTTAATCTTGTTGTTCCTGCAACAGGCGGCAAGGATGACCTTAGTGCAACAAATTACAGACAAGGGCTTAGTGGTATTTATGCTATTGAAATGACATTTGACCTTCAGCTTATAAAGTTGGGTAGCAATACAGGCAGAACAGATATGTATTTTACTGCCAGTGATATTTCTGACTCCAGTACATCTTATTCAACTGTTGGAAATAATCACATCAGATTCTTCCCTTATTATGCAGCATATTTTGATTCAACCGGCGAAAGAAACACATATACTTCATGGGAAAATGATAGAGAAATTGTTGATTTGAAGTTAAGAACAGTTCTTGATACTGTGAATAAAAAATCATATAACTATTTAATCAATGCTGACGGCTCATATAAATATGTGGGAGAGTTGGGTTACAGTCTTAACAGCATAAACTCAATAACATTTGCCCCAAGAGGATATGTTGCTAAAGACAGTTATGTTAAGTTTAAAGATATTAAGGTTTATGAAATTGAAAAAGTTATGGACATTAATGCCGAGATTGCAAAAATAACTGCTGATGGCATTACAGGCGGTGCAACAGTAAAGGCTGACCTTACATTGCCTCTTACAACAGATAGCGGTTGCACTGTTGCGTGGGATTCTAAAAATGACGATATAATTTCAGACAGCGGTGTTTTAAATAAGGATAAAAAACTTGATGCTGATACAACAGTTACTTTTACTGTAACAGTAAGCTATAATGGTAAATCTGTAAGTAAAGATATTGATTTCGTTATAGCAAAGTCTGAAGAAACCGGTGGTGAAACAGGCGGAGAGACCGGCGGTGAAACAGGTAAACCTAACCACGCTGTAGGAACCCTTGTTGCCGACTATAAGCTTAACAAGGCTTTTGCTGATTCACAGTTGGGTAAGATGGTTTTAGTTGAAAAATTTGATAAGGCTACTGACGGCTATGAAGCAACATATACAGATGACGGTATAACCATTACACAGACTAATGAAGGCACTGAAATTTCTTATGTTAATAAATTTGCACTTAATATGGTAGTGCCTTATGAGAAAGACGAGAAAAATGATACAATAATATACCGTACAGGTGTTTCAGGCATATATGCAGTTGATCTTACTATGCAGGTTTCACATAATTCCTCAGGCAAGCGTACTGATATGTTCTTTAACTCGAATAAAGCAACAAATTCTGTACCTGTTACATCTGCAAACAACTTCAGAATTTACACTAACAATAATGCTTATTTTGAAAAGGCAAGCGATGGCAGAAATGTTGATAAGTGGACCGTAGGTGAAGATTGGACACTTCGTTTTGTAATAGATACATTCAAACAAGAAATGTATGGATATAACGTTGATGAAAACGGAAACTATGTGTATAAATTTACTGCACCTTATGCATTAAGTTCATTTGGTTCAATTACATATGCACCACGTATGAATGTTCCGAATGGCTTTTTCATAACCTTCAAGAATATGAAGATTTATGAAATTAAAAGAGATGAAGAATCAACAGGCACCTTGTTCTACAATACAGTTGTAAGAGGTTTTCCGGAATATTTGGTTTTAAACCCAGGAAATGTTGTTGAAAGCTTCACTATTCCTGCAGTTGCCGGTACGGTAAAAACTTCAAACGAAAACGCTCTTGGTGTTGACGGTAAAGTTACGAACGGTTTTGAAGATAGACAGGAATATATTACAATTTCTGCAAATTCAGGAGATACATATTACGATAAGGTATATAACCTTATGATTAAGGCAAGAAATGATATTTCCAAAAAAGACCTTGCAAGCTATGACTATACAACAGATTCTCTGATAGAGCTTGGTGACGGTAAAATTACCGATAAAGGTTATGAAATTGCAAACACAGCAACAAAATCAGGTGTTGTGGGAATTCTTGAAACAGAGTATGCAAGTGACGCAAATACAAAAACATATTACTTCGACCATAAGGGCGCACAGGATTTTGAAATTAATTTAAATCCTGAACTTACTGCAGGTGCAGCTTATGTTGAGGTTGGTAATTACAACAAAACAGAAGATAAATTTATAACTTTCGGAAAAGTGCAAATTACTACTGACGGTATTTTTTACTGTGATGAAAAAGAAGATATTACTGCAGTAAAAGAGACTACATTCGGCAAGGATTATGCTTTGAAATTCAGAACCTTTGTTAACGAAAAGAGTATCTGGCTTTGGGTAAATGGCAATAAACTATCAGAACTTCCATTCAGATATTCAAACAGCAGTCCTTTGAATGCTTTCAGAATTTATATGGATGGTGCAGCTGCAAGCGATACAGTTCTTGTTAAAAATGCAGAGCTTGTTCAGCAGATTTTTGGAGTACCTGCAAAGGATAGTCTTGAGGCAATATCTGCTGTTGGTGCAAATGCTATTACAGCTAATCCGGCAGATGCTTACGGTAGTATTAATCTTCCTATAGTAGAAGGCTACAATGTTGTATGGAGCACAAATAATCCATTGGCAGACCTTGAAAATAAAAAGATTTACCGCTCAATTGAAGATGAGGATATTATAATTTCTGCACTTGTATCAAAGGCTTCAACCCCTGCTGTACAGGTAAGAAAAGATTTCTACTTAAAGGTTAAAGCAGCTTCCGGCGAAAAGGAACTTTTAGAAGGTGCGTTGGCAAAACTAACACCGGAAAGTATAACAAATCAGAATATTAATGCTATAATTTCTGATATTTCACTTCCTGAAAGGACAGAAGAAGGTTATACAATTGTATGGGATTCATTAAATGATGACATCATTTCAGATAAAGGTGTTATCAACAAAAATATTAATATTCCAAAAGATACAGAAGTTACTTTAAAAGCTACTATAACTTCAGGTGATGTTTCTGACAGTAAGGAAATTAAAATTACCATAGCAAAGAGAGGTAAGGATGTTTCACTTAATACTTCTGACCTTGTTGAGGATGCAGGTAATGTTGTTACATATTCAGCAACTCTTGGAAATACAGACGGAAATGCATACCTTTGTGACGAAGCAGGAAATAAAATTATAGGTTTTAAGGTTTTAGGTTCAAAGCTTTCACTTGAATACAAAAATGCTCCTGCAAACGAATTTGCAATAACTGACGGTACAAATGTTAAGTTTGTAATGAATTCGGCTGACAGTAAGGTTAGCGTATATGCAGGCGATAAGCTTTTGGCAGATTATGTACCTTACCTTGAAAATGCAACAGGCTTTAAGTCTGTTATAAATAATGGTCTTGCAATAAACAACCAAAGTGTTATTTTTGATGAATATTCACTTATTGGTTACAATGTGGCAGTTTATGACTATTTTGATGCCATAGGCAATGGCTACATTACAGGAAATGTTGAACTTAAAAAGACATCTGTTGGCGGTGTTAAGGTAGAATGGAAGTCATCCAACAGTACAATTTTGAGTGATGACGGTGTGTTTGAAGCACCTGTTATGATTACAAACTTTGAAATTACTGCAACACTTTCAGTAAACGGCGGCACAGATGCAAAACTTGTAAAAACAATTAAATCTGTTGGTGTACCTGCTGAAGAAAGCAATTTGTTCAAGGGTGCAAAAACTACATCAAATATGTCAGAGGACATTGTAAATGACAGAGCAAAGGCATTTGACGGTGACCTTAATACATACTTTGTTGCAACAGCTTTGAAAGAATCTTCATATATAACAATTGATATGGGTGTTATGAAGGATATAAATTCACTTTATTTCTTCCGTGATGCTGATGATGAAAATATAAATTCTTGTGAGATTTATGTTTCAAAGGACGGCAAGGAATGGGGAACACCTGTTGCAGTACACACATTTGCAGGTATTGAAAGCAACCAGGTTGTTTTTGATTTGCAAAATGCAAGATATGTAAAGGTTACAAGCATCAACACAGATAACAGAAGCCTAAAACTTTATGAAGTTAAGGGTTATGTAAGCTATTCATCAGATGACAAGGCACGCTTTGATATAGCTGCACTTGATATGCCGAAGGATTATATCCTTACAACAGATAAGCTTTCGCTTCCTTCAACAGGTTCTGTTTACGGTTCAAAGCTTACATGGACATCTTCAGATATTTCAGTTATTTCACTTGACGGTACAGTTACAAAGCCTTCAATAAAAACTGAGGTTGTACTTACAGTAACAGCAGATTTTGAAGGTAAAAAGTCTGTAAAGACATTTGTTTACCTTGTTAACGCTAAAAGCTCCGGTAGTTCCGGTGGCTCAGGTGGCTCAGGTGGTGCAGGTGGTGGCGGAGGTGTAAACACTTCGGGTATCCATACAGGCGGTGCAGGTTTAGCAGCTTTGCCTGATGCACCTGTTATTGAACAAAAACCATCTGAAGAAAACTTAAAGACAGAATTTAGTGATGTTAAAGTTTCTGACTGGTACTACACATATTTGCTTGACCTTAAAAACAAAGGTATTATAAGCGGTTATGAGGATGGTAGCTTCAAGCCTTCAAACACTGTTACAAGAGAAGAATTTGTTAAAATGATTATTAGTGCGGCAGGTATTGAGCTTTCAACTGCAAATGAAGGCTTTGCCGATGTTTCCGCAAATGACTGGTTTGCTAAATACGTTTATACTGCAAAAGAAAACGGTATTGTAAACGGTATTGATGAAAACAACTTCGGTACAGGCAGACCTGTTTCAAGACAGGATATGTCAGTTATTATCTGTAATGTACTTAATACAAAAACATCTGCTGACAAAGAAACCTTTAAGGATGACGGCAAAATTGCTTCTTACGCAAAGAATGCTGTTTATACTATGAAGGCCTTGGGTGTTCTTAACGGATATGAGGATGGTACCTTCAACCCTGCAGGTAACCTTACAAGAGCAGAGGCTGTAAAGGTAATTTCACTTGTTCTTGAATTGATGTAGAAAGGAGTTTTTGATGATGAAAAAAATTATATGCTTAGTGCTGACATTTTTAATGCTTGCTTCATCTATGACTTTTGTTTCTGCATCTGAAGAGGGGGAGGTTTATGTGTATAGAAATAATACCTATGATTTTTCTATATGCCCCGACCCTATGCATATTACTGATGAAGACTTTTTTGGTGAGTGGGATGCTGACCAAGAAGTCTGGATTCAGGAGCCTGACTTTAATTATGAAAAATATGATGGCTTGAAATTGGTGGAAGAGGCTGCCAAGGCAGGAGATTATGAGGCTGCCAAGGAAGAGCTTATGGCGTATTATGTTCCACAGAAATATAATAAGATAAAAAGAGCTACTGCTGAGGCGTCTGCGGCAAATCTTCTTGAGGCAGAAAAAATGGCAAGAAACTTTTATGCTACAAACTCTACGGGAAGATCAATTGAAATTGTAGGCGGTGTGAATGAACAGTGGAACAGAATTACTTCGAAAAATGTTCTTACGCACGTTAAAAATGCGGTGGCATCGGGTAACCCTTATGTATGCTTTGTTATTGCGTCAATAGACAAAAGTAATACTGCGGCAGAAATAAAGTCAAGAGACACTGATGAACCACCTGTTCTTAACCTTATGGTAAATAATGTTCAGATGTCTTTTAATGCCTGTGCAGATACTTACATAAGCCCTGAATTTAACGCACTAACCAATTACGGCAATGAAGAAATACTGTATGCACAGGAATATGGCTATGTTGGGCATTGGGATGACTTTACTGCACCATGGGGAAATGAAGCATCTGAAACAAAGAGAACGTATATAAAGTTTGACTTGTCTAATATAGCTTCTACGGCTACAATAAGCTCGGCAGCATTTGATTTTACCGCAAGGGTTGCACCGGGTGGTGACCTTAAGGAAAAAGAATTGTTTATTTATGGTTGGCAGGATGCGTCGTGGGAGGAAAAACAACTTAACTGGAATTCATTTACAGACTGGTTGTTCTTCAGTTGCAATGACCAGGAGGCATGGAGCTATATAACTACAGATAATACAACAACGAAGGGTAAGCTTTGCTTTTATCACAGAGGTGGTCTTGCTACTCCACCGGCAGGTCTTTATAATGCAACAGGCGAGGAAAAGTATGCTTATACATTTATTCGTCAGATGATGAGCCTTATTTATCACGTTGGTATTAATCCTGACGTTATGAATGCCCTTGATACATCAAACCATATTGCTAATGTTGGTGATGGATTTATACGTTGTTGGGGAAGTGAAACACTTACTCCTGAATATTTTACAGCCTTCTTAAAGCATTTTACCAGAATGACAGATTATATGTGTAATGAGTACCTTGAAAAAGAAACTCATTGGAACAACTGGGCAACTAACCAGACAAGATCATCATATTGGGCTTGTATGAAGTTTCCTGAATTTAAAAATGCGGATTTTTGGTATTACTGTACAACAAAGCATAATTTAAGACTATATGATTACGGTATTTTCGAAGATGGCGTAAGTATAGAACAGGGTCTTGGCTATGTTGAAACATGGCTTGGTACCGTCGGTGGTGCCATAGGTGTAAGTGAAGCTGTTAAATATCCCGAGTACGGTCCGTTTTGTGATGAAGCAGGTCAGCAGATTCTGCTTAGTATTGTAAAAAACCTTTATTACTCAACAGGTCCGGACTATACTGGTTTTAACTTTTCTGACTCTATGGACCATGGGGTTTCGTACAAATCTTTAATTACCAAATGGTATAACTACCTTTTGGATATGGGAATAGATGACCCTGAACTTGCCTATATTGCAACAAATGGTAAAAGGGGTGTTTTGCCATCCTTTACATCTGTATCCTTCCCTGATGCAAAAAGAACTTATATGCGTACAGACTGGGGTAAGGATGCAATTTCCATAGGTATTACCGCAAAGGGTGGAGGCGTCAGCCACAGACATCATGATGTACTTTCGTTTGCAATGTTTGCATATGGTCAGTATTTGCTTATTGACTCATCTTATGGTGCAGTTTTAACGGGCGAAATATTTGACTATATGAAATCACCTGACCAGCATAATACAATTACTTTAAATAATGGTAATATGAATACCGGAACAGAGCATGACGGTGTTGAAAAAGAACTTGAGATTAATGATATTCACAACTATGTAAATTATGCTTTTGACGGAATTAAATATACTACCAATACAGAAAGAAGCTTTTTGTTCCCTAAAGGAAAGAAATTCCTTATTGTTAATGATTATATAGTTCCTGAAAGTAATGATGTTACAAATACTGTTAACCAGAACTGGCATATGCTTCCAAGCTCCGGCTTGTACCTGACAGATGATGAAAAACAGGAATTTAGAAGTGCATTTGTATCAGGTGCCAACGTAATTGTTTCACCTGTTGGCGCAGATAAACTTTACAGTGCTACTATTGAGGATACAAAATACGCACCTGCTGCAGGTTCATTCATCAACAATCACAAGGGTGTGTACAGAAAGAAAATAAAAGGTCCTGATGTAATGAGCACCGTGATATATCCTACTGAAGCAGGTAGTGATAAGAGAATTGATTCTACTGTTATTGATACAGGAATAGAAAGTAACGGTGCAACAGCTTTCCGTATTGTGATTACTGATAAGCAGACAAATGAGGCTGAAACATATTTCTATTATCATTTGAATGATGTTGCAAAGAAAAAACCTGTTAAAATCGGTAAGTATACAACTGATGCAACAACAATGCTTGTTCAGGAAAATGAATATGGTGATGTTGCTTCCTTGTTTGTGTATGATGGTACCTTTGTTGAAAAGGATGATATTGTTGATAAATATCTGTTTAAATCAAATGCAGGTGAAAAGGTAATTTCTGTTAGTATGGATGCAGGTAACTTTGTGGAAATTGCAACAGAAAATACTGATATATCAGGTCTTGATGATGTTGCTGTTTATACAGGCTTTAATGTTTATGCGGCTACCTTTAACGGAGAAAGAGTAAATTCACTTAAAAAGGATGGACCTTACGTATACTTTGGTGAAAATCCTGTTGTTAATGCAACAGAAAAAGCACCGGAAAATAACGAGGGTGAAAATGGTGGATTTGGTGACTTTGGTGGAGGCAATTCATCAGGTGGTTCGTCAGGTAGTGGAAGTTCATCAGGTAGTGGAAGTTCATCAGGTGGTGTTGTAACACCAAAGCCTGAAGATGATGAAAAGGAACCTGATGTTATAGAACCTGAAATTAAGGATGACCCTAACAAAGAAATTAAAGAAACTGTTTCAGGACATTGGGCAGAAGCTGAAATTTGTGACCTTATAGACAAGGGTATTGTTAAGGGTGACAACACAGGCTTAAGACTTAAAGACAGCATAAGCCGTGGTGAATTTGTAGCATTGCTTGTACGTGCACTTGGTATTGAACCGACAGAAGTGGCAGTTGATTTTAAGGATGTTTCCGAAAACGATTGGTTCTATGAATACATTAAGGCGGCAAGTAGTAATTACATCGTAAACGGCTCTGACGGAATGTTCAGACCAAACGATACAATTACCCGTGAGGAAATGAGTAAAATTCTTGTAAGTGCTCTTGAGTATAAAAATATAAAGGCAGAAAAAGTTGAGGCTGACTTTGATGATGCGGAAAGCATCAGCCATTGGGCAAAGGAATATGTAGAAAAGGCAGTTTCACTTGGACTTGTAAACGGAATGGGTGACGGTAAATTTAACCCTAAGGGTAATACTCTTCGTGAACAGGCTTTTGCAGTTATATACAGAGCATTAAATTCTATTGAGAAATAAATGTAAAAATGACGTGTACCACGGTACACGTCATTTTTAATACTCATTTATATTTTCTTAATCTTAAGGCGTAAAATTTTATTCCTATTTCAAGAACTTTATCATAAATTAAAAATATAATAATTCCTGTTAAATATATCCATAGGCTTGTGTATGGCAACACAAGTAAAAGCTTGTTTGCAACAGTTGCCACAATTACTGCGTAAAGCGTTTTTGTTATGGTTTTTAGTGGTCTTGCCATTTCTATATGTTCAATAAGGTGTTTTATCACAGGATAATACGCGGCTATTATTATATATGATATTATACTTACCTTATCAACTACAAGTATATAGCCTGCAAAGGCTATAACCGTACAGGTTAAAAGTCCGTATTTTACGCCGTGTTCTTCTGTGGCAATATATGCAAACATCGTTGACAGAAGATACAAAAATATGGTGTTTGTGGGTATGATATTTGAAAGTATAAGGCACAGTATGCCAAAAACTGCCATCATAGAGCAAAAGGTTAATTTTTTAGTCATATTGCCTCCTTGAATTTATCAACAACAGGAAATAAGGTCGCCACCCATACATTCACAGCAACAGTCTGCACAAATCAGATTTGTACAGCAATTGCACATGTCGGGACTTTGTCTGTAACCGTAGCCGTTGCCCATTGTGTTGTATGAATTGCTTCTTACTTGTATGTTGTTAAGCATATTTCTGTATTCCATATTTGACGGGTCCATATTGCAGGCGGTCTGCAAATGCTGTATACCTTCAAAGTGCCAGCCCTTTGATACGCATACAACACCCTTAAGGTAGTGCCATTCAGCACTTCCATCATTGTTTCGGTTAAGCTCGGCATCAGCATCAGCAATACGTCTTTGTTGAATAAGACTCCTCACATAAGCAAATTTTGAAGTTGAATTACCGTAGCTGTATGAATTGTTATTTTGTCTTCCATAGCTTCCGCTTTTGCCTGATGTTAATATATCATAAGCTTCGTTTACTTCCTGAAGCTTTTCCTTGGCAAGGTCAGCAAGGGGATTATCCTTGTAATTGTCGGGATGATATTTTTTTACAAGCTCTCTGTATGCTTTTTTTATTGTAGCCTCATCGGCATTTTCGGGTACACCCAAAACTTCATATGGATTCATATAAATACTCCTTATAATTCGTCAATGTTTTTTCTAAGTCCGAGATATATTATGTTTTCCAGTAATTCTCTGTTCTTTTTTATATCAAGTAAATTAAATGCGTTTGAAATTTCGCTGAGTGTAAATGTAAGCGATGTTTTTATGCTTTCCTTTAAAGCTTTTTTATCAAGGTCCTTACCGTACATTTCAATAAATGGGTTGTAGCTTTTTTTCTTTATGTCATCTTCTATATCTTTGTATGCATCGAGTATATAAATATACCTTCCTATGTGATAACCAAGCCACGAAAGGGATTTATTTTTGCCATCTGCATCAAATATACCTTCAAGCAATTTGCCAAAGCAGTCTGCAACCTCATCAGGGTTTTTACACTTTTCTTTTTCCAGTCTGCTTAAGGCATTGAGATTTTCCTTTATACATTTATATTGCACGGGATATTTTTTTGCACTTTTCTTCATTGAAAAAAAGTATGCGTGCCTGCCCATGCTTTTTATACTGTGTTCGTCATCCCAATCATCTTTTAATTTCATATATGTTAAGATAACCGACATATGGGCACTGTATTCAATGCCATTATCACCTTTTATAACAGGACGTTTTGAAAATGGATGTGCTATGCATTTTTGCATTTTAAGGTCGGGCTTTTCTTCATTCAGAGAAGAAATTAAAATTGCGAGAAAAGTCATATCATAGCTTAAGCCAAGCCTTGTAAGCTGATTAAAGCTTTTGCCAAGTTGTTTACAAAGTCCGCAATAATAACCGCGAAAGACGTTGTAGTCACACACGCGAAGCAGGTCCTTGTAAGCATTTACATATCCGAACATTTTAAAACCTCTTTATATATTACTTTATCATATTATATCAATAAAAGTAATGTAAGTTAGTTAATAAATTGTAAATTTTACTTACTTTACAACAAGGTTGTTTTGTTATATAATACTGTGGAGGAGTGATATTATGCAAAAAGTAGAAAGTTTTGAACTTGACCATACAAAGGTAAAGGCACCTTTTGTCAGAAAATGCTGTGTTCAGCAGGGGGAAAAGGGTGATAAAATAACCAAATTTGACATTCGTTTTACTCAACCCAATGTTTCGGAAATGCAAAGCGAGGGTATTCACACACTTGAACATTTAATGGCTACTCACCTTCGTGAAAAGGCAGATTATATAATTGACGTTTCACCTATGGGGTGCCGTACGGGCTTTTATATGGTAACCTGGGGAGAACACGAGGTTTGTGAAATTATTGATATTGTTACCTATGCTCTTGAAAAGGTGCTTCTTGATACTGAAATTCCTGCAATGAATGAAATTCAGTGTGGTAACTACAAGCTTCATTCCATTGAACTTGCAAAGCAGTATGCAAAGGACGTTCTGGATAAAGGTCTTTCAGACAAGGTTTTCGGTTGATATGAATATTTACGGATTAACAGTAAAAAAACTTGAAGAATATTTTAAATCAATAGGTGAAAATTCCGCAAAGGCTAAAATTGTTTTCAGGGCAGTTTACAGAGATAAAATAAATTCATTTTCTGAAATTGAAAATCTTGGTGATGCAATAAAGGCAAAGCTTGATGAAGATTTTGAATTTTCAAAAATTCAACTAGTTACAACATCCGAAAGTGCAGACACCTGCAAATATCTTTTTAAACTTTATGACGGTTGTACTGTTGAAACGGTGCTTATGAAGCACGACTATGGCAACGGAGTTTGTGTTTCTACTCAGGTTGGTTGTAATATGGACTGCGTTTTCTGTGAAAGCGGAAAGCTAAAAAAAGTCCGCAACCTTGAAGCTTGTGAAATTGTCGGGCAGCTTTTGTATATAATCGATGAACTGAAAATATCTGTTTCACACGTTGTTTTAATGGGTATAGGTGAGCCATTTGATAACTACGAAAATGTAGTAGATTTTATAGATATTATAACCGAGCAGTTAGGTATAGGAATTGCCGCAAGGCACGTTACCGTTTCAACAAGTGGTATTGCACCTAAAATAAGGGAATATGCAAAACGTCATGTTGTAAACAGCCTTGCAATAAGCCTTCACGCGCCAAATAACGAGCTTCGAAACAAGCTTATGCCCATAAACAGGGCATACCCCATAGAGGAGCTTATAGACGCAGTAAAGGATTATGACCAGAAGGGTAATAAAAAGGTTACCTTTGCGTATATAATGCTTAACGGAATAAATGATACAGATGAGTGTGCCCATCAGCTTGCAAAGCTTTTGGAGGGAATAAACTGTTACGTTAATTTAATTCCTTACAACAAAACCCGTTCTACAGATTTTGAGCCAAGCTCAAAAGAGAGAATAGCACATTTTTTTGATATTTTAAAAAGCTACGGACTTAATGTAACCGTAAGGCGTGAATTCGGCGGAGATATGAACGCCGCCTGTGGGCAGCTTTCTGCAAAGTACAATAATGATTAAATTTAATATATGTAAAAAAACGGATGCTTTTTTTGTGCTTTTTGCATAAAAAAACTCCGTTTTTTTTGTTTTGGTTGAAAAATAAATACAAAGGTGGTAAAATTAATTTGTAAAATTTTGATAGGAGGTTCATTATGGACAAGCTTGAAAAACTTTTTAAAATCAAAGAACGCGGAAGTTCTGTCAAGACCGAAATTATTGCCGGTATTACAACATTCCTTGCAATGTCTTACATCCTGGCTGTAAACCCCGGTTATCTTGGTGGCATTCCCGGTGCATCACCTGCAGGTATCTTTATGGCAACTGCTATTTCTGCAGCGATTGCAACACTATGTATGGCATTTTTTGCTAACTATCCTGTAGCTTTGGCATCAGGTATGGGTCTTAATGCATTTTTTGCATTTACGGTTTGCGGTGCTTTGGGTTATTCTTATGAAGTAGCTCTTACTGCAATTCTTATTGAAGGTATTATCTTTATGATACTTTCACTATTCAAATTCCGTGAAGCTCTTGTTAACAAAATTCCTAACAACCTTAAATTTGGTATTACAGCAGGTATTGGTCTTTTTATTACAATTATTGCTCTTATAAATGCGAAAATTGTTGTACAGGACCCTGCAACTACAGTAGCTTTGGGTAGTCTTGCTTCAGCAGGCGTTGTTCTTGCTTTGATAGGTCTTTTGATTATTGGTGTATTGGAACACTTTAAAGTTCCTGGCGGAATTTTGATTGGTATCCTTGCAACATGGGTTTTGGGTATTTTTGCTGAACTTATCGGTTGGTACGTTCCGGACCCTGCAAACGGTGTTTACTCAGTAATTCCTAACCTTTCATGGGAAGCTATTAAATCTAACTTTGCTGCACCTGCTATGTTTAAGTTTGATTTTGGTTTTATTGTTAAAAACTTTATGAGCTTTGCAGTTGTAGTATTTACATTCCTTTATACTGATATCTTTGATACAGTAGGTACACTTATCGGTGTTGCTCAGAAGGGTGATTTGCTTGACGAAAACGGCGAACTTCCTAAAGCAAGTGGTGCTTTGATGGCTGATGCTGTTGGTACTGTTGTCGGAGCTTGCCTAGGTACTTCAACTGTTACAAGCTACGTTGAATCAAGTGCCGGTGTTGCAGCAGGCGGTAAGACAGGTCTTACAGCTGTTACAACTGCTGTTATGTTCCTTGTTGCAATTATTTTTGCTCCTATATTCCTTGCAATTCCGGGCTTTGCAACAACACCTGCTATGCTTTATGTTGGTCTTTTGATGCTTTCTGCAGTTAAGAAGGTTAACTTTGACGGTGATGCTGCTGATACAATCGGTGCGTTCCTTGCAATCGTTATGATGCCGCTTACATATTCAATTGCAAACGGTATTATGTTTGGTATCCTTGGTTGGGTTATCCTTAAGCTTGCTATTGGTAAGGCTAAAGACATCAGTGCAGTAATGTGGATTTCTGTTGCATTGTTTGCACTATACATAATCCTTAAGGTTATGGGTCTTGCATAAAAAATAAAATCTTTAAGACTTATAAAAAGAAAGTTATCCCAAGGGAATTTTAATAGTTTCCTTGGGACTTTTTTGTTTGACACTTGTGTTTTTATATGTTAGAATGTTATACGTAAAAATGAGATATATAAGGATGTTTAAAAATGGGCAAAACAATTTCGAAAAATTTCACAACAGGTAATATTCCAAAACTCCTTTTTGCATTTATGATACCGTTTATGCTTACAAATGCACTTCAGGTTTTATACACAACCATCGATATGATGATAGTAGGCAGATGTGTTGGAACAGAGGGCATTTCTGCTGTTGCACAAAGTGGGCAGATAATTAACTTTGCAGTTATGGTATGCTTTGGTGTTTCAAATGCAGGGCAGGTTCTTGTTTCACAGGCAATAGGTTCTGGTAAAAGAGATAAGCTTAACAGTATTATAGGTACGCTTTTTTCAATGCTTATGATTCTTTCACTTATTTTTACGGCAATATTTATAATTTTCAGAAACCCTATATTGAAAGCTATTCATGTTCCTTCTGAGGCGTACTCAATGTCAATAGATTATCTTATTATAAGTGCGGCAGGACTTGTATTTACTGCAGGCTATAATATGGTTTCTGCAGTATTGCGTGGAATGGGTGATTCTAAAAGACCTTTGCTTTTTATTATTATAGCATCGGTTACAAACCTTGTGCTTGATATTGTTTTTACGGGCTATATGGGGTTTGGAGTGGCAGGTGCTGCCTGGGCTACAATTATAGGGCAGGCTTTTGCTTTTGGCTTTGCAGTTATTTATCTGTACAGAAGCAAAGAGGCTTTTGGCTTTGACTTTAAACTGAAGAGCTTTAAAATTGAAAGAAACTATGCAGGTATGATAGTATCACTTGGTACACCAATGGCAATTCAGTCAGGCTTCATAAATCTTTCAATGTTGTTTGTTAATTCTATGATAAATCAGGTAGGCGTTATAGCCTCTGCAACCTTCGGTGTAGGTATGAGAATTGACGACATTATAAATAAAGTTTCACAAGGTATTCAGTATGCTACAATGCCTATGGTCAGTCAGAATATGGGGGCAGGCGAAAAGAAGCGTGCAATCAAAGTGGTACATTGGGCTTGGGTTTATTCGGGAATATTCACTGCTTTTTGTATGACTTTATACCTGTGTCTTGGCAGGCAGTTGTTTATGGTGTTTTCCGATAACCCTCAGGTGCACGAAATGTCATCAACTTTTATAAAGGCGATTTTATGGATGTTCCCTGCTTTTGCCGTTATGAGAGGAAGCGGTGCTTTTATTCAGGGTATCGGTAATGCAAAGCTTGGTATGTTTCTTGCAATGCTTGACGGTATTGCACTGAGAATAGGCTTAAGCTGGCTTTTTGGTTCATTGCTTGGCTGGGGATTTTACGGATATGTTCTCGGTTATGCCCTTGCACCTTACGGTTATGCAATACCAAGTATGGTATATTTTCTGTCGGGTATGTGGAAAAAAAGAGCAATACTTGCGGAAAAAATATGACATTTTCAAAACTTTAAAAATCAGGCAGGAAAAATTCCCTTTTTCAGCGAATTTATTTATAAGATAAATTGCAGAGAGGTGGTTTTTACATGTCAACTTTATTAACTTTCAAACACGCTACAAAGCGTAAGAATCTATACTTACGTGTTGCACAGGGACATTTTGCCACAAATGACCGTCACAGCAACTATTATATAGATGTTGCGGCACAAAAGGCACGTCTTTCCGAAGCAAAGGCAGTTGCCGAGGAACTTAGCTCTTATCTGCTTCACTCAACTATTGTAGATACTATTTTGTGTCTTGATGGTATGGAGGTTGTGGGTACTTGCCTTGCACATACTCTTACAAAGGCAAATTTTGCAAGCATAAATGCACATAACACAATATATGTTACCTCGCCCGAAACTACATATTCCAATCAGCTTTTGTTCAGAGACAATATTGTTCCGATGATAAAGGGGAAACATGTGCTTATTCTTGCGGTTTCCTATTCATCGGGCAAAACAATAGAGGCTGCCATTGATGCAGTTAAGTACTACGGTGGTATGGTAAGTGGTATTTCTGCAATTTTTTCTATGAATGATAAAAGTAAAGATGGTATTCCAATTCATTCCTGCTTTGATCCGGCTTTTCTTGGTGATTATCAAAGCTATCCTGCTCACGACTGTCCTATGTGTAAGGCAGGTAAAAAGATAGATGCTCTTATAAATTGTCATGGTTATTCGATTTTGAAGTAGTGTGGAGAGTGTAAAAAGTTCAGAACGCAAGAAAAGAACAAAAACAATATGTCATCAATAAAATTTTTTGAGGTGAGTTTTTTGAAAATAGGAGTATGTACGGTTATTGATGAAGTACTGTGTTTTAAGGATGTGGCAGATTATGTTGAACTGCGTCTTACACAGATTGCCGAAATGACCGATGAGCAGTTTGATAAATTAAAAAAGCTTTTGATTGAAAATGAACTTTCTGTTGAGGCTACAAATTTCTTTTTTCCGGGGAATATTAAAATTTGCGGACCGGATGTAAATGTTGATATGCTTAAAAAATATGCTGATGGTGCATTAAAACGTGCTGCAGAGCTTGGCGTGGGCATTTGTGTTCTTGGTAGCGGCGGAGCAAGAATGATTCCGGAAGATATGACCTATGAAGATGGCATGAAGCAGATTTGTGAATGTCTGAAGATTATTGGTGACTGTGCTGCAAAGTATGACATAACAATTGTTTTGGAGCCTCTTAACCGTATGGAGGCAAATGCTATTGTTTCTGTTTCCGAGGGTGCGGATATTGTAAGAAATCTTAAACATCCTAATATTAAATTACTTGCAGATATTTACCACATGGCAAAGGAAAATGAGAGTTTAGATTCCATTGTTAAGAATAGCGATATTTTGTTACATACTCATATAGCCAACCCCGATGGTCGTCTTTGCCCGTTATCTGAGGAAGAATTTGATTACCGTTCTGTAAAAACAGTATTCGATGATGCAGGTTACAATCTTCGTATTAGTGTAGAGCCTACTAAAATAGACAATTTTGTAGAAAGTGCAACAAATAGCATTAAGTTTTTAAAAACAATATTTTGATTATATGAAACAGTAACATATTTTATAAATAGGACCACTGACATAGTGAACGTCAGTGGTCCTATTTGTATATTTACAAACTACTTTTATGTATTATTTTTTTAGATACTTCAATACTTCTGCTGTTACAAGTTTTGTAATCTTTTCTATTTCCGATGAATCAAACTTAGGTGCAGGATTTGCTACTTTACCGTCACTTGAGAACAATTTCATCTTCTTCATTGTTTCCTGCTTTACTGCTTCAACTGCAGCAGGTATAAGGTCAATAAGACCCTTATCCATACTTGAGAACTTTTCAAATTCTGCTTTAACTGCAGCAACGTTAATGTCTGTAAAAATGTTAACTTTGCTGATACCGTCTTTAATTGCTTTTCTGAAGTCATCATCTGTAAGACCTGAACCACCGTGCAATACCAAAGGTACATCTACTGTTTTTGCAATAGTGCGTATTCTTTCAAAATCAAGCTTTGGAGGAAGCTTGTACGCACCGTGTGCATTACCTACCGCAATTGCAAGAGCATCAACGCCTGTTTTCTCAACAAAGTCCTTTGCAAGCTTAGGATCTGTAAAATATTTTGATGGGTCTGCAAGGTGATTGCTACCTTCTGCTGAACCTTCGTTATCACCAACGTGACCAAGTTCACCTTCAATTGTAGCACCGTATGAATGTGCAATATCTGCCATTTCCTTAACCTTGCGTACGTTATCGTCGTATGAATCCGTTGAACAGTCATACATAATTGATGAAAAACCAAGTTCAAGTGCCTTTATACATGTATCGTAAGAAAGACCGTGGTCAAGATGTACAACAACAGGAACAGAAGCTTTTTTTGCCATAGGAAGAAGATAGTATGAAACTTCTTCCAAAGGACCATATGGAAGCAAAACTTCCGCTGTACCCATAATAACCGGTGAACGTGTACTTTCAGCAGCATTTATAATACCGCGTGCAAGCTCTAAGTTAACTGCGTTGAACAAACCAACTGCATATTGACCTTTTTTTGCAGGTCTTAAAACTTCATTCATATTAACTAACATATGTTTAGATCCTCCCGTATATATACTTTCATATTCTGTATTATACCACAGGTATTTTTGTTTTGCAAGCATTTTTTTTGTTTTTGTTGTTTTTTCTTTGTTTTTGTTATTGGTTTTATGTTGCGTTTTATTATACAGTGTGATAAAATTAGACTATCTACCTTATATAATAGAAAGAGGTTTTGAAATGAAAATAGTTATACTTGATGGTTATACATTAAATCCTGGGGATATAGGTTGGGATGTCTTTGAAAAAATTGGTGAGCTTACTGTGTATGACAGAACTCCTGTTGATAAAATTATAGAACGTGCAAAGGGATTTGAAATTGTAATTACAAACAAAACACCTCTTGGACGTGAGCAACTTATGCAGCTTCCTGATGTAAAATATATCGGGCTTTTGTCAACGGGTTATAATATTGTTGACTTGGAATATGCATCTGAAAGAGGAATAGTTGTAACAAATGTGCCTGCATATTCAACAAAGTCTGTGGCGCAGCTTGTGTTTTCATACATTCTTCATTTTTGTAACGGTGTTGCACTTCACAGTGAAAGTGTGCACCATGAGGAATGGACAAACTGTAAGGATTTTTGTTATTGGAAGCAAAACATTATGGAACTTGACGGAAAAACTCTTGGTATTTTTGGATTTGGTTCAATAGGCAGGTGTGTAGCATCTATAGGTATGGCTTTCGGTATGAAGGTTATTGTCCATACCCGTACTGTGCCTGAAGATAAGATGGGGTGTGAATTTGTATCTGTAGAAGAACTTTTTAAAAACAGCGACTTTTTGTCTTTTAACTGTCCGCTTACACCTGAAACAACCGGAATAGTGAATATGGAAAATTTAAAGCTTATGAAAAACTCTTCCTATATAATAAACACATCAAGAGGTCCTGTTGTAAATGAATATGACCTTGCACAGGCACTTAACAACGGTATTATATCCGGTGCAGCAATGGATGTGCTTTCAACTGAACCTCCTAAAAAGGATAATCCACTTGTTGGTTGTAAAAACTGTGTAATAACTCCGCACTATGCTTGGGCATCTGTGGCTGCCCGTACTCGTCTTATGAATACTGCCGCTTCCAATCTAAAGGGGTATTTAGATGGTAATATAGTAAATAAGGTCAATAAATAATGTATAAAATCCATTTTTTTGGTCAAAAGTATTAAAAGGAAATTTTTTGCTGAAAAACACTTGACTTTATTTACCGGTAGTGTTAAAATAATCAACGTTGTCACATTTGAAAACTTTGTCGAAAAAAGTTTCAAAAAAATGAAAAAAAGTGTTGACAAAGAAAAAAAGATGTGATAATATATAAAAGTCGCACGGCAAAAGATAAAAAAGTGTTGACAAGGCAGAAATATTGTGATACAATATAATTCCTGCAAAAACTGAACCTTGAAAAGTGAATAGCGTGAGAACGATGTACAAATAAAAGTTCTCGTCAATAAATAGAGTTTATATACTCTTTACAAAACAACGAATTTGAATTGAGCAGAGAGAAGCTCGATTAAATAATTTTTAATCGAGAGTTTGATC
>JAZQAN010000066.1:0-21510 GCA_045545235.1 Clostridia bacterium | reverse complement strand
CCGCACCGGAAATAGGAAAAATATCATCTTCTATTCCTGATACCTGAACAAAGAATTTAGGATATGCCATAACCATAAGGTCACCCATATCAAAATAGTTTGCAATTTTAGGTACATAATTACAAGAACAATGGAACATTGTGCCAATAGAATCTTTAAAGGTACACATCGCACATGAAGGCATAGCAAGAACTATTCTATCCTCCAAAGCTGCCGCATATACTGTTGCTGTACCTCCTCCGGAGTTACCCATACAACAAATTTTGCTTACATCAACCTTATCAGCAAATTCTGTTTCTAAAACATCAATAAGTCTTGAAACATCCCATACACGTTCACCAATTGTTGTTCTACCCATCAATAATGCAGTCATGGCAGACTCAAAACACCTTGATCCGGTTTCATCGCCTCCGCATTCACCAAAATTCCGCTGTTCCAAAGCAATTGCTGCAAACCCTTCCTTAACGGCTCTTACGCAAAAATCCCGGTCGCCACCATTTATCATTTCTTCATCACCTGCATATTTAGGTCTCCCCAAGGAAATATGCATACCGGTGGAATGTCCCTGCAGACATATCATCACAGGCGGTTTCTCAACCCCGTGTGGAATAAGCATATGGCATGGAACCCTGTAACCCTCTTCACTTTGGAAAGTAAAACGAATTTCTGTAATATCATCAAGTATCTTTTCATACTCAATATCAAAATCTGCATTTACTTTGCAAAATTTATCCATACCCAAAAGTTCAGAAAGTTTTTCTCTAGCTGACTTTTTCCATACTTCAATATTTTCACCGTTATACGTCATTATTGGATTTACTTTTTTCAGAATTTCTTTATTATTATCATATGCTGTTTTTATCATAATACCACCTTAGTAAACTTTTACCGTTTCATTTCGCTTTTAAACTCAAATCTCAAATACGTTTTATGTTGTTCAAACGGTTGTAAAACAACATACGCATTATTTTTGCCTATATCTTCTCCGCCGAAATTAGTTGTTCTTGGCTCTAACCCCACAACATATTCACTTTCCCCAAGCATTTTCCATATAAGAAAGTCCGGCAAAGCTTGTGCATCGTATGTCAAATATACTCCTGTTGTATCATTTTTTATGCCCGTTGTAACCATATCACCTGACATTTCCACTCCGATACATTCTTCCTCTATGCCATGGATTGGCTTTGTAATATCAGCAATACCTTTTGGAATATTTACAATTTCTGCCCCTTCGCACACAAGGGGATAACCAAAATTACAATGGTATCCAAATGCAATATTTTCGTCTCTGAACCCTTCATTTACAACAGTATCCTCTAATGTAAAACTGTTAGAAAAAAGCTTAGTTTTAATTGTTCTTTTAAGAAC
Source organism: Clostridia bacterium (assembly GCA_045545235.1). Taxonomy (GTDB): domain Bacteria; phylum Bacillota; class Clostridia; order Monoglobales; family Firm-18; genus CAZNKU01. Next base: position 20,142 of record JAZQAN010000066.1, on the reverse strand, counting down.
AAGATTTTCACCGAAAACCGTACATTCTCGCACAACTCCCGAAACTTCCATTACATAGTCGTCCCCAACCCAATCGGCAAAAACACATATCTTTTCTGCAGGGATATATGAAATACGGTCATGCAAACCATATTCTCCGAAACCATCATCGATATTTTTAAGTCCGCAAGTTGTAACAAGCCCTCCGTAAAAGCCTCGAAGCCAGCTTCTTCCGTCCTTTTCATAATATCTGGAATCTGTTATACCGGTCTTGGAAATCCAACTTACAGGGCTCCCCTTATAGCTTGCCTGTGCAATATCCATACATCTGTCCGGTAACACGGTAAACCTGATAACTCCCGTATCTATTTCAATGGCTCTTACACCTTTTGATTTGCCTTCATTAAAGGTAAAATCACGAATTCCACCGATTTGGTCGACTGAACCAATATGTTTTAATAGTTCAATTTTCTTCATAAATCACCTCAATTAAACCAGACTATTTATCTAAAACAGTCCAATTATTTCTGCTATTCAAACAAAGCACAGCCTGATTTTTTAAACTGTCCTATTTTCTCCTCCAAAAGATCAATTGTAACCTCAAAATATTCTGCACAGCATTTTATGCACATATACTCCGTTGCCATACGGTTTATAATTTTTTTGTGTAATGCAATTTCATCCTTTGACAGAAGCTTGCTACACTTTAAACAATTAGTCATCACAAATTTCACCAATTAAAATTTTAGTTCCTCGTTTATCCACATATATTCTTATACCGTCACGGAAATTACCAACAAACTCACCTGTTATTGCATCAGTAAAATTAACACTTCTGGGAGTATTGGAATGAATACCTAAATCGTCAAAGGTAACAGAGATATTTTTACGGTATTCACTATCATCATTTACATTAAAAATTGCAAGAGCAAACCTACCGCCTCCCAAAAGCTTCATAAAAGCATATCGCTCGCCTTCAAGTTCAAATATCTTAAAGGCAGGTCTGCTCTCGGAATCCTGATTGATCGCAATAAGACCTTTATTCTGCAAGATAGCCATATCTTCATCTGCAAGGCTACGGATATCACCGCCAATAATAAGAGGTGAACCAAAAAACGCCCACATTGCAAAGTGCTGTAAATATTCCTCGGTTGTGCAGCCACCAAGACCCACAAAACCTTTTCCGCGCATACCTACCGTAAGCATATCCATATCATTGTAACAACCAACACCGTTACCTCCAACATTTTCAATTTGGCTTTTGAAAATATCAATATAGGATTTGGCATTATCCATAATATCCATTGTTGAACGATATGTATGGGCACCCCTTGAGCGCATCCAATTCCATGGCTCACCAACCCCCCAGTTGCATGCCGCAAAAATTATATCTCTGCCGCAATTGCGAAGTGCCATAGCCATTGTCAGGTAAGCATTTTCCTTGTTGCCACTTTGTGGGAAGAAACAAAAATCATATTTTAAATAATCTACACCCCACTGTGCAAACAGCTTTGCATCCTCAAATTCATAGCCATAGCTTGAGGGATAACCGGCGCAAGTTTTTACACCCGCGCAGGAATACATGCCGAACTTCAGCCCCTTTGAATGAACATAATCAGCAACGTATTTCATACCGTGGGGAAAACGCTCAGGATTAGGCACTAATTTTCCATCCACACGTTCTTTTAATGACCAACAGTCATCAATGATTATGTATTCATAACCTGCATCCTTATAACCTTTTTCAACAAGTGCATCTGCACTTTCCAAAATAAGCTTTTCATCAATTACCTCTCCAAATGTATTCCAGGAATTCCAACCCATTATCGGTTTTTCACCCAACATAACTATACCTCCAAAAATCTTATTCTATTTATAATTTATTATGTTACTGCATTAAAATCATCTGTTATTGTTTGTAAACATTTCCTTTACAACATCATAGGCAATTTTTGGTCTTCTGTGTTCATCCACAACACCCTTATTGTTATAACATCTTGCACGTGTCTGCCACCATATATCTTCCTCATTTTCCTTTTCGTCAGTTACACGACAATCCGCAAACTGCCATACAAACACTGCTGAAATATCATCTTCATTCATATAAGTCTGCAAAGTTTCTTTCAAGAGCTTTGCCTGATAGTCCTCACTCCATCTGCTAAGACCTCTGTCGTGATAACCATACATTGCTGCCGCACCAAATTCTGTCATGAAAAATGGCTTATCAGCACCGCCAACGGTTCTGCACCATTCAAGAAGTTTTTTCATTCTGACATCAATAGCTTCACTTGTGTACCAACCTGAATAAACGTTCATTGAAACAATGTCAACAAGGTCAAAACATATATCTGTAAAGTATTTAAACGACGCAAAGGAAAGTGGACGCGTATTATCAAGATTTCTTAACTGTTCAAACTGTTTTCTGTACATTTCCTTGCCTTCTTCAACATCAGATGCACATTCGTTCATAATACCCCATATTATAATTGACGGATGGTTATAATGATTTTCAACCATTTCATCAATACAGTCTTTGCATTGTCTTTCAAAATTAGGATTTTGCATATCCTTAAGTTTGAGCCCTCTTGCATGGTTTTCTTCCCACACATAAATACCTCTTTCATCACACAAATCAAGCATAAGTTCATCGTTTGGATAATGACATGTACGCAGTGAGTTAACACCCATATCCTCCATAAGATCCATATCATGTATAATATGGTTAAATGTTACTGCACATCCATCAATAGCGTGATCTTCATGGCGGTTAAACCCTTTTAGAAATAATCTTTCTCCGTTTAGGTAAACATATTTGTCCTTAACTTCTACAACCCTGAAACCAACGCGTTCATACAAATCATCTACAACTTCACCATCCACACTTACATTTATCTTGAGCATATAAAGATTTGGTTCTTTATTTGACCACGCCTTTACATCTTTAAATTCATCTTCAAAAACAACATGTTTAATACTGTTATTTTCAATTAACACCTTTTGTGACATTATGTTTTTATCTATATTCCCATATATTTCGGCCTCTATGTTTTTGTCTGAAACATTGCATACAAAAATCTCTGTTTTTGCATACCACTTGTCATCTTTAAAATAAGGTGTAAAACGAATATTTTTAATATACAAATCACTAATATATTCCATGGCAACAGGTCGTGTAATACCTCCATATGTATAATAGTCGTTAGGTATATGAAGAGCCGAAGCTTCTGAAAACGTATTATCAACCTTAACTGTGATTTCGTGTTCGCCTTCATCAACATTTTTTAATATTGTGGAAAATGGAGTATATGCATTATAGTGATGAGCAACTAATTCTCCGTCAAAGTACACATCCGCGGTATGGCTGACGCCTTTAAATTCCAATCTTATATTACCTGTTCTGTTAATATATATTGATTTTTTATATTCTCCTTTACCCCTGTATGCAAGCATATCGGGGTGTTGTTCCCAACATCCCGGAACGGGAAGCTTATAGTTCTTGTGATCATTTTCTTTATGAAAATCCCAAAGACCATCGATTTCTTTAACAATTCTTACACGATGGTTTTCAAATAATCTTATCATATGTTTTTCTCCTTGATTTTTATTGACTTTTATGATACACTATCCTTGAATGAATTTATCAAATATTATTTAGGTGGTATTTTATGGTTTCGATTCCAAATAATCCAAAAAGAAAATTTGAAATTAAATGTATTAATAAAGCACACTTTTTTGAATTTCACAAAAATTTTTCTCACCCTTTGGAAAAGCATGATTACTGGGAAATGGTCTATGTAGACAGTGGTAAAATTACGGCCTTAAACGAAGGCTATGCCCGTACTCTTGAGCAAGGTGAGCTCATTTTCCATAAGCCTATGGAAACCCACGCCCATGTTTCCTATGAGGATATTTTAAACAGTATGCTCGTTATATCATTTAACACAGATAGTCCCGCTATGTCATTTTTTGATAATAAGGTGTTTAAATTGGAAAAACCCCAAAAAACACTGCTTAAAATTCTTACTGATGAAGCAAAAGAAAATCTTCATGCAACAAAAGAATATGACAACAGTATAAATTTAGTACTTGATAATTCCACACCTGAAACCTATCAAATGATTGAGTGTTATTTTATAGAGCTTTTAATAAAGTTGTTTAGAAGTGAAAACAGATTAAGCAGTAAAATGGAGCGTTCCACAGATGCTCGTATGCTTGGGCAAAACACTCTGTTAGAACTTATACTTGAATTTATGAATAACAACATAAACATACCCTTAACTTTAAAAGATATATGTTCACAATTTTATATAAGTAATTCCAAATTATGTAAGCTATTTAATGAATTTTTACAAAAAAGCCCTATAGAATATTTCAATGATTTGAAAATAAAACAAGCAAAAATTCTTCTTGCCGACAATTCCAAATCAATAACCGATGTTTCCGACAGTTTAGGCTATTCCAGTATTCATAATTTTTCCCGTGCATTCAAAAACAGCGTGGGAACATCTCCATTGGAATATAGAAACAAAATTTTATAACCCTTTTTAAACCGCTACAAGAAAATCCCGTAGCGGTTTTTCAATACAGATTATTTTATTATATTTAACAGTTCACAAATAACCTTTGTTGCCTCTGCTCTTGTAAGATTATCCAACGGTCTGTATTCATTGTTATAACCCTCAATAAGCCCTATGGACTTCATAAAAATTACAGCATCTTTCGCGTAGTCAGAAACCTTATCACTGTCTGCAAATACTTCTGCATCTGTTTTTTCTGTTTCAGTTCCAAGCTTTTCTATTACACGGCTTATCATAACCGCCATATCCTGACGTGTTATGTTCGCACCTATGCCAAACTTGGTATCAGAAACACCGTTTACTATGCCAAAACCTTTAGCCTTAAGTACATAAGGTTTGTACCACATATCCTTTACATCAGCAAAGCTATTTTCTGTTTCTTCCGCATCTATACCTGATGCTTCAATAAGCATTTTAAGAAATTGTTCACGAGTTACATTATCATTTGGATTAAACTTACCTGTACCATCACCTGATACAATACCCTTTTCAGTAAGTTCTTCTACATATCCAAAATACCAGTCGCTTTCTTTAACATCATTATATGAAGGTACCGCAGGATTAATAGGGGTAACAGCATCATCCTTATTATCTTCCTCTGTTTTATTATCTTCCACAACAGGAGGTTTTGGTGTAACAGCACCGCCTCCACCACTTCCTCCGCCGCTTCCGCCGGAAGAAACATTGTTGCTTCCGTATGTGCCTTCAAATGTAACGACACCGTCAGAGTTTTTTATAGCCACTTCTTTTGTATCGAGCATAGCCGCTTTAGTTGATGGCATATATATGGATATATTTTCAAGTTGTTGTGCATCACTCAACGTCGAAGACATAATGTTTACAAACTGTCCGTTTCTTTTGAAAGAAAGAGTTGTGGAGCTATTATTCTTAAACAGATACTCTCCGTCAATCTTTGAATCCTTGATGTACGAACCGTCAACAAGAAATACCGATACAATTTCTTCCTTTTCGTTTTGTTCTATAAGCATTGTTGTTGCATCAGTTGTATAGTCGGCAATTTTTATACCATCTGCAGGTTTTAACAATTCATCATTTATGTGATAATAGTAATAATATCTTGTAACACCACTGACTTTTTCAGTTATTTTAAAGTATGCCATATTCAAAATATCATCATTAATTTCATTTTTATTTGAAATTGCTCTTGCCATTACTTCAAATTCTTCATTAATATTAACCGGTATTATCAGAGTAGTAAACTTACCATCACCCGTCTTTGTTTTGGTGTACATTGCCTTTTTATTCAAAACTTTCTGTCCCGACTGTTCTGCATAGTAAGTGTCAACAAACTGAACACCATCAAGGTCCTCGTACTCTACAGGTACTACCATTACATTAACGTCATCAAAGTTACTCTTTACAACATAATTTTCATCGTTCGTAGGATTCGCTCCCGGATACATATGCCAGTGTTGTGCAAATACATTTTCTGCACTTGGGTCTGTCGGCACAGCATAATCCGAAACAATCCAAAACTTCTGATTTTTAAGGAACGTAACACTTCTTTGCATATTTTGAGCAGTTGAATAGCCATCACAAGCATACTCTACATAATCGTAGTATTTATTAGATTCAAAGGCAAGTTCGCTTGTTGAATTGCGTGAAAGCTTTGTAGCAGCAACTACACCATCGGTTAAATAATCATAAGTATCGTTTACTGTTAAAAGATTGTGTTGAACAGGGGACATATTGTATGTCCACACACGTCCATTGTCACTTGTCTGGTCAGAACCATAGCCCGGGTCTACCAACAAGAATTTCCCATAAGCAAACATTGCCACAGATAAAACATCGTTATGATAATGTGATGCTCGTATATCACTATTGTTTATAAAAGATAGCTGTAGTGAGTTTTTATCCCACGACGATCTCATAATGGTTTTAAGCCCTATGGGGTAATGTGTAGTCGCATTTTCAGGCATTGCTCCCGAAGCGCCGTCCGTTATAACCCATTCCAATTCCTTATCATCACCAAACAGATACTGATACCATGTACGGAACAAGCTCTTATATGAATGATATGGATCATATGAGTCACCTACATTAAAACCTCCGAAATACGGACCTGAAGTGTACATCAAACTCTTTACAATATCATATATATCTTCGTAAAGTTCTTCTGAATATGGAGGCTCGTGCCCCGTAATCACATAGGCTGACATTGGTGATGAGAATGTACCCAAAAGAGTATTTATATACGCATGTGTAAGCTCTATACACAAGCCGTCTTCAATAGTCATACCCGAAAGACAACGGTCATTTTCCTCCAATAGTCTTTGATACCAATAATCATGAACACTCCACTCAGGGAAAAATGCAAGGCTTTTATACACCGCTCCCGTTGCAAATGTCGCCCAGTTATTTGTGTAATAACCAAACCATGTTTCAACCTGAACATTCGTGAGTTGCCACATATACTTTAACAGTGCCGTACATACATCGGGTGTCATATACTCACTTGACATCATCGCATAAAACCCTGATGCAAGACCGGTAAGATGTGTAGACATATCAAGAGAGTTCATAACCTCCGGCTCAAAACCTATTGAATTGAGCATTGCCATTTCCTGTCTTAAAAACGTATATGCAAAACGTTCATCTTTGTAATAAAGGTATGCTTTTCTAAGACTACCAATCTGTCCGTCACGATGATAATCGCAAACTTTACCTTTAGCGGTTGTGCTGTTTGATGAAATGAAATCCCAGGCATTCATATCATTACAGGAAAAATAATGTTTGTCTGCAATAATAGTAGAGTTCCATGTAAGCTCAGTTTCTTCCCACGCGGAAGACTTATACCATAAAGCCCACATATATTTATCTCTTGAATTACCTGAATAAGGTGTTCCCTTATCGTCTGCAAATTTGTTTCTTGTTTCTTCAGTAATGATACTGCGTCCGGTAAATACAATCTTCGCTTCTGTAATAACGTCACTACTTTTAATATCACTTATATCAAAAGCTATAAATGCACGTTTTGTGTTTTCATCATAGGAATTATATGTACCATATATATCGTCAAATGTACCATGTTCCTGAATTTGTATAATTTCATCGTACGCAAAATTTATATCTGCCTGATTTCCTCCCACTACCATAGTATCTTTGGTAACGGGTTTTTCAACTACAACACCATTTACTTCTAAACGCAGTACAGGTCTTACAGACGGGTCGGATGCATCGTTAGAATATATCTGTGCAGTTGTCCAGTACTTATCACCTGAAGCAACCATGACATTAAAGTCCGTGTATGAACCCCTTGCCTCCTTAATTTCATACAATACATCAACTTCTGTTTTGCCCCAATTTTCTGCAGGCAATTCAAAACCGCCTATGGATTCTGAAGAAATATATGCATATGCAAAGATATTTCGTGAAAGTGCTTCTAAATATGTTTCTATTTTCGCATCAGGTATATTATAAGAAGATTTTTCCCCTCGGTTTGGTACATCCTTATAATATTTAAGAATTTCCTCTTTTGCGGCGGCATAGTCTCCTGCTCTTGCCGCATCCTCAACCAACTTCATTTCCGGAAAATCGGAATATCTGAAGTAAGGTTCCAAAACCCATTCGCCTGCAACGTCATCCCATTTCCCAAAAAATTCCTCATCTGTGATATCCTGAGGATCATCATACATAGGATATCCAAAATAATCGTGGTTGCCGCTTTCATCAACCGGCGGCTGATAATAAAACACAGGATCATCTGTAGGTTGATATACTTGTCTGTTATCTTCTCCATCCAGGCGAGCATAAACATTTTCTGTATTCATATAGCTTATCCCCGTAATTAACGAAGCTATTACACATACAATCAATATAAAACTCAAAATTTTCTTCATGGATAATCTCCCTTCTTTGTTAATTACGGTGTGACTGTGAGGGATCGCCTCACAGACTGTCACCGATTTTATTTTTTATTTTGCCAAAAGTTCTAACAAAGATGCTATTACAGTAGCTGCTTCTGCTCTTGTAAGATTATCTTTAGGATTGTACATATTCTTGTAGCCCTGAATTAAACCAATTGACTTCATGTTTGCTACTGCATCCTTTGCATAGTCTGCAACTGATGTTGTATCTGCAAACGGTTCTACTTCTTCCTTTGCTACTTCAATATTTTTATAGCTTAGTACTCTTTCAATAAGTACTGCCATATCCTGTCTTGAGATGTTCGAGCCTATACCGAAATGAGTTTCAGCAAGACCATTTACAAGGTTAAGTTTATGCGCTGTCGTAACGTAATCAACATACCAGGCATTTTCGTCAACATCTGTAAACTTGATTTCAGCTTCAACCATTTCAAATTCAAGTGCTTCTAAAATCATTTTAACAAACTGTTCTCTGGTTACATTATCCTGTGGGTTAAAATTACCTGTACCGTCACCTGAAACAATCCCTTTTTCCGTGAGAATTATAACTGAATTGTAATACCAGTCTGTCGGCAAAACATCATAATAAGAATTTTTAACATCAATTTCGTCATTTTCCATATCATTTACATACACGATGTCATTGTTCTGACCTACAACAGGACTTGCTGTAACACTTGAACCCATGCCGCCACCGCCGGCACCGCCACCACCTTGTGAAGGTCCGTTAGATGAATCAGCATCTACATAAACTTGAAATTCTCTTGTATACTCCTTACCGTCAACAACAACTTTTGCCGTAAGGATAACTGTTGTTGGATTTTTAGGTCTTGTAACCCTACCATCTGCCGATATAACGTTTAGGTTCGAAGACTCCCAAACAATATTTGTTCCATTTGTTCCCACAGAAGGTAGTGTAATCTTTGAACCGCTGACTGTAGAGGGTACATTTAATGTTTCCAAATCAATTTGTGCAAATTCTGCAGCCGATGCATTGAAGAACAGCTTAAGTTCACTGATATCAATTTCTTTAACTTTGCATTTCTTTATTACAAATTTTACATATGATGCAGAGGTATTGGCAAATTTAACAAATTCCGAAATTTTGCCCTGCATATTACCGGAAGCAACATTGTTCCACACTTTACCGTCCTCTGATACAAATATTGAATATTCTTCTATTCCAAAATCATCCAAAAGTACAAATATTGAATTAAAGCTTGTTCTGTTACCAATGTCGAAAATAATTTCAGAATCATATACATTGGAATTTATAACCTTAAATACAGTATTTGTATTGTTGTCGGAAATATTGGACTGAGGATAATCGGGATCCTTAAAGGAAACCGAAGGTACTTTTCCGTAAACCAAGTTTTTAGAGTTATCACAATCTACTGCAATTACAAAATCCTTTTTAATATACACATCTGCATTTTCAACATCTGTTATTCTGAATTCAAGGTCAACCAATGTCATTGCAAGTGGTAATGTAACAACACCGTTATTTGCAAGTACAGCAGTGTTGGATGATGTCCACACTGCCTTGTCATACATAACGCCGTCTGTAAATACAGATGTTGGGAAGCTCAATCCGTCAGAATCAGCATAACCGCTCAAAACATCATCAAAATAATCAAAATTGTCAATATTTGCCTGCAACATTCCATACTTATCTGTTGCTATTACAACTGCTCCAATATCAAGCAGCCTATTTGTTGTTTCTACACTTGCTACATATTCGGCATTTGTTTTTAATGACACGTAGTCAGCAACTAGAATATCGTCAACAAATATAGCCGCTTTATCAACATCAGGCATAACAATTACATCAATATCCGCTGATGTTTGTACAAACTTTTTGTAATCTGTACCACGGTAATCAAACCAGAAGCCTTCAGGCTCCGCTACCATTGAAAGAAGAACATTTCCATTTTCATCACAAATATTTACTTTGCCGTCTTCATTATTATTTGTATATGAAAAACTTACTTTAACATCAGACGAAACCTTTGCATCAACTATTTCGTCCAAGTTTATACCCAACGGAAGTGCGCCCTCAGAAAGATTAATGTAAGGTGTACGTGGTAATACTGTAAATTTATATTCCCTTGTTGCCCCATTGCTTGTTGCACTGATTACAACATCCTTGCTTTCTGTAATGGTAATATCATCATTGATTTTCCCGTTATTATCAATTATTTCCGGATTTGAAGATGTCCACACCACTCCATCAACCCGAGGAATATCAAGGTCGTATCTTATATCATCATTATTCTGCTTTGTAATCATTCCCAACTGGTTGATTTTGAATTTATCCAATTCAGCGCTGTTTAACGCTGCACGTACATTAAGTTTGAAATCCTTTTTAACATATACAGGATACATTTCAGCTTCGTTAAATATTTCAGCCGTCAAAATCACTTCACGGGCAAAAGAATCGTGAAATACCATTCCGGTTTCCAAATCAATTTGATTGCTGCAAGATTGCCAATTCACCTTGTAGCCGTCTACATTTTCAGGCAAATGATTTATATAACCGGAAACCGCCTGAGGATTCGCTGTAATATCATATACATCAATGGTCTTTGCCGCATTGATTACATTACTGTATTTTTCAATATCCTCTGAAACAATTTCAGCCACGCTTATATTCTTTACAGTTATACTGTCATCTGCATTGTTATTTTCGTCCAACTCTACTTTGACAGAGTTAATCTTAGCATCTTCTCCTAAAACATTATAATACGAAAAACGCTCTGTAATAAGTTTACCATCTACATAAAGGCATATCTCGTTGCGGATATTATCTACTCGGAATGTAACCTTTGCAGAATCTTCAATTTCTACATCTATACTACGTTTTGTTTCCTTTGTTTCCTGGAATGCAAATTTTGTTCCGTCGCAGGATATTTTAAGCATACCCAAACTGTAAAAAGTATTTCCGTTTCTGTAACCAACTGCCACATTCATAGGAATTTTTGATGTAGAATATTTTGAAAGGTCAACAGTAACATCGTAAACCCCTTTTAAATCCTTAGTTTCGGTTGTACTGTATGAGTCCGAATCCACTTGTCTGTACAGATCATAAAAGGCAAAATATCTTTTTGTTTCATATGTTTTATCGGGTTCTGCAGCGGGGGTCAACTTTTTAATAACCAAACCGTCATCACTTACTGTATAACCTGCAATAGGTGAATCTGCAAAATTAACAAAAGTCCAATTTTCAATATTTTCGCTATCGAATGTATGGTTAATTATTTCCTGTCTGTCACCGGAAGAACTGCCTTTTACTGTAAGGTAATATTCCTTTGAATACGAATAATTTCCGCACAAAACATTTGCTGTAAGAATAACATCTTCATCATCATACCATCTTGAAACCTCACCTGTTTTTGCAGAAACTATTGTTTCGGAAGAAGATGTCCAACTTACACCCGGGATAGACGGAATTTCTATATTTCCAACAACATTATATGGATCCGAAACAACAGATTCGGGCAAAGAATTGACAATGTTCATCGCCTGAACATAATCCGCATCGGTTGAATCAACATCATACTGAGTTACGGTAACTCTTTTAATTTTCAGAAAATCGCCATTGCGGAAACATTCCATAAATTTAATATGGAAACCATCTATGTATGATGCTTTAGTAGCCTGTCCCCACGACACATCTGTGCGGTCATTCACAGTAAAATACGCATCGTTTGTTACTGTATTATAACGAGTTTTTACAACATAATCTTTCGAAACTCCGTTACTGTCTGCTGTGGGATAAGCATATGTAGTGGTATAACCAACCTTGTCGTCCGCTTTGTTATTAAAGGAGTTTGTTGTTGTGGAATTCGTATTATAGCTTTGCATTCCACTGGCAATAAATCTGTTTAATAATATGGACTTTAATGAAGTGTTGCTTAAAGAACCCGTACTAAACAAAGCATAAGGCGCATTTACGGTTGTTCCGTCTTCAAGTGTATATTTGCCTGACAGTTTAACATCAAAAGTAACAGCTACTTCATAATCCCCCACAAGTTTATTATTATATAACTGTGTTCTGTTGACAGTATCGTAATCATTCATGGGTATTCTGAATCTGGCTACTAATGAATTTTCATGAGCTCTGCTGGTTGGTTTTGAATTTGAAACCATAAGGTTAAGTCCTTCATCAAAATATGCTTGTGATACACTTGTTGACGGTTTGATAAATTCAACATTATTACCTGTCAAACTTGTATATTTTGTAATATCCTCATCCATCAAAACTTTAATTGTCGATTCCCATACAGCATATACGGAAATTTCCTCGGTAATTACTGTGCTTTCTGTGAAATCGTTGCCGTCTGCAAGTTTCCACCCCACAAACTTAAATGTGCTTTTTGTAGGCACCGGCAATGTTCCGTATGCTGTATTATAATAACCAACACCTTCGGAATGCAATGTTTCCATTGATTCATCCATATAAAACTTAACTGTTACAGGCTTTGGACTGAATTTAGCAGTCAAAACCAAGTCTGATGTAACAGGTAACTTTTCATCGTATTTTGAGCCTTCCAATTCCCAATAATCAAACACGTAGTTTTCTTTTATGGGATTTTCAGGTAATGTTAACGGAAATCCTTCAAACACCTGTACACTTGTATAATCCTCTCCGTCCACTTTAAAAGTTACATTGCATTTATTCAAAACACCTTCAATATATTTTGCCTCAATTATCATTTGACCTGTAACAAGAGTATTTTCATCAAATATAATATCTGTGCCACTGATTACCCAGCCAACTGCCGTCCATCCTTCTTTAACGGGAACATCAGGAATAGCTCCCTCAATTGTCATACCATATTTACCTGTAAGTTTTTTATATGTAGTATCACCTACCACAAAGCAAATATCATAATTCTTCGGAGCATATTTTGCATAAAGGTCAATGTGGTCATTAACAGTTGAATTAAAGTCGAATGCTGTTTCTCCATCTTTTTCATACCAACCTATAAAATCCATATTGTCTTTTGCAGGTGCATCAATATACATTGCATTGCCACCGTCTGCAATTTCTGTTGAATAATATATTTCCTTGTCCACATAATATTTTACAATATTATCGGCCTTTGCAACTGTCATAGAATATTCCTTGGAGTATTTGATGCCATCTGTTGTAAATGTAGCTTTTATTGAAACTTCTTTATCCATACCCTTTGTACGGGTTACATATGCTGTTGTTCCATCTATTGATATTACACTATTATCAGTTGATGACCATACAACCCCACTTATTTCAGGCAATATAAACTGTAATTCTTTAACTGCATTTATGTTATTTACATTAAGTTTATGGGGTAAATTCCCAATCATAGCCGTTGTTTCTACACCAAATTTAGGGTCTAATGTTGTGATTTTTATATTTTCAATCTGTGTATATGACCCCACAGGAAGTCTTTGCATATGCTCCACATCGATTTTACTTATATACTTCAAATCACTGTTGGATTTTCCAGCCCATGTAGGCCCGCTTGTAGTTGCACCATTACCCGGTTCAACCGTACCTTCTGCAGTTTCATTAACCGTATCTATAATTGCTGTAAGTGTTATACCGTTCTTTGGTACACCCCCAAGACTTGCAGAGCCATTGTATTTAATGCTGTTACCCTTTGATTCGTCCGAATTATTTAACAGCATAGCATTAGATGGACGTATTCTCCACATTGCGCCTGTAAGATTACCTCTTAAATATATAGAGTTAAATGACTCATTGATAGTTTTTCCTTCGTAAGTATATTTTGAAGGACCCATATCAAAATTACCTTTAATATCAATCTGCAGATTACCTGTGTACTTACCATCTTCAGTTATTATTTTTGTTCGGTTTGCATCATCTGCTGCAACAACCCCTGCAGGCAATTTATATGTTACAACACCAGAAAATGCAGCATTCGCACCTGTTCCGCTTGCATTAAGAATTGTTTGTGTACTCTGATTCAGCGAAACATACCCTTTGTCGTCAATTCCGATTCCCAAATATAAATCTCCGCCGGACCAACCGTCTGCCAACACATCATCAACAGTATCATATTTTGTAATCTTATCTACGGACAACACCCGGTTATCCGCCCCATTAACCACTAATTGAGTTGCAGGAATACCTGCAAATACAATCATCAAGCACATTAGCAACGATAATATTCTCTTTATTCTATACATTATCAGCACCTCCTATCGGTAAATAACAACAGCGTAAGGATCATCAGCATAAGCATATACTAACACCCTGTCACCATATCTGATATCCGATACAGCACCCAACTGTACATCTCTGTTATTAGAATTTAAAATATACACTGTGGGTTTCAAACTTGTATTATGATATAATTCATATACATATTTGCCTTCTGTGGTTTCCAAAGTAAGAATGTCGGCCCATCTTACTTTTCTGTCAGATATTTCATCATAATCTATATCTGTAACCGTTCCACAAACTGTATAATTCCCTGTTATTACACCTGTATCTCCGTCATAATATCCACCAAAAGTGCGAAGCATTTCAAAGCCGTTTAATCTATCAAAGCCGTCAAGAGAATACAGCATAAGGTCGCCTGCATTAATTTGATAAAAATCAGAATAATTCGATATCAAAGGAGATACTATAAAAGACTGTTCGCATACTATTGTTTCATTACCCTTTGTAAGCATAGTGATTTTTATGTTTTCAGAATCATTTTCTTCATCATATACTCTGGCAGCCTTCTTTACCATACCTACATAATTTCTGCTGGCAGCCACATTACCTGCTGACCCGGAAATCATTTCAGCATTAATAACAAGCAAGTCGGCAATATGTGTATCTTCATCAACATCGTATGCATCTATTGCATATTCATTACCACTAAGAAGTTCCTGTATGTAATTTAACATATCGTCTTCCGATGCATCATTTGTCGGAACACATACGGCATAGGTTTCATTATCTATTCCAAAGGATTTTTTTCCTGATTTTCCACCAAATACCATTTCGTTACTATTATATTTAAGCTTTGGTCCTCCGACAGACGATGGAGTAACTGCAGATAGTCTGACAATACTGTTCTTGTCATCAACTTCAAAGCTTACAGGCTGTCCCATAACAAGTGCAAGTTTTTCAACGTTTGGCGTTACCTTCTCGCGTTTTAATACTCTATTCGTTGCATTGGTAACAGAATCCACTTGAGTAGTCCAATATTCAATAGTTACCTTATTTGCAAGATTATAAACTAAAATACTGTTATTTCTAATATACATATTGGTTGTTGATGTTGATGTATCGGTATCCTCATTATATCCCTGCTGTGTTGTCTTTGTTGTAACATATTCAGGAATTATTAATTTTATCTTTGGTGTATTAAGACCGCTTATACCGGAAATTTGATAAACATATGCATAATCAGACTCTACTTCTATCTCGTCTGCCCAGATTAATCTGTTCATAAAATTAATCTTATATTCATAATTTCTGCCTATTTTTATAGATGTTGGTTCAAGATTCAAACATTTATATTCAGAATCCCCCATTGTAATATAGTCATCGTCCTTACTTTCCACAAGACCAATTCCACCATCATCGCAGATAACAATTCTATATTTTTTGCCATCGCTACTTTTGGCAATACTGAGCACAGAACCCTCATTAATAGCGTCAAAACTTGACGTATTTCCGTCCTTATCAAAATACCCTACATTGATATTTTCCGATTCTTCATCAAGGATTATATACTTGTCCTTTTTATAGTAATATCCCGACATAAATGCAACAGTTTTTGCATCTTTGTTTACAGATTCTACAATTCCATCTTCATATTCCCATATGTGTACCACATCATATATTTCATCCTGGTTGTTATCAATAGCAGTAATTTGTACATTACCATATTTATCAAGTGTATTGAGAATATAATCACCGGGTACACCGTTGTATATCCACTTTGTAGAAAAGTCCGTGTCAATTTCTGTTGTCTTTGTATCCGTTATTAAAAACTTAGTTGTATTTTTGGTAGTTGATACAATATCAGCCCCGTTAATGTTCATAATGTTATTTTCGTTTGTTGCAGCTATTGAAACTACATTTCCGTATTCGCCTTCATTATCTATGCTAACATAAAAACAAACGTGCTTACCTACAAACCCTAACGGTGCAACAGTACCGAAATCAAATACCTCTCCGGATATCTCAAGCTGCGTATCTTTAAGAGAATCCCGATTTGTATAAAGATATTCCGATACATCAGCAGTTACAATACCTTCTAATTTTACAGTACCCTCAAGTGCAGGTCGTTCAAAATCATTGCGAAATGTGTCGTCTTCGTCAATTACATATGAAGGTGAAATATCGTCGTTGTAATACATGGGGACCATTTTCCCTATATCAAGACAGTTATCCACCATAACAAGCATATCTCTTACGGTTATATATTCTTTGGAAGAATCAACATTTTTGGTAACCCCGATAGTTCCTGCTAAAAATGTGTATGAATCCAAAGATGTATCTGAAACTATTACATGGTATCCCAAAGCTTTTACGAACATTTTACACGCTTCGCTATATCTTACATTGCGGTCAGGTTCAAATATACCTTCACTTGTACCGGAGATAATCTCCATTTTATACAATAGATTAATTGCACCCTTGTAAGGCGTATCAGCAATATCAGTAAAATAATTTGCTGTTTCCATAGTATTTGCAACTTGTTTTTGATTAATCATGTTAACTACAAGCTGTGCAAATTCGGCACGGGTGATATTAGAATCCAAATGTTCTTCAAACCCGAAACTGCCTATGATACCAAGTGATGTCAAATCAAACATAATATCATTTTCCTTTGCTGATATTACAGTGGTAAAGCCACAAGTCAAAAACATTACTACACATAATATCATCGAAAACATCCTGCATAATTTCTTCATTTTATCTTCCCCTTTACTGAAATAGGTATAAAATCAGGATACTACATTTATGAGAAACCCTAATTCCGCTACTTTAATTTTACACCTATTTTGCTCTGTTGTATTTATCATAGACAATCAATTTCTTATCAATTCTTACATATAAAAAAACGCATACAGTAATTGATAAATAAAATACTTTTTTTGATAAATACATTTCAAAAAGATGATTGTATAATGTGGTTGGTAAAATGAAATGAGTATTGATGAAATTACCAAAAGGAGGAGAATTTATGTTCAAAAAATTAACATCTATTATTTTAGCAGTAACAATTATTCTAACAATCACCATACCTGTATTAGCCTCTAATTCTGTTGCAGAACCAAGGCTAATTACGTATTTTTATGGTGAAGAACCAAGTACACCCAAAACATCAGGAAGTTTTGCGGCTTCCGGCGGTTCTTTAAATTCTAAACCAATATATCTTAGCGGAAATGGAGCAGGTTCTGCATCAAGTGTTAAAGATGGTGAAAACTACTATATAGAAAGCAAACACTCTTATCTTTTAAACAATTACTACAGTTCTATCAACAGTTATTTGACAGATACAAATCCTGTATCTTCAGTCAAATATGATATTTGTATTCCAAAAGATGATAATGACCAGAAAAAAAGAATATTTACTTTAGACTACTCATCATCTTCTTCCAGCAGACAAAACTACACATTATTAACTTTGGAATATGAGAATGGTGAATTTAAAGTGACTTCTGTTACTGAATACGACAGTACAGCAAAAAAAACAACTACACTGGAACCGCAATATTCTGTTAGTGCAGACTATGCTCCCGGAAATTGGACAACAGTTGATGTAAGAGCATTCAGAACATCGGAAAACAAGCTTGAAATTGGTGTATATATCGGTGATAAGCAAATATATTATGTAGCAGGTAATCTTAATGTATATAGCACATTGGCTATATGGCAGTTAAAATGGACTCAGGATAATCCGAAAGATGCTAATAAAACTCCTATATTAACCAATTATCTTGACAACATTGTTATTTCTACCATTGATGCCATTTATAAACCATTACCTGTTAGCAATAATAATATAGAAACATCAATAATAAACTTTGATTTTTCGGATGGCACGGAACCAACATCAAGTACAATCGCAACAAGTAACGGCAGTATTACTACTAAATTTCAGCAATCAAGTCAAACAGGCAGAGAAACATCATACGAATTAGATAATTCTGCCCTTGTTGTAACTGTTGGTGATAAAAAAACATCTACATCTAATGACTTTACTTATTTAACTCAGGTTGCAAGAAACTCATTGTCAACATACGTTAACAATTCAGATGAAACAATTTTGGAAACAAGTTATAAAATATACATCCCTGAAAATACAGAAAGAGCAAAGAGACAGCACTCAATATTATTTGCAGGTAGCAAAAATGCAAATGGTAACGCAACATCTTACTTTCAAGAGGAATTAAAAATAAATTCAGAAATTGAAAATGGCTACATATCATTCTCTGCAGAACCAAAACACAATGCAAAACCCGTAGATTTAAAGGAAAGATACGAAAATGCACCTGTATCATCAAATCAGTGGCACACAGTTAAATACCTTATGAAAATAAACTATGCCAATAACAACTACAGCATTAAACTTTTCGGTATAATCGACGATGTTTGTTATTATGAAAATGAATTTTCTTTAGCAGGAAACGGATTTGGTATTTGTGGTAACCAGATATATATTTATGGAATAGACAATACGGAAATTACAACAAAATACGATGATATAAAACTTTGCAAAATAACAAATTTTGTTGATGAAACGAAATATAACCAGTGGAAACAGGATTATATATATCCAATATCTCTAACATATAACGCTAAAACAGGAGTAACAGCAAAAGGAAGAGTAGACAACTCAAACGGATCATACAATGACAAATTATGTTTGAGTATGGCTATATACAATGAATATGGAAAGTTAGAAAAACTATGGACGGACTATACTTTGGATGACGGATATTTGATATGCTCATCTGATGATTTAAAATACATTAAGCCAAATTATACTGTAAAAGCATTCCTATTTGATAGTTTACAGTCAGCAGTGCCGTATGTTGAATCAAAGAAAATCACATTGGCAATAGAATAAATCTTTGTTATACTCGAAAAAGCAACAAAATCCCCCTTATTTAAATATGTTGCTTTACGTCGAAAGAACTTAATTGAACTGTAATTTTCAATTAAGTTCTTTTTTATAACAGGACTTAATCAAATTTTACAAATTCTGCTTTTCAGTAATATTTAGGCTTAATTTAACACTACACTAAAAGTACATTGTTTTGGATTTTAACAATTGTCGGCAACCAAAGAATAAAAACACTGAATAGCAAGGCAACACTTCCCAAAGCAGTGCTGAATTTTCTTTTAAACGATAGCTTTTTTTGAAACGATAGGAAAATAGTTATTTCTAATAAAAATCAAAATCAAGGGTAAAAATCAGGATGATAATAACATACAGAAAACAAAATGAACCCTCATTATTAAAGCAAGTGCTTGAAATGAGGGTTTTTGAGCATAAAAAAACGATAGAGTAACTGATAAATTGTATCAATTACTCTATCTGTTATGGCATTGGGCGTAATGTTTAATACAATGAACCCGGTTACATTAAGGAAGGTTCATTCACACATTGGAATTTATTAAATAAACCTCAAAAATCTCTTTGCCATGTATATTCAACACCCTATTTTAAAAG
>JAZQAN010000065.1:0-100183 GCA_045545235.1 Clostridia bacterium | reverse complement strand
AAAACCGAAGCCTCCTGTAATGCCAAGTGATGTTAAGTCATACATTATTGACTCACCACTTGCTGATACTGATGTAAGGCTCATTGTGAATACCATTACCACACACAGTACCATTGAAAGAATTTTGTGTAATTTTTTCATAAAGTTCTCCCCCTTAATTTAATTTACACTTTCATATATGTATACACCCAAATGTCATATTTTGCCTTGATATATGTCGACAAAGGACACAAGTATACATTATAGTATAATTATACTACTATTCATTGGGTTTGTAAATGAAAAATTGCACAAAAAAATATGCGGTTTTTGACATTTCGTACAAAGTGTTATATTTTTAACAATCGCATTTTTTAAAATTACTAATTTTCAAAAATGTAGGATATAAATTGCCATAGCCAATCATCAATAATCGACGGTTGCGGACAAAATATACGAATTATCTGAACTCTCCGAAAATCCTCAATTTACAGCATAACAGGATGGAACCACCCATACGGGTTAAATGGAAAATTAAAATGAAGAATGGAAAATTATGATGAAAATTTTGAACGTTTTTTCGAATAAAGAATTAATAATTATTACAGAAATGCTCTGTATTTCTATATTTTATAGGGAGCGTATCAAGCCCACGCCCTACTGACCAAATTAATTCTATACAAAATATTTCAAAAAAAAACAACCCCCGGGTAAAACCCGGAGGTTGAATTTTATAAAGGTTTAGAAAATCTAAACAAATTCTTATTTTCCGTTTGAAATGTAGTACAATACGTCTACGATGTCGCCATCATACTGGTACATGTATACTGTAACATTTGATGTTGAAAGTTCACCATCAATGTACAATTCGGTCGCACCTGTATCTTCTTCAACTACGAATTCAACGTAATCCAAACCAGCATCTACAACGTGCTTAACACGACCAGCTTTTTCTGCATCGTATACATATACGTTAGCATTGCCAGCTACTTTGTATTCGCTACCGTTTACAGTGATGTAACCCTTTGTTGAATCGATTGGTGAGTACCAAACGTCATCCTTGTATACCTTAAGAACGCCTGTGTAACCAGCGATATCTTCTTCCTTGTCAACAACCTTAGAGTCTGTTACAGGCAAGAATGTATCAACGTCACCGTTTGCAGCATATACAGGAACTACCAAAGAACCGATAGCTGGTTCCTTACCATCTTCGCAGATGTAAGAAACTTCTTCAAGACCAACATAACCTGTTACACGTACTACGTCATAACCTTCTTCGTCTGTTGTTGTAGCTGTCTTTGTAACAAATGTAGCATTTTCAACAGCAGGGCTGAAGTTAGCCTGATCTTTAATTACGATAGCACCCATTACTCTGTCTTCGTCGATGTCATAAACGTCAACGTTTGAAAGTGTGTCGCCATCTGATAGGTTGTTAAGAGCAACTACTTCGTAGTCATCTTCGTCACCAAATACATAGAATACAACTGTATTTTCTGATAGATAGTGCTTTGAACCTGAGTTCAATACGAATGAATTTCTGTCTTCATCATAACCAGCCAATGTAGCAGCTGTGTTTGGTTTTGTGAAGAATTCATCATCTTTTACGCCAGCAGCAGGAACTTCAACAGCTGAAACCTGACCAGCAGCATTTAGCTTGTATGTTACAACTGAACCCTCAAGAGCGTTCATGTCCATACCAGCAAGTTCAGCGAATACGCCACCCTTTGCAGCAAGATCAGCAGCAAAGTTCTTTACAGAAATGTTGTTAGCTTTTTCGCCTTTGTAAGATACTGTAATCTTGTTAGCAACTTCAACTGTTGCGATACCAGCGTCTTTTGTAAGAACCTTAACTTTTGCACCGTCAAATGAATCAACAAATGAATCAATTACGTAAGCATAGTTAGTGTTTCTTGTGATTGTAGCGCTGTGGTAAACAACATTGTTGTTGTCATCAAGGTAATATGTACCTTCATCACCAAGCTTGATTTCTTCATCAGCTTCAGCGTTAGCAGCTACTTTGTATTCTGTACCGTCAACTTCAACATATCTGTCGTCGCCAGCGATTGCACCAGAAATACCTGTAACTGTACCTGTAACTGTGTTTTCGATAACATAAGCTTCGTAAATATCTTTTACGCCTGTGTTAACATATTTAACTGAAAGAACATCATATTCTTCAAGTGAAGCCCAATCAAGAGCATTACCGTTTGCATCATACAATGCAGCTTTGATGTCGCCGTTTGATTCGTCATACTTAATTCTGCTTGAGAATGATACTGGGTTAATCTTAGCTCTAACTACTTTTGATGTAGCAGATACTGTATCAACTACGAATACATCGTAAGCTGTTACATAAACTGTATCATAATCAGCATCGTCTGTTTCACTGTCAAGTAGTGAAAGTTCAACTGTACCGCTCATCTTATCCAACTTAGCGAAATCTGGCTTACCAGCAAAGCCATTGTAGAACCAGTTAGCTTTTGCGCTGATTGTAGCAGTAGTTGTTTTGCTGTCGTTTACATAGTATTTGATTGATGTAGCATCAAAATCAACGATGTCAGCGATGTCGATAGCCAATACGTCAGAAGCAACTTCGTAAAGTGACTTAACTGTTAGTTTAGCTTCGAATTCGTCATATTCAGCGAATACAACAACTTTCTTACCAACATAGCTTAGAGCATCAGATTCACCAACGTAGAACTTCTGTTCACCTTTAGCGATGTTGAACTTGTTACGTAGAGCATCTGTAACATCGATGTTTACGTAAGGAGCAGCTGTTGCGCTTGTTGAGATAGCGTCTGATGACTTAACAACAGTACCCTGAAGTTTAACTGTGCTGTGGTTTTCAGAAAGAAGTGTCTTCTTAACGTTGTTGTTACCTGTTGTTGATGAGTAACCATCATTGATAACATACTGTGTGAATGTACCATAACCTGACTGAGTCATTAGAGGTACATCAAGAGCGTTGAATGCGATCTGAGCAACTGCTGCTCTGTTGATAGCAACGCCGTTTGTGCCGTTAACCTTTGATGTAAGACCAAGTTCACCAGCTTTTGTTAGGTAACCTGTTGGGTAACCAGCAGCACCGATAGCAGGTTCATAACCAAGAGCTCTAACCATCATTGTGATAGCATCCTGGTATTCAACTAGATCTTCTGGACCAAAGTTGCCATCGCCATAACCATTGATAACTTTAGCTTCTGTAGCGATGTTTACGTAACCAGCTGCCCAGTGGTCAGCAGGAACGTCTTTGAACTGAGTTGTAGCCTTAGCGCCAGCAGCCTGAGCTTCCTGACCCAAAAGTCTTACGATGATAGCTGCAAATTCAGCTCTTGTGATTTCGCCTTCCGGCTTGAATGTAGCGTCTTCATAACCTTTGATTAGGCCAAGATCAACGCCAACTTCGATTGCTGTGCTATATGTTGATTCATCAGCAACATCTGTGAAAGATGAAGCAAATGCTACTGTAGAAAGTACCATCATGAATACAACAAGCATAGCCAAAACCTTGTTTAGATTTTTCATGTGAAAATCCTCCTTATAAAATTTTTTTGGTTTCTCTTTTTAGAGATGCCGGCCTGAACGGACGGCAAATCAGAATCTCTTCTGATGATGAGTAAATTATAACACTTAAAATCCGACTCGTCAAGTGTTGTAATAAAACTGTAAAACTTGTAATTTTTCAGTAACATTACTACACACTATGTAACAATTCAGTAAAATTAAGTGCTAAAATCATACACCATTTTACACTTGCCCGTATAGGCACTTGAGTATTATAATAAAAAACCAATAAAAAGTCAAGAGTTTTTTTCATTTTTTGCAGGCAAAAAAGAAAAGTTGATAGTGAATAATTGATAATTGATAGTTAATGTAGAAAGAATCACAGAGTGTTTCCACAATAACTATCCGCCATCCATTAACAACTATCAACTAAATGCTACATTATATAATACACAATTCCTACAGCTACTGACACAACTGTTCCGTAAACTATTACAGGCCCCGCTACGGAAAACATCTTTACTGCAAGTCCTGTAACAAAACCTTCAGATTTAAATTCCATAGCCGAGGAAACAATCGAATTAGCAAAACCCGTTATTGGCACAATTGTACCTGCGCCACAAAACTTTCCAAGCTTTCCGTAAACATTTATACCTGTTAAAAACGAACCTATAAAAATCATTATTACAGGTATTGCCTTTTTAACAATTTCCGTGGAAATACCAAAGCCGGATATTACATTGCTTATTATCTGTGCAACAAGGCATATTGCACCGCCTGTTACAAAGGCAACAATCGTATCACGCACAATACGTGATCTTGGTGATTTTTGTGATACATAATTATTATATTCCTGCGGTGTGTAGTCTTTTTTCATTTTTCGAATATCCTTTCATTTATATATAAGGATATTATTAGCATTAACAGACAATTTTATCCCGCATTTGTGCAAGTACCTTTTTTTCGATTCTAGAAACCTGCACCTGTGATATCCCAAGGCGTTCGGCAATCTGTGCCTGAGTTTTATCTTTAAAATATCTCATTACAATTATCTGCCTTTCTCTTGGGGCAAGCACCGACAAAGCTTCCTTAACAGCAAGCTTATTTACAACATTCTGCTCCATATCCTCATCACAACCAAGCAGTCCTTCACGTTCGGTCCCCTCGTCACCGATTTTTGCGTTAATGGATTCGGGCATTGCAGTTGCATCCATAGCCATTACAAGCTCTTCAACTGTCACCTGCAGGTTTGCAGCAACCTCGTGTACAGTAGGTTCACGGCAAAGCTCTTTTGAAAGCTTATCTGTAACTGCCCTTGATTTCATATAAAGCTCCTTTAAGCTTCTGCTCACTTTTATTATGCCGTCATCCCTTATATGCCTTTTTATTTCCCCCATAATCATCGGCACAGCATAGGTTGAAAATTTAACTTCAAATGCAGTATCAAATTTTTCAATTGCTTTGACAAGTCCGATACACCCAATCTGAAAAAGGTCCTCTGCCTCGGTGCCTCTGTTCATAAATTTTCTTACTATACTCCATACAAGTCCGGTATTATTATTTACAATATATTCCTTTGCCTGTTTATCTCCCTCCTTGGCTTTTGTTATTGCATCGTACATATTGCAGTATTCCAAAATATCACCCCTGCAGTTTTTTGCTCATCTTTACAACAGTGCCAAGCCCTACAGTGGAAGAAACCTCCACATTATCCATAAAGGTTTCCATAACCGTAAAGCCCATACCCGACCTTTCAAGCTCGGGTCGTGATGTATAAAGAGGCTTTCTGGCAAGGTCCACATCAGCCATACCTCTGCCATAATCCGTTACAGTTATATACACTGTGTCATTTTCAATTTCGCATTCTAAATTTATGTAACCTACCATACCCTCATAGCCGTGAACTATGGAGTTGGTCACCGCTTCAGAAACTGCCGTCTTAACATCTGCAAGTTGTTCTACGGTTATATCAAGCTGTGTAACAAACGCCGAAACCGCCACACGTGCAAATCCCTCATTTGCCGACTTATTCAAAAAGCTAATTTTCATCTTGTTGTTATAAGACATATTAACCATCCTTTCTTGTTGCCGACTCTTCATCGGTATATATACTTACTATCCTTTTTATGCCCGACATTTCTATAAGCTTGTCCAACCTTTTGCCGACACCGAAAGCACTTACGCTTCCCCCTACAGATTGCATAAGCCTGTACCTTCCCATTATAACCCCTATGCCCGAGCTATCCATAAAACCCACATTTGAAAAATCAAACACTATTTTATGTATGCCTCTGTGGGTTACCTGTGTGTCAATTTCACTACGCAGCACAGATGCATAATGTTGGTCGAGTTCTCCCGACAGTCTGACAATCATTATATCCTCCTTGTAGTCAAGATTTGTTTCCATTACTAAACCTCCTTTTTTTGATGTATATTATATAGGAAGATTTTCATTTGTCCATTACAAATTCTTTACATCCGTCGCACAAATCCACACACTCTGTTTATTATTGACAAAAACAAAATTATTATTCCAAAAATGCAGAATAATTTTATTGAATTTGCCCATGAAATAAAAGAGTTCCATTCGCCGCTTTCTGCAAAAACCGGCAGGTGAATACTACAAAAGCTGACAATTAAAAATGTTACAAAGGCAGATAACACACCCTGCATAAGTTTAACAACAGAAAAAAGCATTATAGAAAGATTATACCTTTTTACAATTCCGTAAACCTGCAATATAACAGAAAAACCTCCAAAGCCTATTACAAAGGATATTGCACAAAGCGACGAAAGTGATATATGACATTTTGCAATATGCGATATACCATTGGTCATTTCAAGCATTCCAAGAAGTATTCCCCCCGCAGTATCTGCAAAACTTGTACGTTGAGCAATGGCGTTTACGATGCCCGATTCCTTGACTATACCTGTTACAACCGCAAAGAAAATAACAAACCCGCAAACGTAGCCTGTTAACAAAACCGCCTCTCTCATTGATTCGCCAACAATGTCACAACTTTTATTTGCAGATGGACAACAAAGCCTCTCTACTGTTTCAGAACGTTTATAATTTGACATAACAAATCCTACTGCAATTGCAGAAAGAACGTGAGATACATAAAGGGTAACGCCAATCTCACCAAAGCCCAACATACCAACTGCTACCGACCCAAGTATAAAAAGCGGTCCTGAATTATTGCAAAAGCAAAGCATACGCTGTGCCTCGGCACGGGTACACATATTTTTTTCATACAAATCAACAACTGTAGATGCCCCTGCAGGGCACCCGCTTAAAAGCCCTGTAACAAATGCAAACGCACCACACCCCGGCACATTAAAAACAGGACGCATTAAAAAACCAAATGTTTTTCCAAGTCTTTCGGCAAATCCGTTTTTAACAAGAATCTTTGAACATACAAAAAAGGGGAAGAGGGAGGGGATTATTGTTTTAACACATAATTCAATACCCTCTGTTGCCGACAACATACAAAGCTGAGGTTTTAAAATCAACCCTAAAATTATATAAATTACCAATGCCGTTGAAATTTTCATAACATCACCATTTAAAATTTATGCTAAATAAGTAAGTTTAGAATATAAATTAAAATAGGAGGTGCTTAAAAGGTGAGAAAAAACAAAAGTCAGCAAACAAAAAGCAGAATGGAAAAATTAGCAGATGCTATTGAAATGCCAAAGGATGTTATTTCAAACTGTTCTAAAATAACTACCTACAACGATAATCAGGCTATTGTGGAAAACTACAAGGGTATTCTTGAATATACAGAAAATAAAATAAGAATAAAAACACCGGGAAAGGTACTTTGTATAAGCGGAAACGGACTTTTTATAAACGCTATTACAGAATGTGACATTTTAATTGAAGGAAAATTTTCCAACGTGGGGTGGGAATAAATGTTTTTCAATGCCGCAAATTATTTAAAAGGCTTTGTGATAATAACAATAGAGGGCACCTTCCCCGAAAGGCTTATAAACCTTTGTGCCAAAAATAATATTGAACTTTGGAATATCCGCAGACTTTCCAAAACCCTACTGAACGCACACATAAGAATAAGCAGTTTTAAGAAATTGCGCAAATACTGCAAAAAAACCAGGTGCAAAGTACATATAACAAAAAAGTGCGGTCTTAAGTTTACATTGTATAAATACAGAAAAAGAAAGGCTTTGTTTTTGGGTTTTGTAATATTTTTTTTAATGCTTTGGACTCTTACAAAATTCGTATGGGTTATTGAAGTAACCGGAAACCAGAAGCTTACAGATGATTTTATTATTCAACAGGCAAAAAATGCAGGTCTTTATCAGGGAATGCCAATTTCTCGGATAAACCCTAAAAGCATTCGTCACCACATAATGACACATGTTGAAGACGTCACGTTTCTTACAATAAATCAAAAAGGCACTACCGTTTATATCGATATTCGGGAAAGAGAAGAAAAAAGACCCCATTTTGACAAAGACACACCTTCCAACATAGTAGCAACAGAAAGCGGTGTTATAGAATCCATTCTCGTTCAAAGCGGCACTGCCTCAGTAAAAAAAGGCGATATTGTATGCAAGGGGCAGTTACTTGTAAGCGGGGCGGCAGACAACAAGTATTATGGAATTAAATATTCCAATTCCGACGCCACTATAAAAGCACGTGTATGGCATGAAAAAACCGTGAACTTACCATATTTTAAAGAGGAAAAAATATTTACAAAAAACGAAAAAAAGCAAAACAAACTTGTGTTTTTCAACTTTTCTTTAAATTTATTTATAAAAAATAAAATTTTATTTGAAAAATATGATATATTAAGTTATACTAATTATATATCCCTTGGTGACGGAAAGGTTATACCCATAGGAATAAAAACGGATTGTTACAGAGAATATACCTTAAAACGTACCAAACTCAGCGAACAACAAGCCAGAAATTACCTGGTTTCACAAATGAACACACAGTACAAAGACAGCGAAATTGTACACCGTTCCTTTGAAATAAAAAACAACAAGCTGACCGTTACTTTTGAATGTATTGAAGAAATCGGTCTTGAGGAGGAATTAAATGACAACGGAAAAATACCTGGAGGTTGACAGCGTCGAACAAATTCTTAATATTTTCGGAAATTTCGACAGCAACATAAAAATAATCGAAAATCACTACAATGTTCACATAATTCACAGAGGTACATCCCTGAAAATAGCAGGCGAAGAGTCTGCTGCTGAAAATGCACAGCGTTGTATTTCGGGTCTTATAGGTATGTCGGCTAACAACGAGCCTATAACCGAACAAAATGTAAGATATGCCATTTCAATGGTGGAAGAGGATATGGAAGATAAGCTTTACACCCTTGAAAAAGACATTATATGCATTACCTCAAAGGGAAGACCAATAAAGTCAAAAACATTGGGGCAAAAAAAATACATTGACGCAATTTCCCACAACACCATTACCTTCGGTATAGGTCCTGCAGGTACAGGTAAAACATACCTTGCAGTTGCAATGGCGGTAACAAGCCTTAAGAAAAAAGAAGTAAGCCGCATTGTTATTACACGCCCCGCTGTTGAAGCAGGAGAAAGTCTCGGCTTTTTGCCCGGTGACCTTCAAAGTAAGGTTGACCCTTATCTTCGCCCTCTTCATGATGCACTTTACGATATGCTTGGCGTTGAAGCATATCAGAGATATGTGGAAAGAGGAGTTATTGAGGTTGCTCCACTTGCTTATATGCGAGGAAGAACTCTTGATGACTCTTACATTATACTTGACGAAGCTCAAAACACCACTCCGGAACAGATGAAAATGTTTCTTACACGTATCGGCTTTGGCTCCCGTGCCATTATAACAGGTGACATTACTCAGGTTGACTTACCTTTTGGCAAAAAAAGCGGTCTTAAGGAAGTAACACGAATTCTGAAAAATATTGAAGGTATAGAATTCTGCTCTCTTACAGACAAAGACGTTGTAAGACACCCATTGGTACAGGCTATTGTAAAGGCTTATGAGCGCGATGACAGAAGAAAGGCGGAAAAAGAAAATGAACGACATTCAAAACAGTCAAAATAAGGTTGATTTTACTACCGAGCTTGAAGAAACAATAAACTTAGTTATAGAAAAGGTTTTTGATTACGAAGATGTTGAACCGAGAAATGTAAGTGTTCTTATAACAGACAACGATGAAATACAGGGGCTTAACCTTGAGTACAGGCAAAAAGATGCTCCTACAGATGTGCTTTCGTTCCCGTTGTTTGACGAAGACGGTAATCTTGACGACGAAGAGCTTGGTGACATAGTAATTTCGCTTGAACGTGCAAAGGCTCAGGCAGAAGAATACAACCACAGTTTAAAAAGAGAGGTCGCTTTTTTAACCGCACATTCTATGCTTCACCTTTTGGGTTATGACCACGAAAACGGTGAACAGGAAATGTATGTTAAACAGGATGAAATACTAAATCAGCTTGGAATAACAAGAGATTAGGTAAAAGATAGGAGAAAAATATGTTTAAATCAGGTTTTATATCAATAATGGGCAGACCAAATGCAGGTAAGTCCACACTCTTAAATGCACTACTTGGTGAAAAAATTGCAGCCGTTTCTTCCAAACCGCAAACAACACGCACACAAATAATGGGTGTGCTTACAGAAAATGACTGTCAGTTTGTGTTTGTTGATACTCCGGGTATCCACAAGCCAAAAAACAAGCTTGGTAAATTTATGATGAAGGAAGTAGAGGCAGGCTCTGACGAGGCTGATGTTGTACTTTATATGGTAGATGCTTCTGTATTTAACTTTGAAAGAGAAACCGAAGTTTTAGATACCATAAAAAGCAACAACATAATTCTTGTTATAAACAAAACCGACAAGGTAGAAAAGGAAAATATACTTCCGATTATTGCACAGCTTAGTCAACACAGAAGCTTTATAGAAATTATGCCTGTTTCTGCTTTGAAAAAAGACGGACTTAATACATTGCTTGATATCATTAAAGACAAGCTTCCTGAGGGTCCTAAATTTTTCCCTGACGATACACTGACAGACCAACCGGAAAAGCAGATTGTTGCTGAATTTATACGTGAAAAATTAATGAGAAACCTTAACGATGAAATCCCTTTCGGCATTGCCGTGACAACTGACCTTATGAAATACGATGAGGAAAAAGACCTTACTAAAATCACTGCAACCGTATACTGCGAAAGAGATTCACACAAGGCAATAATTATAGGGAAAAAAGGTGAAATGCTGAAGAAAATCGGTTCTCAAGCAAGATATGACCTTGAAAAATTCACCCGTTCTAAAGTTTTTCTTGAACTTTGGGTTAAAGTTAAAGACAACTGGAGAAATAGCGATATGATGCTTAAAAATTTTGGATATAAGGAACAAAAATAGAATTTTTTTCATAGAATATAATTACCTTTAATGTTAAACATAAATTCAGGGGTGATTATATGCTTGAACAATTAAGTTGGGATTTTTTTACTTACACAGGAAGTATTGAAACTTTTCTCGAATATATAAAAATAAAGGAACTGAACACTATTGATAAAGGAAATAACAACCTCGGGAATAATAATTAAAGAAACCAAGGTGGGCGAAGGAAATAAAATTTTTACAATTGTAACTTCTGACTACGGCAAAATCCAAGCAAGTGGTGCAGGTGTGCGAAGCTACAAAAGCAAACTTGGTGCCGGCTGCACCTTGTTTTGCTATTCAGATTTTATTTTAAAGCCCGGAAAAAACAAGGACATATACTCCATTGTATCAGCAGATAAAAAAATGGACTTCTTTGACTTAAGATACGACATTGAAAAACTCTCTCTTGTGAATTATATCTGCGAACTTACAAACTATGTAACCATGCCCGAATCTGACTGTTCAGACATCCTAAGATTACTTTTAAACACCATATATTACATCCAGAAAAACGATTATGATTTGAAAGTAAAGGCGGTTTTTGAACTGCGACTTATGTGTGAAGCAGGTTTTTCTCCAGACCTTACTCATTGTCATAAATGCGGCTCTGTAAATAACCTTAATTTCTTTTCCATAGATTCAAATTCTACAGAATGTGCATTATGTCGGAAAACATCCAATCTATCACCGGATACCAAAGCCGCAATGGAATACATTTGTTCGACTCCGCTTAAATCTGTTTTTAGTTTTACCGCAAATGAGGAAGTAACAAATCAACTCTCCTTAATCACCGAAAAATATGTTTTACAACATATAGGTATGGTTCCAAAATCTCTTACATATCTCAAATCCATATAAGAAAAACCCTTAGTGCCTGGCACTAAGGGTTTTATTTATTATTATTTTACACCTGCTGTTACTATAACCTGATTAACTTCATATACACCATAGTTTGATGTACCCACAACAACTACTGTCATACCAGGCTGAAGAGCCTTGAATGAATTGATTTTTGAAGATGTGGTATCAGTAACCTTAACAGTTGAAGTTGCAACTGTCTGTATTTCTTTGAATTCACCTGTCACAGCATCCATAACCTTCAATCCCATCGCATAGCTTGTAGGATGTACATACATAATTTCACCGGTTAATGTAGGAGTAGCAACTGTTGACTGTGTTGAAACAGAAATTACCTTTGTGCTATCAACTCTAAGGTCAGCATTAGCACCAAGACGAAGGTCGTATATTGAGCAATCAGACTTTCCGTCTACAACAAACTTTGTGTCAGCTGTTATGCTATATGTTGTCTCTGTTGTAGCAGTTTTTACTGTTACCTCAGGAGATGAAGAAATAACAATTTTTGAAATTGAACCGCTAAGGCTTCTTGTTGAGCTTGTAGCTGCCAATGTGTCAATTGAGCCTCTTGTAATTGTCAATGTTACTGCATCACCAACAGCAAGGTCTCTGATTTCCGCTCTGGAAGTATTTCTTGTAATTGTTGCATCTTCATTGAATGTATAATCTGCTTCATTGCCATCTTTATCAACAACCTTAACAGCAACAACATCCGCATTTATAACAACTTCTTTAATAGTTCCTGTAACCTTTTTGCTTCCTGATTCAACAGTTATTTTTGTTATGTAACCACCCTGAATCAAAAGTGTAGCATACATATTTGTCTTAATGTCTGCATATGTTGCAATATCATTATTTATAAAATATTCACATACATCAGCATTTATAGGATAAGACTGTGAACCAAGTGTATTCTTCAAAGTGATTTTTCTTGTTCCGCCGGATTCAGATACTGAAGAAATTGTACCTGCAACAGTCTGATAAAGTTTTGATGTCAAGGCATCTATGTACCACATATCTTCACCGCGATAGTGAACTCTTATATACTGACCAACCAAAAGGGAATTTATATTAACATTTTTACCATCAAGCTTTACACTAACTTCTTCAGGAAGTTCAATATCGGTTGGAGTGCCTTTAACTGTGATTGTGATTTTTTCATCATCCTTGTATTCAATTATACCCTCAACAGTTGATGCATCCATATATCCTTCCGCACGATACATTACAGTTGAAATCATAGCACGGGTAAGTTCACCCTCAGGATTAAATTTATTATCTCCAACACCATTCATAAGGCCTATATCAGAAACATATTTAACATAACCCTTTGATCTTGATGGTATAAGTGATGCATCTGCAAAATCAAGTTCTGCTTTTTCCTCAACATCATCTTCACCACCAACTAATTTTGTAAGCAAAATAGCTGCTTCATATCTTTTTAATGGTTCATCCTTTGCTGAATCAGATATGTAATTAGGTAAATCATCAACATTCAGTACTCCGCAAGCCATTAAATAAGCCACTTCATTTTTATAGTTTATTTCGTATGAAGAAACTGCATTTTCGTATTGTTTTATTGCAGCAGCACTGTATTCAGCATTTTCTGCAAAATCAACACCCATTATTCTTGCAGCAATAATAAGTGTTTCAAGATGAGTAACCGCACGGTCCGGCTTAAAAGTTCCGTCTGTATAACCCTTCAATATACCTCTTTCAACCATACTGTCAATAGCTTCCTCAGCCCAACTGTGCCTTTCCTCCATATCAGGAAATGCCGATGCATTTACAACAGCCATTGAACAAACAACAAGCATAACTGCAGTAAATAGTGAGATTAACTTTTTAAATTTCATTCTTATCCCTCCAATAGTAGTGTAGTTTTATACTAATCTACAATATATTGTATCACAACAATTTTAAAATAGCAATAACAAATTACAAAATTGGAAAATATTTAGCATTGAATTTTTGAATAAAATATTGTATCATCATATTCGTGGTTGACATAATGTTGCATAAAAAGTAAACCTGCTGATTTTTTCAACATTATAACCTTAAAAAAATCCAAGGAGGAAAACCAATGAGTAATATCAAAAGAATAGTTTCAATGACAATAGTATTTATTATGACAGCTATGATGGCTATAACGCCTATATCTGCATCTGAATTTCCGACGGATGTAATAGGCACAAAATATGAAGAGGCCGTAGAGCTTTTATACGCTCTTGGCATTATGGTCGGTGATGACACGGGGGAATTCAGACTTGAAGACCCTATAAAACGTTCGGAGGTTGCAAAAATCGCAACAGCAATTTCAGGACTTACTGAAGTTGCCGAAAGTACTAAGACACAGGCAAATTTCCCTGATGTTTCAGCAAGCCACTGGGCAAACGGATACATTAACGTTTCTCAGGCACAGGGCTTTGTTATAGGTGACGACACAGGAAGATTCAGACCTGATGACAACATTTCATACGCTGAAGCAGTAACAATTATGATGCGCGCATTAGGCTATGAGCCGGCGGCACAGTCAAGCGGAGGGTTTCCAACAGGATACCTTGTAACAGCAGGTTCTGCAGGACTGTTCAAAGGCGGAGTATCTGCTCCTACAAACTCTGTTGCAACAAGAGGTATCGTTGCACAGTTAGCATTTAATGCACTTACAATTAACCTTATGGAAAAAACAGGTTTTGGTGCATATGAAAAACACGAAGTTGTAGACAAAACTCTACTAAAAAACAAGCTTGACGTAGAAAAGCTTACAGGTCAGGTAACTGCAACAAGCGAAACAACTATGAGCGGTGCGTCTACACTAAAAGAAAATCAGGTACAGATTAAAACAGAAGGTACGGTAAAGACTTATATAACTGATTATGATGCATCAAAGCACATGGCAAAAAATGTTATATTCTATGTTCAGGAACAGGCTGACGGAGAAAGTAAAATTATTTTAATTTCCGACAACAAATCAAAAAACGAAGAAATTGAAATTAATGCTGACCAGATAGAAAAAATAACCTCAACTTCTCTTTCATACTGGAAAGATAAAGAAAATGACAAAAAAACAACAACAGCAACAATCAAAGAAAAACCTACAGTTTTTTATAACGGTGTTGCAGTAGAGCTTGATATCACAAAGCTTGAAGCTTTAAAAAGCGGAAAAATAACACTTCTTGACACTACAAGCGATGAAATATTTGACTATATATTTGTTACAGAATACAAAAATATCATTGTAGATGAAGTATCACTTACAGGAAACAGAATTACTGATAAATTTAATCTTTTAACACTTACACTTGACCCTGAAGACACAGAGCTTACCTTTGCAATTTATAAAGACGGTAAGAAAATCGGCATTGAAGACATAAAAGAATGGGATGTTCTTTCAGTAGCTGCAAATGACCACAATATTTCAGAGGCAACTGTTATTAAAGTATATGTGAGCAACGAAAAAATAACAGGAAAAATTTCCGAAATTGAAGAAGATATGTATAAAATCGGCGACAAGCTTTACGAAATAGCCACAAACTATACAGAAGCTAATCAACCGGAACTTAAGCTTGGTGACGAAGGCACATTCTACCTTGACATTGAAGGCAAAATTGCAGCAGTAGACACACAGACAAAAGCAGGAAGCAACTATGCTTATCTTGTAAATGCCGCAACTGACGGTTCATTTGGCACAGAAGTAAAATTTGAGCTTTTCACAAAAGAAGGCGAAACAGTTATTATAGAAGGTGCTTCAAAAATTAAGGTAAACAACACAAGCGGACTTAAAGGTGAAGCTGTTGTTAACGCAATAAAAGAAGCAAACAAAGGTTCTTTGAAGCAACTTATAACATTTGACAAAAACTCAAATGGTGAAATATCATATATCAATACAGCATCAGTTAATGAAACATCAGGAACACCGCTTAAAAACGCATTTTCTCTTGACTTTGCATCAGAAACTGCCAAATACAATGCAGCTTCCAAAAAACTGGGCGGTTTTAATGTAAATGCATCAACTTTAGTATTTGAAATCCCTTCAAACGCACAGGATAGTGAAGAATACTCTATAAGAACAATTGATATGTTTGTTGATAAAACAACTTACGATGTTGAAATTTACGACCTAACAGAAGACCTGACAGCAAAAGTAGTTATAGTTAAAAACTCAACAGGTGTTGTTAATGCAGACTCATCAATTGCAGTTGTAAACAGAGTTGCAGGTGCTTCAAATGATGACGGTGATGAAATCCACAAACTATATGCATTCCAGGACGGAAAAGAAATTATTATCAACGCAAAGGATACTGACACATTGTTAAAAGACGACAAAGTGCTTCAGACAGGTGACATTATTCAGTATCAGAAAAACTCAAAGGGCGAAATTGATAAAATCACCCTGCTATTCGACAGTAACAACAGAAAAAATAACGACATTGAAGTTATGACAGAAGTTGAAGGTACTGAAATGGTAACAATTATAGGTACTGTAACCAAGAAATTTGCAAACTCTATGAACATTGTTGCAAACAATATGCCTGAAACAAACCTTGACATTTCCGAAGCTAAAGTTTACGTTTATGATGCAAGCAAAACATCACGTGCACAGGTAAAAGTTGCTGATTCAAGCTACATCACAAAGTTTGATGAGGCAAAACCCGAAAAAGTATTTGTAAGAATGTACAAGGGTATTGTAACAGAAATTGTTGTAATAAGCGAAGTTTAATTAATATGTAATTAAAATCTACAAATCTCCTTTTATTAACACGAAACGCTCTATGCATCCGCATAGAGCGTTTTTTCATTAGTTTAAACAAATTTTTTTAATTTTGATATTTACTCAAAAGCATATTTATGATATTATTTAGAAAAAGGAGGAATTTCCATGAAAAAAATTTTTTCTGTTATTATAATACTCGTATTAATATTTTCTGTTTGTTCCACAGTTGTATTTGCAGACGCAAATACGGGCACAAGCAAAATGGTAAAAAGCCCCGACGATATGCTTTTTAAAGTCAATGCCGGCGGCACTGCGTGCGGTGCAGCGGTTTTAGGCAACGAAAGATATGATGCAAACGGAAATCTCAATTACCCTGTTTTTATGGAAGAAGTTTCCGTTCCGTATTTTGACAAAGCTATACAGTTTGATGTAATAACAACGTCAGACAAAGGCTTTACATACCGTTTTCCCCTTAACATAAAAAATGGTGATACATTCGGCACCGAAACTCTTACAAACCTTACCGATAAATTCTTTTATGTTTCTTACTATATGAGGTCTGTACCGGGTGCAAACAACGAAAAAATTAATCCTTACATAAAACTTGTTGGCGGTATAAGAAACGAAGCAAAAACAGACAAACTTGCAAGTTTTACAGGAATAACCGGTTCCACCTATACATACAGCGAAAACTGGCAGAAATTTGAAGGCACACACCTTGCAACTGCCAACTCATTCGGTGCAAGAGATCTTACTAATCAGTTCGGAACCTTTGCCGGTGCTCCGTTTATAAGATTTCAATTCAGTAATTCTCTGGCAAATTACAGTGTTCAGCTTGCAGACCTTAAGGTTGTAATGTTTGACAGCGAAGAAACTTGCAACTCCGTTAAAGATGATTCAACTTTAAAATCACTATCCTTTAACGACGTAGATCTGGATGTTACAAAAAGAACATTTGAAATTGAAGTAAATGATGAAACAACACTTGCAGATATCAAGGATACACTTTTATACACCTCTGCAGTTGACTGCAACAGAGTAGATGTTACTATGCCTGAATCCCTTCCGGGCTATATTAAAATAACATCATATGCTCTTTCTTCCGATGCTACAAATACAGCAGAAACAAAGAAAACAGATTATTCAATTTATGTTAAAACAAAACAAATAAGCAAGTTTGATATGTCGGCGGACTTTAAAGCAGGTACGGCAGAAGTTTTGGCAACTATTGTTGAACCTAAAAACGCTGATGTTTATATGGCATTCTACAACGAAAGCGGTAAAATGATTAAGCTTAACAAATATAATTTGCCTTATACAGGTTCACCAAGAACACTCAGCAAAACAGAAAATATTCCTGCAGATACGGTTAAAGTAAAGGCTTTTGTTATGGACACAAATCAGGCTCCGATACTACCATCAATAATACGCAAAAAAGCTATTGTTGCACCGGAATTTATTACCAACGGTGCATTTGAAGATGGAACATACAAGGGTTGGACCACATCCAATTCCGGCAACGTTATAGTAAACGAAGGTCACAACAGCAACAACTCCGTTAAAATAGTCGCAGGAGTATTCGAGCAAGACATTACATCAAAGGTCAATCTTTCAGGTCAGGGCTTCTACCACATCAGTTCATTCGCTAAAAGTGTAAATGATGACGATGTCAATGTAAGAATGTATATAGAATATCGTTTAACAGGTGATACTGAAAACAGAAAAACTAATATGAAAACCCTTCTTGTAGGACCCGAATGGTTAAATGCTAACTGTATTGTAGAACTTTCAGAATACATTGTTAACGATGACTATTCAGAAACACTGGATGTAAACAGCGAAAAAGAAGTTACATTTGCAAAACTTGTTATAACCGGGTACAGCAATACCGGTAAAGAAGGTTTCCTTATAGACGATATCAGTGTTTCAAAGGTTGGTAACCTTGATGGTACATCAGAAACCAAACTTTCAAAACCATCAATATTCGTACTAAGTGACTCGCTCGGTCAGGATTATGACACAAAGAGTTTCCCA
The DNA here is from genome assembly GCA_045545235.1 of Clostridia bacterium. Classification (GTDB taxonomy): domain Bacteria; phylum Bacillota; class Clostridia; order Monoglobales; family Firm-18; genus CAZNKU01. Next base: position 81,689 of record JAZQAN010000065.1, on the reverse strand, counting down.
CGTCAGGGTTGGGCATACAACTTCAGAGAATACTTTACAGAAGATGTAAACTACTTTAACTTTGCCGCAAGCGGTTGGAGTACAAGAACTTTTGTTCAGGGTGTTCTTTCAGATACAACATTTACACGCCCTGTATGGCACAGATACAAAACAGCCATAAAAGAAGGGGACTATGTAATTGTATCACTCGGTCATAACGACGTGGGAAGCGGTACCAAAAAGACTACAGTAGAAGAATACAAAGCCAACCTAAAAACAATTGTTGATGATACAAGAAAAGCGGGCGGAAATGTAATATTCGTTTCAAATGCTCCGAATGTTCATCCAAACATGACATATCCCTATAAAGTCAACATATATAATCGCTATCAGGAAGTGTTTGTTCCATATGCCAAAGAGCTTGGCGTACCTTGCATAAATATGAACCTTGCAATGACCGAAATGGAAAAAGAACTTTTCAAAGATGAAAGTTATCTTGCAAGCTACAAAAATGGTAGAGCAGCTCACCAGCAGGCAATATATCTGTATAACCTTGCTGATAACGGATTTATAGGAAGCGACAGCGAGTTTAATTACTCACTTACAGATACCACACTCGGTATTCACTACGACCCGACTCACATCCAGTACAGAGGTGCGCAGTATATAGCAGACTTCCTTGCACAACAGTTTGTAGTAAAAGACCTTGATATTAAAAACTATATTACAATTAACGATTCACAACTTATAAGCAACGGCGGCTTTGAAGTAGGCTTATATGACTGGACAGTTCCGGAAACAAGAACATTTGAATTTACAGTTCCTGAAGGTGCTCCACAAAAATACGGTAACAACTTCGGTTCACTTACAACAACAGGAACAATAAGTCAGGATATTACTACCTCACTTAAGGCACAGGGTGCTAAAAACTATACTTTAAGTGCAGATGTCACATCAGATGTTTCTGTTACTGTAAAAGTAAACGGCACAGCAGTTTCAACCGCAATATTAAGCCCAACGGTAAAAACAGCACAGATAAATCTTTCAACTGTTTCAAATATTACAAACGCAACTATAGAATTTACAGCAAACAGCGAATGTACATTTGATAATATCAGTATGAAATAAACTCAAATCACCAAAATAAAACCCGAAACAAAATTTGTTTCGGGTTTTTGTTATCGCTTCTATTTATTAAAGACCAAGCATTTCTTTCCAACAAGCTACATATTCTGCAGCTTTTTCTTTTGTTGAGCTTTCTGCAAAAATTCTAAGTAATGGTTCTGTTCCGCTGAAACGGCAGATGACAAATGATGAATCCTCAAAGTAAACCTTGCATCCGTCTTCATAGCTTACAGACATAATTTTCTGTGGGAATTCAGGCAACTTCTTTTCTACCATTACAGTATTCAAAACTGCCTCTTTGTCCTCCGGAAGGAACTCAAGATTTTCTTCAACCATAACGTGTGTACCATATTTTTTCTGAATTTTCTTAATAAGTTCAGTTGGTGTCTTGCCCGTTTTGCTTATCATTTCAACGAAAAGAGATGCCGCATAAACAGAATCTTTACCGTGAATATGTCCACGAACTGTAAGACCACCACTTGACTCACCACCAAGAATAGCATCTACATCGTCAATTTTAGAAGAAATGTATTTGAAACCAACAGGAACTTCGTAGCACTCTTCGCCCAAATCTGCCGCAACCTTATCAAGAAGATGTGTTGTAGCAAGGTTTCTTACAACAGGACCCTTCCAGCCCTTATATTCGTGAAGATAGTAGTATAATAAAGTAAGAATTTCATTTGCATTAATATACTGACCGTTACTGTCTACAATACCAAGTCTGTCACCATCACCGTCAACACCAATACCAAGGTCATAACCACCTGCAACAACCTGCATTGCAAGGCTCTTAAGTGTAGATTCTGTAGGTGCAGGCATTGTTCCGCCAAAGTATGCATCACGATTTCCGTTTATAATATCAACTGTACAACGTGTTGTGTGCAAAATAACCATCAAAGGATATGCAGATGAACCATGCATAGGGTCAAACAAAATACGAAGACCGCGTTTGCGAATAGCATCACAGTCAATTACTGCAAGGATATCATCAAGAAAATCATTAAACGGATTTTCAAGATACTCAATACAGCCGCTTGCAAGACCTTCATCAAATGTGTTTATAAGAACATCCTTATCCTCAAGCTTGTTTATATATTCTTCAAGGTCTGCAGTAACCTCAAGCGGAGCATCTCTACCTTCCTTAACAATAACCTTTATACCATTATAATTTGAAGGATTATGTGAAGCAGTAACCTCAAAACCAAAAAGAAGATTGTTTTTCATAACATAGTGCATAACCATAGGAGTAGGTGCACTTCTGTGCATAAAGATAACTTTTATGCCATTTGCACTGAAAACTTCCGCCATCCATTTTGCCGCACTGTCTGAAAGAAAACGTCTGTCATAACCTATAATAACAGGAAGACTGTCCTGTTTTTTTGCCTTCATATAATTACTAACACCCTGAGCAACCTTACGGATGTTATACATATTAAATTCTTTACCTATTTCAGCTCTCCAACCGCCTGTACCGAATTTTATCATATTTTTCCCTCTTTTCCATTACTTTATATATTAAGTATATCACACCCAAATCAATTGTCAAAGTAAAATTGGACATTAATTTTATACTTTTGGTTGCATTTGCTTTAAAAATGATGTATAATAAAAAAGGTGATTAAATATGATATATATGCCAATCAATTTGAAAAACGAAGTTAATATTGATAAAATAATATCAATAAATTACTTTGAATACGAGCGTGATTTTGTCTTTTCGGGCGAGATGCACAACTTTTGGGAAGTAATATATGCAGACAAAGATTATCTGCTTGCCACAATACGAGCAAAGGAAATTATCATACCGCCGGGGCACTTCAGAATCATTCCCCCAATGGAGCTTCATTCTGTAAAACCGGCATACGGAAAAGCTGCAAACGCAGTAATATTTTCATTTGAATGCTCAAATGAAAAATTATTTAAAAGTGCCGGCAAAACCGTACAGTGCGACTCTGAAAAAAAAGAGTATATTTCAAAGCTTATTTCTGCAGCACAGGATGCATTTTCAACCCCATTGGGAGAACCAAGCAGCACAAAGCTTGTTAAAAACCCAAAAGCTTCTATAGGGGCAGAAAACCTTATAAAAATATACATAGAGCTATTTATACTAAGCTGTATAAGAGAAAACATATCTGCCCCTGCTGCCTCAGCACCTCTTACCCATATTTCAAATCCCGTTTTATCCGAAATATGCACATATCTTGAAAACAATGTCTCAAAGGAAATAACATTTCCTGAACTATGCGAAAAATTCGGCATTAGCAGTACAAATATGAAAAAGCTTTTCCGTGAAAATTTGGGCTATGGTGCAATGGATTATTTTTCAAAATGCAAAATAGACTGCGCAAAGCACTTAATAAGACAAAAAGAAATGAATCTTGCAGAAATATCGGAATATCTGTGTTTTTCTTCCCAACAGTATTTTTCGAGAAGATTTAAAAACATTACCGGGATGACGCCGTCGGAATATGCGCAATCAGTAATAAATTCATAAAAAAGAGGTGTAGCAAAATTGCACACACCACACAAGGGAAAAACTCAATAAATCCATTTTAAGTGTTATGATAGATTTAAAACAAATCAATTTTTCATTCACATCAAAAGAGGCTGTCACAAAATAAACCCATTTTGCGACAGCCTCTTAAAATTTATTTAATTATCTCTGTACACGACCTGAACCGTCGCCACCTGCCAAAGCATCAACTTCCGCACGTGATACCATGTTAGCATCACCAGGAATTGTGTGCTTCAAAGCTGAAGCTGCAACAGCAAATTCCAAAGTTTCTTTGAAATCCTTACCATCACAGAAGCCGCAGATTACACCACCTGCAAAGCTATCACCACCACCAACACGGTCAACGATAGGTGTAATGTGATATTCTCTTGAATGATAGAATTCCTTAGTATCTCTCTTATAGATACAAGCTGACCAGCCGTTATCTGAAGCAGAGTTAGAAACACGAAGAGAAGAAATTACATATTCAAAGTTGAACTTTTCAACCATCTGTTCGAAAATGCTCTTGTAACCTGCAAGTTCAAGTTCACCACTTGTAACGTCTGTTTCACCAGGTTTGAAGCCAAGAACTTTTTCAGCATCTTCTTCATTACCGATACATACGTCAACATACTGCATAAGGTTTGACATAACCTTCTGAGCTTTTTCACTTGACCAAAGCTTTTTACGGAAGTTAAGGTCACATGAAATCTTTACGCCTTTAGCTTTAGCAGCCTTACAAGCAAGTTCTGTAATTTCAGCACCTGCATCTGAAATAGCAGGAGTAATACCTGTAAAATGGAACCAGTCTGCACCATCAAAAATAGCGTCAAAATCAAAATCATCAGCTGTAGCTGTTGCAATAGCGGAGTTTGCTCTGTCATATACAACGTTTGAAGGTCTCATAGCTGAACCGTGTTCCAAGAAATAGATACCAAGTCTTTCACCACCACGAGCAACAAACTTTGTACCAACATTCATTTTTCTAAGTGCTGCAACAGCACATTCACCGATTGGGTTAGCAGGAACTTTAGATACGAATTCTGTATCGTGTCCGTAGTTTGCAAGTGATACTGCAACGTTAGCTTCACCGCCACCGTAGCATACATCAAATTCATCTGCCTGAATAAATTTTTCATTATTAGGTGTTGACAATCTAAGCATTGTTTCACCCATTGTTATAATTTTAGCCATTATGCACGAGCCTCCTTGATTTTAGCAATAAATTCTTTACCGATACGGGTAATTGAAGCATAGTCGCCTGTTTTAGCACCGCCTGTAAGTGCACCGCCTGCACCTACTGCAACTGCACCGTTTTTAATCCATTCGCCAACGTTATTAACATCAACACCACCTGTAGGCATAAGCTTTGCCTGAGGAACAGGACCCTTAATAGCCTTAAGAATCTTTGGACCAAAAGCTTCACCAGGGAACACTTTAACGATGTCAGCACCTGCTTCCATAGCCGCAACAACTTCTTTAATAGTCATTGCACCAGGCATAGATGCGATTCTGTATCTGTTACAAAGTCTAACAGTTTCAGGGTCAAAATATGGGCTTACGATATAGTTGGCACCACTCAAAATAGCTATACGAGCTGTTTCGCTGTCCATAACTGTACCTGCACCAAGAATAATGTCCTTAGGATCATAAGCCTTTGCAACTTCTTCAATTACTTTGTGTGCATAAGGAACTGTAAATGTCATTTCGATTGCAGCAACGCCGCCTTCGATACAAGCATCTGTAATTCTCTTAGCCTGATCTGCACTGTCTGCGCGAACAACAGCAACAATACCGCAGTCAGTGATTCGTGTAATAATTTTCTCCTTATCCATTACGGAATCTCCTTATCTTTGTTAATATTTTGTCTATTGACATAAAAATTCGGAACGGTAAAAACCGTTCCGAAAACGTCATATAAATGTCGATTCGGGCAAGTTGTCACCCAAAAGCATATGTACGAGGTTTAACAACCTTATTTAGGCTGCTTACCGATGTAAGCCAAGATACCGCCATCAACATAAAGAATGTGACCATTAACAGCATTTGAAGCTTCAGAAGCCAAGAATACTGCAGGACCTGCAAGTTCTTCAGGATCCAACCATCTGCCTGCAGGAGTTTTAGCACAGATAAATGAATCAAATGGATGCTTTGAACCGTCAGCCTGTGGTTCTCTTAGAGGAGCAGTCTGAGGAGTAGCAATGTAACCAGGACCGATACCGTTACACTGAATGTTGAATTCACCATATTCTGAACAAATGTTTCTTGTAAGCATCTTTAGACCGCCCTTAGCAGCTGCGTAAGCAGAAACTGTTTCACGACCAAGTTCAGACATCATTGAGCAGATGTTGATGATCTTACCTGCGCCCTTCTTGATCATTGAAGGGATAACAGCCTTAGAAACGATGAATGGACCATTAAGGTCAATATCAATAACCTGTCTGAATTCTGCAGCAGTCATTTCATGCATAGGAATTCTCTTGATGATACCTGCATTGTTAACCAAGATGTCAATTACGCCAACTTCTTTTTCGATTGTAGCAACCATAGCGTTAACTGCATCTTCATTTGTAACGTCACATACATAACCTGTAGCATCAATGCCTTTTTCTTTGTATGCAGCGATACCCTTGTCAACCAATTCCTGATTGATGTCGTTAAATACGATTTTAGCACCTGCTTCAGCAAAACCTGATGCAATAGCAAAACCGATACCGTAAGATGCACCTGTTACAAGAGCAATCTTACCTTCCAAACTGAATGGATTTTTCATTGTAATTTCCTCCCAAAATATATTTCTCTAAAAACCACCTACGTGATATTTATATACATTTAAATAATACCACTTTATGAAATTCGTGTCAATACTCAACTTTGCACATTTGTTTAATTTTTACATCATTTTTTTGCCACAATTCCGCTTAAAATGGTTTTTCTTGGTGAAAATTACCCAAAAAACCAACAACTTTTCAGAAAATTATTTAAAAATCCGCCGAAAATCCATTAAAACAAAGGAATTTCATACATTTTTACCGTATATAATAATATACAACAAATCGGAGGTGTTTTAATGTACATACTTGCATTAAACGGAAGCATAAACAAAAACGGAAACTGCCGTTTTTTAATAGATACAGTTTTGGAAGATTGCAAAAAAATGGGAGCCCACACCGAGGTAATTAACGTTCACGAAGCCGTTATGGATTCAAAAACTCCATTTTGCGTACAATGCAGCTCTCCCTGTGAGGGAAAATGTTATAAGGAAACTCTTCTTGGCGAAGCCTATGAAAAAATGTCAAAGGCTGATGCAATCATAATTGCAAGCCCTGTTTACTTTGCAAATCAATCCGCACAGTTAAAGGCATTCTGGGACAGAACTTCACCCTACCGCAAAACTTTTGCCTGGCTAGGAAAGCCTGTAGGCTTTATTGCCTGTGGTCACTCGCGTTTTGGCGGACAGGAATCAACCCTTCACTCAATGCAATCAATGGCTCTTGTTCAGGGAATGACCATTATAAACAGCGGTTCTTCTGAATATGACGCAGGTCACATTGGCATTTCCGCACAGGCACCTGCCAAAAACGATGAATTTGCCATATCAAGATGTCATTCTATGGCTATCAGGATAATGAATGAACTCAAGAAGTAAGGACTGATTTTATGAACGTCAGACAAATGCTCGAAAAAAGGGAAGAAGCAACACTTAGTCCCTTTGCAACCCTTTCAAAAAACTCAAAGGGCAGAAAAGCAGAAACAGACAAATGTGATCTTCGTACGGAATTTCAACGCGACAGAGACAAAATTATACACTCTAAGTCATTTCGCAGATTAAAACATAAAACACAGGTGTTTTTAACTCCCGAAGGCGACCATTACCGTACAAGACTTACACACACCCTTGAGGTATCACAGATTGCCCGTACAATAGCAAGAGGTTTATCTCTAAACGAGGATCTTACCGAGGCTATTGCTTTAGGGCACGACCTTGGTCACACCCCGTTTGGTCATTCAGGCGAAAGAGGTCTTAACAAAATATGCCCATACGGCTTTGAGCATCAGAAACAAAGCCTTCGTGTTGTTGAACTTCTCGAAAAAGACGGAAGGGGAATGAACCTTACCCTCGAAGTGTGCGATGGTATTGCAAACCACACAGGTGCCACTATGCCATATACTGCCGAAGGGCAGATTATACGCATAGCAGACCGCATAGCATACATAAACCATGATATTGATGATTCAATACGCGCAGGAGTTATAACCTATGAGGATATACCCGACGAATTCAAAAAATTTTACGGCAACACAAAATCAAACCGCATAAGTTCTATGATACATTCAGTTGTGGAAACAAGCTTAAACAGACCTGAAATAAAAATGGATGAAAAAAGTTGGGAAATGCTTTCTAAGCTTCGTCAGTTTATGTTTGACAAAGTTTATATGAATCCCCTTGTACGTGCGGAAGAAGAACGTGCACATCACATAATATCTGAACTTTATGAATTCTTTTTAAATCACCCCCAAATGATGCCGGAGGATTACGTAAAAGGTGATCCTCATCAGGATGTGTGTGATTACATTGCAGGAATGACCGATACTTACTGCGTACATAAGTTTAACGAAATCTTTGTACCAAAGTCATTTACCGTATTTTAATGTATACCAGGCACTTTTTTCGCTGATAATATACAAAAGTGTTTTTTATTCACATTTTTTCAAAAAATAAAAAGGTTTTTTTGATTTTATGTCGAATTATATAATTGGCTGATTTACGTTATGAAAGGAGTGGTGAATATGGCACTGTATTTTTCCGAAGATTACATTCAGGAATTAATTGACAAAAATGACATTGTCGAATACATTTCACGCAGTGTTCACTTAAAACGTGCCGGCAGCACATATAAAGGCCTGTGCCCCTTTCATAAAGAAAAAACTCCGTCTTTTTCAGTCTCACCCGACAAACAGCTCTTTTACTGTTTCGGTTGCGGAAAAGGTGGAACTGTAATTAATTTTGCTATGCAACAGGAAAATCTTGATTTTGTTGAGGCGGTGAAATTACTTGCGGACAAATGCGGTATGGAACTTCCTGATGATGACCGCAAAACAAATGATAACAATTTAAAAAAGAGGCAGACCATATATAAAATAAACTCCATTGCAGGAAGGTTTTTTTACGACAAGCTCTTTGAAAATTGCGGAACTGCCGCAAGAGAGTATATAACAAAAAGACAACTTGTTCAATCAACAGTAAACCGTTTCGGACTTGGTTATGCACCTGACGGAAATGCTCTTCTTAAGCATTTGAGAACACAGGGCTTTACTGATGAAGAAATTGTTGAAAGCGGTGTTGTGGGCAAATCTGAAAATGGAGATATTTACGACAGATTCCGCAACAGACTTATGTTCCCTATAATAGACATACGCAAAAATATTATAGGCTTTGGCGGACGTGTTCTTGATGATTCAAAACCAAAATACCTTAACTCTCCCGAAACTCCTGCTTTTAACAAAAGCTACAACCTTTTCGGGCTTAATATGGCAAAAAACTCAAAAGAGGATTATCTTATACTGGTTGAGGGTTATATGGATGTTATTCAGCTTCATCAACATGGTGTTGATTCTGCTGTTGCAACCTTGGGTACTGCCCTTACTCCCGAACAGGCAAGAATAATAAAAAGACACAAAGCAAAGGTTATAACGGCATACGACAGCGATGAACCAGGACAAAAAGCCACAAAAAGAGCAATAGAACTTTTAAACGAGGAAGGACTTAAGGTATTTGTACTTACAATACCCGGCAGCAAGGACCCTGACGAATATATAAAAACAAATGGCGTAGGTGCATTTCGTGACCTTATTGATTCTGCTTTGGAGCAAACGGAATATAAAATTAAAAATTTACGAAAAATTTATGATATTGATATAATAAGTCAAAAGTCTGACTACGTAAATGCTGTTGCAAGAGAACTTATAAAAATAAAAAGTCCTGTTGAGCAAGAGCTTTATGTAAAACAAATTTCTGCCGAAACAGGAGTTTCAGCAGAAAGCATATTTGCTGAAATGGCAAGGCTGCGGGCAACCAATGACAGAAATGCAGAAATATCTGATTTCCGCAAACAATCTGTTATAACTACAAAGAAACCTATGGATATGCAAAAAATCAGATGTATTAATGCACAAAAGCTTCTTCTTAACATATTGTGTTATCATAAAAACCAGGCAGATTATATTGTCAGTAACCTTAAAGAGACAGATTTCGACGAGGGACTTAATCAAATTTTCTCGATTTTAAAAAGGACAAGACAATCAGGCGGCGAACCAGACCCACGAATTATTGTTTCAAACTTCCCCGACACCGCTTTAGCGGCAGAAGTTTTACACGATGATAAAAACATTGACGATGTACAAAAGGCAACTGCGCAGTCTGTGGAAATCATTATAAATTACAACAAAAAAAATCTTCTTCGTAATGCTTTGAAAAACGAAGGCTTATCAACGTTGGACAAGCTTAATCAAATAAACGAAGTTTTAAGTAACAAAGGAAAGGGTGGAGAAAATGACAGCGAACAATAAAGACGCAAATTCCACAATAAATAAAAAGTCTATTATCAAAGACCTTCTTGAAAAGGGCAAAAAGAAAGGTATGCTCACCTATAAGGAAATAAGTGACGCTCTTGAAGAAATTGAAATTGAACCTGCCCAGATAGATGCAATATACGAAAACATCGAATCTATGGGTATAGAAATCATCGGCAATATGGAGGAAGAACTTGAAGCAATAAAAGAGGAAGAAACTGAAATTGACCTTACAATTCCCGAAGGTATTGCTCTTGATGATCCCGTAAGAATGTATCTTAAAGAAATCGGTAAGGTACCATTGCTTTCAGCAGAAGAAGAGCACGACCTTGCACAGAAAATGTCAGAAGGTGATGAAGATGCAAAAAAAATGCTTTCCGAAGCTAACCTTCGTCTTGTTGTAAGTATTGCAAAAAGATATGTAGGAAGAGGTATGCTTTTCCTTGACCTTATTCAGGAGGGTAACCTTGGTCTTATAAAAGCTGTTGAAAAATTTGACTACCAGAAAGGCTACAAGTTCAGTACCTATGCAACATGGTGGATAAGACAGGCTATTACAAGAGCGATTGCCGACCAGGCAAGAACTATACGTATTCCTGTTCACATGGTTGAAACCATAAACAAACTTATCCGTGTTTCAAGACAGTTGCTTCAGGAGCTTGGAAGAGATCCATATCCCGAAGAAATTGCCAAGGAAATGAATCTATCTATTGACAAAGTACGTGAAATACAGAAAATTGCTCAGGAACCGGTTTCCTTAGAAACGCCTATCGGTGAAGAAGAAGATAGCCATTTGGGTGACTTTATACCCGATGACGATGCTCCGGCACCTGCAGAAGCCGCTTCTTTCTCATTGTTAAAAGAGCAGCTTACAAGTGTTCTTTCAACATTACAACCCCGTGAAGAAAAGGTTTTAAGACTTCGTTTTGGTCTTGACGACGGACGCGCCAGAACACTTGAAGAGGTTGGTAAGGAATTTGAAGTAACACGTGAAAGAATACGACAAATTGAAGCGAAAGCATTAAGAAAGCTTCGCCACCCTAGCCGAAGCAAAAAACTGAAGGATTATCTGGATTAATGGATACCGTAAAACTTACTCCAAGACTACAATGTGTGGCAGACTGTATAAAGCCCTGCAATCTTCTGGCCGATATAGGAACTGACCACGCATATATTCCTATCTATGCTATTCAGAACAACATTGCAAAAAAATCAATTGCCGGCGATGTTGTAAAAGGACCTCTTAATATTGCTACAGACAATATAATGTCCCACGGCCTTGGTGACAAAATCACCCCCATCCTTGCAAACGGTCTCGATGCTGCAAACGGTGCAGATGTTATTGTAATTGCAGGAATGGGAGGCAAACTAATCTGCGAAATTTTAGATGCTAACCCCGAAATTGCAAAATCTTCAGGTTATATGATTATTCAGCCAATGACGTGCAGTTATGAGCTTCGCAGGTTTTTACATGAAAACAACTATAAAATTACTGACGAAAAACTGGCAAAAGAAGAAGATAAAATTTATAATATAATGGTTGTGAAAAACGGCATTGAAAAATACAATGACGATTTTCATTATCATATAGGCAAAAAGCTTTTTGAAAATAATGATAAATTACTTTCGGAATACATAAAAATGCGTGCAAAAGTAATTAAAAAGCAATTTATAGGTATGAAAAGTTCAAATGATATTGATTTGCATAAAAAAGCAGATGAACTTGAAAGCTTATATAACAGGTTTATAAAGGAGGCAGAATTATATGGCAAAGGTAATTGATATATTAAATTCCTTAAAAAATCTTGCCCCTGTTGAACTTGCGGAAGCCTGGGACAATGTTGGACTTCTTATTGGAAATTCCAGAAGAGAAGTACGAAAAATTCTTGTTATGCTCGACTTTGACAATCAGGGAATGGAAGAGGCTTTAGACGTTGGTGCAGATATGATTATAACTCATCATCCTGCCATAATGAACAAGCTTTCTTCAATCACAGACCCTCTATATCTTGAGCTTATTGAAAACAAAATATCACTATGCTCAATGCATACAAACCTTGACAATGCCGACCAGGGAGTAAATCAGGTACTTGCAGAAACATTAGGTCTTTATGACATTGAACCAATAGAATTTGATGGTTTGTTCGGTCGCACAGGCTACGTTGATGAATGTACTCTCGGAGAATTTATTCAGACGGTCAAGCTTGCCCTTGATATTGACCATGTAAGATACGTGGGAAGTAAGAAAAACATAGTCAGAAAAGTTGCTGTTGTAGGCGGTGCAGGTGCGGATTTTATTCCAAACGTAAAGCTTGCTGAATGTGACGTTTTTGTTACTGCCGATGTAAAATATCATCAGGCACAGCTTGCAAATAAAATAGAACTTAATATTATAGACGCAGGTCATTTTGAAACAGAAAATCCTGTTATTTATAAGCTTGCAAGATATTTAAGAAGCAATTTTGAAGATGTGGAAATAATCACATCTCTACGCAATAAAAGTTATATAAAATATGAGTAGGCCAGACAGTCGCGGTGAGCTGAAATAACGCTCAACGAGGAAAGTCCGAGCTCCACAGGGCAAGGGTGCCGGTTAACTGCCGGTGAAGGCGACTTTAAGGATAGTGCAACAGAAATAAACTACCGCTTATGCGGTACAGGTGGAAAGGTGAGGTAAAAGCTCACCGGCGACCGGGAGATCGGTCGGCCGTGTAAACCCCATCCGGAGCAACACCGACCGGGAATGGCGGCCCGTCACATATTCCCAACGGGTGGCTTGAGCAGTATAGTAATATACTGCCTAGAAAGATGGCTGTCTAATACAGAACTCGGCTTACAGACCTACTCATATTTTTGTATATTTTACACAATATTTATTTTAATTAATGTGCATTTAAATATTGACATCTGCATCATCAATGTGTTAAAATGTTATAAGATGTTAATGCATATATAAATGGAGGTTTTTTCAAATGGATTTTACAAAAAATTTTGCGGATATCGGTGCTTTTATAAGTAATTATTCTACTATTCTTATAATTTTAGCTGTTGTAGGTGTTGTTACAGGTATTGCGTGTGCAGTTATCACTAAGATGAGAAACGATTTAATTGAAGATACTATTTTTGCAGGTATCTTTGGTTTGGTTTTCAACGTATTTGGTTTGCTTTTTGTTATTTTCAGAAAGCCTGTATGGAACAACCTTGGCTGGATTCCTGTTATTGCTGCCTGGTTCTTATTTGACGGAAATTTGGTTGCTGCATTAATTTGTATCATCTATTCAGTAATCTGGGCATTTGCTCAGCACGAATTGCTTGAAAGAATTAAAGTAATTGAAGACTAATAATTAAAAGGTGTGAGTTTAACTCACACCTTATTTTTTCTTATTTTATGTATTTTTCAACTATCTTATCAACATCTTCTGCATTTTTTGGTCTTTCCACCCCACAGAATAGGTTCCATTTTTCAACAAACTCTACAGTTTCACCGGGCTGAAGGAAGGTAATTGGTCCCAATGCCTCAATTTCCATAATTTTAAAGTTTGTATAACTTTCGCAGTTACAGCCATTGTCAGGATATAATTCGCCCTCTTCATATTCAAACTGCTTAACAAACAAGTTTCCGTTATTAAAATACATTGCATAACCATCTTCGTTGTTTAAGCCGATTTTAAATGCATTTACATTAACTTCATCACCTTCAGGTGAAGTAGTCATATAAATATACTTATTATCCATATCAAAACGCTTATCTTTTACATCGTTATATGGCCACATCATAAGGGCACGGTTACTTAAAAATCCGGTATCCTTCTGTGAAGTAGGAAGAATTTCAAGACCACCATGTGCAAATACAGTAATACACCACGGAGCAAACTCCATATCCCACTGACTGATATTTGTGCAATAATGAGTAATTTTCATATCACCATTATCTTCCATAGTTGCAGTCATAACATTTCTTATACCGATTTTTTCTACATCTACAGAAACAGTTACTCCATTTTCCAAAATTTTATAATCTATAGGCAAATTATGCGGGATATAACTTCTTGGCATTGCCTCAGGAGAATGCCAGAGTCTGTGACCTCCCATATTCTGCCATCTTTTTGCTCCCCAGAATTTTTCAAGCTCTTCGTGCTCTACAAAAGCCTCGCCATTTATATCTTCAACCAACTCATTAGGGCCTCCAACCTTTGCAAGCCTTATAATTCTAGGTCCTATTTCAACTGTCATTACAAATTCAATTTCACCATTTGTAACCTTTACACAGCCTCCCCAATACTCGTGTTTAAATTTTTCAACAATTACTTTTGCCATATTAAACCCTCCTAAATATTACTAAATAAATTATACATTGATTACAGAAAAAATTCAACAACTATTTACTTTTTTTCAATTGTGTATTAGAATATATATAATACATTTAAAGGGGATTTAATATGAACAATTGGATATGCTCTCAAGAATATGTAAACCTCAAGCCGGAAAATCTTTATTCCCGACAAGCAACAGCTAAAAAAGAAGACAACTCTACTATAAAAAACTTACATACTCTTTACCGAAAAACTTTTGATCTTAAAACCATACAATATACAGAAATAACTATAACTGCAGATGACTACTATATGCTTTTTGTAAACGGAAAGTTTGTAACTCAGGGACCTGCAAACAACTATCACTTTGTTTATAATGTTAATTCAGTTGACATAACACCATATTTAAAAAAAGGTAAAAATGTTATTGCAGTAGATACACTTTATAACGGATATATAAACCGTGCGTATAATAGTGGAGATAACCGAATGGGTATGTACGCAGAGGTTGTTTCAAACGGCACACTACTGTTTAATACAGACGAAACCTGGAAATATTCTTTTGATAAAAGTTTTATAAAAACAGACATCACTTACGGATACAAAACACAAACTGCCGAATACAGAGATATGCGTTTATACCCTCACGGATGGAATTCTGCAGATTTTGATGATTCTGACTGGAAAAATGCCGTTATAAAAGACGATGACGACCACGAGCTTGTTGAACAGTTTACCCCTAATGTTGAATCAAAAATAACAATTGCCGAAAATATAATAAAAATAGAAAAAAATCACTTTATATTAGATTTTGGTAAGGAACTTGTAGGTCAATTAGTAATAGATGTAAAAGGTACCAAAGGAAATAAAATTTATACTTACTTTGGTGAAGAACTCAATGAGGACGGTTCTGTAAGATATGATATGAGGTGCAACTGCAAATACGATGAATACATTATTCTTTCGGGTGAAAGTGACCATATAGTAAATTTTGAATATAAAGCGTTCAGGTATATTGAAATTATAACAGAGGATGATGCAGTTACTCCCGAAACAATTCGTGTTTTAAAAAGAAATTATCCCGTAAAAAGAGAAATAGATTTCAACAGTAATGTTAAACTACTTGAAGATATATGGGCAATATGTAAAAATGCTGCCATTATAGGCTCTCAGGAAGGATATCTTGATTGCCCTTCCCGCGAAAAGGGCCAATATCTTGGAGATATGATGATTACATCCCTTACCCATTCCTATGTAACCGGGGATACACGTCTTTATAAAAAAGCAATTATAGACTTTGCTCAATCCTCATTTATTGATAAAGGTATTATGGCAGTTGTCCCGGGAAATTATATGCAGGAAATAGCGGATTTTTCTTTGCTTTATCCACAAATAATACTGAATTATTATAATTTAACCGGAGATTTTAACCTTGTTGATCAAATTTTGCCAATAGCAGAGAAGGCAGTTGAATATTTTTCAAAATACGAGCGTAAAGATGGTTTGCTTGAAAATGTAGACTGCAAGTGGAACCTTGTTGACTGGCCACAAAATTTGCGTGATGATTATGATTTTGAATTGACCCAGCCAATTGGAAATGGATGCCACAATGTCATAAACGCTTATTACTATGGTGCTTTAAATACGTTGAATAAACTTCGTCTTACTCTGGGATATAACGAAAAATATGACACCTCAAACCTGTTAAATGCTTATAAAAAGACATTTTTCAGAGCAAAACAAGGTCTTTTTTCAGATAGTGATATTTCTGATCATTGCAATTTTCATTCAAATGTCTTACCTATGTACTTTGAAATGTGTGATACCAAAACAAGTGAACATATTGCAGATTTCATTATGGAAAAAGGTTTGTGTTGCGGTGTATTTTTCTCATACTTTGCACTAAAGGCTCTTGCTAATAATGGATATTATGACAAAGTTTATGAACTTATAACAAACGACAGTATACATTCATGGAAAAATATGTTGAACGAAGGAGCAACCTGCACCTTTGAAGCATGGGGAAAAGACCAAAAAATTAATACAAGCCTCTGTCACCCATGGGGCAGCGCACCAATTCCCGTAATTATTGAAGATTTACTTGGTTACAAATTCAAAAAAGGCAAATTAAAAAAAGAAAAAACACATCTTCCCAACGGAGTTAAAATACAGATTGGAAGAGGTCTATTATCATAAAAAACAACCTGAGATATTTCTCAGGTTGTTTTTTATATTATATTATTTTATAATATCTGTACCCATAAATGGTCTTAAAACTTCAGGAATTGTTACAGAACCGTCTTCATTCTGGAAGTTTTCAAGAATACAAGCAACTGTTCTACCTACAGCAACACCACTACCATTTAGTGTATGAACAAATTCAGGCTTTGAATCAGGAGTTCTCTTAAATTTAATATTTGCACGTCTTGCCTGGAAATCTTCAAAGTTAGAGCATGAGCTTATTTCTACGTATCTTCCATAACTTGGCATCCATACTTCAATATCATATGTCATAGCTGAACTAAAACCAAGGTCACCTGTGCAAAGTCTTACTACACGGTAAGGAATACCAAGTGCCTGAATAACCTTTTCAGCATCCAAAGTAAGTGATTCAAGTTCATCATAAGATGTATCAGGATCAGCAAATTTAACAAGTTCTACCTTATTAAACTGATGCTGACGGATAAGACCACGTGTATCACGTCCTGCAGAACCTGCCTCTGCACGGAAACATGCCGAATAAGCACAGTACTTAATAGGCAACTGTTCAGCTTTTAATGTTTCATTTCTATGCATATTTGTAACAGGAACTTCTGCTGTAGGAATAAGAAAATAATCTGTACCTGTAACCTTATAAGCATCCTCTTCAAATTTAGGAAGCTGTCCTGTACCTACCATTGAATTTCTATGCACCATATAAGGTGGGAATACTTCTGTATAACCACTGTTTGTTGAATGAAAATCAAGATAGAAATTATAAACTGCACGCTCTAATCTTGCACCTAATCCCTTATAGAAAGTAAATCTTGAACCTGTAACTTTACCTGCAGTATCTGCATCTAAAATATCAAGGTTTTCACCAATATCCCAATGAGCTTTTGGTTCAAAATCAAACTTTCTTGGTTCTCCCCATCTTCTCATTTCAATATTATCTTCATCTGAAAGTCCTTTTTCAACTTTTTCATTTGGAATATTAGGAATTGTAAGTACTATATTCTTAAGTTTTTCATCAAGCTCTGCAACTTCTTCATCTATTTTCTTAACTGTTTCTTTAATTTGATTCATTTCAGCAAAAATTGGTGCAACATCCTTACCTTCCTTTTTAAGCTGAGGAATTTGTTTTGAAACAACGTTCTGCTTATTTTTCAAAGCTTCTACTTCCTGTAAAAGTTCACGTCTTTGCTTATCTATTTCAGCAAATTCTGTAAGATCCAATTCTCCTCCGCGGCTTTTAATTGCATCAATTACTCTTTGTGGTTCACTTCTTAATAATTTAATGTCTAACATTTTTATCCTCCTAAATATATTATTTTATTTTCTCAAGTATATAATTATATATCTTTAAACTTTCTTCATCAAGATTTTCTTTTTTTATAGATTCAAATACTTTTTTCATCTCGTCATATTTTTCATCTACAAATAATAAAGCGACAGTTTTTAGCTTTTTAAAGTCTTCATTTTCATATTTTTTTATAATTTCATCTTTTTCAGCTATTTTTTTTTCAAGGTCACTTATTTTCCCGTTTAATTCCATAACTTTTGCATTTAAATTTTGATTTGTCTCTGTTAATTTTGTGACACTCTCATTTAATGTTGCATTAGGTTGTCTGTTTTCTTCTACTTCATAAGATGGATCAATTTTAGTATAAGAAAACGATGTTATTAAAATAAGTAAAATTGAAACAAAAAATAAAAGACCAACATATACACCCATTATTTTTAATTTTCTATCCATAAAAACCTCCAAAAATAAAAATCTTTAAAAACATCATTAATTTTACTTGTAACGATTTTTTATTATTGTTGATATAAATACTCATTTTTTTATTAAAAATCCAGTACAACTAAATTTTAAGCTTCCATTTTTTTACAATTTTATCCATTTTTTAACATTTCTGCAATTCTTTCAAATTCCTCATGAGAATAATATGAAATTTCTATCTTTCCTTTTCCATTGGTTTCTTTAATTTTTACTTTTGTT
This sequence comes from Clostridia bacterium, assembly GCA_045545235.1. Taxonomy (GTDB): domain Bacteria; phylum Bacillota; class Clostridia; order Monoglobales; family Firm-18; genus CAZNKU01. The sequence goes on along the minus strand of JAZQAN010000065.1, from coordinate 63,004 downwards.
CCCAAATACTTTGAAAAATTATTTTCCATATCTTTTACTGCCATTTTAAATTCAGCACTCATTTTAGAAACTGATTTTTTTGATTTAGATTTATTTTTTATTAATGATTCGGTTTCTCTTACACTTAATTTTTTTTCAACTATAATTTCAGCAAGTTGAATTTGTTCCTTTTCGTTTGAAATCGAAAGAATAACTTTTGCATGCCCTGTAGAAATTTTTCCGCTTTCGAGCATTTTTAATACTTCTCCGGGTAAATTTAACAATCGAAGTGAATTTGCAACAGCACTTCTGCTTTTCCCTACTCTTTCACTTATTTTATCCTGTGTAAGATCAAAACTTTCCATTAAAGATTTGTACCCCAAAGCTTCTTCTACCGGATTTAAATCTTCTCTCTGGAGATTTTCAATTAATGCAACCTCCATAACCTTAAGTTCATCATAATCTCTTACAATAGCCGGAATTTTTTTAAGTCCTGCCTGTTTTGAAGCTCTCCATCTTCTTTCACCGGCAACAATTTGATAAGTTTTTCCTTTTTTAACAACTATAATAGGTTGAATAACACCATGCTCACTTATTGATGATGTAAGTTCATCCAACTTTTCTTTATTAAATTCTTTTCTTGGTTGATCTTTATTTGGTTCAACATCTATAATTTTAAGTTCAACAACTTTAGAATTATCAATATATTCTGCAGAGTCTAAAGCCTGGCTATCATATTTATCATTCAAAATAGCATCCAGACCCTTTCCAAGTCCACTGCGTTTAGCCATTTTTTCACTTCCTTACACCTTATTTTTCTTAATTATTTCTTTTGCAAGTTCTCTGTAACACATTGCACCCTTACTGTTTGTATCATGTTCTATTACAGGCACTCCAAAACTTGGAGCCTCTGAAAGACGTACATTTCTTGGTATTATAGTCTTACATACTTTATGAGGTAAAGCCTTTTTCACTTCTTCTACAACTTCAATAGAAAGATTAGTGCGTGAATCAAACATAGTAAGAACTACACCTTCAATATCAAGTTCCGGGTTAAGTCCCTTACGAACTATTTTAATAGTATGAGTAAGCTGAGAAAGTCCTTCCAAAGCGTAATATTCACATTGTATAGGTATTAAAACACTATTTGATGCCGCAAATGCATTTACTGTAAGTAAGCTAAGAGAAGGAGGACAATCTATAATTATATAATCATAATCATCCTTTACAGTCTCAAAAGCACCTTTTAATTTAAATTCTCTTTTATCAACGCTGACCAATTCAATTTCAGCACCTGATAAATGAATATTTGAAGGACAAACATCTAATTTTTTATATTTTGTATTTATAATTGATGAACGAAGTGGTATATCATTTATAAGAACATCATAAATTGAATATTCTACGCTATCCTTATCAATACCAAAACCACTTGTTGTATTTCCCTGAGGATCCATATCAATTACAAGAGTTTTCTTTCCCTGCTCAGCAAGACATGCACTCAAATTAACTGCTGTTGTAGTTTTACCAACTCCGCCTTTTTGATTTGCAACTGCTATAATTTTCATTTTTTCACCTCCGTGAAATGTTTTATATATCCTATTATAACACATTTTTTTTAAATATCAACAAAAAATTGTTCCACGTAGAACATTTTTTGTTTTATTTTTTATGTTCCACGTGGAACATTATTAAAAATATCAATAAATTATTGAATTTTTTTAATATTTATTATATAATATATTTATAAAAAAGAGGTGAAAATATGTTATATAAAGCTCCTGCAAAAATCAATTTATCATTAGATATCTTAAAGAAAAGAGAAGATGGTTATCATGAACTTAAGATGATTATGCAGACTGTTTCATTATATGATATTATAGATATTGAATTGTCTGATAAAATGATTCTTACATCAAATAAAACCGATATTCCCTTAAACGAAAAAAATTTGGTGTGGAAGGCAGCAGATATTTTTTTTAATCATACAAAAATTAATAAAAAATGTAAAATACACATAGAAAAAAATATTCCGGACGGAGCAGGATTGGGAGGAGGTTCCTCTGATGCTGCTACTACTCTTTTAGCACTTAATGAAATTTTCAGAACAAACCTTACTGAAAATCAATTAATAAACTTAGGTGTTCAAATTGGAGCAGATGTTCCTTTTTTTATTTTAAAAGGAACTTGCCTTGCAGAAGGAATAGGAGAAAAACTCACAAAAATTAAAAATAAAACAAATCCATATATATTAATATATAAACCCGAATTTTCAATTTCGACAAAATGGGCCTATGAAAATTTAAATTTACAAAATAAAACCAAATATAATATTGATAATATCGTTAAAAATTTAAATAATAGTTTTTATGATTTCAAAGATATTTTCAATTATTTAGAAGACGTTTCTATACCTCATTATCCACAAATCGAAATTATAAAAAATACTATGAAAAATCTTGGTGCAACATCAAGCTTAATGTCAGGAAGCGGTAGTAGTGTTTTTGGTATTTTTTATGATAAAATCAAAGCAGAACAGGCATTCAAAAACTTTGAAAATTCAAGAACTTTTTTAACAAAATTTATTTAAAACACTTGAATTTTTTTCTAAAAAATGTTATAATGTTTATGGTAATTTTTTAAATAAATTTAAACTTAATTTTTTATACAATTAATAAAAAACATTGGAGGAAAAAACCATGAATAAGGCGTCCGAAATCTGGACAAAGGCAATTCCTTATATCAAAGAAAAACTTTCCGATGTAAGCTTTAAAACTACATTTGAAAAACTTAATCCTGAATATATTGAAAACGATACATTTTTCTTTTCAACTTCTAACAAATTATATAAAGATATGTTCGTTACAATGAATCATTATATAAGTATTACGAAAGAAGCATTACATAAAGTAACTAATAATTTTTACGAAATAGAGGTTTTTGTAAAAACAGATGAAACTCCTTTAAAAGAAAAAATTATAGAACCTAACTCGACAGTTTCTGAATTTAAAGGAAATGTTAATATAAATCCTAAATATACATTTAAAAATTTCATAGTAGGTTCCAATAGTGAATTTGCTTATGCTGCTGCATACAGTATTACTCAGGGTCCTGTTAATGATGATTATAATCCACTTTTTATATATGGAGGAAGTGGTCTTGGCAAAACTCATCTTTTACATGCTATTGGAAATGAAATAAAATCTAACGACAGTAATAAAAATGTTCTTTATGTAACGGCTGAAGCATTTATGAATAGCTTTATAAATTCAATTAAAGAAGAAAATAACATTGAATTTAAAGAAAAATTCAGAAATGTCGATGTTTTACTTATTGATGATATTCAGTTTTTGGCAGGTAAGGAAGGTACTCAGATAGAATTTTTCCATACCTTTAATTCTTTGGTAGATAAGAATAAACAAATAGTTATAACAAGTGATCGTCCACCTAAGGATATAGCACAGCTGGATGAAAGATTAAGACAAAGATTTTCCAGCAGAATTTTAGCAGATATTCAACCACCGGATTTTGAAACAAGAGTTGCTATTTTGCATGCAAAAGCTAAAAATAATGATTTTACAGGAGAACTTCCTAATGAAATTTTAAATTTAATAGCTCAAAGTGTAAAAACAAGTATAAGAGAATTAGAAGGTGCTACAAGAACTCTTTTAGCTTACAGTGAAATTAATAAAAGAGAAATGGATGTTGAAACTGCAACAACTATATTAAACAGAATTATAGTTGAAAATCATAAAAGAAAAATAGATTCTGAATTTATAATTAAAGAAGTTGAAAAATATTTTAATTTATCTGAAAATTCTTTAATTGGAAAAAACAGAAGTAAAGCTTATGCAATACCACGTCAGATGGCTATGTATATAGTAAGAGAACTTACTAACAGTTCCTGCTCACAAATAGGAAGAGATTTTAATAAAGACCATACTACTGTTATGCACAATATAAATAAAATAACAGAAGATATGAAAAATGACCTTAAAATCTATAATACAGTTAATGATTTGATAAAAAATATTAAATCGGACGATTAATTATCCACAAATTTATCCAACTTATCCACAGTTTTTAATTTCAATTAATCAACATCATTTTTTTACTGTTATTTACTGGTTTTTTTCAATTTTAATATTTTTTTTAAATAAATTATACACAAATTGAAAATTTTTAATTTTTTTATAACCATTATACAGAATTAATGTTGTTGAAAAGTTACGGATAAAAAATTTTTAAAAGTTAATTTTTTTGGTTGTTAATAACTTTGAATAACTTTAAAGTTTTAAACACTTTTACTAACATATGTTTTTCCTTGTTATTACAATAAAAAACAAGGTTATAAAAGTTTTCAACACCCCTTATAATAATTACTAAATTATATTATTATATATTCTTTTATAAAAGGAGAGAGCAAAATGAAATTTACATGTGACAGAAATGTTTTAACTGAAGCAATTAACATTTCTCAAAAAGCTGTAGCTTCACGTTCTACACTTCCTGTTTTAGAAGGTCTTTTAATAAAAGCAACTGATGGTAAAGTTATTATTACAGGTAATGATCTTGAAATAGGTATAGAATGTATTTTAGAAGCAGAAATAGAATATGAAGGAAGCATAGTTGTTAATTCACGTCTTTTTGGTGATATTATTAGAAAGATGTCAGGAGATGTGGTTTCAATAGATGTAAATTCAAATAATGTTACTAATATAAAATGTGGAAATTCAAAATTCAATATAACTGGTATTGAAGCTAACGAATTTCCTGAAATTAACCGTTTTGACGTTGAGTATGACATTACACTTACTCAAAAACAACTTAAGGAACTTGTAAGACATACTATTTTCGCAGTAGGAACAAATGAATCAAAAATGATATTAACAGGTTGTTTGCTGGAAGCATCAGGAAACAATGTTAATATGGTTGCAGTTGATGGTTTCAGACTTGCTTATAAGAAAATCACTTGTGAAAACAATGCTGTAAGCGGTGTTATGGGTGATGTATCTTTGGTAATTCCTTCCAAATCATTAAATGAGCTTATTAAAATTATAGATGATAGTGAAGAAGAAATAAAAATATTCTGTTCAGAAAAAAATGTACGTTTTGAATTTAATAATGTTATATTTACATCAAGACTTCTTGAAGGTGATTATATAGATTATAAAAAAATAATTCCTTCAGATTACAGAACAACTATAAAAACAAGTTCAAGAGAGTTTATTAATGCTGTTGAAAGAGCATCACTTGTTATAACAAGTGAAGTTACAAAATCTCCTGTTATAATAAATATAGAAGACGGAGAAGTTAAAATAAATTGTGAAACCCAGATAGGTAAAGTTGAAGAATTTATTCCGGTTGAAATGACAGGTGATGCTATTCAGATAGGTTTTAACAACAGATATTTGCTTGATGCTTTAAAGGCAACAAATACAGAAGAAATAAAATTCAGTTTTATAGGTTCTACAAATCCTTGTCTTATTTCTCCTGTTGAAGGTGACGATTTTAAATATATCGTACTTCCGGTAAGATTAAAAACAGAATAGTAAAACGTAAAAGGGACGTGCCTGATGGAAGCACGTCCCCGTATGTGTTTTAATAAGAGGTTATTATGGATATTAAAATTTCTACAGAATACATAAAACTTGACCAACTTTTGAAATTTTCAGGAGTTATAGGTAATGGTTCCGATGCAAAAGTTTTGATTTTTGAGGAACAGGTAAAAGTTAATGGTGAAATAGCAACACAAAGAGGAAAGAAAATTCGTCCCGGTGATGTTGTTGAAATAGGAGATCAGATTATTAATGTTTGTTGAACAGGTTTATCTTTCAAATTACAGAAATTATGAAATATGTAATGTTAAATTTAAAGATGGAACAAATGTTATTTATGGTGCAAATGCAAGAGGAAAAACAAATTTACTGGAAGCAATATATATTATGTCAACCGGTAGATCTCATAGAGGTGCTAAAGATAATGAACTTATAAGATTTAATCAGACCTCTACAAAAATTGCATCAAAATTTTATTCAAGAAACAGAGAAAGTAAGCTTGAACTTGTTTTTTTTGATAATAAAAAGAAAAGAATTAAAATAAATGGAGTAGTTGCTTCAAAAATAAGTCAATTAATAGGATATTTTAATGCTGTTATATTTTGTCCTGAAGATTTAAAATTAGTTAAAGGGTCTCCTGGAACAAGAAGAAAACTTCTTGATTTTGGAATATGCCCATTAAGAAAAAAATATTTTAATTCTTTATCATCATATTTAAAAGTACTTGAACAGAGAAACAGACTTCTAAAAGATGATCCTGAAAGTGAAATGCTTTGGGTTTGGGATGAAAAGTTTTTAGAATATGGTGCTGATATTATATGGTACAGAAACAGTTTTATAGAAAGGCTTACTGAAAAAATTCAACCTATTACAAAAGAAATTGGTAATGAAAAAGTTGAGCTTATATATGATTGTGGATTTAAAATAGATAATTTAAATGACAAAGAAAATATAAAAAAATGTTTTAAAGAAGAATTAAATAAGATTAAAGAAAGAGAAAAAAAAGCAGGAATTTCTCTTATAGGTCCACATAGAGATGATTTTAAAATTTATTTGAATGATAGTGATGCAAAATTATATGCATCTCAGGGACAACAAAGAACAATTGCTCTTGCAATTAAAATGGCGGAGGTTGAACTTATAAAAGAAAATATAGGAGAACCTCCTGTTTTGTTATTAGATGATGTTTTGAGTGAGCTTGATGAAAGCAGAAGAAATTATGTTTTAAATAAAATAAAAGATATACAGGTAATAATAACTTGTACAGAAAAAGACATATTTGGAAATATTCCTGATGTTAATTTAATAAATATTGAGGATATAAAGGATAAATTTAATTAAAAAGGGTGATAACTGTGTATATTCATCTTGGAAGTAATACAGTTGTTAATATTAAAGATGTTATTGCAATAATAGACATGGATAAAACTACCGTTTCAAAAAATACGAGAGAATTTTTAACATATGCTCAAAAAAACGGTATTGTTGTAAATGTATCAGAGGAATTACCAAAATCTGCAATAATATGCAATTATAAAGGACAAAACAAGGTCTATATTTCTCAAATATCTCCTGCAACATTGCATGGAAGATATTTCAGAGAAAAATAGGAAATCACACATATTGGAAGTGTGATTTCCGTAAAGTAAAATCAACCTTTGGAAGGGAATGATAAATTTGGCAGAAAATAATTATGGAGCAAGTCAAATTCAGGTATTGGAAGGACTTGAAGCAGTTAGAAAGCGCCCGGGTATGTATATCGGTTCTACAGATGTAAGAGGTTTACATCACCTGGTTTATGAAATCGTAGATAACGCAATAGACGAAGCTTTGGCAGGATATTGCGACAGTATTTATGTTTCTATAAATGGGGATAACAGTATTACTGTAGAAGATAATGGACGAGGTATACCCGTAGATATTCAGGCACAGACAGGAAAACCTGCTGTAGAAGTTGTATTTACAATTTTACATGCCGGTGGTAAATTCGGCGGAGGGGGATATAAGGTTTCCGGTGGTTTGCATGGTGTTGGTTCTTCTGTAGTTAATGCTCTTTCTGAATTTACAGAGGTTGAAGTTCATAAAAACGGAAAAATTTATCATCAAAGATATGAAAGAGGTCCTGCTGTAACTGAACTTAAAGTTATTGGTGATACAGATAAAACAGGAACAAAGGTTACGTTTAAACCGGACTATAAAATATTCGAAACTTTGGAATTTGAATATAATATATTACTTAAAAGACTTCGTGAACAGGCATTTTTGAATGCCGGCGTTAAAATTATACTTGAAGATAAACGCGCCGAAATGGAAACAAAAGAAGAACTTCATTATGAAGGAGGTATAAAAAACTTTGTATCTTTTCTGTTTAATGCAAAAAAAGAAAGAAAAGATACACTTGAAAATGTTCATGATGAAGTAATTTACGTAAGCGGAGAAAAAAACGGAAATGTTGCAGAAGTTGCTTTGCAGTGGAATAACGGATATGATGAAGTTATTGAATCATTTGCAAATAACATTTGTACAACTGAAGGTGGTACCCACGAAACAGGCTTTAAAACAGCACTTACAAGGGTACTTGTTGACTACGGTAAAAAATATAAGTTAATAAAAGAAAACGAAGAACTTACAGGTGAAGATGCAAGAGAAGGTATGATAGCAATTGTATCTGTAAAATTAGAAGAACCTCAGTTTGAAGGTCAGACAAAGACTAAACTTGGTAATTCTGATATGAGAACACTTGTAGATGGTATAGTAAGAGAAAAACTTGCAGATTTTCTTGAAGAAAATCCGGCTGTTGGTAAAGGAATTATTGAAAAAGCCCTTATGGCATCACGTGCGAGAATAGCTGCAAGAAAAGCAAGAGAAGCTACAAGAAAAACTCCTCTTGGTTCAAGCACCTTGCCGGGTAAACTAACAGACTGTATAGTAAAAGATCCTACAAAAACTGAAATATATATTGTCGAAGGTGATTCTGCGGGAGGTTCTGCAAAGAACGGACGTGACAGTAAATATCAGGCAATACTTCCACTTTGGGGTAAAATGCTTAATGTTGAAAAAGCAAGAGCAGATAAGGTTTACGGAAATGATAAGCTTACTCCTGTTATTCAGGCTTTGGGTACAGGTATAGGTGAAGAATTTAATATTGAAAAATTAAGATATGATAAAGTAATTATAATGGCCGATGCCGACGTAGACGGTGCACATATTCAGACTTTATTACTTACATTCTTCTTCAGATTTATGAGAGATTTGGTTGAAACAGGTCATATTTATCTTGCAAAACCACCTCTTTATAAGGTTACAAGAGGTAAAAAAAGTCAGGTAGCTTTTTCAGATGAAGAAAGAGATCAGATAAGTGAAGAGTTTAAAGACGGAGATATAAATGCAAAAGTAGATATCAGCCGTTATAAAGGTCTTGGTGAGATGAATCCTGAAGAACTTTGGGAAACAACAATGGACCCTAAAAACAGAATTCTTTTGAAGGTTACTTTAGAAGATGCTCAAAAGGCAGATGAAATTTTCAGTATACTTATGGGTGATGAAGTAGAACCAAGACGTATTTTCATTGAAGAAAATGCCCAGTATGTTACAAATCTTGATGTATAATATACTGAAACTTATGTTTTCCCTGAAAGGAATGAAATAAAATGGCAAAGAAAAATAAAAAATATGAAGATTCACATTTTGAAGAATATTTAGATACTCAAACCATAGTAAATGTAGATATAGAAAAAAGAATGAAGGAAGCATTCATTGATTATGCAATGAGTGTTATTGTAAGTCGTGCACTTCCGGATGTTCGTGATGGTTTAAAGCCTGTTCACAGAAGAATTTTATATTCAATGTATGAAGAACATCTTACTGTAGACAAGCCATTCTTTAAATCTGCTACAACAGTAGGTAATGTTATCGGTAGGTATCATCCACACGGTGATGCATCCGTTTATGATGCTATGGTTAGACTTGCTCAGGATTTTTCAATGAGATATCCTCTTATAGACGGTCATGGTAACTTTGGTTCTGTTGATGGAGATCCGCCTGCTGCTTACCGTTATACTGAAGCAAGAATGAGTAAAATAGCAAATGTTTTACTTGAAAATATTGATAAGGATACAGTTGATTTTGCTCCTAACTTTGATGAAAAGAGAAGAGAACCACTTGTTCTTCCTACAAGAATACCTACACTTTTAATTAATGGTAGTTCAGGTATTGCCGTAGGTATGGCAACAAATATTCCACCACATAATCTTACTGAGGTTATAGATGGTGCTATAGCACAAATTGATGACCCTGAAATAACAACTGAAGAATTAATGCAGTATATTAAGGGTCCTGACTTTCCTACACACGGTACAATAATGGGAAGAAGCGGTATAAGAAGTGCTTATGAAACAGGTAGAGGTAAAATTATAATACGTGCTAAAACCGAAATTGAAGAACATAAAGATGGAACATCTTCAATTATAGTTACAGAACTTCCTTATCAGGTTAACAAAAAAATGCTTGTTGAATCAATTGCAGACCTTGTTAAGGATAAGAAAATAGAGGGTCTTTCCGACATTGATGACCATTCATCAGACCGTGTAGGTATAAGGCTTGAAATTTTCTTAAAAAGAGATGCTAACCCTGCAGTTGTATTAAATCAGCTTTATAAATATACAAGACTTCAGGACAGTTTCTCTGTAAATATGCTTGCTATTCAGGATGGAAGACCAAAAACTTTGAATTTGAAAGAAGTTTTAGCTGCATTCATTAAATTTCAGGAAGAAATTGTTACAAGAAGAACAAAATTTGATCTTGAAAAAGCAAAGGCAAGAATGCATATTTTAGAAGGTTTGAAAATTGCACTTGACAATATAGATGCAGTTATTGAAACAATCCGTAATTCTTATGATGATGCTAAAGAAAGACTTATGGAAAAATTCGGTTTTTCAGAAGTGCAGGCACAGAGTGTTCTTGATATGCGTCTTGCACAGTTACAAAAATTGAATGGTGAAAAAATTGATGATGAGTATAACGAACTTTGTGAAAGATGTGAGGAATATAACAAGCTTCTTTCAGACAGAAATTCTCTTATGGAACAAATTAAGGATGAACTTTTGGAAATCCGTGATAAATATGGTGATGAAAGATTTACCAATATTGAAGCTAATTTTGATGAAATTGATGATGAAGATTTAATAGAGGAAGAAGAAGTTGTTATTACACTTACTCATTTCGGTTATGTAAAAAGACTTCCATCAGATACTTATAAGGCACAAAAACGTGGTGGAAAAGGTATCATTGGTTTGCAGACAAGAGAAGAAGACTTTGTTGAAACAATTCTTACATGCTCTACACATGATTATCTGTTATTCTTTACCGATAAAGGAAGAATGTATAAAATAAAAGGTTACAGAATTCCTGAAGGCGGAAGAACTTCAAAGGGTACAGCTATTGTAAATCTTCTACAGCTTGAAAGTGATGAAAAGGTTACCGCAACAATTCCGATTAAGGAATTTGAAGAAGATAAATACCTTGTAATGATGACTAAAAACGGTACAATAAAGAAAACATCACTTACAGAATATGACACTGCAAGAAAAGGCGGCATAAGAGCTATTGAACTCGAAGAAGATAATGAACTTATAAATGTTATACTTACAGACGGTACAAAATCTCTTATTGTTGGTACACACGGCGGTAATGCAATTCGTTTTGATGAAAATGATGTACGTCCTATGGGTCGTGTTGCACGCGGTGTTCGTGGTATTAAGCTTTCAAAAGATGATTACGTTGTAGGTATAGGTGTTTGCCGTGATGACGGAGAGGTTCTTGTTGTTTCTGAATACGGTTTCGGTAAGCGTACAAGCCTTGACGAATATAAAATACAGACACGTGGAGGTAAGGGTGTAACCTGCTATAAAATTTCTGAAAAAACAGGTAATGTTGCAGGTATACATATTGTTGATGATTCCAACGATATTATGCTTATTACAAGTGAGGGTGTAATTATTCGTATGGCTGCATCAGATATTAATACTTTTGGACGAGTTACAAAGGGTGTAACTATGATGAGACTTAACGATGGAGTTAAGATTGTTGGTGTTGCTCTTACAGAACACGCTGAAGATGAGGAAGAAACTGAAGAAAAAACAGAGGTTGCTTCTCAGGAAAACAATGAGGTTGAGGGTGAATAATAATGTATGATGGAAAGATGAAGGCAGTAACCTTCAGTTATGATGATGCAGTTACTCAGGATATACGATTAATAGAAATTTTAAATAAATACAATTTAAAATGTACATTTAATCTTAATTCAGGTTTTCTCGGTTCAAACAATAGTCTTATAAGAGAAGAAGTTGAGGTTGGACATAATAAGATAAAGGAAGAGGATATAAAATATGTATATGAGGGTCACGAAGTGGCTGCACATACAATAACTCATCCTTGTGTTACAAGGCTTACAGACTGGGCTGTTGTAAATGAAGTTGAACAGGACAGATTAAGACTTTCCGAGCTTGTGGAATATGAAGTAGTTGGTATGGCATATCCCGGAGGTGGAGGTTCTTTATATGATGAAAGAGTAGCAAATATCATAAAAAGTAAAACCGGTATCAAATATGCACGTGTTACAAAGGGCACTGAAAATTTTGATTTACAGGAAAATTTGTTTACTTTTCATCCTACAATTCATCATCATAAAAATTGGGATAAGCTTTATGAGCTTGGAGAAAAGTTTATAAATATGAATCCTGATAAGCCGCAGATATTCTATATATGGGGACACTCATATGAATTTGACATTCATGATGATTGGGATAAATTTGAAGAGTTTTGTAAATTTATTTCAAACAAAAATGATATTTTTTATGGAACTAATAAAGAAATTTTACTTAAGTAAAGGGAGATTTTTGAAATGACAGAAAAATTAAAAGCAATGACTGATGAAGAAATTGTTACTCTTATTAACAAAATTGTGACATTCAATGAAGATTTGGAATTGAAGGATTTAAAGGCAATTCTTGCAGAAATTTCAGGGAGAAAAATGGAAAAAAAATACATAAATGTAATTGCTGAAAAAATAAAATCAAAGCTACAACCTGAACCTGTAGAAGAAAGAAGAAAAAAAGAAGTTTTGCCTGTAAAGGAAGAAAAGAAGGTTAAAACCACATTTGATGATGTCTATAGTGCAGAAGACGAAGAAGATGAAGAAAAGGAAAAATATCCTGTTTTGTCTTTTCTTGTAGGACTTTATAAAGTTTTTGCATTTATTTTATTAATAGGTATTATTGCAATAGCGGGGCTTGTTTCTTTGTTAATATTTAAAGAAAAGATGCTCATAGTATGCAGCATTATGTTTGGTTCTGTAATTTTAGGAATTTTTCTGTTTATTGCCTTTTATGCTATGTCTGAAAAAATTAAACTTAATATGGATATAGAAAAACACCTTAGAAATTTATTAGAAAAATAATAAAAATGGATGTGATAAAATAATTTAATTTTATCACATCCATTTTTTATTCGTGGTAATTTATTTCTTCTACCTTGTCATCTATAATATCAAAAACTGTATTGTTAAGATGAAGTCCTTTAACATTTGAAAAGAATGAAATCTGGAGGTCCGGAAATTTTTTCATACCTTTTACTGTAAATTTACAGTTGTCAAAATATATTTCTTCCAATATTGCATCAGGTCTTCCCATTACTAATGGGTAAAGTCCGCTTGTTGATGTTATATTTGAAAAACGTATGTTATTAATACTGCCGTATAAATTATCAGGATGAACAATAACCTTTATGGGTGAATCTTCAATTCTGTCAAACACAACATTGCTTACATGAATATTTTCCACAATTGTTGGATTTTCTCCAAAATCAGTGGGACTCGAGTGGTCGGGAAGTTCAATAACAACGCCAACTCTTGAGTCTGTAACAACTAAATCGGAAATAATACAGTTTCTTATAATACCGTCATTTCTCCATGCAATACGCACTGCCTGATGATGAGTACTTAAAACACAACCCTTTACAATGATTCTTTCACAAACTCTTTTTTCGTGTAACGTATTAGTATTTGCACGGATTATAATGCTGTCATCACCTGAATGTATAATACAACTATCCACGGTAACATCACTTGAGCAGTTAATATGTATGCCGTCTGCATTGGGGTAAAGTGGATTGCAGTAAAGTTTTGCCTTTGAAAAAGTAACATACTGTGAATTATTAACCCAATATCCCCAACCACCTGCCATTTCACGCATAGTGATATTTTCAACATTGATGTTGGTGCATCCCATAATGAAAACCATTCTTGCGGGGACTAAAAGAGTATTTCTTTTATATTCTGTAACTTTGTTGTTCTCATTGTATACAGGGTCGCAGAAGGCACCACCGTTACAATCAATTTTACCCATACCTGTTAATGCTGCATTTTCAATATATCCAAAGTAAATTATACATTTGGCAGTTGCACGAGGTGCAGCTTTTACATTAAATTCTTCGCAGGGAAAATCCGGGTAATCATCTGTATTTGCACTTGCTTTTAAGGTTGCATTTGCTTCAATACAAAGTTCGACGTTGGATTTCATAAAAACAGTACCTGTTACAAAAACACCGCCGTTTATAATAACTCTTCCGCCGCCTTGTGATGAACAGTCATCAATAGCCAGTTGAATAGCCTTTGTGTTTATAGTTTCGCCATCTGCTATGGCACCATAATTTTTTATATCAAATTCTTTCATAATATTATTTCTCCGGAATTATAGGGTAAAGCTGAATAGTGTTACCTCCATCTACTACAAGCTCTGCACCTGTTGTGTTTCTTGCATGTGCAGCAAAATACCATACTGCATCAGCAATATCTTCACCTACGGCAACATCTCCTATAGGTGTATATTTAGAAGGTATATTATTGTAAAAATCAGGGTTTTTAACCCATCTGTCTGTTTTTATCATACCCGGTAAAATTGCATTTACTCTTATGTTGTATTTTCCTAAGTCAAGTGCAAGTGCCCGCATCATACCAAGTTGTGCTCCCTTTGAGGTTGAATAAGCAATTCTGTCAGGAATTGCACGGTATGCAGTGTTGGAATTTACAAATATAATGTTGCCTCCGCCTTGGTCCTTCATACGCTTTGCGGCATGTTCGCAAAGGGCATAGTTCCATACAACATTTGTGTTAAGGACACGGGCAAAATCCGAAAGAGGATTTTCAAAAATTTTCATATTTAATCCCTGATCTGCCGCATTCAAAACTAAGGTTTCTATAAAAATACCTTTTTCATCAAGTGTATCAAAAATTTTTTTGACAGATGTTTCATCTACATTACCTTCGGATGTGATTGAATCAATTGCATATCCAATTATTTCTGTATCAGAAAACTTTTCCTTATAAATTTTTTCTGCTTCCTGTACTTTTTCGGGACTTCTGCCTGTAAATATAATGTTCCACCCTTCGGAAGCAAATTTTTCAACTATTGCAACACCTGTATTTATGCAGGCGCCGGTTACTAAAGCATATTTTTTCATAGTGAAAATCTCCTAAAAATAAAATTCTGTCTTTGCCGGGCGTATATCTGTAAGTGCACCGGTGTAGTGTCTTAATGTGTGTGGCTGATAGGGGTGCTCAAGGCAAGCTTCCTCATTAATTTCTATACCAAGCCCCGGTTTGTCAGGAATTGTAATATAGCCATCCTTGTATTCAAGCTCTTCGTTTACTACATCTTTTCTCCATTCTACGTCAGAATACATAATTTCAAGAATTTCAAAATTAGGACAAGTTGCCGCAAGCTGAAGTGTTGCTGCATTTGCAACAGGACCGCTTGGATTATGAGGAGCAAAAGGAATATATCTGCATTCTGCTTCTGCGGCAATCTTTTTAAGCTCCATTATACCCCCTGCGTGTGAAATGTCAGGCTGAATATAGTCTGCAGCCATAAGGTCAAACATATTTTTATAATCCCACCTTGTATAAAGTCTTTCACCTGCAGAAATTGCAACCGGAGACTTGTCACGTACTGCCTTAAGAGCATCAAGATTATCCGGTGGAACAGGTTCCTCAAAGAACATAGGTTTGAACTGTTCAAGCTCTTTTGCAATTTTAATACCTGTAGGAATGTTAAATCTGCCGTGCCCCTCAATTAAAAGGTCAACCTCATTACCAACAGCTTCACGTACTGCGGCAACACAACGAAGTGCTTTGTCAAGCTCTTTGTTTGAAATATTAAGGTAATTTTTACCGAATGGGTCCCATTTCATAGCAGTTACACCACGCTTGACTGCAATTTTTGCTTTTTCACCAAATTCTTCGGGCTCTTTTGCTCCTGCAAACCACCCATTTACATAAATTCGTACCTTATCATTAACTTTACCGCCCAATAGCTGATAAACGGGAACTCCAAGTTTTTTGCCTAAAATATCCCAGAGTGCCATTTCAATTGCTGAAAGTGCAGACATAAGTACCGCACCGCCTCGCCAGTATGCATCACGGTATATTGCATGCCAGTGCTTTTCAATATCAAGCGGATTCTGACCAACAAGATATTCTTTGATATGTTCCACAGCACCCTCAAGTGCCTTTTCTTTATATTCAAGTGTTGCTTCGCCAACACCATCAATGCCTTCGTCTGTATATACTTTTACAAAAACCCAATTTGTACGGAAACAGTCTACAGCAAATGTTTTAACGTCTGTTACTTTCATAATTCAATCTCCTTATAAATATTTGGTATAATTTTATTTTCGCATTCAAAGTCCTCTGCAGGATTTAAATTATCAAATAATCCGAAGTGTAATGGTATAACTTTTTTTGCACCTGTCTTTTTTGCAAATCTTGCTGCATCAGTCATATTAAAATTGTTGCCTACTCCGTTTACCGGAAGGAATATAGCATCAATATCGTCAGGAAGGTCAGAAAAAATATCGGTGTTATAAAGTGTATCACCTGTTATGTAGTATTTTTTTCCCTCTGCCTCTATAATTACGCCGATTGCATGTTCGTCAGAATGCTCAGCCTTTACAGCTGTGAATTTCACATCATCAAGTGTCCACTGTGTATGACGGTTGAACATAACATAGTTATGACCTTTTGCCATGGTTCTTACATGATTCCACGCATTTTGTGAAGCAAGAACCAGAATGCCTTCATTGTTGCAAAGATAATTCTCCAGTGTTTCAGGGTCTGTGTGATCCAAGTGATCGTGTGTGAGAATTAAAACATCCGGTTTTATCTTTAAATAGCTTTCATCTACCGGCATACGTCTGTCACTTGCGGGATTAAGTTCAAAACAACTGTTTGAAAGATAAGGGTCAGCAATGATTTTAATGTTTCCTGTTTCAATTAAAAGTCCTGCCTGACCTAACCATGTAATTTTCATAAAAAATGTCCTCCTGTATTGAATTTTTAGAATTATTATGGTAAAATAACCATAAATCTAACTTAATTATATTGTTTATAAAATATCAGTTATATCAAAATATAACTTTGTTTTTTAGAAATATTACTGTGAGGTGTAATTATGTTACTTGATGGATTTAAATCCAAAGATTTTCGGGTAGGTGTTTTTGACAGCCGTGCCAAATATAATTCCAAGCCTTTTGCGTCTCGTGTTGCAGAAAGATTTGAAATAGAATTTTTTCTGGACGACGACGGAATAACATTTATTAACGACAAGGAATATAATTTGCAGAAAAATCATTTGCTTTTTGTCCGTCCGGGAGATGTACGTTACAGTAAACAGCACTTTAAATGCTTTTACCTTCATATGGATTTGGAAGATGAAGAAATGCTTAAATACTTAGCAAACGTTCCCACATCATTTGCAGTTGCAAGCAGTAAAATATACTACAATTTATTTCATCAGCTTATACAGCTTAGAAACGAAAATGATATTGAAAGCAGACTTTTATATTTTTCAAAAATATCTACACTTCTTGTTAATATTCAAAGAGATTCCTGCTTTTACAGCGGTGAGGGAAAATCGTCGGTAATATATCGTGCAGAAAGGTTTATGACAGAAAACTTTGCGGATAAAATAGGACTTAAGGAAATTGCAGACAGTGTGCATTTAAGCCCCAATTATTTTCACAAACTTTTCACTACAATAACTGGTATAACTCCACATGACTTTCTTATGAAAAAACGTATTAACTATGCAAAAGAGCTTATTATGACATCGGAACATGATATGATGGAAATTTCTATGCTCAGCGGTTTTGAGTCCCAGGCATATTTTAATTACTGTTTTAAAAAATCAACGGGATTGTCACCAATGAAATACAGACAAAAAGAATTTGAAAAATACAAGGGGTAATAATTATGAATAAAAAATACAAATCAATACTTTTAGATGTTGACGGCACACTTATTTTTTCGGATAAAGGATTACTTGGCGGACACAGATATGCCATTGAACATATTGGTATGCCTATGCCCGACGAGGAAACGCTTTTAAAATGTATGGGTCCTTCCCCAAAAGTATCACTTAAAGAAATACTGAAAGTTCCCGAGGACAAGCTTGAACTTGCCTACATATTAAACCGTGGTTACGTTTACACAAAAGGTTATAAGGAATTTGAGGTTATTGAGGGGATGGATAAGCTTGTAAAGGATTTGTACGATGCTGGCTATAAGCTATACACCGCAACCACAAAGGTTGAATGGTTAAGTGAGCTTTGCCTTGGGGAAATGGGAATTCTTCAATACTTTGAAAAAGTTTGCGGTGCAAGCAACGATGGCGTAACACGTTATCTTAAAGAACAGGTTATTGAATACGCAAAGGAATGTGGTGCAGAGGACTGCGTAATAATAGGAGACCGTAAGTTTGATATAAATGCAGCACACAAATGCAAAATAGATTCTATCGGAATAACATTTGGCTACGGTTCAAAGGACGAAATAGAGGAATGTGAACCTACATATACATGTAATTCCGTTGAAGAAATAAGAAAAATTCTGTTGTAATTTAAAAGGAGCAGAGTTAATAAACTCTGCTCCTTTTAAGATTTTTAGTTTTATAAATTGGAATTTATGGTTCAATCAATCTGAAATAACTCTTTATTTGCTTTCTTCTATTGCTTGCGGGTTATTCATGCGAATATCAAACACAGTTCCGCATTCTTTACATCCTGTTGCAGTTAATATTGAATAATTATGAGAAAATGGAAGTTTTTTCTGAGATTTTTTCGTAACAAAAACAAGCCCTCCGATACCTGTTGAGAGTTTTCCTTCTATCAAATTTGCAGAACCACAGTTCGGGCATTTTTTATTCATTTTTCCACCTCCCACAAATTCTTATTTGTATGCCTGTTTCATCCTTTTAAAGTGTGTTATACTCGTTTATATAAAGAATCTTTATTTAAAAATGTTTTCGCTTATATCATACCGTGGTGCGACAGAAAGCATAACGTCTTTCCCCGGTTGTATTCCTCCGAATTCAAGCTCTCTTGCCACTTCTGAAAAAGCTATTTCCGGGGAATTATTTTCATTGCTTAAATGACCAAGCATAATATATTTTGTTCCATTTTTTGCAAGGTGTGTTGCTAAATTTCCTGCATCTTTGTTAGCAAGGTGACCATTTACACCTGCAATTCGCATTTTAAGATGCAATGGATATGGTCCTGATTGAAGCATATGGTCATCGTAATTTGATTCTAAAAGTACAGCATCACAACCTGTAAGATTTTCAAGAACTTTATCGGTAATGTGTCCGATATCTGTTGCAATTGCAAGTTTTTTACCTTCTGTCTCAAAAACATATCCCGTAGGTTGCATGGCATCGTGCGGTATGTCGAATGGGGTAATTTTTATATCACCTATTTCAAAGGAGTTAGGTTTTTCAAATATAATACGATTTTCATCAGGGATTTTACCTATTCCCATATTTGCCCATGTGCCTTCACTTGCAACGATGGGGATGTTGAACTTTCTCGATAATATACCAACACCGTTAGTGTGGTCAATATGCTCGTGAGTTACAAGTATACGATCAAGCTCTTCCGGCAATATACCCATATCATTTAAATAAGCGGTAATTTTCTTACCGCTTATTCCACAATCTATTAAAATTTTTGTTTTGTTACTGCAAACAAGAGTACAGTTTCCACTGCTTCCGCTTACAATAGATTGAAATTTTATCATAAAGCCAAATCCTGTTCTGCTGAGGGTTTATCATTTCTTTTACGTACAATTTGTGCACCTAAAGCCTGAAGCTTGTGTTCAAAATCCTCATAACCTCTGTCTATATATTTCAAATTATAAACTTCAGTAACGCCGTTGGCAGCCAATGCGGCAATAACCATACTTGCACCTGCACGAAGGTCGGTTGCTTTAACTGTTGCACCTGTAAGGGTAGGAACCCCTTCAACTATGGCAATTCTGCCGTCAACGTTTATGTTTGCACCTAATCTGCGAAGTTCCTCAACATATTGAAAGCGGTTGTCCCACACGCTTTCAGTAACAATTGATGTACCGCCAGCAATTGACAAAAGGGCAACAATCTGAGGTTGCAAATCCGTTGGGAAGCCGGGGTAAGGCAATGTCTTTACATTTGCTTTTTTCAGAGGCTTTGTACGTGAAACCAATATACTGTCATCAAACTCTTGCACATCAGCACCCATTTCCTCAAGCTTTGAGGAAAGACTTTCCATATGTTTTGGGATTACGTTTTTAACTAAAACATTACCACCCGTTGCTGCTGCGGCAATCATAAAAGTGCCTGCTTCAATCTGGTCAGGGATTATAGAGTATGTACCGCCTGTCAATTTTTCAACGCCTGTAATACGTATAGTATCTGTACCTGCACCTTTAATTTGTGCACCCATGGCGTTTAAGAAGTTTGCAAAGTCAACTACGTGAGGTTCCTTTGCGGCATTTTCAATAACTGTAATACCTTCAGCACGTACTGAGGCAAGGATTGTATTTATTGTAGCACCTACTGAAACAACATCCATAAATATGTGAGAAGCAACCAGCTTTTCTGCATTTGCATTGATTATGCCACCGGTTGTATCTACAGCTGCACCTAAAGCTTCAAAACCCTTTATGTGCTGGTCAATCGGGCGTACACCAAAGTTGCATCCGCCGGGCATGGCAACAACTGCGTGATTAAATCTTCCAAGCAAAGCACCGATAAGATAATATGATGCACGCATTTGCTGAACCTGTTCAAAGGATGCTGTATAGCTGTTAAGCTGTGAACAGTCAAGAACTAAAGTGTGTTTGTTATCTTTAAATTCTACTTTGGCACCTAATTTTTCTAATATATTACAAATTACGTCAACGTCGTTAATAGCCGGTATATTTTCAATTGTACATGTACCTTCGACCAATAATGCAGCCGGGATAATTGCAACTGCGGCATTTTTTGCACCGCTTATGGTTACTTCGCCCTCAAGCTTTTTCCCGCCCATTATTACAAATCTGTCCAAGCATGTCCACCTACCTATCCTATTGTTAATAAACATATACATTAAGAATAACACATAATTGTTAAATATACAACAATTTTTTGAAAAAAAGTCAAATATTTTTTATAGCTATTGATTTTATGTACATGATATAGTATAATTTTAGAAAAAATAAAAAGGTGAATTTTATGAAATATTTAGTTGTTTTAGGCGACGGAATGGCGGATGTACCAAGCGAAAAGCTTGGTGGGAAAACACCTCTTGATGTTGCAAATAAACCGAATATAGACAAGCTTTGCAAAATGGGTGAAATTGGTATGGTAAAAACCGTTCCCGATGGGTTCAGTCCGGGAAGTGATGTTGCCAATTTATCTGTTATGGGGTATGATCCTGTTGAATTTTATACTGGTCGTTCTCCGCTTGAAGCAGTAAGTATGGGGATTGAAGTTTTGCCCTCAGATACAACCTTCCGTACAAATGTTGTAACGGTTTCTGATGAGCCTGTATATGAAGATAAAACAATGGTTGATTACAGTTCCGATGAAATTACAACAGAAGAAAGTCGACAGCTTATGAGGGCAGTTGATGATGCTTTGGGAACTGATGATTATAAATTCTTTGGAGGCATATCATACAGACATCTTTTGCTTTGGCATAATGAAATTGAAAGTGTTAATTTTACACCTCCTCACGATATTACAGGCAAAAAGGTTAAGGATTATTTGCCTGACCATCCGCTGATGCTTGAGCTTATGAAAAAAAGTTATGATATTTTAAAGGACCATCCGGTTAATAAAAACAGAATTGAACGTGGTCTTAAGCCTGCTAATTCAATCTGGATGTGGGGGCAGGGCAAAAAAGCGGCGCTTATGCCTTTTAAAGAAAAATATGGTGTTAGTGGTGCTGTTATTTCAGCAGTTGACCTTGTAAAAGGTATAGGCTTGTGTGCAGAAATGGAAAATATTGAAGTTGAGGGTGCTACGGGAAATGTTGATTCTAACTTTGACGGTAAAGCGGCAGCGGCAATTGATGCACTGAAGAGAAATGATTTTGTGTACATACATATGGAAGCTCCGGACGAAAGCGGACATCATTTTGACAAAGATGCCAAAGTGCTTTCCATAGAGCTTATTGATGAAAAGGTGGTAGGGCCGATTTATAATTTCCTTAAGGAAAGCGGGGAAGATTTTGCTTTTCTTATTATGCCTGACCATCCTACGCCAATTGATATAGGAACACATACCGGTGAGCCTGTTCCGTATGCAATTTACCGCAGTAATAATCCTTCAAATTGTGGTCTTTCTTATACAGAAGAAAATGGTAAAAAAGGTGAATTTATTGAGGTTGGACATAAATTGATGGAAAAATTCATTAATGGATAAAATTTCTTAATGTTGGTACAATAATAAAAAAGGAGCGATGTTATGGATACAAATGCTTTATTTAAAATTTCATATGGTCTGTTTGTTTTAATTGCAAAGGAAAATGAATTTGACAACGGCTGTATTATCAACACATTTTCACAAATTACAAATACCCCGAATCGTGTAGCTGTTGTTGTTAACAAGACAAATAAAACAGCGGATATGATTCGTAAAACAGGTGCGTTTAATGTAAGCACTCTTTCTGAAAGTGTAACTTTTGATGTGTTCAAGAACTTTGGGTTCCAAACCGGTAACGATGTGAACAAATTTGTGGAATTTACCGATGTTAAAAGAAGTGAAAACGGACTTTTATATCTTTCAAAATATTCCAATTCATATTTCAGCTGTAAGGTAATTGATACTGTGGATTTTGGTACACATTATATGTTTGTTGCTGACCTTGAGGATGCTGAGATTTTAAACGACGAAAAGTCTGTAACATATGATGACTACCATAGTAAAATAAAGCCTAAACCGGAAGCTAAGGTTAAGGGATACAGGTGTAAAATTTGCGGTTATGTCTATGAGGGTGAGGTTTTGCCGGACAACTATGTGTGTCCGCTTTGCAAGCATGGGCCTGATGATTTTGAAAAAATAATATAAAGTTGAAAAGAAAATCAGAAATTATACTCTGATTTTCTTTTTTGTATTAAAAGGTGTTGAAATTTTTGCATACTTATTGTATAATATAGTTACTTATAGGCATTTACAGACAGCATTTTCTGAAAAAGATTACAGGAATGCTGCTTTGGTCGTGTTTAAAATTATTATGGGGGTTGTTTTTTGTGAAAAAAAGAAATATACCTTTTTCACCACCGGATATTTCAGATTTGGAAATTGATATGGTGGCAGAGGTATTAAAAAGCGGTTGGATAACTACGGGACCAAAAACAAAATTATTCGAAAACAATATTGCTGAATACTGTGGTACAAAAAAAGCGGTTTGTCTTAATTCTGCAACAGCTTGTATGGAAATGGCACTTCGGGCAATGGGTATTGGCGAGGGAGATGAAGTTATAACTTCGGCTTATACATATACAGCAAGTGCAAGTGTTATATGTCATGTAGGTGCAAAGGTTGTTCTGGTTGATACTGCAAAGGACAGCTACCAGATGGATTATGATAAACTTGCAGATGCCATTACCGAAAGAACAAAGGCAGTTATCCCTGTTGATATTGCGGGTGTTATGTGTGATTATGATAAAATTTTTGAAATAGTTGAGGCTAAAAAGGATTTATTCAGACCTCATAACGATTATCAGGCGGCACTTGGCAGAGTAATGGTACTTGCTGATTCTGCACACGGTTTTGGTGCTGAATATAAGGGTAGAAAAAGCGGTTCTGTTGCAGACTTTACAAGTTTTTCTTTCCATGCGGTTAAAAATCTTACAACGGCTGAAGGCGGTGCCCTTACCTGGAATACAATAGACGGAATTGATGACGAAGAGCTTTATAAAAAGTTTATGTTGCTTACGTTGCACGGTCAGTCAAAGGACGCTTTGGCAAAAACACAGCTTGGTGCGTGGGAATATGACATTGTTGCACCTTACTATAAATGTAATATGACAGATATTATGGCTGCAATAGGTCTTGCACAGTTTGAGAGATATCCTCATATGCTGAAAAAGAGAAAAAGACTTATATCTATGTACAATATCGGACTTCGCGACCTTGATGTTGAAACTCTTGAACATTATAATGATGATATTTATTCAAGCGGACATCTGTATCTTTTGAGGCTTACAGGCAAGGACAGTGAGTTCCGTAACGAATTTATAACAAAAATGGCAGAACGCGGCATTGCGTGTAACGTTCATTACAAACCACTGCCAATGCACACTGCGTATAAAAACCTTGGTTTTGACATAAAGGATTATCCAAATGCATACAATCAGTTTGCAAATGAGGTTACCCTTCCTCTTAACACTCTTATGACAGAGGAAGATGTAGAATACGTTATTGAAAATATAAAGGAAATAATTGAGGGTTGATTAAATGCTTCTTAAAAGATTTGAGGACCTTGCACCTGAATTTCAAAATGAAGATGTTAAAAAGTATTACGATATTTTAAAGAAAAAAACATTTTCGCTTATATTAAAAAGGTTTTTTGATATTATTGTATCATTAATTATGCTTGTGATTTTATCACCTGTTTTTCTTGTGCTTGCAATAGCAATTAAGGTGGATTCAAAAGGTCCTGTATTTTACAGACAGGAAAGAATTACGCAGTTCGGTAAAAAGTTCAGAATTTTCAAATTCCGTACAATGGTTGCAAACGCCGATAAAATAGGCTCTCTTGTTACTGTTAATAATGACAGTCGCATAACAAAGGTGGGCAGTTTTATAAGAAAGTGCAGACTTGACGAAATATGTCAGCTTATAGATGTTTTCAGAGGAACTATGTCTTTTGTAGGTACACGTCCTGAAGTTAAAAAGTATGTGGATGCATATACTGACGAAATGTATGCAACACTTTTACTTCCTGCAGGTGTTACATCCCTTGCAAGCATAAAGTATAAGGATGAAGAAAAACTCCTTTCGGGGACAGAGGATACTGATAGTACATATATAAACCGCATACTTCCCGACAAAATGAAATATAATCTTGAATATATTGAAAAATTTGGTTTCTTTTATGATATTAAGCTTATGTTTATGACTGTTTTTGCGGTACTTAAGAAGGAAGAAGCCGAAGAAAAGAAAACGGCGGTAAAATAATTTATTATATAGAGGTAATGGCAAATGAGCAAAGAAAAAGTTTTGGTACTTATGGGTGGTATTTCTACAGAAAGAGAAATTTCACTTAAAAGCGGTAATGCGGTTGCGAAAGCTTTGGTTGATGCCGGATATGATGTAGAAACACTTGATGTTCAGGCTGATAATATCCATAAAATAGCGGAGATTAAGCCCGACGTATGTTACCTTGCTCTTCACGGCAAGGGTGGAGAGGACGGATGTATTCAGGGTATGCTTGAATGGATGGGTATTCCGTATACAGGACCCGGAGTTTCGGCAAGTGCAATTTGTATGGATAAGGCACTTACTAAAAAGGTGTTGGTTCAAAGTGGCATTCCTACTCCAAAATCACTTGAATATACAAAATCAGAATGTTCTGATGTTGAAAAAATAAAAAAAGAACTTATTTCCGAGCTTGGATTACCGGTTGTGTTGAAATCACCGTGTCAGGGTTCAAGCATTGGTGTTGTTATTGTCCGTGATGAAGATTCTGTTGCAGAGGCAATAGAAGAAGTGCTTAAATACGGTGATATTATGCTTGCAGAACAGTTTGTATCCGGTGTTGAAATTTCCGTACCTGTTGTAGGTAATGAAAATCCGGAGGTTTTCCCGATTATTGAAATTGTTCCTGTATGTGAATTTTATGATTTCGAATCAAAGTATACTCCCGGTATGAGTGAACATATCATACCTGCGCGTATAAGTGACGAGGCAACAAAGAAGGTTAACAAGTATGCAAAAGAAGCTTATGAAAAAACAGGTTGCCGCGGAGTATCAAGAATAGATTTTATAGTTGATGAAAATGACAATCCTTATGTTATAGAAATAAATACAATTCCCGGTATGACGGCAACGAGCCTTGTGCCTGATTCTGCAAGATATACGGGCATAGAGTTCCCACAGCTTGTAGATAAAATTGTAAAACTTGCTTTAGAAAAATAAAGGAGAACGCTATGGATAACATTATCGTTTCGGTAGTTATGCCGGTCTATAATGAAGAAAAATACATAGACAAATGTATTAAATCGTTATTGGAACAAGATTACCCTATTGAAAAAATGGAATGGATTTTTGTTGATGGTATGTCTAAGGATAAGACGGTGGATATATTAAAAGACTATCGTGAAAAATATCCAAACCTTATAAAAGTGTACGAAAATCCGGATAAGATTGTACCATTTGCCATGAATATAGGTATTTCTGCGTCGGTTGGTATGTATATTGTTCGTTTAGATGCTCACGCTGATTATGCCAAAGATTACATTTCCAAATGTGTCCACTATCTTGACACAACAGATGCCGAAAATGTTGGCGGTGTTGCCGAAACAAAGGCCGAAGGATTTGTTGGCAATGCGATAGCAAAGATGCTTTCTTCTAAATTTGGTGTTGGAAATTCACAGTTTCGTACAAATGGAAGCAGTGGTTATGTAGATACAGTACCTTTTGGGGCATTTCGCAGAGAAGTGTTCAAAAAATACGGTGGTTATGATGAAAGATTGGTGCGTAACCAAGATAATGAAATGAATTACCGTATCCGCAAAAACGGCGGCAAGATTTATATGGCAGATGACATAAAACTTTCGTACTATTGCAGAGATTCCATTAAGGGCATTGCCCAGATGGCGTTAAAAAACGGTATGTGGAATGTTATTACAATGAAGCTTTGTCCCGGTGCTATGGGATTAAGACACTTTATTCCATTTGCATTTGTTTTTTCCGTACTTGGTCTTAGTGTGTTGAGTTTTGTACATTGGTTATTTTTGATTTTACTTGGAATTGAACTTTCATTGTACTCATTATTGGATATATTATTTTCAGTTAAAAGTTCAAAAAGTATGAAAGAAGCATTGTTGCTTATAATACTTTTCCCTATATTCCATGTGGCTTACGGCTTTGGTTCGCTGAAGGGTATTTTTAAACTTTTTACAAAAAAATACAGAAATAATGACTATAAACCTGCAAAAATATAAGTGATAGGAGAACTAATGATATGAGTTTGTTTGAAAAATTAGTTAATAGAGATGAAAAACTTTCCTTGATAGGTCTTGGATATGTAGGTATGCCTATAGCTATTGCTTTTGCACAGAAAAATATAGATGTAATAGGCTTTGACCTTAACAAGCAGAAAATTGAACTTTACAAATCCGGTATAGACCCTACAAACGAAGTTGGTAACGATACCGTTAAAAATTCAACTGTTGAATTTACATACGACGAAAAGGATTTACAAAAGGCAAAATTTCATATTGTAGCAGTTCCTACACCTGTAAATACAGACCATACACCAAACTTGCAACCGGTAATAGGTGCAAGTGAAATTGTAGGCAGAAATTTGGTTAAAGGGTCAATAGTAGTGTATGAATCAACAGTTTATCCCGGAGTTACCGAGGATGTGTGTATTCCTATCCTCGAAAAGGTTTCGGGACTTAAGTGCGGTGTGGATTTTAAGGTTGGCTATTCTCCCGAACGTATAAATCCGGGAGATAAAGTTCACAGACTGGAAAATATCACAAAAATAGTTTCGGGTATGGATGAAGAAAGTCTTGAAGAAATCAAAAAGGTTTATGACATTGTAATCGAAGTGGGCACCTATCCGGTTTCAAGCATTAAAACTGCTGAAGCAGTAAAGGTTGTAGAAAACAGCCAAAGAGATATTAATATTGCCTTTATGAATGAGTTGGCTATGGTTTTTGACCGTATGGGAATAGATACAAACGAAGTTGTAGATGGTATGAATACTAAGTGGAATGCTTTGGGCTTCCGTCCTGGTCTTGTTGGTGGTCATTGTATAGGCGTTGATCCATACTATTTTACATACGAGGCAGAAAAACTTGGCTATCATAGCCAAATTATCCTGAATGGCAGAATTGTAAATGACGGTATGGGTGAGTTTGTTGCAGATGCGGCAATTAAAAAACTGATTTCTGCAGGCAAAGCACCTAAAAAATCAAATGTTGTAATATTTGGTCTTACATTTAAGGAAAATTGCCCTGATACAAGAAACAGTAAGGTAGAGGATATTATAAAAAGATTAAATGAATATGAAATCAATCCGATTGTAGTAGACCCTTGGGCAAATGAAGTTGATGCTATGCGCGAGTATGGAGTTAAATTGACAGATATTTCAGATGTGTCGGATATCGACTGTGTTATAGTTGCAGTTGCTCATAATGAATTTAAGGCTATGACTTTGGACGATATTAAAAAGTTTTACAGAAAAGATATTGAAGATAACGAAAAGATAATTATAGATGTAAAGGGACTTTATTCAATTCCTGAATTAAAAAAATCAAATATGCTATATTGGAGATTGTAATTATATGAAAAAGGTTGCAATAGTGGGGCATTTTGCTTTTGGCAAAGAGTTTTTAGACGGACAAACTGTAAAAACAAAGATACTTGCAGAAGAACTTGATAGAATCTACGGAGAGAAAAACACAAAAAAAATAGATACTAACGGCAATAAGTTCAAAATGCTTTGGTCTGTTTTTAAGGCGATTGTGGCTATGTTTACATGCAAAAATATTGTTATTCTGCCTGCACACAACGGTGTCCGTGTATTTGTACCTGTTCTTTCTATGTTCAAAAGAGTTTCAAAATGCAAACTTCACTATGCTGTTATAGGCGGTTGGCTACCCGAATACATAAGGAATAAAAACAGTATAAAAAAGGGACTTGAAAAATTCCATGGAGTATATGTGGAAACTACATCTATGAAAAATACCCTTGAAGAAATGGGTTATAAAAATATTTTTGTAATGCCAAACTGCAAAAACTTAAATATATTAAAAGAGGACGAGCTTATTTATAATACCGAAAAGCCGTACAAACTTTGTACTTTTTCAAGAGTTATGAGGGAAAAGGGTATCGAAGATGCTGTAAATGCCGTTAAGGCAGTAAATGAAAAATATAATGAAATTGTTTTTACACTTGATATTTACGGACAAGTAGATTCGGGACAGAAGGATTGGTTTGAAGAATTAAAAACAACTTTTCCCGATTATATAAAATATTGCGGCTTGGTACCTTTTGATAAAAGTACGGAGATACTGAAAAATTATTTTGCACTTTTGTTTCCTACCCATTATTATACAGAGGGTATTCCAGGAACAATTATTGACGCATACGCAGCGGGGATTCCTGTAATTTCTGCAAAATGGCAAAACTTTGATGATATAGTAGAGGAAGATGTTACAGGCAAAGGATTTGAGATTGATAATTATGAGGAGTTTGAAAAACTGATGGTTGATATTTGCGGGAATTTTGAACGCTTCAACAAATTAAAGGTTGGTTGTGTGCATAAGTGCAGAGAGTATATGCCCGAATATGCTATGAAAATATTATTCGCAAATTTATAGAGGAGTTACGTTATGTGGTCTTTTGGAACAAAAATATGGTATATATTGTATACGATATTTGGAGCATGGTTGCCCGGAAGCAGTCATTTTAAGTTGGCGGGAATTATCAGACGTTTTTTTGCAAAGAGGATTGCTTCATCAGTTGGAAAGAATGTAAATATAGAAAAAAAAGCGTATTTTACACCCGGACTTAAAATTGGAGATAATTCCGGTGTTGGAATAAGATGTGAGGTTAATGGGTCTGTAACAATAGGTAATGATGTAATGATGGGGCCGGAAGTTGTAATATACACATCCTCTCATGCGCATGACAGAACTGATATAACCATGATTGAACAGGGCAGCGAGGAAATTAAACCTGTAAGTATTGGCAATGATGTATGGATAGGCAGGCGAGCAATAATTATGCCTGGTGTAAATGTAGGAAACGGATGCATTATAGGTGCAGGAGCTGTTGTTACAAAAGATGTTCCTGACTATTGCATTGTAGGTGGAGTGCCTGCAAAAATTTTAAAGAGAAGAGATACAAATATACAAAAGGCGGAATAGTGTAATGGGAAATTTCAATTTGTCAATATGTGTTATTACTATGAATAGAGCTAATCAACTTATAGAGGCTTTAACAAGTTGTGTTAATTGTAAATTGCCCGAAAACACAGAATTTGTGATAATAGATAATGCTTCTACAGATAACACCAAAGATGTGGTTAGTGATTTTTTCAGCCAATATTCTTATCCTCATTATTACGAAAAATTGGCGGAAAATAAAGGTGTTGGCGGAGGAAGAAACTACGCTTACAACAAGGCATCAGGAAAATATGTGTATATGCTTGATGATGACGCTTATATAGACGAAAACAATAAAGATTTTTTCATTAAAGCCGTGGAAAGATTTGAAGGAAACGATAAAATTATTACACTTACAACACAGATATACGATAACAAATGGAAACAAAACAGAGTTTCAGTCAGCGGTGTGCCTATGTATGAAAATGTACATAAGGTTTATATGCTTTGTGGTGGTTCTCATTTTTTGAGAAAAAGCTTTTTTGAAAAAAATCCTTATTTTGGAAACAAATATGGATATGAAGAAATTGTTCCGTCCATGCAAGTTGTTGATGCAGACTGTATAAATGCTTGCGATTTGGAATTGCTTGTTATACACAATCCGTTGATAGACAAGTGGGATTATGGCAAAAGTCAGAATTTGGATATATTGATAAGTGCGTATGCAACACCATATGCCATAAAAAAAATGTTATATCCGGCAATTTTTAAACCGATCTTGTTTTTCTTTTATGCTTTGAGAAAAACAAAGTATATCAAGGACAAGAAAGTAAGAAAAAAAGCAAATAAACTTTGCAGGCAAATTGCAAAGGAATATCAAATTGAGAAAAAAGTAAAAGTCAAAACTGTTGTTAAACAATTCATAGATTTTGGAATTTCAATTTTTTGATTATTTTTTGAAAGTGGGTATATGGTTTGATTAGTGAAAAAAGCTTGTCACTTTGTACCGGTTGTGGAGTATGTGCGTCCGTTTGCCCTGCAAAGTGCATAGAAATATCTTTGGATAAAAATGGTTTTTACAAACCCGAGATAAATATGGGAAAATGCACAAAATGTGGTTTGTGTGATCGTATTTGTACCATCGATGATATTTCCTGTGATAGGAAAGTGCTGCAGTCTTTTTCTGCGTACACAAAAAATGAGGATACACTTTTGAGTACATCTTCAGGTGGTGTATGCTATGAAATTTCAAAATGGGGTATTGATAATGGTTATAAGATTTGTGCAGTAATTTATAATTATGAAAATAATCGTGCAGAGCACGCGGTTATAACGGAAAAATCTCAGCTTGAAGGGGCTAAAGGGTCAAAATATTTTCAAAGCTATACAAAGGATGCTTTCTCCCAAATTTATAATGGAGAAAAGTGGATTGTTATAGGAACTCCGTGTCAGATTGCATCCATAGATAAAGCAACAAAATTAAAAAAAATCCGGGATAATTATATTCTAATAGATTTTTTCTGTCACGGTGTACCGAGTATGTATGTTTGGCAAAATTATTTAAAAGAACATAATGAGAAAAAGATAGAAAAAATTGGTTTTCGTTCCAAGGAATTTGGGTGGGGTAAGTGGTCTTTAAACTTCACATATTTTGACGGGACCAAGAAAAGTGATTTTAATGGTAATTTGTTTTATAAAATGTTTTTTAGTAATGCTTGTCTTAACGACTCTTGTTATGAATGTAAATTCAAGGCACGAAAAAGTAGTGCCGATATTCGTGTGGGTGATTTCTGGGGAACGAAATATGCCGATAACAACAAAGGGGTTTCGGGAGTACTTGTGTTCACAGAAAAAGGAACAGAGATTTTGAATAATTTGGAATGTGCATTTGTCTTAAATAACGAGGCTGTTGACGATGTTTTAGAGGGACAGATGTTTAAAAGTCCCGCAAAACCAAAGGTGAGAAAAAAGATTTTGAGTGTACTAAAAAACGGAAAAAAACTTTATTATATCTATAATGTTACAATGTTTCCAATGCGACTCCAATCTGTAATAAAATCTAAATTAAGAGGTAGATAAAATGGTTATAGGAATATTATCCATGCAAAGAATACGCAACTATGGTTCCTTTTTGCAGGCACTTTCACTTAAAATGCAGTTTGAAAATCTTGGTCATGAGGTGCATTTTATAGATATTGAGGCAGGGAAACAGATATGCCCTAAAATAAAGGACGAGCTTAAGGAAAATAAAGTTTCTTACATTGCCAAAAAATTATTAAGTAAAGATGCTTTGACTAAAGCAAAACATTATTTCTTTTATAATAAAATGTGTAAGATTCACGATAGTGATTATGAAAATTATTTGGACAATAAAAATATTGAAAATCTAAAAAATGGGTATGATTTGGTAGTTATAGGCAGTGATGAGGTTTTTAACTGTTGTACGCCATCGTGGTGGGGATTTTCTCCACAACTTTTTGGTGATGTTAAAAACGCAAAGCATGTGGTAACATATGGAGCTTCTTGCGGAAGTACGGATTATGCTACAGCTTGTAAATACGGAATTACTGAAGAACTAAAAAAAGCAATGGACAGACTTGAGGCAATATCTGTCCGTGATACTAACACTTTTGAATTTGTAAAAAGTATTACGGGAAAAGAGCCAGTACTTCATCTTGATCCGGTATTTTTATCAGATTATCCGGAAGTAGAATTTAAAAAACCAAAAAAGCCGTATCTTCTGGTTTATGCTTATTCTAACAGAATTTCTGATAATGCTGAAATAAAGAGAATTAAGGATTATGCGAAAAAGAATAATCTTGATATAATTTGTGTTGGGCAGCATCAGGCGTGGTGTAAAAAAAGAATTGTTGCAACAGGATTTGAACTTTTGCAATATGTAAAAAATGCTGATGCTGTAGTAACGGATACCTTTCACGGAACAGTATTTTCGATAAAGTACAACAAAAAATTTGGAACAATTGTCCGCAACAGCAACAATAACAAGTTACGAGGATTGCTTGAAACACTTGAACTTACTGACAGACTTCTTGAAGGTGATGATTTTTCAAAGGTTATGGACGAGCCTTTGGATTTTGCGCAGACAAATGAGTTGATTGAAAAGTATAAAAACAATGCAAAGGATTATTTTGAAAAAATTCTCGAAATAGGGAGAAGTTGATTATGAGCAAAAATATTTTGTTTTTAACAAACAGCATATCTTACGGTGGTGCGGCAAAAATGCTTTGCTTTGTGGCAAATGAACTCCAAAAAAGAAATTTCAACATATCTATTATCAACTATAATTCTACTGGAAATCATGTTGATTACAGTCAGAAAATTGATGAAAATATAAATGTATATGAATATCGTGTGGGTGGTATAAGGGGACTTAAAAGACTTCATCAAATAAGATATACCAAAAAAGTTGCAAAGGAAGTAAGGGCAGATGTTATAGTAGCATTTACTTTTATTCCAAACACTATAGGATGTATTGTAGGAAAAATGCTTAATATTCCATCAATAATGAGTGAACGTGCCGACCCTCACATAACAATCACATCATCATTAGTTGACAAGTTGCTGCTTAAAATAATCAACAAATCTGCAGGTGGTGTTTTTCAGATTCAGGGGGCAAGAGAATTTTATGATAAAGGATTGCAGGAACGCTCAACGGTTATTCCAAATCCAATATTTATAAAAGATGATATTGAATTTTCGGAATTTTCACAAAGAGAAAAATCTGTTGTTTCCGTAGGAAGATTTGACAATAATCAAAAACGTTATGACATAATGTTTCGTGCATTTAAGATTTTTTGGGAAAAGCATCCCGAATATGTTCTGAAACTGTATGGTGCAGGGAATGATGAAAAATTCATTGAGCTTGAAATAGAAAAGCTTGGAATGAAGGATAACATTCTTATTAAGGGCTTTACTTCAAGTCCTATGAAGGATATTATGAATGATGGAATTTTCCTGATTACATCTGACTATGAGGGTATTTCAAACTCAATGCTTGAAGCTATGGCAATAGGATTGCCGGTGGTATCCACAGATTGTTCACCCGGCGGAGCAAGAATGGTTATTGCTGATCACGAGGATGGATTATTGGTTCCTACGGGAGATTGTGAAAAAATTGCACAGGCACTTTGTGAATTTGCAGAAAATGACGAACTTGCAATAAAATGCGGGAATAATGCAAAAGCGGTAATTGATCGTTTTTCACCGCAAAAGATAATTGCTCAATGGGAAAAATATATTCTTGAGGTTATTGAAAGATAATATTATCGATTGGAAAAGAGATGGTTAAATGAAACATGACTCTTCAAAAAAATTCGAATATACAGTTGGGTTGATATTGATGGCCATGTATATTTTTACTTCATATGTAGCAGTTGATGTTACTATTAGTTCAAGTGTAAACACAATTTTTCTATATGCGTTTTTGGCTTGGGGTACATTAGTGGTATTAATGCACGGAAGGTTGCAAAAACTTCCAATACACACAATTTACTATGCTTGCTTTATGGCTGTGTCGTTGGTGTCAATGGGATATTCCCCAGAATTCAGCGTATTATCCGGACAATTTTATTTGATGATTGTAGCTTTTTTTCTGACTTTTTTGTTTCAACAATTTATAAAAAAAGACAAAGATTTCAGAAGGATGTGCTGGTTTTTTGCGTTAGCATCCTTGGCACTTGTTGTGATGCTGCAGTTTACCGGAAATCTTGTGGGGTCATCGGAAGACCGTCTTGGTCAGGAAATAATGGGTAATGCCAACAAGTTTGCAATAATGATAATGGTAGCTGTTTTATATGAGTTATGGCTACTTGTATATGGGACAAAAAAGTGGTATGTAAAAATCATTTTAGTAGTAATGACCATTTACAATATGTATGCTTTGGCGCTTTCAGCAGGGCGTAAATATGTGGTTATACCATTTGTTTTTTTGTATATTCTTTTAATGTACAAAACCAATAAAAAAGGCAAAAGAAATGTAGTGCTATATACTTTGATTTTGGTTATATTGATTATTGTCGCATATAACGTGATGATGAAAAATGAGGTTTTATATGACTCTATCGGTTATAGAATGGAACAACTTATAGAAGGGCAAGAGGACGAAGGTAAACTTGATGGTTCGTTAAAAATCAGAGAAATTATGCGAAATGATGCCATTGAGCAATGGTGGGAAAACCCACTTTGGGGTTATGGTTTTGACAGTTATAAATATCGTGCTAACATTGTTGTAAAACATTTCTATTATTCTCATTGTAATTACGCGGAAATGTTGTATAATGGCGGAATAGTAATGTTTGTAGCCTATTATTGGATTTATTTCAAAATAATTTCTGACTTTTTCAAGAAGAAAAAAGCATCTCGAAAATTCAGGGCATTTACTATTGGAACAGTTATTAGTGTTTTGATTTTTGACTATGCTGATGTAACATACAGTATGTTTATTATACAATTATTGCTTGCTATGTCGTTAAAGTGTTTGGATTTTGTAAATGAAGATACATTAGAAGAGGAAAGGATTGAAAAAATTGATTAGTAAAATAAAAACGTTGATTAGACTTATAAAAAACAATCCCGGACATATAAAAATTGTTTTGTTACAATATTATAGAAAAATGAAGATTTCACGATTTATGTCAGATAAGTTGTATTTAAAATTTGTTTATAAAATAACGTTTGGTAAAAAGTTGGATTTGGAAAATCCGCAGACTTTTAACGAAAAACTTAATTGGCTAAAGCTGTATAACCGAAATCCTATATATACAAAATTAGTTGATAAATATGATGTAAAAGAATATGTGTCTAACACTATTGGAGAAAAATATGTTGTTCCAACGTTGGGCGTATGGGATAATGTTGACGATATAGATTTTCAATCTCTACCCGAGCAGTTTGTCATAAAGTGTACTCATGATTCAGGAAGCACTGTCGTGTGTAGAGATAAAAAGAATTTAGATGTTGAAGCTCTTAAGAAAAAACTCAAAAAAAGAATAAAGAAAAATATGTTTTGGTGGGCACGTGAATGGCCATATAAGAATGTTAAGCCAAGAATTATGGCTGAAATATTTATGAAAGATGGAAATCAGCAGTACGAAGGAAACTTGACTGTATATAAGATTTTTTGTTTTAACGGAATACCAAAGATAATACAGAACATACAAAATGATAAAACAGCAGAAGAAACAATAGATTATTTTGATACGAATTGGAATTTATTAGGTTTAAGACAAAATTTTCCAAACAGCAAACACCCACTTTCCAATCCGCAGACTTTGGATGAAATGTTGGTTTTGGCAGAAACCCTTACAAAGGGCCATCCATTTTTGCGTGCAGATTTTTATGAGGTTAATGGAGAAATATATTTTTCAGAATTGACATTTTATTCTGATGCCGGAATGACTTCATTTGAACCTGAAGAATGGGACTATAAATTGGGTGAACTAATTCAGTTGCCTGAAAAATATAACAATTAGGAGTGGATTTTATGCCTTTAGTAACTTGTGCAATAACAACACATAAACGGAAGTCCGAAATTGTAGAGAGAGCATTAAAAAGCATATTAAATCAAACTCATAAAAACATTGAAGTGTTTGTTATTGATGACAGCCCTGCTGATTGGGAGTATAGAAATGATGTGAAATCAATGGTTGATGGTTATTCCTCTCAAAATGTAACATATATACCCCATGAAAAATGTATGGGAGCATGTGTTGCCCGAAATACTGCATTGAAAAATGCAAAAGGTGAGTTTATAGGTTTTCTTGATGATGATGACGAGTGGAAACCTCAGAAAATAGAGAAGATGTTAGAGCGTTTTTCGAATGAAAACATTGCTTTGGTATATTCTAACAGAGAAAGCGTTCATGATACAACAGGGGAAATAAGAGTGCAAAATCCTGGTGTTTTTGAGGGTGGGGTTTTTGATAGTTTGATATTGGAAAATTTTATAGGATCAACCTCATTCCCTGTTTTAAAATTGAAGTATTTGAAAGAAATTGGCGGATTTGATCCGATGATGGAGTCTGCACAGGATTATGATGTATGGTTACGATTAGCGGAAAAATATGAGGTTGCTTATGTTAATGAGACTTTATGTAGATATCATTGGCATGAGGGAGAACAAATAACCAAAAATCCATCAAGAAAGGTTAATGGATTAGAAAGGATAATGAAGAAAAACTCTGCTTATTTATTAAAACATCCAGATGCATACAGAAGCAGGGCCTTTGAATTGTTGCCATATTGTGTAAGAGCCAAGCAATATAGAAAAGCATTTGCTCTTTGGTTTAAGGCTGTATTTAAGAGACCTTTTAAATTTAAAAGTAATTTTTACAATTTGTATTTATTTTTTGCGATAATTATTGTTGCTCTAAGAGATAGAAAAAAATAAATCTTTTGTGATTTAAAAAGATTGTATTATTTTGGGATTGATTAGGAGAAAGTAATATGAAAAAATATATTTTAGTAACCGGAGGAGAGCTTAGAAACAAGGGTGCTCAGGCAATGACGTTTATAACTGTTGACCAAATTGCAAAAAAATTTCCCGAATACAATGTTGTTCTATTGGATGGCTACGATTATAGTGAGGAACTAACAAAAAATTTAAAGTTTCAATTTACAAAATTAGCAAGAATACGATATATGCTCAATTGCTTAAAACCTTGGAAAAATCCGTTTCCGAAAAAAAATGAGGTTTCTGAAATTCTCAATAATTTGGCAGGGGTTGTGGATATAAGCGGATACAGACTTGGCTCTAATTGGCCTTACCATACTGTTATGGCATACATAAGGACTATTTTTTATGCAAAACATCTTAAGGTACCTGTTTATTTAATGCCACAGTCTTTCGGTCCTTTTGAATTTAAAGGGGAAAAAAATTTTTTACTAAATACTTTACTAAAACGATATCTTAAATATCCTAAAGTCATTATGGCAAGAGAAACCGAAGGGTATAATTGGCTTTGTGAAAAGTATAAACTCAAAAATGTTATAAAGACACCTGATCTTGTACTGCAGAATACGGGTATCGATTTAGATAATATTTATCATCAAGTTCCCGAAATGTTCAAACTTTCAGTGCGCGAAAACAGCGTTGCTTTAATTCCAAACAGTAAAAATAACAAATTCGGAAACAAAGAAGAAGTAATGATTTTGTATAAAAATATTATAGATATGCTTTTGGAAAAAGAAAAGTATGTATATCTTTTGTATCATGCAAAAGAAGATTTGTCCATTTGCAGAGAAATTAAAGAATCATATTCGGAAAATGAAAATGTAATTTTGGTAGAGCAGGAGTTGGGATGTATAGAATATGGAGAATGCGTAGGTAAGTTTGATTTTATTATAGGCTCCAGATATCATTCTATAATTCATGCCTACAAGGAATATATACCTGCAATAGTTTTCGGATGGGCAACCAAGTACAGAGAACTTGCAGAAATGTTCGGACAGGAAGACTATTGCTTTGATGTACGAAATTCTATGAATACAGAAAATATATTGAATAAAATTGAAATTATGTGTAATCTTTTTGGAGAAGAATCTCAAAAAATCAAGAAGGTTATGAATGAAGTTCAAAGTAGTAATGTATATGATTATTTAGAGTTTTAGAGGTGTAAAATGGGCGAAAGCAGAACTAAAAATGCTTCAAGGAACATAATATTTGGATTCACAAACAGATTTGTTGTACTGTGTCTTCCGTTTGTTACCAGAACAGTTATTCTATATCTGCTTGGAACTGAATATTTAGGCATAGGAACTCTTTTTTCTTCAGTACTTAGTTTTTTAAGCCTTGCAGAATTGGGATTGGGAAGTGCAATAGTATATTCTATGTACAAACCTATTGCAGAAAATGACATTTCCCAAATTGGGGCATTGTTAAACTTTTATAAAAAGCTTTATAGAGTTATAGGAATAATCATTTTAACCATAGGCTCTTTGCTTCTTCCGATTATACCATATCTTATGAAGGGCGGAGCACCGGCAAATATTAATCCTTATATTCTTTATTATTTGTATTTGATTAATTCGGTTATAAGTTATTTCTTTGCGGGATATAAGCAGAGTTTATTAACAGCTCATCAAAGAAGTGATATTATAAGTAATATCTCAACAATTATCAGTATTTTTATACAGGTAGGACAGATTGTTCTTTTGTGTGTAACAAGGAGTTTGTATACATATGCAATTGTTCCCATTTGTGGAACAGTTTTAACAAATATTTTAACAGCTTTTATTACAAAACGAAAATATCCCGAGATTAAATGTTGCGGAGAAATTTCCGAAGATACCAAAAAAGAATTAAAAACTAAAATTGGTGGTCTTTTTGGAACTAAGCTTAACAGTATAGTTGTTCATTCATCTGATACGCTTATTATCTCTGCTTTTTTGGGTCTCAGTATGACCGCTAAATATGGAAATTATTATTATGTTATGAATGCAATATGTGGTTTTATAATGGTTATTTATTCATCTATAACGGCAGGAGTTGGGAACAAACTTGTTGTCGATTCAACCGAGGAAAACTACAGGTTTTTTAAAAAATTAAATTTTGCTAATGCATGGATTGTTGGTTGGTGTAGTGTTTGTTTGGTATGTTTATATGAACCATTTATAGAGATATGGATCGGCAATGATATGAAGCTGGGAATGGCATTTGTTATACTGATGGCTTTGTATTTTTATATATATATGATTCAAAGAAATATTCTGGCATTTAAAGATGCGGCAGGCTTGTGGAACAAAGATTGGATGAGACCATATATATCTATGACAATAAATGTTGTTTCGAATCTGATTTTAGTGCAATTTGTTGGAATATATGGCATAGTTATTTCAACTATTATTGCCTTTTTGATATCACTTCCATGGGTAAATAATGTGTTGTTTAAACATTTATTTAAAATGTCTCATTTAAAGAATCTTTTGGTAGTTTTCAGAGACTTCATTATAACGCTGTTAATTACAGGTGCTACATATTTTATTTGTAATTTGTGTGCAGGTGGATTTTTAGGATTGTTGGAACGCCTTGTTATTTGTGCTATTATTCCTAACGTTATTTTTACGATAATTTATTTCAAAACTGAGGAATTCAGATATTTTAAAGAAATGGTTGTGAAAAAATTTTTGAGGAGGTAAATATGAGTATAAAGACGAAAGTAAAAGCTGTGTACAATATGGTTTTTAAGAAAAATTCCTACAAAACTTTATTTAAGAACTACATTAAGAGATACGAAAAAAACACATTTGGAAATAAAGATTATATTAACTATTGTCAATATGAGGCGGTTATTACAAAGATGTACCATGCTTTGGAAAAAGGTTTGGGATATTCTAATTACAGAGCAGGATTTGGAGAAAAAGCGGTTCTGGAGCTTATTAGTACAATGGAAAAATATGCTGAAAGTTATGATGTGGAAGCATTTTTCTATAAAACAGCACTATGTACATTGAATGAATATATCAGAAAAAATAAAGAATATGGTTACGAAAACGAAGAAATTAACGAAAAAATAACAAAACTTGCCGGAACCCCCAATGGTGTAGGCGGAATAATTGAGTTTGATCCTGAAAAACAACCGGGAAATTTTGCCGATTTTATAGTTAGTCGTCACAGTATACGAGAATTTTCTGATACTCCTGTGGATATTGAAAAGCTTAAAGCGGCAGTTAAACTTTCTCAACACACGCCATCTGCATGTAACAGGCAGGGGTGGAAAACTGTAATTATAAGTAATAAAGATGTTTTGAAAGAAGTTTTAAGTAATCAAAACGGAAACAGAGGTTTTGGGGAAAAAATTGATAAATTATTGGTTATTACTTGTGATTTGTGTTATTTTAACAAAAGCAGAGAAGTGCACCAAGCATTTATTGATGGAGGCATGTATGCGATGAATATATTACATAGTCTTCATTATCACAAGATTGCCACAATTCCTTTAAGTGCTTCGTTGAATGTTTCTCAGGAAGAAAATGTAAGAAATGCTATAAAAATGAAGGATTCGGAAGTTTTAATTATGTTTATAGGCGTAGGTAATTATCCTGAGGTGTGTCAAACTACACGTTCAGAAAGAAGAAATGCTGATATAGTGATTATATAATATTGGAGAGATTTTATGAAATGTATTGAACGATTCCATAGTATTTATAACAAGGAACCTTCAGATGTTGCATTCTGCCCATACCGTGTTTGTCCTATAGGTGCTCATTCTGACCATCAGTATGGAAAGGTAACGGGATTTGCAATAGACAAGGGTATTCATATTGCATATGGACCTAAACAAAACGGGGTTATTGAACTTGTTTCTATGCAGTTTGATAAGCGTGCACAGTTTCATGTTTCAAGTATTCCGAAAACACCACAAAATGATTGGGCAGACCATTTGAGAGGTGCAGTTTTTGCCCTGTCTAAAAATCATAATCTCGAAATAGGACTTTGTGGTGTTATTGAAGGGAGCTTGCCTATTGGAGGGCTTTCATCGTCTGCTGCAGTTATTATTGCTTTTTTGTCTGCACTTTGTACAGTAAATAAAATAAAAATACCAAAGCAGGAACTTATTACAATGGCTCTTTCTGCGGAAAATGATTATGTAGGGGTTTCTTGTGGAAAACTTGACCAGTCCTGTGAAGTATATAGCAAGAAAAAGCATCTTTTGTATCTGGATACTTTGGATGATACTTATGAACTTATTCCGCAAAATCCTAATATGAAGCCTTATGAAATTGCAATTTTCTTTAGTGGCGTTGAACGTTCGTTGGCTAGTTCTGCTTTTAACATGAGGGTTGATGAATGTCGTAGTGCCGCATATGCACTGCAGGCATATGCAGGTATGGAATATGGCAAATTTAATGAAGCATTTCTTCGTAATGTTCCATATGATATTTATCTTAAATATAAAGACAGATTGCCCGAACAATGGGCAAGACGAGCAGAACATTGGTATACAGAGTTTGCAAGAGTTGAAGCCGGTGTGGAAGCCTGGAGAAAAGGCGATATTGAAACATACGGCAAACTTTCATTTGAAAGTGGCAAAAGTTCAATAGAAAATTGGGAAACGGGCTCACCCGAACTGAAAAGCATATACGAAATAATGCTTGAAACGGACGGTATATATGGCGGACGTTTCAGTGGGGCAGGTTTTAAGGGATGCTGTATGGCACTTATAGATCCAAGCTATAAGAAAGAAATTACCAAGAATGTAACCGAAAAATATCTTGAGATGTTTCCGCAGTATAGGGATACATTCTCGGTACATTTTTGTAAATCTGCAGATGGAAGCAAGGTAAAATAAGGAGTAAAAAATGATTTGTTTAATATTAGCGGCAGGATATGCCACAAGACTTTATCCTTTAACTGAAAATTTTCCCAAACCTCTTTTGAAGGTTGGAGAAAAGACAATACTTGACCACCTTACAGATGATATAAATGCAGGTGGAAGGGTAAGTGAATTTGTTGTTATTTCAAACCACAAGTTTGCTCATCATTTTGAAGATTGGGCAAAAACAAAGCCTTATAAGATAACCGTGGTAGATGATGGTACAAGCACTAACGAAACTCGTTTGGGTGCAGTAAGGGATATAAAATTTGCCATAGACAAACTTAATTTGAACGATGATGTTCTTATAATTGCAGGTGACAATGTTCTTGATTTTTCACTTAATAAATTTATAGATTATGCAGATGTAAAAAATGCAAGCTGTGTAATGAGATATTTTGAAGGTGAAGAAAAGCGTTTGCAAAAATGTGGCGTTTTAGAGCTTGATGATGCAGATTTGATTTTGAATATGGAAGAAAAGCCTGAAAAACCAAAATCAAATTGGTGTTGTCCACCGTTTTATTTCTACAAAAAAGATGATATAGCAAGAGTTGATGAGGCAATAGCCGATGGTTGCGGTGTAGACGCGCCCGGTAGTCTTGTGTCCTGGATGTGTAAAAAGTCATCAGTTTATGCATTTGAAATGCCGGGCTCAAGATATGATATAGGTAATCTTGAAAGTTATGAAAAAGTACAGAAGGAGTATAAAGGAATAACATGCTGACACCAAATATTGATCTTAACAATAAAACAGTTTTGGTTACCGGTGCTGCCGGTTTTGTAGGTGCAAATCTTGTAATGGAGCTATTGCGTTCATATAATAATATAAATGTCATTGGATATGATAACATTAACGACTATTATGATGTATCCATAAAGGAATACAGACTTTCGGAAATTGAAAATCTTGTTTCCCATATACCTGCAAACAATTGGACTTTGGTAAGAGGGAATATTGCGGATAAAGAACTCATGGAAAGTGTTTTTGAGGAGTACAGACCGCAAGTGGTTGTAAACCTTGCCGCACAGGCAGGAGTAAGGTATTCTATCACAAATCCCGATGTGTATATAGAATCTAATATTATAGGATTTTATAACATCCTAGAGGCTTGTAGAAACAATCCTGTTGAACATCTTGTGTATGCATCAAGTTCGTCTGTTTATGGCTCTAACAAAAAAATACCGTATTCAACAGATGATAAGGTGGATAATCCTGTTTCACTGTATGCAGCTACCAAAAAGTCTAATGAGCTTTTGGCTCATTCTTATTCCAAGCTTTATAATATACCCTCAACGGGTTTAAGATTTTTTACCGTATATGGTCCTGCAGGCAGACCTGATATGGCATATTTCGGTTTTACCAACAAACTTATAAAAGGCGATACCATACAGATATTTAACTATGGAAATTGTAAAAGAGATTTTACATTTATAGACGATATTGTAGAAGGGGTAAAAAGAGTTATGGAATGTGCTCCCCAAAAAGCAGATGGTGAAGATGGGTTGCCTTTGCCACCTTACAGAGTTTATAATATAGGCAATAATAGTCCTGAAAATCTTCTTGATTTTGTAGACATACTTCAACAGGAACTTGTTTCTGCAGGAGTTCTTCCCGAAGATTATGATTTTGAATCGCACAAAGAACTTGTGCCTATGCAGGCAGGCGATGTGCCTGTAACTTATGCGGATACCTCTGCTCTGGAACGCGATTTTGGATTT
Organism: Clostridia bacterium; assembly: GCA_045545235.1. Lineage (GTDB taxonomy): Bacteria > Bacillota > Clostridia > Monoglobales > Firm-18 > CAZNKU01. The sequence goes on along the minus strand of JAZQAN010000065.1, from coordinate 18,998 downwards.
AAACCGTCAACATCTCTTCGTGAAGGTTTGCGTAAATTTTCCCGGTGGTATAAACAGTTTTATTTAAACTGATAACAAAACACACTTGACTGTTAAAAGTCAAGTGTGTTTGTTTATTTATGTTTACCTTTTTTGCGTAAAATTTCAAGAATTTCATCAGGATTATCGCAGGTGATAAGGTAGGCACCGCGTTCAATAGCAATGTCTACACCCGCTTCGTTTTTAACAGATGCACCTGCCCATGGTTGTATGCCTTTTGCTTGCATTTCTTCAAATTCTTCTTTAGATGCCATATTTACAATTGCATTTGGGTCCTTAACCTCTGCGGAATCAAACATACAGCAACAATATGCATAAGAATAAGGGTCTGTTTCATAAGGGGCTTTGGCACCGTGCAGAAATCTTTCGGGATAATATGAGTGTATTTTGTATTTTTTACCATATTTTTTAAATATGTATTCTGCCAGTTTACCGCTCCATGTATTTATAACTACGCGGTCTGTATAGTCGTATTCGTCAACAAGTTTAAGTACACGGTCACATACATCATAAGCTACTTCATCGTTGCCGTCTTCGGGATATTCCTTAAGTTCAAGGTCCAATGTAAGTGTGGGGAATTGCTTGACATACTCCATAAATTCTATAAAAGAAGGTACCTTGCAGTCTTTGAATTCAGGGGCTAAAAAACTACCTGCATCAAGCTTTTGAATTTCTTCTAATGTATATTCGTTAACCTTACCTGTGCCGTTTGTTGTTCTGTCAACTGTAGCATCGTGAATGATTACCAGTTCCCCGTCCTTTGTAACACGTATGTCTGTTTCCAACTGGTCTACTCCAAGTGACATAGCCGCTTTAAATGCTTCCATTGTATTTTCGGGATATTTTGTACGCCAGCCTCTGTGGGCAGCAACCCATATGTTATCTTTACCAAGTGTCCAGCAATTCATAGTGTTTCACTCCTTATTACAATATCATATAATAATTTTAGCATAAAAGCTTTATTTGTCAATGACAGATAGTTTAAAATATTAACTAAAATTTGTTAAATTCTTGACAAAATTTGTGCATTTTTTGCTTGACTTTAAAAATCCACTTTGCTATTATATATAAGGTTTATTTTTAAAAAGGAGATGACAAAAGTGATAGTTGCACAGGTTTTTTCAGTTATGATTTTTGTTGTGATGTTTTTGGTAATCATATCAGAAAAAGTCGAAAGGCATATCGTTACGCTATTAAGCGCCGCTCTTATGCTGATTGTGGTTTTCGGATTATGTATGCATAGCTTTACCGCAATCAATGAGGTATTGAATTTAGGATGTTTTACCAAATTGGATTTTTGGTATCAGGCTGGGCAGGTTCACGAAGAATCGGCAGGTATTAACTGGGCTACCATTGTATTTATTGCAGGTATGATGGTAATGGTAGAAGGTATGGGTGAATCAGGCTTCTTCCGATGGTTGTGTCTTGGTATTGCCAAGCTTGTAAGGTATCGTGCGACATCAATTTTTATAACATTTATGATAATGTCCTTGATACTTGCAATGTTTATTGACAGTATTACTGTTATACTTTTCCTTGCAGCTGTAACCTTAGAGCTTGCAAAGCTTTTGAAATTTAATCCTGTACCGGTTATAATAGCAGAAATATTCTGTGCAAATCTGGGCGGTTCTGCTACAATGTGCGGAGACCCTCCTAATATTATAATAGGTACATCATTGGGATATTCATTTTTCGATTTTATAATTAATACAGGCTTTATTGTGTTGATTTCGGCAGTTTTTGTAATTGTGTATTATTATATCTGTTTCCGTAAGCCTTTAAAAGATTCTGAAAAGCTACGCGGTGATATTGTATATCCTCAGCCTTCGGAGGCTATAAAGAATAAAAGAGATTTTCTTGCAAGTACAGGAATTTTTCTTGTGGCGGTAGTTTTGCTTGTTACTCATGCACAGACAGGACTGACTGTTTCAACAATTGGTGTTATTGTTACAATTGGCACCTTGATTTTTGCAGGTAAAAATAGTATAATTCTTATAAAGAAGGTAGATTATAAAACTTTATTGTTCTTTATCGGTCTTTTTGTAGTTGTAGGAGGGCTTGAACAAACGAAGATTTTAGAACTTCTTGCAGAATTGATAGTAAGTGTTTGCGGTGATAATAAATTCCTTATTGTTGGTATAATTATATGGGCATCAGCTGTTGCAAGTGCATTGGTTGACAATATACCGTTTGCGGCAACAATGATTCCGGTTATAAAAACGCTTTCGATAACCGCAGGTATTCCACTTGACACCCTTTCATGGTCATTGGCTATGGGTACAGATGTAGGAGGAAGTGCTACACCAATTGGCGCATCAGCAAATGTTGTAGGTATTTCTGCAGCAGCACAGGAAGGTCACTTTATCGGTTGGGGTAAATACTGCAAATATTCAGTTCCTGCTACTTTGATAGTTCTTGCAATATCTACCGTAATTATTTATGTAAGATATTTGTAATCAGGAGGTTTTGGTATGGACAGACAGTTGGTTATTTCAATAGGTCGTGAATTTGGCAGTGGTGGGCATATTATCGCAGAGGCTTTGGCAAAAAGGTTTGATATTCCGCTATATGACCATAACCTTTTAGAGCATATTGCAGAAGAAAAGAATTTTAATCATGAAGAGCTTCGTAAGTATGAAGAAAAACCCAAAATAAAATTTTTCAATAAAAGAGTAAAGGGACACACCACTTCTTTTGCAGAGCATATTTTAAAAATGCAGTTTGAATTTTTACAGAAAAAAGGTGATGCAGGAGAATCTTTCGTAGTTGTGGGACGTTGTTCGGAAGCAATGCTTTCGCATAACCCAAACCTTGTTTCAATATTTATTTTAGGTGATATTCCCTGTAAAATTCAGCGTGTAAAAGAAGTTTATGGTTTAAAAACCGATGAAGAAGCAAATAAGATGCGAATCAAAAAAGATATGGAAAGAAAGCTTTATCATAACAGCCATTGTAAAGGCAAATGGGGAGATTCCAGAAATTATCACATAAGTGTAAACAGCAGTAAGCTTGGTATAGAAAAAACTGTTGATTTGCTTGAAACATATATAAGAGAGTTTACGAACAAATAAAAAATAAACGGCAGGTTTTCCTGACCGTTTATTTTTATTCTTTCTATCTGATCCATACAGTTCCGTCACTGAACGCAACTTTTTTGATTACAATGTTTTTAATGCTTCTTGTATCTTCATTATCATATAATGTTGAATAGATAGTGAAGGAAGAAGTTGGGAATTTATAAAAATCTTTTTCATCAAAGTTTACTGTTCTGGTTGAACTGTACGATGGATTGTCTGCAGCTAATTGTCCGTATACATCGTAACAAGTAAAGGCGTATTCGATAGCTACTATAGCTTTTGTTGTAGAAAGATTTCTGAAGTAAACATAAGCCTTTGGATAGCTACCGGAAGTATCTACATGTGAATCTCTTACCGCAACAGGGCAACCTATTTTGTTATGCCATTCCTGACAAAGTGAATCTATTTTGTTATATAAAGACTGATGATAATCGGCATCCCATAGCATAGACTGAACAAAGTTTATAGCAGGCTCATAGCCAACGTTGGTTTTAATTACATTAGCTCTTGCTATTACATAGTCTTTTACAAGATACCAGCCAACTTTTTGATTAGCGGTAATTTGGGAGTTTGGAACCGCTTTTGTTCTGCCGTCAATAGCATACATTTTTGTTACAGGTTCTGTAAACCAACCAACTTTGAGTTGTGCAGGTACCTGACTAACTTTGAATAATTTGCTTTTTTCTAAAGAGTACAATCTTTGTACAGGTTCTCTGTACCAACCAACTGCTTCGTTGGAAAGTATAGCATCCTGTGTGTTTTCAATATATTTAGTTTTTCCGCCTTCTGCATACATTTTTATAGGTTTTGTTTTAAACCAACCAACCTTTTGATTAGCAGCAACCTGACTTTGTTTAACCTTCTTTGTTCTGCCGTCAGGAGCATACATAGTCACAAAGGGTTCAGTTGACCAACCAACAGCAACTTGAGCGGCAACCTGAGTTTTAGGGAATACTTTTGTTCTGCCATCTATAGTATATAGTGTCTGTACGGGTTGGGTATACCAACCAACAGCAACCTGAGCAGCAACTTGACTTTGTTTAAACAGTTTGTTTCTGCCATCCGGTGTGTAAAGTCTTTGTACAGGTTCTTTGTACCAGCCTACAGCTTCGTTGGCGGCAATAGCATCTGCTGTATTTTCGATATATTTTGTTCTGCCATCTTCAGCATATACTATTATTGGTTGAGTTTTAAACCAACCAACATTTAATTGAGAATCCACTTTGGAATTTTCAAATACCTTACTTCTTCCGTCAGCGGTATAAAGTCTTTGTACGGGTTCTCTGTACCAACCTACTTTAAGCTGAGCTTCTACCTGATCATATGAGAAATATTGACATCTACCATCTTCGGTATATAAGTATGTGGCAAAAACGTTGATACCCGAGCTTGCAATTACGATACTAAGCGCAATAGCAAGTAATGCTCTGATTTTTTTCATAATGACATCTCCTTATGTTGTTTTTACATATTATAACACAACTGTAATTATTTGTAAACAAGAAAAAAAGAAAGGCGTACAAATGTACGCCTTCAGCGTGTCGATAAACCTATCGACACGCTGACAGATTGCGAAAAAGGAAGGTATATTTTGTCAATTTGAATTCGTCGGCGTACGAGGGTACGGTAGAGTTCAAATTGGCAAAAAGCAAATAACCGCAAGGAAAATTCGATATTTTCCTTGCGGTTTTATAGTTGTTTTTATTTTTCGGCAAGAGTAAACCCTCGCCCTACATTCAAACATAATTGTTAAGTCGTTTGTGGTAGAACGACTTTTTCGACGGTCTGAGGCGTACAAATGTACGCCTTTTTGTTATCTGCTCCAGGTTGAACCGTCTGTAAAGGTAATCTTTTTTATCTTGAAGTTACCAATTTTTGTTGTTTTTGTATTTGAATATAAATCAATATATAATACATAAGACATACTTGGGTCTATATTTGACAAATGTGAAGGATATTTTGCTTCAATAACTGTACGATCCAGGGTTTGATAGTCGTCGGTTGGATTTCCTGATGCATCATAACAGGTAAATTGAATTTCAAGTGTATCAATAGTTTTCTTTGAAAGATTTCGTACAATCAGGTTAGCTCGTGGAACATCCATTGAATTTTTTGTTATATAACTTTCTGCAATCGCAAGAGGAATCCACGTGTTTTTTGCATACCAGTTCAAACAAAATGTATCTAATTTCGATTTTACTTTACCAGCCATTACGGTATCGTTATATTTGTTATATGTAGATAAAATTTCTTCAAGCCAGTATGTGGCAGCAGCATATCCGGAAGTATCTCGCAGATAATCTGCATGTGCTAATACATATTCATTAAGTGTATACCATCCCACAGTGCGCTGAGCGGCAACCTGTGAAGTTGCAAATACTTTTTCTCTGCCGTCAAGAGCATACAGTTTTGTAACGGGATATGTGTACCAACCAACGGTAAGTTGGGCAGCAACTTCGGACTTTTTGAAAACCTTGCTTTTGTTTACTGCATATAGTCTTTGAACGGGTTCTCTATACCAACCAACAGTAAGCTGTGCTTCAACCTGACTTTCGGGAAAAGGCTTACTTCTGCCATCTTCGGTGTAAAGTGTAACAAGTTTTTCGGCAAAAACGCTTATACTTGAGATACACATAACAACACACAAAATTAAGGTGAATAGAGTTTTTGATTTTTTCATGATATCATCTCCCATATTTTATATTATATTATTAATTATAGCACCTTTATTTGTGAATGTAAATGTGTTTTTAAATGTTTTTGTCTCTTTGTATGGTCGCCAATAGATTAAAAGCTTGTTCTGATGTATCTGCAAGATTTTTGTATGCGTTTTTTGTGTTCATAGCTTCTTCCAATGTACATATACCTTTCAGTATAGGGAAGAATGCATCAATCCCGCATAGATTAAGATTTTTAGCACCCTCGGTAACCGACCCTGCAAATGCTATTACAGGTTTTTTGTGTGTTTTTGCAAGCTTTGCTACTCCATAGGGGACTTTACCCATAGCAGATTGTTCGTCAAGTCTACCCTCGCCTGTTATAACAAAATCTGAATTTTCAATATGTTTTTCAAGGTTTATTTCATTCATAATAAGCTCAATTCCGGGTTTTAATTCTGCATTTAAAAAAGCGGAAAAAGCAAAACCCATGCCGCCTGCGGCACCTGAACCTTCTGTTTCGGGATTTGCTGATGGATTGATAGATTTGGCAATTTGTGCGTAGTTATAAAGCCATTTGTCCATTTGCTTAATCATTTCAGGGGTTCCCCCTTTTTGAGGCCCGTAAACATAGCTACAACCATCAGTGCCGCAAAGTGGATTTTTTACATCGCAGGCTATTTGAAAAAAACAGTCTTTAAGTTCGGGAATAACATTATCTGCATTTATGGAAAAAATGTTTTCAAGCCCTTTTGCTCCGTTTTCCACATCCTGACCAGCTTTGTCGGCAATTTTAAAGCCTAATGCTTTAAGCATCCCGGTACCACCATCGTTTGTGGCACTGCCACCAATGCCTATTATGAATTTGCGGCATCCTTTTTTTATTGCATCGGCAATTATTTCACCTACACCGTATGTGGTTGTGTTAAGGGGGTTTAAATTTTTTTTGTCAATAAGTGTAATGCCTGCTGCTGCAGACATTTCTATAATTGCAGTGTTGTTGTTTATAACGTATTCTGCATCAACTTTTTTATTCAGCGGTCCTTGAACAGTTACTTTTTGTATTTTGCTGCCATTAATAAAAGACATTGCCTCAACAGTACCTTCGCCTCCGTCGGCAATTGGACACAACGTTATTTCAGCATCTTTATATACTCTTTTTATACCCTCACTTACGGCGCTAGCTGCCTGAAGAGAGGAAAGGCTACCCTTGAATGAATCTATTGCAACAGTAACTTTCATTTTCAACTTCCTTTATATTTTAATGTATTGGTAGCAGAAAGAGAATAATCCGAACCTCAGTTTTCAAAGGTGAAATTTTAATTTCATTAAACCAGGTTGTTAGTATTATTCTTTTTCTAAGTATTTAATATAATTTTGCCAGTCTTCTCTGCTTAAATAATGAGTGCCTTTTCTTATGTGGTACCCGATATTTCCGTCGTGGAAATGTTCGCCGGTTTTTGGAAGTCTGCCAGGGTGAATAAATCCTTTTATATCATGGTTTTCATAGTAACTGCTTGCTGCAATACAGGAAAGGTATTCGTTTTTTGGTGTTGCCCACGCATCACCTTCAGCGCTTGCAACATATACCTTGTGAGGATAATTTGCCGCAATCAGATAGTGTTGGTCAAACGGTAATTTGTCATCGTTATTTGCGTATTTAAGATAATTTTCGCAGAACCAGAATGGAAATACATCAGTTATAACGGCAATATTTTCTCCTGTTGCTTCACGCGAAAGTGCCGCACCGCAACAGCCTGAATCATTGGAAAAAGCACAGTAAAATCTTTCGTCAAGCATACCTGTAACCAATGCTGTTTTTCCAAGTCGCGAATGTCCGCATACCGATATTCGGGTGTGATTAAGTTCGGGTAATGTCTGTGCGTAGTCCATAACTCGCATAGCTGCCCATGCCCAAAGGCCGATTTTTCCACAATCATCAGGCTTGCGTTTTCCATTGGGATAAATTATGCCTGCAAGTCCGTTTGTAAAGTCGCCGTCATCTGAGCTTACATCTGTGTAGCAGAATGATAAGACTGAATATCCCGAATCAACAATTTCTTCGGTTGGCTGATACCGGTCGGGTACATTGTCGCGAAAATTTATGTGTATAAAACAAGGAACAGTGTTTTCAACATCTAATAATTTTGTATAATAAACAGGGAATGAAAAATCACCATTTTTAGTTTTGCAGGTAAGTGTTATTTTATATAATGATGCCTTGCCGGCACAGAAATTTTCGTGTATCATTTCACTTTCTGTGGAAATTTCGGCAAATTCAGGAAGATATCCGTATTCTTCTTTTAAAAGTAAATCAATAATATCTTTTTTTGTCATTCCAATGGGCATTGGCAATTTTTTCAACAGTTCCATTTTCAATTCTCCTTTGGTGATATGTATAGGACAATATTATAACATTATAAAATTTTTTTGTCAATAAATCAAAAACAGGGAGGATGTTACGTTTGAAAAATGTCCGGAAAAAGAAACGACCAAAAGGTATCGAAGGATTTATTTAGTTAAAAAAGACTATTCCGAAGAATAGTCTTTTTTCTGGCAAAGCAGAACAATAAAGATGCAGGTGATTTTTTGAAAAAAATCACTTCCGAACACATCGCTTCCGCATTCGCCAAAAAACATGAACTTTTTCAACATGAAAAGTTCAAATCTCAGCACTTTTTTATTATATCATAGAATTTTACAAAACACAAGTGCCGGGTTCTAATATGTAGCGGAGATCAAACTTTGAAATAAATATCCATAAAAAATAAGGAGAAGCTAATCATTATAACTGCATATGATGAAAAAGGATATGTCGCTTTTTTATAGTTGAAGGTAGCGACTGATTATCCGTTTATAGAATTCCATAACAATTACTCTTTTCATATGTTCATCAAACTCAAGATAAATGCCAGGTTTCCTATCTTTATAAAGTACGACATTATAGAAGTACTCTTTGAAAAGCTGTTTGATTGGTTTATCTGATTGTTTGGTTTCCGGTATATACCTATGCATTTCTTCTTCAATTATATCCTTACTTAACTTTGTATTAAGCACACCGTAAAGAATTGTTCCCAATTCTTCTGATATGTACTTTCTTATATCTGTATTTACATCTATTCTTGGAAGGATCAAATTGATATTATTCTCTTTGAATCTTAATGCGAACTCTCTATACATGTTGTAACATTCTGTTTCTGCGGTCTTCAGGGCATAGCTATCCTCTATACAGGTTCTCAATGCACACTTGTCTTCACACTCGTCCAAAACCGTCTCAAATTCAGCCTTAGTTACTTGATGTGTCATTTCTTCATCTGCAGCTACAAAACCCTTACAGTTCCCTGCAAACTCGTAGAGTGCTTCAATGATTTCTTCACCATCTTCACATGCAACAAAATACGATGCTAAAAGCATAAGATAATCATTTTCGGATGCAGTTTCCACTTCAGTCTTAAGCTGCATACATTCTGTATCATCGTCTCTCATGAACGAATTCCTGCAGAACTCGTCTATCGCATCGAGTAATTCAGATAATCCTTTCGCATTTATGATTCTATCCGTATTCATTAATTTTCTCCTTCCTTAAAATTAACATTTATATCCACGTTCATAGCTAAATACATGGTTTGCGACAACAACTCTTAGGTGATTTTCAACTTCTGCAATTTCTGTTTTCGTCAAACCAATTTTCTTCATATAATCTCCTTCAAAAAAAACATCATAAAAGAGAATTTTATAAAGTTCTTGTGTTGTGAGTTCACTTTTTTTCAACTTCTTGGAATTAAGCCCCAAGTTTTTGCGCATTCGGAAAGCGCCATATCTATGTGTTTCAATCTCATACAATAAAAGACCTATAGTTTCACCAATATACTTCTCTTTGTGTGTTTCTGCCGGAACACGTGGCAAAAATATATTTAATGTTCTTCCAATAATTAAAAAGCATGTTTCCTGACTAGCTACACCTTTATCGGTTTCTATTACATTTAAATCATATACCTTTGTAAGTAATTTCTTTATCTCACAGGCATCACCAAATCCTTCTACGACATTTATAAACTCTGTTTCAGTTATTTGAACCGTATCTTCTTTGTTTATATTATGGAATGCTTCACAATCTACTTGGAAATCAATTAATGCATCCATAAATTCATCGCCATTTTCGCATTGTGGTAAGTAAGAATATAGCCATCTGTGAATACTGCTATCATTTTTGTTTTTTAATTCATCCTGCAGTATAAGAAGAATGTCATCGCCGTATCTTTCTCCGTATTCATACCAAAAGTTTTGCACAGCACGACTCAATCCAGGAATCGTCTTTGCATTGAGTATTCTTTCTATAGCATCCATAAGCTTTCTCCTCTCAAAATAAAAAACAGCCCTTCGGCTGCTTAACGATCTTTTATGTGCTCATATTCATAGTCAGATACTGCTCTTGCCCACCTAACTTTTTCTCTATATCTTTCCTCAAACAACCCTAGCGATATCGCCTGAGAGACGATATCGTTTGAGTCATTCATGATTGCGTCAGTGTGGAACACTATTACTTCACCGCAATCCTTGTCATATATTACAATAATCTCATAATAATTCCACACTTTACATCTACCCCTTATCACATCATTGTTATTCCAAAGTCTGTTTCTTCATCACATTGCATTGTAAGATCTATTTCCATGACCTTTACTCCAACTCCGTATTTTTCGAGTTCTTTGCATATTGTGATGAAGTCATGTGTTTGGGAGGCGAAGCTTTCTAATGAGTGAGCATATACCATATCGATACTTTCTTCCTTTATATCGTTCATCATTTCTATTATTCCGCCACGCTCCATAATCGCTTCTTCTTCGATGCCGATATCTGTGTATGTGTATACTAGGTTTAATGATTTATCCGCCCTAATTGCTTTTTCGCACTCTTCAATTCTATTAAAGTGTTTTGTTTCACAATCAGGGCAACAAGTTTCGTATCCGTAATAAAGAACCACATTCTTTACTCTATCATCCTGTGGTTCTGCCGAAAACTGTGTACCAAGAGCCATTATCTGCAGTGCGGTTTTTGTATGTACTGAGCGGCTGTTCATTCCCTCTTCAAGACACTTTATTATAACCCCATGCTTTTCGAATTGTCTTATGATGTTAATCATATTTCTTACACTTGTACTTAGTTGCCTTACTCTCGGAACTACTATCTCATTGATTTCTTTTCTTTCAGCCATTTTCAGTAGTTTTTGCAGCTCTGGTCTGAATCTTAATTCTGTTGACGCAGGTCTAGCATCCTCAAATATGCCAATTACCTCATCAGTTGTTTTTTCTGTAATTTCTTCCTTTATAGCTTCAAGTTTTTGTCTAGACTCTTTAGCTAGTTCTTGATTGTATGGTATAAAACAATTGTATATTGCCACCTTCGTTTTATTCATTACATTTCCTCCACTATTTCAACGTCATTTCGTTGTTGTTTTTTGATTTGCTTATCATTTCCATTGCAATTTCCGGTGTATCTACGATGATAACCATGTCATCCTCAAGTGTTGCCATTGTTATTTTTAGAATCTCATCATCAGACATTTTAAGAATATCCTTTCCCATAAGCTTATCCGCAGTGAACTGAACATCCTTTTTCATTCCGATAATTTCTTTGCATGCTGCCTTTACATCTACAGGATCTCTTGATAAATCCGCAACTCTCGGCATCATTATCATATCTGTCTTGTTGTTTCGCATATCATCCATTATTGCTTGAAATTCAGGTCTATTGGTGTATTTAACCTCAAGTTCGATCTTTGGGTTTGCCATTAGAGTTACTGCATTTGATTTTTTTATAACCTTGTTCATATGGCTTTCTCCTTTCTTTATATATTTACCGTAAGATTCACGGCGTTGAACATTGTAATTTCAGCTCTTTCTTCTGTCAGTATTTTTACTTTACTTATCATCATTCTAGCGACCTCGTCATCATATTCGGTGAACTTGCCAGGAATTCTGTTTATTGCATCATAGATTTCTCTAAGTTGACCTGTCTGTGAATTTTCCATTTGTTGCTTCGCAGTTGCAGCATTAAGTTTTGCTTGGAGCTTACTTACTTCATCATGTTTTTCTTTGCACCTCTCTGATATTATCGCCCTATCCTCTCGCTTTTCCACTCCTTCTCGTATGATATCTACAATTTCTGCATTTTTCATTTTGATGCTACTTGTTAAGCCGAGAATTTGTTTCTCTGTATCGGGTGCAGTCAGTATTTCAGCTATACTTCCATGAATCAGTGCCTTTATTTTTTCTGAGTTATCGAGCAGTGAATTCATTGCCGACACAATTGCACTGTGAAGTCTATCTTCTTCGATTGTCACGGATTTTGTGCAGTACTTTTTTCCATAATCGATTCTGCTTGTACATCTCCATACTATCTTTTTCGTGCCGTTTCTCGCCCAGGTTATTCTACGATACTTTGCACCGCAATCGCCACATACTACAAGCCCTGTTAAGGCATATTTACTACTGTACTTTGACTTCATTGTGCTATTCTTGTCTGATGTTGATTTTAGACTGTTTCGTCTTGCAAGCTCCACTTGAACCATATCATAGACAGCAGGTTCAATGATTGGTATGTGATGATTCTTTATGTAGTACATTGGAAGTTCGCCTGTATTTCTTGCAGACTTTTTAGTGAACAAGTCTACTATATAGGTTTTTTGGACAAGTACATCTCCTTTGAATTTCTCGTTGGTAAGGATATTCATTATTACCGATGTAGACCAATCTGTCTTTCCTTTTTTAGTCTTTATTCCTTGTGCTTTTAAGTATTTTGCAATTGCACCGTAACTCATTCCATCAAGGAACTTCCTAAATATCAGTCTTATTATTTCTGCTTCTTCTGGTACGATTTCCGGTTCACCATCAGTGCCTTTTCTGTATCCCATAAGGTTATTATACATCATCGGTACTCGGCCAAGTTTGAATCCGAATCGTTTACCAAGTTTTATGTTGTTACTGTGCGATTCACTTTCTGCCTGTGCGAATACACTGTACAATGCAACCATCATTTCACTTGTCATCTCGCCTGTATCGATATTTTCTTTTTCAAAGTATACGGATACCCCAAGGCTTTTAAGTTCACGGATGTATTTGATACTGTCTACAAGATTTCGAGCGAATCGTGAGATTGATTTCGTTAGTATTCTGTCGATTTTTCCTTCTCGACACATTTCAATCATTCGGTTGAAATCATCTCGTTTTTTTGTCATAACACCTGATATACCTTCATCTGCGAATACTTCGACAAATTGCCATTCAGGATTGCTTTGTATTTTTTCGGTGTAGTAGCCTATCTGTGCTTCGTAACTTGTAAGCTGCTCTTCGTCATCTGTACTGACACGGCAGTATGCACAAACTTTTAATCTTCCTTTTTTCTTTTCTTTCTTGACAAGGTCCTTGTTAGCCGGAAGTATTATTACTTCCATTGGTGGTAAGGTCTGTGTCGGAGCATATGCTACATTCATCTGGTCACCTCTATTCCTGATACTGTTTTTTCTTATACTACACTCGCCTTTCTTTCGAATTCCTTACCATTTATGAATTCTATAGCGAGTTGCTTGTTGGGATACATTCTTATTTTTCTGACTATCTTTTCGATAACCTCACCGTCTACATTTGCCTTTTTCGGGTATATTGCCATACTGGTCTTGATTCTTTCTGTTACGGCAGTATTATCTCCCTCTTTGCATAGAGTGAATTTTACTGATGCTAGATTCATGATTCTATTTATTGCATCTTCAATTTCACTTTCTGGATTTTCCATTACCTCAATCAGTTCATTATGAGCTTGTATGACCGTGCTGTCCTTTTCGTAGTCCTTGACAGTCTCGGTTTCTATCAGCGTGAGGTTCTCTGCTATTTCATTCATCAACTCTGCAACGATTCCGTTTAGTATCTTCTCGTTAAAGTTTTGTCGATGCCCCAAGCATTCCTCATTTGAACATTTCCAATATAGTCTTCTCTTTTTCCCTGATCCTGCATGCAGTCGTATCATATTACTTCCGCATATTCCACATTGTGTTTTAGCTCTGTATGCATCAACTCTTTGCTTGTCCTCTTCACTCTGATGTGTGTATTTTTTTGACTTGCATTCGATAACAAGTTTTGCAGTTTCTTCAGTTATGATTGCAGGATATCCCTTTTCTCCTTTATATTTTGGATTTTCAAGTATCCTTTTTACCATATGCTTGTCCCATGCTCTACCATCGCTTGCATAAGTTATTGGGAGCATGTTCAATCGCTCTGCTATGGCAAGCAGCGACATTCCTTGAATATACAGTGCATAGACACTTTGTACTACCTCAGTTTCTCTTTCAACTATGCATATCACACCATCTCTTATTTCATAGCCGAATGGTATATATCTGTTTGCCATTTACATTACCTCCTGATATGTTACCGCAAGTTCCAATCCGTTTATAAGTTCATATGTAAGGTTTTTATCTTTGTCTATCCATATTTTTTGTATCACCTTACCAAAGATGCTTTTGTCCATTTCGCTTATTGGTCCTGATGTTTTAAGTATGTTTATCAGTTTTTCTGTTTTCTTGATTACTTTTTCACACTCGTCATTTCCCATAAGCAGTTTTTTCTCTTTTTTTAGTTGTGCGATTCTATTGTTTGCTTTATTACTTTCTTCTAAGAACAGAGCAGATTCCATATACCCTTGCGATTTCGCTGACTGGTACATGAGAATCTGCTCTGACAGTTCTGCTATTTCCTTGTTTATATTTTCAACCAACCCTGTGCTTCTCAGCCTTTGATTCCTGAGTTCATTTAGCTGAGTTACTATTGGTGTTAGTATGATTTCCATATTATTTACAAGCCGGTTATATACATTCACGAATCCGTTACAGATGATTTGTTCGGATATCTGCGGAGCATTGCAGTCACTTCCGTTATGGTCTTTTTTTCTGCATACCCAAAACACTCTGATTTCACCTGACTTCCTGCGGTACATTGTTCCGCATTCTTTACAATAAATCTTTTTTGATAGTAGGTGACCTCTTGGTTCCGTATTCGTTCTGAATCTTTTTCCTTGTTCGTCCAGAAGTTTATTCGCCTTATCGAATATCTCTGCAATTACGATTGCCGGATTGCTATTCTTAACATAGTACATATCCCTCTCGCCGTGGTTCGTTTTTGACTTGAAGGGGAATTCTTCCGTATATGTCTTCTGTAGGAGGGCATCTCCTTTATACCTGACATTTCGGATAATGTATGCGATATACTTTTCATTCCATTTATATGTACCATCATTTTTTATTACCTTTGCTTGTGTAAGCTGATCGGCAATTTTTCTTAGGCTATTTCCATTTAAGTAGGCATTGAATATGAGCCTTACTATTTTTGCCTGTTCTTCAATTATAACCCATTCCTCATTTGCGACTTTGAATCCGTATGGTATGCATCCCTGCTTGAATGTTCCATTGCTCATTCTGTACTGAATACCCATGCGGACATTCTTTGATGTTGACATTGACTCTTCCTGTGCAATTGAGCCTAATGCAGCAAGTTCAACCTCGCTTGTCATATTCATCGTATTAATGTTTTCTTTTTCAAATTTCACACCCACTCCAAGAACCCTGAGTTTTCTTGCTATTTCCACACAGTCGAGGGTGTTTCGAGCGAATCTCGATACTGATTTTGTTAGGATTAAGTCTAACTTACCATCCTTACAGTCTTGATACATTCTATTGAAGTCATCTCTTTTTTCTGTTGCTGTACCTGTGATTCCTTCATCGGCATATATGTCCACGAATACCCAGTCTGGATTTGATGCTATGAGCTTGGTATAGTAATCGTACTGCACAATATATGAATTTTCCTGATCATCAGAATCACTACTTACTCTTATGTAAGCCCCCACCCTGATTTTCCCTGTTATATAATCCAAATTCTTTGTAGGTTGAATTACGATTACTTCAGCCATTTTGTCATCTCCTTTCCTTTATTTCACGACAACAATACCACAAATCTTTTAATATATCCATTCACAGATACCAACAAAAATATCTGTCAAAATGAAGCATACCTAACATAAAACAACAGATGCTCCGAGCTTCTGTGCTATGCTCATTTCAAGTTGTTCTCTCTGTTCTGTTGACAAATTATATTCCATTGCCAACTTTTCTACTTCTTTTTTTATATAAATAAATGTTGCTTGCGCATTCCAATTGTTTTCTGCCATAAATCTTACCTCCGATTTAAGAGACAGAAAGCAGGGTGCTTACAATAAAGCACCCTGACAGTCTGTATATAGTTACATATTGCATGTTATAATTAATTTTGATTTTAAATCAGAATTTTTCCTGTCCCCTGACTCACGGGCAATCACACGAACTGCTTTGACTTAAAGCATCACAGGACTCTCACCTCCCCGGCAGCGCCCGGGCCGTACTCTGGGACCTAACCTCGACTATACGGGAGTATCATTATAGGCAATAATCGTCTTGGCAAATACGGGAAGTCATTTTCCGTAGTGTTGCTAAATGGAGACACGCTCGTACCTTATCTCGGCGATCCGTTTTATGAAGGCTTGTCCTTCACAGGTAGTCTTGGCGCATTCGCAACCTGCTCGAATTATTGCTAATGTATTCGTTGTTGGGTATTCAATTTTCAAGGTTCAAATGAAGGTATAAAAAATTACCCCTTCACTAATTATCTTTTAAAAGGCCTTTCTACAAGTCATTTTTAAAAATTTTTTTAATTTTTTTCTTGCGCCCTCGATGCTATCCCATACTGCATTCTGGCTGCAACCCTCAATTTCTCCTATTTTCACCGATGATATTCCGTTCAAATACATTAAAAATCTACGGCGTTGAACATCTGTTAGTTTTTTGTCCATGATTGCGCGAATTTGTTTACCGAGCGAATCATCTGACAGTTTGTCCAATAATTCTGCTTCAAATGAGTCAGTTGCAAAACAAACAGAATCCGCTATCTCATCAATAGCAACTTTAACGTGCCTGTGATATGTAACGTCACTTCGTTGTTCTTCTAAATACATCTGGTCTGAAAACTCCTTTAGCTTTTCAAAATCCTCTTCTGTAAAATTCGGATTTCCGGCAGCAATTTTTTCAAAGGTAATTTCCAAAATAGTTCCGTCAGCATTTTCATATACAATAGCCTTCTTATTTCTATTTAATGCGTAACTTGATTTATAAAATTTTCCTTTCATTAAGATATCCTCCATTCGAATTTTTGTGTTGAGTTCGAATGAGGACACTATGGATATCTACCATAATATGAGAACCAATGCTTGGTCCATTGGCTAGGATTGCCTAAAACAAAAAAGACCGCACAAAGCCAACACCCGGCTTCGTAGCAGTCTTGAATACGAGTTAAAGTTCTAATATTAATTATCCAAGTATGTACAGAATAATTGCGAGAACTTTTCATCTTCGGCACCTCATAAGAACAGAAAAAGGTGCCGCAGCGAAATCTGCTGCGACACCCTTCCTGTGGTTATGCGATGTGCTTTTTAGTTACGAAATTAATAGCCACCTCTCCCTTTGTCGTATAAAGCACCTATCGCAGCAAATTTCGAATAAGTAATATATAAATTTACATTGTTTACCTTGTTAGTGTATAAAATTTGCAATTTCATTGAATTAAACCTCCGTTTGTCATTAACCCTTATAAATCTATAATTTACGGTGAGAATTACCATAATTTTACTATTTTCTATCCGAATATGCTGTCGAAGCCTGTTGTCGAACCCTATAAATCGTTCATCAAATTATCTTATAAAACGATAAATTCGTTTATTTTTTGATAGATTATTAGATTTTTTGATATTTTTCATCAGAAAATTAGGTCAAAAAAAGCGCCACGGATTTTTCCGTGACGCCTTAATTCGATAGCCTTATTTCTAAAAATAGCGACAAGTACCCCTATGGTGTCTGCCATCTATGTAAGGCAAGCATCACAGCAATTGCATTTGCTTTAAATACATTAACCTGATCTTGTACTTCTGCAACTGCCATTATTTGTCCCGCCTTTCATATGATAACGATTTTAGGCATAAAAAAACCGTTGGTTGAATAAACCAACGGCATAATTTTAAGTTATTCAATATCGGTAAATAAATCATTCTCTACATAAAGAATATCATCAATCAAAACTTCTGTGTCATCATCGAAAACAACATCACTTTCAAATTCACGAATTTTCTTGATATATCCCTTTTTAGTAACATATTTTCCACCTGCTTTTTTACTGTCCGGTACAAAGTATGTTATTGAGGTTTCAGGCAGATCATCAAGATTATCTTTCAGGAAGTTCAGCTTTCTATTGAGTTCTTCTTTTGTGTATTCGTCAAGTTCTAATTTGCTATCGGTTAGCCTTGCAGTTTGAATAACTGCTTCATCATATCCCGTCAGCGCTGCGAAAGGAGCAAATTGAGCAGCTCTGAGAATCTTATCCGGAAAGTCTTTTTCTATTTCAGAGTTCGGATATTGCATATTTAATATATCTTCAAATTCAAAATTGCTCATCTTGCACCTCCTTAGCAATTCGATAAATTGGAATTTGTCGTTATCTATACTCATTTGGAACTTCGATATGAAATGTCTCACACAATAACTTCACATCATGTACATCATTTTCATCAAACTCGTATCCGAGATGGAACATTACTTGACTATATGGTTCAATACAGGAAACCTCTATCTCTTCAATTTTTCCTTTACCTGAAAAAATTTCTAACGGAAAACAATCCCCCTCATAAAGAATTTCACCTTTGCCTGTATATTCAAAACAATGCAAATCAATAATTCTGTTTTTCGCATCTTCCCATACAGTATGATTCAATGTTGTATATTCCATCTTAATTTCATAAAATCCATTAGCTTGTATTATCTCTATAAAATTCTGATAATCTTTCTTTTCTACAAAAATATCAATATCGTTATGGCTTCTTGACTGATGTCCAAGAAGTGCATCTACACCCCAGCCGCCATCAAGAAAGACTTTAATCTCCGCATCTATTGCGAATTGAAGAATCTGTCTTACATCTGTTATATTGACCATCTTATCATCCTCACAAATTCAAGTTTGTCTAACTGTTTATATTATAGCACATTTATTTCTTCTTTGTAGTTTATGATAATTTTTCATCGCAATCATAAACATTTATCATTGAAAGGTCGTTATTGATTGTTAAGTGTTTCTTTAAGATGAGTCTTGAACTCATC